>MPDD01000009.1 GCA_001874265.1 Bacteroidetes bacterium MedPE-SWsnd-G1 | reverse complement strand
ACCGTCGGTCCCATCTGCACCTTCTAATGATAAAAGCCAATCCGCTTCCGTACCAACGAAACCATTATCTACCGCGACGTCATAGGCAGATTTTCCATCTACGCCATCAGCACCATTAGTTCCATCAGTTCCAGCAGGACCAATTGGTCCCTGTGCACCAGCAGCCCCGTCGGTACCGTTTGTTCCATCAGTTCCAGGATTACCTTGTGGTCCTTGAGGTCCGGTTGCCCCGTCAGTTCCATTTGTACCATCAGCACCTTGCAGAGAAGCAAGCCATGCAGTTTCATCACCTACGAATCCGTCATCGACGGCTACTTCATAAGCAGATTTTCCATCGGCGCCATCAGTGCCAGCACCTCCTCCATTAAGTGCAAATAACGCATAAGGAACACTGAGTAACTCAGAAGTGCCAACAATTGTATATGAAACTCCACCTAGTGGATCTGTTTCATTTCTTATAAAATAAGGACCATCGGACCAATCTATAGCACTGAATTCATTTAGAGTTGTACCTGTTCCAATTTCTAACGTTACTAATCCGTTGGCATTCGTGTTTTTAACGTGCGTTTCGGTATAAACAATTGAACCAGAATCACTGCCCTGTAAAATTGTAATCCGTATACCGACGCTAGTGTCTTTAATTAAATCGTTTGCGCCATCCCTAATAACAGCCTGATAACTCATTTTATTAGGAGCCTGAGAGAATGCTGTGGATGTAATTATAAAAGCGAAAAATAAAAAGTAGATTTTTTTCATAGGATTAATTCTTTATTATTCGAAAGGATTTGACAAGGCCTTCGTTAATTTCTGAAATATTTAAGAAATAAACAGCAGAGGATAATTCTTTTAAGTTTATTTCCGTAATTTTTTGACTAATTTTATTTGAATTAATTTGTTTTCCATTTATATCATGAAGCAAGTACGATAACTCGAATTTAGAATAATGAGGTGTTTTTAAATGTATAACATCAATTGTGGGGTTTGGGTATACCAGAAGGTCTAAAATGATATCTTCAAATCCGGGAATATCTAATTCATAAATTTCATAAGGCTGTTGCACACCTAACGACGAGGAATATTTTCCATTATCTGATTTTTTGTAGAATATTTGACCAATGGAATAACTAACAGTTCCTGTGCCTGTTGCTTCACCTCCTGTAGCAGGAATACTTTCTTGGCAAAACATCAAAATAGGCGTAAACGTAAGTAAAAAAAGAATTAGGAATGCCCTAGAATTCATAACTTAAGGGGTTTAGCATTTTCGCGCAATATAGTGATTTTTCTTTACGTCTTATTTTCAGTTGTTTCCTTACAAAGGAATATTGAATAATTGGTTATTTTAAGTTGATTTGAATGTAAATAATGTAATTTTATCGAAATTAATTTCTTCAAAAATGTCTGAAGCCATACAATTAATAATTGAGAATTTACGCACAGAATTAAGAGAGCATAATCATAATTATTATGTGCTAGATAACCCAACTTTATCTGATTATGAATTTGATCTAAAGTTGAAGGAACTTGAAAAATTAGAGAATGAAAATCCTCAATTTACAGATCCAAATTCTCCCACACAAAGGGTAGGAGGAGGACTGACAAAAAATTTTGAAACAGTTACACATAAGAATCGAATGTATTCTTTAGACAATTCTTATTCGAAAGAAGACTTACTAGATTGGGAAAAAAGAATTCAAAAAATAACAGGAGTCAATGAATTAGAGTACACATGTGAGTTGAAATACGATGGAGCATCGATAAATTTGACATATGAGAATGGTGTCCTAAAAAGTGCCGTAACTCGGGGTGATGGATTTCAGGGAGATAATGTAACTACAAATATTAAAACGATTAAATCGATACCTCTAATTATAGATAGTAGTTTTTCTGAATTCTTCGAAATTAGAGGTGAGATCATTCTGCCTTTAGATGGTTTCCAGAAAATGAATGAGGAAAGAGAGGCAGCGGGTGAAGAAATGTATCGAAATCCTAGAAATACGGCAAGTGGTAGTTTAAAATTGCAAGATAGTTCAGAGGTAGCAAAAAGACCTTTAGATTGTTTGTTATATCATATTGTCGGCGATAGATTACCAGTAGATTCTCATTTTGACGCTTTAGAAACGGCAAGGGGATTGGGGTTCAAGGTTCCAAAAGCAATTCAGCTTTGTAAATCTATTGATGAGGTTTTTCAATTTATTACCGAATGGGATGCTAAGCGTCACGATTTACCCTATGAAACAGACGGTATTGTTGTAAAAGTAAATAATTTGCATTTGCAAGATGAATTAGGTTACACAGCCAAGGCCCCACGTTGGGCAATTGCCTATAAATTCAAAGCGGAGCAAGAAAGTACGGTGTTAAATGAAATTACGTATCAAGTTGGTAGAACGGGGGCAATTACACCCGTGGCTAATTTGGAGCCAGTTCAACTAGCGGGAACTATTGTAAAAAGAGCCTCATTGCATAATGCAGATCAGATTGAAAAGTTAGATATTAGAGAGAACGACACGGTATACGTAGAAAAAGGAGGTGAAATCATCCCAAAAATTGTTGCTGTTGATTTGGGGAAAAGACCGTTGAATTCGGTTCCTACAATGTATGCAACTCATTGTCCTGATTGTCAAACAGAATTGATTCGTAAAGAAGGTGATGCCAAACATTATTGCCCAAATGAATTCGGCTGCCCAACCCAGATAACAGGTAAAATTCAACATTTTATTAGTAGAAAAGCTTTAAATATAGATGGCCTTGGTTCTGAAACGGTGGAATTACTGTTTAAAGAACGGTTAATCCAAAATTACGCAGATCTATATGATTTGACTATAGAGCAAATTATCCCACTTGAAAGAATGGCTCAGAAATCGGCTGAGAATATGATTGAAGGAATCCATAAGTCAAAAGATATTCCATTTGAAAAAGTGTTATTTGGGTTAGGAATTAGATTTGTTGGTGAAACTGTTGCAAAAAAGGTAGCAAAACATTTTAAATCGATAGAAAAGTTAATGAATGCGACATTTGACGAATTAGTAGCGGTTGATGAAATTGGCGAGAGGATAGCTCAAAGTATTGTTGATTTTTCGAATGATTTGGGAAATATTTTAATTGTAGATCGATTAAAAAGGTATGGGTTGCAGTTAGAGGTTTCGAAAGAGTCTGAAGAAGGACAAACGGATATTTTAAATGGGAAATCAATTGTAGTTTCTGGTGTTTTTCATGTTATGAGTAGAAATGAATTGAAAAAATCTATTGAAGATAATGGTGGGAAAGTTTCGAGTTCCATATCTAAAAAAACAAGTTTTATAGTTGCTGGTGATAACATGGGGCCGAGTAAATTGGTAAAAGCTGAAAGCTTAGGAGTTTCCATTATTTCAGAAACAGATTACTTAAAATTATTAGGTGGTGAATAAATCGTATCATAGCAAGGTATGGTTATTGCTTTTTACAATTATTTCATTGTTGCATTTAACAGGATTTATAATTGAAAACGATACACTTCGTCATGTAACAAAACCATTTATTTTAATTTTTATAGGCCTTTATTATTGGAGTAGTGTTGTTGTGAAAAGAAAACTCTATTTAATTGCTCTATTCTTTTCATTTTTGGGAGATGTACTTTTAATTTCCAATTCGGAACTAAATTTTATGCTCGGCTTGGGTGCATTTCTTTTGTCTCATCTATTTTACATTTCTTTAATATTAAGAAGTATAAGAAAGAGTTCTTTTAGTGATAAAATGATGGCTGCAATTCCTTTCTTTTTATTGTTTTCTGGCCTTATTTATTTGTTAAAGGATAATCTAGGAGGATTGCTAGTACCAGTGGTATTGTATGGTTTGGTGATTTCTTTGTTTGGAACTACTGCTTTATTAAACTATAATTTAGAAAAATCAAAGCCATCTAAGGAATTCCTAATAGGCGCAATTTTGTTTATAGTTTCAGATAGTATTTTGGCAATTAATAAATTTTTCAGTGCTAACGAACTTATGGCCATTTCGGTTATGATTACTTATATTTTAGCACAATACTTTATCTGTACTTCTGTTATAAATATTTTAAAAGAAAGGAGTTAGAAGAAAAAGGATTCCTTATTTCACATCATCATTCACTTCTATCCAATATCCATCTGGGTCTTGAAAGTAAATTTGCTCAACATTATCTCCACGCATATTGGTCTCAGATGCTTCTCCCCACCAATTTTCGAAATGAATATTAAAGCTTTTTAAATGCTTCATTAATTCTTTTAGTTGATTTGTAGCGATGGATAAATGAATTCCCTTAGGAAGTTTAACCAATTCTTTAGATTCAATTAAATGAATTTCAGATTGGTCCGCTAACTGAAACCATCTTGTAGTGGATGGAATGCCTTCAGGAGTTTCCATTTCTTTTATATTTAAAATTTTCGAATAAAATTCAGCACTTACGCTTACATCTTTTACATGCAGTGCTAAGTGACTGTTAGAAAATTCAAAGGACTGTGAAAGCGCGTTGAAACTTAGAAAAAGAAATACTAAATTAAGAAATAAATTACGGAGAATTAAACTGCTTGTTTTGGCTTTTCTAACCATTTATCATTTTTAGATTCCCCAAGGATAATAATTTCTTTAACACGACGATATTCAGAAACAGCCTCCATCATTTCGGTTCTGTTTTCTCTTCTTATTTTAATACCAGTTTTTGCCCCTTTATTACGAACTTCGATATAAAATCCATCTCTTAATTTGGCCGGTCGTGTAGGTGGTCTTCCCATAGTTGCTTTTGTTTTTTTAAGTGGTTAAAGATAAAAAAAAATATGTTAATTGCAAGTTAAATTTTAGACCCTAAAAACGGGATGTTTTTCCGCTCCTTAATTACTACAAATAGGCTTAACAAAAGCAGTAATAGCGCTATGTAGAACAACATTCCGCCATCATTATTTATTTCGATTCCTAGGTCGGTTAAATGCATTAATACTGCTCCGGATATTATACCTGAACTCAATAAAGCGCCAACCCATATGGTGTTTTTATTTAGAATCAATAAAGCTGAAATTAGTTCTAAAACACCAATTCCGATTCTGCCATAGGGCTCCATTCCAACTTTGGTAAATATGTAAACACTATCCGGATGTGCGCTAAATTTGAAATACAAAGTTTGTAATAACAATACCGCAATAATTAGTCTTAAAAAAAAGTAGAACGTAAGTTTCATATCTAATCAATTTAACATTTAGACGAAATTTGTTAACTATATTACAATTGGTTTATTATTTAATGTTTACCGCGACTTTTTATTTATTTTTGTAGTCCAATTTTTTGTTCATGATTTTACGGAGTTTTAAACTCAAGAATATTGAGAGAAGAACTGAAAAGTATCTTCAAGAGGATAAAAGAAATAACATTGTAAACGACCGAGTAATCAAGTCAGTTTTGGTTTTTGTGGATGAGTTCTTTACCGATGTGGATTTAAACAATTTGAATGAAATACTTTCAATTAATAAAGCTGATATTCGAAAGATCACATTTTGTTCAGGAAAAAATATTGAAGGAATTGAAAATGCAATTAGTGCTAAAGATTTTGGATTATTTGGTAAGTTTAAGAGAAGTATGTCGGGATTAAATTTGGATAATAACATTGATTTGATTATTAATTTTACAAACAACAATAGTTATGTCAATAATTTAATTTCACAGTTGAATAGGAGTTTTTCTGTTGGGATTCGGAATGCTAATAGCAAGATTTTCGATTTAATAATTGAAGTGGAAAAGAATGAATTGGAATTATTCAATATAGAATTAGAAAAGTATTTAAGGATTTTAAAGAAAATATAATGCAAGAATTAATAGGGACTGGAGTAGCATTAGTAACACCGTTTAGCGATGATAAATCGGTAGATTATGATGCTTTAGAACGATTGGTTAATTTTCAAATAGAAGAAGGAGTAGATTATTTAGTTGTACTCGGAACAACTGGTGAACCTGCAACATTGACTTTAGAGGAGCAAGAGAAGGTAAAGGCAAGAATAATTGAAGTAAATGCAGGTCGTTTACCATTGGTTTTAGGAGTAGGAGGGAACAATACCATGGCAATTGTATCTACCTTGAAGACGATGGATTTGTCTAGTTATATGGCTATTTTATCGGTTTCTCCATATTACAACAAGCCAACTCAAGAAGGGATTTATCAACATTTTAAAGCAATTTCTGAGGCGAGTCCATTACCTATAATTGTCTATAATGTGCCAGGAAGAACTGCTCAGAATATGGAGCCATCTACTGTTTTGAGGTTGGCGAATGATTTTAAAAATATCGTAGCCATAAAAGAGGCGGCCGGAGATTTAGAGCAAGCAAAAGAAATTATTGCAAATAAGCCAAAAGATTTTTTAGTGATATCTGGTGATGATATGATTGCTTTGCCAATGACATTGGCAGGAGGGTCTGGTGTTATAAGTGTTATTGGACAGGGGTTACCAAAAGATTTTTCCGAATTAATTCGATTCGGATTAAAAGGTGAATCTAAAGCAGCATATGAAATACAGCAGAAGTTAGAGAAAAGTATCGATTTAATTTTTGAAGAAGGTAATCCTGCAGGAATTAAGTCGCTCTTAAAGAATTTTGATATTTGTAATGATGAAGTTCGATTACCATTGTTAAAAGCAACGACTGAATTGCAACAAAAAATTCAGGACTTTATTAAAGCCTACTAACGAAATAGTATTAACAAATAATTATGAGGAGTTCTCAATGTACTTGGGGATTCCTTTTTTATTTTTGTGTTGGATTATTGAGTTTAAAATTCTTTTTAATAATCCATTAAATTTAATTAATTTTGCCGAATGTCTAAAATCAAAAATATAGGTGTCATTTGTTTGATCGCTTTGTTCTTCATCTCTTGTGGTGAATATCAAAAAGTGTTGAATAAGGGAACTATAGAAGAACAATATAAAATGGCTTCAGATTTATATGAAGCCGAAAACTATAATAAGGCTATTCAATTATTTGAAAAAGTGGTGCCAGGATTTAGGGGGAAACCTCAAATGGAACGTATTCAGTTTATGATTAGCGATTGTTATTATAAAACAAAGCAATATAGTTTAGCCGCATACCATTTTGATCGTTTCTCTAAAAATTATCCGAAAAGTACAAAACAAGAAGAAGCTGCTTTTTTAGCGGCGCAGAGTTATTATTTAGATACAAATGTGTATAGTTTAGACCAAACCACAACGTATGAAGCTTTAGAAGCCATGCAATTGTTTATGAATACGTATCCAGAATCTTCGAGAATTGAAGATGCTAATATGACTATACAGGAATTGCGTTTAAAATTGGAAACAAAGGCATTTGAAACAGCTAAGCAATACCATCATATAGAAGATTATATAGCTGCTATTACGGCATTTGATAATTTAATAGGAGACTATTTAGGTACTAAATACCGAGAGGAAGCGATGTATTTGAAGTTTGATGCTGGTTATGAATTGGCAATGAATAGTTATTTTACAAAAAAGGAAGAGCGAATTAAAAACGCTGTGAAATATCACGAAAAATTTGTGAAGAGTTATCCAAACTCAGAATTTTTAGAGAAAACGGATAAAAAATTAGAAGATTTAAATAAGGAATTAGCAGCGCATGAAGAATTAGCTGCTTCATTTGAAAATTAGAATACCATGGATTATAAAAATTCAAAAGCACCATTATCTACTATCACTTATGATAGAGAAGCAATTGAGCAACCAACTGAAAACTTGTATGAGGCAATTGTTGTAATGGCAAAAAGAGCGACTCAAATAAACGGAGACCTTAAAAAGGAATTGGTAGACAAGTTAGATGAGTTTGCAACACACAACGATAGCTTAGAAGAAATTTTTGAAAACAAAGAACAAATCGAGGTTTCTAGGTTTTATGAGCGTTTACCAAAGCCAACGGCGATTGCTGTTGAAGAGTGGTTAGAGAGCCGTACATATCATAGAAATTCTGAATCAAAATAATTAAATGTCGATTTTAAGTGGAAAAAATATTCTTGTTGGCGTAACTGCTGGAATTGCCGCTTATAAAACTGCACATTTAGTTAGACTACTTATAAAAGCAGGTGCTCAAGTCCGTGTGGTCATGACACCTGCTTCTAAGGATTTTGTAACACCTCTTACATTATCTACCCTTTCTAAAAATCCAGTTCATTCTACTTTCTATGATAAAGAAGATGAGAATGAATTATGGAATAACCATGTTGATTTAGGCCTTTGGGCTGATTTAATGCTTATAGCGCCTGCAACCGCAAATTCACTGTCTAAAATGGCAAATGGAACTTGTGATAATTTGTTGTTGGCAACCTATTTATCTGCGAAATGTAAAGTGTATTTTGCGCCAGCGATGGATTTGGATATGTACAAACATCCTTCAACAAAAACGAGTATTGATAAATTAGAAAGTTTTGGAAATGTTTGTATTCCAGCTGAAAGTGGAGAATTGGCAAGTGGACTTGTTGGCGAAGGCAGAATGGCGGAGCCGGAAGGTATTGTTCGCTTTATTGTGCAGGATATATTAGGGCAATTACCATTACATGGTAAAAAAGTTGTTATTACCGCCGGACCAACTTATGAAGCTATAGATCCGGTTAGGTTTATAGGAAATCATTCTTCCGGGAAAATGGGCTTTGAGTTGGCGAAAGTTGCTGCAAATTTAGGCGCTCAGGTTAGTTTGATTTCCGGAGTATCTAATGAACAAATTAATCATAGTTTAGTAAATAGGATAGATGTTGTTAGCGCTCAAGAAATGTATGAGGTTGCTCATAAAAACTTTGATGATGCTTCTATTGTCATAGCTTCGGCTGCAGTGGCAGATTATAAGCCAAAACATGTTTCTGATATAAAAATTAAAAAGAATGATGCTCAAATGAGTATTGAGTTGGAAAAAACTCAAGATATTTTAGCTTCGCTTGGAAAAATTAAAACGAACCAATATTTGGTAGGGTTTGCCTTAGAAACCAATAATGAATTGGAGAACGCCAAAGGGAAATTGAAAAGAAAAAACTTAGATCTTATTGTTCTAAATTCATTAAATGATAGAGGTGCTGGATTTAAAAAAGGTACAAATAAAGTCTCTATTATTGATAAATCCGAAAAAATTTCCGAATTTGCTCTAAAATCAAAGGCTGAAGTAGCTAAAGATATATTTAAAGAAATTTTGGAGAGAATAGATGGATAAATTCATAAAACTTTGCCTAGTTCTATTAATTGCATTTCAAGGAAATGCTCAAGAAATTCGTGCTACTTTTGAAATCAATACTGATAATGTTCCTGGTTCTAATAAGCAGGTGTTTACAACCATGGAGCGTTCGCTTTCAGAGTTTGTAAATCAAAAAAAATGGACAAATAAAAAGTTTAAGCAACAAGAAAAGATAGATTGCGCCTTTGTTTTAACCATTACATCTCAACCGTCTAGTAATGAATTTCAAGGGACGTTGCAAGTACAATCTTCACGTCCAATATATGGTTCGTCTTATCAAACACCGGTATTAAATTTTAAGGACAATGATTTTTCTTTTAGATATACTGAGTTCGAAAACTTTCAATACAACCCGAATGGTTTTGATTCTAATTTAGTATCTATAATGGCCTATTATGTGTATTTAATCTTAGGTATGGATGGAGATACCTTTGCTATGAATGGAGGTACTGAATACTATGATGCTGCTGAGAATGTTGTAAACCAAGCGCAGCAAAGCGGGTATACCGGATGGAGCAGAAAAACAAGTGGAATCAATCGATTTAATCTAATAACGGATATACTTTCTGGTACATATGACGGTTACAGATCGGCTCTTTATATTTACCATTTAAACGGGTTGGATTTAATGCATAGTGATCAAGCAAATGCAAAAGCAAATATTGAAGAAGCAATACAGTCTATTAAAGGTGTATATACTAGAAGAGCCAATGCAATTCTAATTCGCTTTTTTATGGACGCTAAGTCAGATGAAATTGTTGAAATTTATTCAGATGGAGCAAGATATGATACTTCTCAGCTAAAAGATGATTTGACTAGAATTTCACCATCCAATTTATCTAAATGGAATTCCATTAACTAAACTTTAAATTTGTTAACCACACTTTCCATAAAAAATTATGCTCTAATTGATGAGTTGCACGTAACCTTTGATAATGGTTTTTCAATAATTACAGGTGAAACGGGTGCGGGTAAATCTATTTTATTAGGTGCTTTAGGATTGGTTTTGGGTAAAAGAGCAGATTCTTCTACTTTGAAGCAAAAGGATAAGAAATGTGTTGTTGAGGCCGAGTTTAGAATTTTAAATTATCAATTAGAATCGTTGTTTAAAGACGAAGATTTAGATTTTGAAGAATATACAATAATAAGACGTGAGATTTTACCAAGTGGAAAGTCAAGAGCGTTTATTAATGATACGCCAACAACTTTAGGCGTGTTAAATAAACTAAGTGAACGATTAATTGATGTGCATTCGCAACATCAAACTTTAGAACTTGCTAATAGCGATTTTCAGTTTGAACTTTTAGATGCATTGGCAGACAACCGCTCTCAGTTAGATTATTATAAAAGAGGTTTAGATTTGTATAAAAAACAATCTAAAACGTTGAGTGATTTGTTGGAGGCTCAGGCTGTTGATAAAGAGCAGTATGAGTACAATTTGTACTTGTTCAATGAACTTGAATCTGCGAATTTAAAGTTTGGAGAGCAAGAACTTGTTGAAAATCAACTTGTTGTTTTAAATAATTCAGAATCTATTAAAGAGAATTTGGCTGAGTTGCAGCAAATATCTGATAATGAAGAGTATGGATTGGTAAACATGCTCAATTTGTTCAAGTCTAAATTACAAAAGTTAGCGGCTTATTCTTCTGAATATGAGACCTTGCATACACGTGCTGAAAGTTTGGAAATTGAATTGAAGGATGTGTCGGCCGAAATAGAGAATGAAAATGAGAAAGTAGTTTTTAATCCTACTGAAATTGATCGATTGAACGACCGCTTACAACTGATCTATGATCTCTATAAAAAGCATGGTGTTGACACAATTGAAGCATTGCATGTAATTCATGAGACCTTGTCTGATAAAGTTGATGTAGTAGAGAATTCATCGAAACGAATTGCTGATAAAAGAGTTGAATTAAATGACACAACTTTAAAATTACAAAACTTGTCTGATTCTTTAAGCACTAGAAGGAATAAGGTAATTCCTAAATTGACTAAGCAGTTAGAATCTATTTTAGTAGGTCTTGGAATGGGGAATGCTAAATTTAAAATTGAATTATCACGTAGTACATCTTTTTTGGCTAATGGTAAGGACAATATAGAATTACAATTTTCAGCAAATAAAGGATTAAGTTTTGGAATGTTGAAAAAAGTGGCTTCGGGTGGAGAGTTGTCTAGAATAATGCTAGCTGTTAAATTGGTGTTATCAAAATATATAAAATTACCAACCATTATTTTTGATGAAATTGACACTGGGGTTTCTGGTGAGATAGCACATAGAATGGGAGTGTTAATGCAAGAAATGAGTGAGAATATGCAGGTGATGAGTATTACGCATTTACCACAAATAGCTTCAAAGGGAGTAACACATTTTAAAGTGTATAAAACCGAAGATAATGGTGTAGTTCGTACCCAACTTAAAAAGTTAGAAAAGGACGAACGTGTATTGGAAATTGCGGAAATGTTAGGAGGTAAGAATATCTCCAATTCTGCTTTATCACATGCAAAGGAATTGTTAAACTAATTAGTATCTTTGCAACACAAAAATTGAGAATTACATTAATACTAACACATATACTATGTACAATTTATTAAAAGGTAAAAAAGGAATTATTTTTGGAGCTTTAAATGCTGAATCTATTGCATGGAAAGTTGCAGAACGTGCTCATGAAGAAGGGGCAGAGTTTGTATTAACCAATGCGCCAATTGCAATGCGTATGGGCGCAATTAATGAGTTAGCTGAAAAAACTGGATCTCAAATTATTCCTGCTGATGCTACCTCTATGGAAGATATTACCAATTTGGTAGAGCAATCTATGGAGATTTTAGGAGGTAAAATTGATTTTGTTTTGCACTCTATTGGAATGTCTGTAAATGTTCGTAAGGGAAAGCATTACACAGATCCAAAATATGATTTTACTACAAAAGGATGGGATGTTTCTGCGGTATCTTTTCATAAAGTAATGAATGTATTGTACAATAAAAACGCAATGAACGAATGGGGTTCTGTTGTAGCCTTGACTTATATGGCGGCACAACGTGTATTCCCAGATTATAATGATATGGCAGATAATAAAGCCTATTTAGAATCTATTGCACGTAGTTTCGGTTATTTCTTTGGTCGTGATCATAAAGTACGTGTAAATACAATTTCACAATCGCCAACAATGACCACTGCGGGTAGTGGTGTAAAAGGATTTGATGCGTTCTTAAATTATGCTGAAGAAATGTCTCCGCTAGGAAACGCGTCAGCATTAGAATGTGCAGATTATACAATTTCATTATTTTCTGATTTAACTAAGAAAGTAACACTTCAGAATTTATTCCATGATGGTGGATTCTCTAATATGGGAATTAGTACTAAAGTAATGGAGAATTTTAAAACTGAAGAATAAGAAATATTTTTGAAATAAATATAAATAAAAAGGTGACCTATTATAGGTCACCTTTTTTGTTAGGTATATTAATTTTATTAGAATTTAATTAAGAGTTTAGGTTTCGATAATCATTTCTAAATTCTGATGGAGTCCTTTTAGTTTTGGACTTAAAAACTTTTGAGAAGTATGCATAATCTTCATAGCCAACCAATTCAGCAATTTTAGAGAGTTGATTGTTCGAATGAACAATAAGGCGTTTCGCTTCTAGAATAACCCGGTCAGTTATTAATTCCGTCGTTGTTTTATTTACTGTTTCTCTAGTAATTCTATTCAGATGTTTGGCACTAATGTTAAGTTTTTCGGCATAGAAACTGGCAGTATATTCTGTATGAAAATATAATTCAATGTTATTTTCAAGTGCTCTGAATATTGACAAATAATGAGGTGAAATAAGACCTAAATTAGACGCTTCTATTGAGTAATGCCGTGCTAAATCTATATATGTAGTATTTATTAAGCTTGCAATTTTTTGATTCTTGTAGGGTAGTGATTCATGAAACTCATTGTTTATGTTTTTAAATTTAGGTACGATTTTTTTTAATTCCGAAGTTTTTAAATGTAAGGAAGGAGTGCTTTTATAAGAATAGAAGAAGGGGAATTGAGTTAAGTCTTTAGTCGAAAAGGATAAATTGTAAAATTCTTGACTATGGAAGAAAATGTAACCTTCTGGTGAAGACGTGAATTTCCAGAAATGCGTTTGACCAGGTTTTAGAAAAAAGACACTACCTGCTTCTATTTTATATGAGTTAAAATCTATTTCGTGTATACCAGTTCCTTTGGTGAAGACTACACAAAGGTAAAAATCATGTTTGTGAGGGGTCCTAATTAAGTTTTCATTTCGTTTAAGATGTTCACTGAAACTATTACTATACAAATCGGAAGAATGTTTTTCTTGTCCGAACTGATGAATGTTTAAAACGTTGATAGCGCTCATGTATTTGTTTTATGTCCGAAATTTACAAATAATTGAGACAATGATATATAGAGTTTGATTTGTCTTAGAATTATCTTTGCAAAATAAATTTTAAGAAATGAGTTCTGTATTATCTATGTTTAAGGGAAAGTGCCCTAGTTGTGAAAGCGAAAATGTATTTCATTCTAAAGGAAATTTAATGTTGTTTAAAATACCTAAGATGGAAGATAGGTGTAAAAAATGCAACTATAAATTAAATAAAGAAACTGGTTTTTTTACGGGAGCAATGTATGTGTGCTATGGATTAGTGGTGGCTGAACTTATAATGCTTTATTTGGTTTTATCGGCAATTTTTGAGTTGTCTCTTTTACAGAAGTATATTGGCTTGGTATTGGCAGTATTTTTAATTAGTAGTTTTAATTTTAGATTTTCCCGAATCATTTGGATTTATATTTTTCACAAAAACAAACTTAGTTAGGCATCCTTATTTTAATGATCACTGATGACATTATGGTTAATACACCAATAGAAATTATCGCATACTCAATTCCGAAAAAGTCGGCTATTACACCAGATAAGATGGCTCCTATAGCGTAACCCAAATCTCTCCATAATCTAAAAACTCCAATACTTTCTGCACGTTGATTCGGTGTTGTAGCATCGGCAATGGCGGATAAAAACGTAGGGTAAACTAAAGCGGTTCCAAATCCAAGAATTACTCCAATTGAAATGAGTTGGTGGAATTCTGTAAAGTATGGGATGAGTATTATAGCCAATCCCTGTGAGATCATTCCCCAAAACAATAAAGTTTTTTTAGGATATATATCTGCCATTTTCCCGGTGAATAATTGCCCAATGCCCCAAACGGCTGGGTAGGTAGCTACTATAATTCCAATACTTTCGGTATCAAAGCTTAAAGTGATTAACAGAATTGGCAACAATCCCCATATCATACCATCATTTAAATTGTTTACCATACCTGCCTGTGTAATGGAACTTAGGGTTTTGTTTATAAATGAAGTTTCAATAAAAACATTGTTAAGCGTATTTTTGTTTTCTGTTTTTTGTTCTTTATTTACATGGTGTCTAGTGTCTTTTACAAAGAATGCAGAGAGTAATAATCCAATAAAAGAAAGACCAATTCCAATGTAAAATGGGTAGGGTGTTATTCCGTACTTGCTGGCTACAATTCCTGTTAGAAAAGCAACGATCCCTACTGCCAAATAGCCTGAAAACTCGTTGATACCCATTGCCAATCCACGGTCCTTTTCACCTACCAAGTCTATTTTCATTACAACAGTGCTGCTCCAAGTTAACCCTTGATTTATCCCTAATAATACGTTGACAAATAATACCCAATTCCACGACGAAGCATTCATTAATATAAATGGAATTGGTAAAGCAAATATCCAACCAATAACCAATAAGTTTTTGCGGCCGTATGTATTGGCTAGTTTTCCTGTGAAATAATTGGTAATGGCTTTGGTAATACCAAAAGCAACTATAAATGAAAGAATTGCAGTTTTAGAGGCTATTCCAAATTCTAATTCGGCAAATTCAGGAATAATTGTGCGTTCTAAACCAACCATTCCACCAACGAAAGCATTTACAATTACCAAAATGGTAAACTGAAGCCAATTCTCTTTTAGGCCTAATTCAACGGATTTTGACATTTATTTGAAATAGTAATTATTGATTCAGAAATTTGCTCAAAAGTACATGAAAATGATGTACACCTTGCTCTCGTGTTGGAGAAAAACGACCTGCTTTATAAAAGGATGATCTAATGCCTTTTTGTACATTCTCAACAACAAATTCGTCTTCACGCTCAACTTTTTCTAACCCACTTCCTGCACCTTTATCTAATTTATCTGGATCATAAACATAGGATATAAATGAAACCTTTGTCCGGTTTAGATCTAATGGTTTAACAATGTTTATAGATAAACCCCAAGGGTAAAAGTTGAACATCATATTTGGAAATACCCAATAGTAATAAGCACCTACGTTTTTGCCATAATCTGGATGTCCTTTTGGTAAATCAAAAACTTCTGTGGCGTCATCGGTGTAGCCAATTTGTAAATTACAATGCTTGTAAATTTCTGTTTTGTAATTGCCATAATCTAAAACCTGATTTAAGTCTTCATGCACAAATGGTACATGAAACCCTTCCAAATAATTATCGCAATACAAAGCCCAATTGGCATGAACTAAAAAGTCTTTATTTAAAGTAGAATCTAATTTAAAATCATTTAAAGGTAGAAAGCCAATGCGCTCTTTCATTTTATCAATCACTTCTTGAAAATCAAAAGAAGGATTCAAGCCGGCAAATAGAAACGGCCCCCATTTGCGCAATGGAAATAGGTGTAAATTATCACAGGGCCTCGGAAAATCTTCGGCTTTTTCAAACTCAGGCATATACTCAAATTCACCCTTTAGGTTAAATCGACGTCCATGGTACATGCAATTTAATTTTCTAGATTTACCTGAGTCCAATGCTACTAGGTTTCCTCTATGCGTACAAACATTAGTTAAACAACTAAGTTGATTTTCTTTATCTTTAGTTAATACTAAAGGCTCCGTTAAAAAACCATCTAATAATACAAAAGGATGTATAGATTGAGGTTGTTGGACTAAATTCTCATCTCCAATCCATTGCCATGATTTTAGAAATACATGTTCTTTAACTTCATTAAATATTGCTTGACTTTTGTAAAACTTAGTAGGCAGTGTTTCTGCTTTTCTAATATCTGGGTCAATTTTAAAATTATATTTCATCTAGTATAAAATTGTATCTTTAAAACTTGCCCTCTAATGTAACATTAATTTAATTAAACTTTTTACATGTCAGATAACGGAAAAAAAATTGGACTGATAACCAGTATTTCATTGGTGGTCGGAAATATGATAGGGGCTGGTGTTTTTTTATTGCCAGCAACTTTAGCAAAATATGGGAGTATAAGTTTATTAGGCTGGTTATTTACTGCTGCAGGAGCTTTGATACTGGCTAAAATATTTAGTAATTTTAGTACTATTATAGTAAATAAAAGTGGAGGTCCTTATACGTATTCCAAGGCGGGCTTTGGAGATTTTATAGGCTTTTTAGTCGCATGGGGTTATTGGATCTCTATTTGGGTAAGTAATGCAGGTTTGGCAATTGCAATTATAGGCGGATTAAGCGTTTTCTTTCCAATATTGAATGATAGTCCGTTTCTTTCTGTTACGGTTGCTCTTGGTTTTATATGGTTTTTTACTTGGATAAATTCAAAAGGAGTAAAGGAATCTGGACGTATTCAGGTTATTACAACTGTATTAAAATTGTTGCCATTGATCTTTATTATTATCGTAGGAGCCTTCTTTTTTAGATTAGATAACTTTCCAGATTTTAACTTAACTGGTAATGGTCATTTCGAAACATTTCCTGTTGTTGCAGCCTTAACATTGTACGCCTTTTTAGGAGTTGAATCAGCTACCATTCCTGCAGAAAATGTTCGTAATCCAGAAAGGAATGTTCCAAGAGCAACTATGATTGGAACTATCATAACCACATTGGTTTATATTTTGGGAACGGTGGTATTATTTGGATTAATCCCTGTTGCTGAATTAAGTAATTCTGCTGCTCCATTTGCTGAGGCTGGAGAAATTATTGGAGGTGAATATGGTAGTTATTTTGTGGCTTTCGGTGCGGTTATTTCTGCAGTAGGGTGTTTAAATGGTTGGACATTAATGGTTGGACAATTGCCTATGGCGGCCGCAAAAGATAATATGTTTCCAAGAATATTTAAGAAAGAAAATAAAAACGGTGTTCCAATTATAGGATTAATTATTGGCAGTTTGCTCACATCTGGTATTTTGCTATTAGGGATGAGTGATGGGCTTGTAGAGCAGTTTTCATTTGTTGTAAACCTTACTGTTTTAACCGCACTTATTCCTTATCTTTTTGTGTCGGCTGCATACGTGATTGTATTAATTGAAAAGAATAAGTTTCCAAATAGTTTTTTAAAGACTTTTTTATTAGGCTTTCTTGGTGTTGCTTATACTATATGGGCAATTTTCGGATCTGGTTCTGAGGTCGTTTTTTATGGATTGATTCTACTATTATTAAGTATTCCGTTTTATTTATTAATGAAATGGAATAAAAGTAAAATGTAAGCATGTATGGAGACAAAACATTCTGAATATTTAAAGTTAAAAAGCGTTTATATAAAGTCTGTAAAGGCAGCATTTGTTTCGGAGGAACAATTAGAATCTCAATGGGAGGAACTAAATTATTTAGGTAAACCTGATTTTATTGAATCTTTGAAAGAATATAACACGTTCAAATCTATATTCGAAAAGAAG
This sequence comes from Bacteroidetes bacterium MedPE-SWsnd-G1, assembly GCA_001874265.1. Taxonomy (GTDB): domain Bacteria; phylum Bacteroidota; class Bacteroidia; order Flavobacteriales; family Flavobacteriaceae; genus Urechidicola. The sequence goes on along the minus strand of MPDD01000009.1, from coordinate 61,971 downwards.
AAAATTACAATGCATTCATTTCCTTTTAATAAATCAGTTAAGATGGATTCTATTTATTGTAGAGATGCATCCATAGCAACTGATTTTGGAATGATAATTTGTAATATGGGTAAAGGCGGTAGAATTGAAGAACCATCGGCTCAAAAAGACACTTTTATTACTAATAATACAGAGGTTTTGGGCGAAATTGTTGCTCCAGGAACTTTGGAAGGAGGAGATGTTGCTTGGCTAGATAAAAATACATTAGCCGTAGGGCATACTTATAGAACAAATATGGAAGGAATTCGTCAATTAAGAGCATTGCTTGAGCCAAATGGCGTAGAAGTAATTGTGGCGGAATTACCTCATTATAAAGGTAAAGAAGATGTATTTCATTTAATGTCAATTTTAAGTCCGGTAGATAAGGATTTGGCGGTAGTGTATTCTCCTTTAATGCCTATATATTTTAGAAACGAATTGTTAAATAGAGGCTTTCAATTAATAGAGGTACCCGATGCTGAGTTTGAATCTATGGGGTGCAATGTATTGGCTATTGCTCCGAGAGAATGTGTAATGGTTGCTGGAAACCCAAAAACAAAAGCATTGCTAGAAGAAGCCGGATGTTCTGTTTACGAGTATGAAGGTAAAGAGATAAGTGTAAAAGGAGGAGGAGGGCCTACATGTTTAACAAGACCAATTCTGCGCGGAGCATAACTCAATTTTTTTATTTTTGTTATTGAAGCATGATCGCTTTCTCTAAAGTAAATTCTTGATTAACCCCGGATTTGTCTTTTAAAACTAATTGAAGTTTTTCAACTTTGTTCGTATCTAAATAAGAGATATAATCACAGTAACTAGCATTAGAAAAATCAATATGATTGAAGTTTAAGACTTCCATATTTGGTTCAATTCCTGCTTTTTCAGCAGGAGAATTTTTTACAATTGCACTTACAAAATAACTGTTGTTTTTAATTCCAATTTTAAGTCCAAAGGTTTTGAATGGTTGCTCAATTTCATAAGGATATTTTTCAAAAGCCAAACTTTGGCTACTCCAGTTTATAGCAACAATATGTTTAGATAAAACTTCAGTGCCTAAAAGACCGGATTTCCCTGTCTTTATCCGAACATTATTTGAAATAACGTTGCCAAGAGCCAAAGAATCAACACGACTAAATTTTCTATTGATATTTTTTAGTTTCCCTCCAAGTCCGCTACTTGCTACACCATATTCCAATAAAGATTCCTTAATTATAGTTCTGTTTTTCAGGGTGTCGTATATCTTTTGAGGTACTGTAAGTCCACCGTTAGAGCCATAGTCTAAAGTTAAATTCGTTATTCTCGATTTTCCTAAATGGGTATTAATTTTAATACTGTATTGCCTATTTGGTTTAAATTTCATTTTAATAGAGTCATGATTATTTAATTTAAACTCCTCATTACTAATTTGAATTTTTTTGTTTTTCGAATCTATTTTCCAATTGCAAAAGCGCATCATATTAGAACCTATAATTCCATCTATACCCAAACATTTTATAATTGGATTTTTATTAAAATCTCCAACAAATGCAACCTGTTTTAAAAAGGTTACCTCGTTTAATTTTATTTTTGGGATACTCACGTAATCAACAGAAATTTGGCTGTTATCAGAATCTCTCAAGGTACCTTGACTTACCGTTTTAAAATTGAAATTGGATTGTAATTCTTTAGAGATACTGAAAGGTGCCCCAGTATCCAGTAAAAAATGATAGGTGTTGTTTTCGATTTGAACAGGTACAATGATTAAATCGTTTTTAATTTCAAACTCAATTGAAGTATTGAATTCTTTTTGTTCAATTTCTCCATTTTTAATTGCTTCAGTCCAATGTTTTGGGCAAGCGTAAAAAGCGAATGCAATTAATGTTAAAAGTAATATTTGAGAAAGTTTACGCATTCAAAGGTTATTTATATCGTTTGTTTTTGAAAAACTCGATTTAAATTTATTGTTAAAGATACAATCTATATCCAAAAACTTCAACTTCATTTTTAGTGAAGTCCAAATCCTTTGAATGCTTAAAGCCCATTTTTGTATACATTTTTCTGGCAATAGGCATAAATTTGGTGGAGTGTATAATTAGTTCATCATGAAATAATTCTTTAGTTCTTTCAATACATTCAAAACAAAGTTTTTTACCAATGCCTAGTCCAGAGTATTTTTGATCAACGGCAAGCAATCGAAATCCTGATGCGTTTTTTTGCTGAGGTGCAATACCTTCGGTTCCATATAACTTCATCGTTTTAAAGAATACAACAGCACCCATAATTTCATTAGTATCGGTTGTCGCTACGATTAAGTCAACAGAATCATTTACAGTAATTGATCCAATGTTTTGAAGATAATTATAATAATCAGGAATTTCATCTACTCCAGGAAACCCCTCTAGATTAGAATAAGCACGCACCAATAAGTTCCCAATTTCCTTATGCTCAAATGGGAAAGCATTTCTAATTAATACAGTTTTCATATCCATTTTAATCAGTTCTTAAGTTCAGCCATTCTTCTTTTGTTATTCTAAAAATATGCACGTTGTTTTTATTGTAAACCGATTGTTTTTCAATGGACATTCCATTTTTTAAAGCGACGGCTGCAGAAGGTTTGTTACTAAAACTGATGATTGATATAAGAGTGGACGTTAAGTCATTTATAAACGCAAAATCTTTGCATTTTATCGCAGCTTCTGTGGCATATCCTTTATTCCAAAATTGAGGTAAGAGTGAATAGCCAATTTCTAATTCAGAAATTCCATCAACAGATTGCATTAACAATCCACAATGTCCTATAAGTTGATTAGATTCTTTATCAATGAGAGCATTCATGCCTCCCAAGTTGTTTTTATATCGGTAGAACTGTTTCGTATACCATTTTTCACATTCAATTTTTGGAGGTTCTAGTTCGACATCCCAATACTGAAAAGACAACGGATTTTCAAAGAAAGGTAACCAATCTTGAAAATCCGTCGTTTCAACTTTTCTAAAATGAAGCCTTTCGGTTTCTTGATTTTCTAGAATAAATTTCATGTATTCTATTTATAATACTTGTCTCGCAACCAAAAGGATACTTTTACTAATAATATTAAAGCCGGAACTTCTACTAAAGGACCTATAACACCGGCAAAAGCTTGTCCAGAATTTAGACCAAATACGGCAATTGCAACAGCAATTGCTAATTCAAAATTATTACCAGCTGCTGTAAATGCTACCGAAGTAGTTTTGTCATATTCCGCTCCAGTTGCTTTTGTTACAAAGAAACCAATGATAAACATAAGCGTAAAGTAAATCAATAATGGAATAGCAATAATCACTACGTCCATAGGGATCTCTACAATCAATTCACCTTTTAAAGAAAACATAACAACTATTGTAAATAACAAGGCAATCAATGTCATAGGAGAAATAGTTGGAATGAATTTATTCATATACCATTCTCCACCTTTCCATTTTACTAAAACAACCCTACTTAAAATTCCCATTAAAAATGGGATACCTAAGTAAATGGCTACACTTTCTGCAATGGTTGCAATTGAGATATCAACAATGGCACCTTCAAAACCGAAATAGGGTGGAAGCACTGTTATAAATAACCAAGCGTAAAAACTATACGCAAAAACTTGAAAAATACTGTTCAAAGCAACCAATCCGGCGCCGTATTCACTACTTCCTTCGGCTAGGTCATTCCATACCAGTACCATGGCTATACAACGGGCAAGACCTATTAAAATAAGTCCTACCATATATTCTGGATAGTCTTGTAAAAAAAGAATAGCAAGAACAAACATTAAAACAGGGCCAATAATCCAGTTTAGAATTAAAGAAATAGATAGTATTTTAGTGTTTTTGAAAACTTTTGGTAAAAGTGCATAATTCACTTTTGCTAAAGGTGGGTACATCATTAAAATTAAACCAATAGCAATTGGAATGTTGGTTGTGCCACTGCTCATTGAATCAATATACGCTGGGAAATTTGGGAAGAAATATCCAATTCCAACACCCAATGCCATTGCAATAAATATCCAAAGCGTTAAGTAACTATCTAAAAATCCGAGTTTCTTTTTTGCAGCCATGATTATAATTTGATTTGTGAAAATACATATTTTAATTCAGTCGCAATCTGCATACTGCGCTCCATATATTTTTCTGCTTGTTGAGGTGTGTTGTCAAATGCCTTTGGATCTTCAAACATAATCGGAATTCTCTTTTCTGCACCAGGAATAAATGGACATCCTTGATCTGCTTGCGAACATGTCATTATTGCTGCAAACTCACTTTGAGGATTAAACTCGTTATCGTGCCTTTTAGAAAATCCGATGATAGGGTGTGCATTAGATGCATATTTAATGCTATACACTGGATTCGATTCGTTAGATAATTTCGTTATATCAAATCCAGAAACTTTTAATGTTTCTCCTGCCATTGGAAACATGGCCGTCGCTTCTGTTCCACCAGAATAACAAGAAACATTTGGCACTTTATAAAAACCAGCCAAAGCCTGTGCCCATACTTGAGATAAATGACTTCTACGCGAGTTATGCGTACAGATAAAGTTTATATTAATAGGTTTTTGTTCGGCCACTTTTTCCTGTATAAAAGTAATTAGTGGTTGTACTATTTCTTTTCTTTCATTAGAAACAGTTGCAGTATCCAATCCTTGGATAACTGCATCGATTCTTTCAAATAATTTCATTTGTTATTTTGTTTAGTTTTAGCAACATCCTGAACTTGGTTCACAACAAGAGGCTGCTTGTAATTCTGAGAGTTTGTATTTTGGTTTTTCTGTTGGAATTCCACAATTGTCTTTTGCCAAGCAATCCGTTGCTTTATTTGTAAGTAGAAAGTTTGAACCGTTAAAATCTAATCCGAATTTGCCGATGGTTTCTCCTTGATATTCTACTTCAATTTCTGCATCTGGTAAATTCAATACCTTTTCTGATAATTCTATAATATGTACTAATTTTTCTGGATGCAATCTGTGGTCATAATCATTGGCATTCCATAATTGAAAGTTAATAACTTCTTCATCTCTTACAGTGCCCCCGCAATCGATAAAGTTTTTAGTAATTTTACCCACTTCCGTTACATGAAAATGACGGGGAACTAATTCTCCGTTTGGCAATTCAAAAGCAATTTGCTCTAAGCCACCTAATACTGATTTAATTTCTGATAACTTCATTTTTATACTCTTTTATTGTAATAATACGATTAATAATTTTAAATTTTTTTAACAACAAGTTTCGCTGTTAATGTCTTGATCTAAAAAGACATTCATAGTTTCTTTCATTTTACGCCATTGTGCAGCATCTATGCAATAGCATACACTTGTTCCTTCAACACTCCCTTTTATTAAACCTAAATTTTTTAATTCTTTTAAGTGCTGTGAAATAGTAGGTTGTGCCAATCCAATTTCCTCAACCAAATCGCCACAAATACATGTATTTGCTTTAAATAAGTATTGTAAAATTGCCACACGAGCCGGGTGCCCAAATGCCTTTGCAAACACCGCAATCTCATTTTGAGTGTCACTGAATATTTCTGTTTTTGCTAATCCCATAATCTTACTTCATTTATATATTGCAATATTACGATGAAAGAGCATACTGGCAAAATATTTATAATAAAAATTTTGTTAAATTAATTCGTAATTAAATCTTGAAACCAGAATCCAACAGATTTACCACCCTTAGGGTCAGGGTATTTCCTTAGGATTGTTTCTCCTTTTGAAAACTTAATAGGGTGTTTAAAAATTGGACCATCGTAACAAAACGTATGAAACTCTCCGTTTTCTCCACACGGATCAACATCTTTTGGTAGTGTATCTAAAAATGAATTATCGATTTCTTTTCCAATAAATTCCTTTCCAAGTTTAGAATCGCTACAACAAACTATGATTGCTTTGAACCCTAAATCAATAAATTCTTGCAATAAATCGGTTGTATCTTTTTTCCATAATGGGAAATGACACTGAATACCTTTTAATTGTTGTTCTCTATAATTACGTAGGTCTTCCAAAAAAATATCCCCAAATACGCAATTTTCATATCCCATTTCTTTTAAGGCAGTTACTTCTTTTGTCATAATTGCATTGTAGGTATCCATGTCTGGATTTTCCGGTAATTCAATACAATGTAGAGGAATGGTAATAGATTTTGCCTGTGCTTCTAAAAGCCCCTTAGGCAATCCGTGCATGGAAACTCTATTGTAGTGTTTGTTTATGGTGGTTACTAATAAATCAATATGCAATTCTTGTTGTTGGATTAGTTTATATAGCGCTATGGAGGCGTCTTTACCAGAACTCCAATTAAAATAAGCCTTTGTTGTCATTAATTCTTTTTAGTGTTTATAGGATTTTTGACTACTATTTGGTTGAATTTGATTCTGATGTTTGCGTTGGAACGTACCATACATCTTTTTCTAGATCTATTCCACCACCCAAATAATCTTGTACAACACGATCTACGATAAACACACCTGTTTTAGCCATATTATTAAAGTTATCGACTCCGTTTGGAAAGTTTCGCCTTGTTCTATGGATGTTAAACTTGTCTGAAAATGTTCTTCCAAAGGCTTCTTCAACACCTTCTTTACCGTACATAAAGCCAAGTAAACCACCCCAAGTTGCGGTTGGATTGTCTGAATCCCATCCTGCTAGGGTTCCAATTTTTATAGTTTCTTTTAAGTCACCTTCACCGTAAAGTAAACTAACAATACTTGCCGCAAAATTAATTCCGCCAGCAAAACAACCGTTACAATAAATATTTTTTGAAGTCATATTATATCCATCTTCTTGGTTTACTTGATATCGAATATAAACAGCATCTCTGGCTTCTTCCCAAGTCATACCTTTGTCGTAACATTGTTTAACAAAATCATACATTTTTGCAGCATATGAATCGTTAGGAAGATGTTTGCGTGCACTGTTGGCCATCCAATGGATTTGTTCCTTCATAGTTCTATTTTCTAATGAACTAGAAGCTAAAGCATATATAATAACATTAAATTCTGAAATCCATTGCGCATTTTTTCTTGCCGTTGTTTGTATCGGTAATTTTGCCATTTTTAAAGCGAAATCTGGTCTTACAGGTGCATAAAATCCAAAAATTTCTGTTGTTAGTTGGGCATCAATCATTTCATAATAGTTGTCGTAGATTGAGTCCGTTGTAAATTTTGGATCACTTGTAGTTGGAGGGACGTGACCTTTTTGCATCAGATCCAAAGCCTTTTGATTGGCAACCCATAGAAAATTCTCTTCTTCTATTAGCATATGTTTTAACCATCCATCTTTTATTTGCTCACCAGTTAGCAATCCAGTTCTATGTGTATATAATAAATGCTGATACATATACTCAATATCCGTGTCATCATCAGCGCCCCATACTTCGTCCTCTCCTCTAAATACAAAATCAATATTTTCAGATAAATTACTTGGAACACCCTCACCCCAAATACTTGGCTGATCTGGTTTACCCCAATTTTCTCGGGTATAAAAATCACCAGTTTTAACATCGCCAATATTTCCTATTTTATCCATTTCTGTTACCAGCCCAGTCCAATTAGCAATACATTGTGCAAGCCAAAAACCATATAGTTTATCTGCATAGTCCGCTCTTGAAACAATTTTATCATTCGTAGTTGCTTGATAGTTGTTATATGTAAATGTAGAATCTATTAATGTGTTGTTGGTTTGAATGTTACTTTTAGTGTTATTGCAAGAAACAAGGACATTTAAAAAAAGTGCTGAGAGCATTAAATATCTTAAAGTGGGTAAAATTGAATTCATTTTTTAAATGCTTGATGAGGTTATTACAATTACTTACTTATTATTTTTAAAATTCTAGAATTCACAATTTCTGCCGCATTCCACATATATAGTTTGTCGTCGGTAGTATTGTAAAACTCAACTACTACCGCATCAATATCTTTGTGATATTCAGCAAAACTTTGGTAACCCGGTACCCAACCAGAATGCTTGTATTCATAAATTGAAGCGTAAATTTCCTGTTCACCTTCATTAAAAACAGAGCCGTCATTTAATGCACGAACAAAACCCCCTACATCTTGGGCAGTTGCCAACATACCCCATTCTCCTAGTTTTAAATCCTCTCCATACCCTACATGATAACCACTCATCACTTCGTCCATATTTACCGCATTTAAATTTTCATATGTATTGTGTAGGTCCAACGGTGCTAGAATTTCTTCCGTAAAAAATTGAAAAATACTGTATCCCAATTCTTTTTCAATTAGTAAACGGATTAATAAGTAGTTTGTATTACAATATTCATAATCTTCTCCGGGCTTAAAATTTGCAGGTAGATCTAGGATTAACTCCATTGTTTCTTGATCCGTTTTCGTTGGATTACTCCAATAACCTGGATGATTAGAATAATTAGGAATACCACTTTTGTGTTGCACTAAATGTTTTAGTGTAATCTGATCTGCATATTCCATTCTATCTGCAAATTCTGGAAAGTAATCGGCTACAGTTTTATCTAAAGACAAACGACCTGAATTAACTAATTTGGCAATAGCAACGGCGTTGTATAACTTGCCAATACTTGCAATTTTAAAAAGGGTAGTTGGTTTTGCAGGGATTTTCTTTTCTTTATCATGCCAACCAGAAGTATACGTTTTTGGCTCTTCTTCTCCTTTGTCTACATAAACTACAATGCCATCAAACCCATGCTCAATTGCCTCATCTGCTTGTGCAAGAACTGAGTCGGGTAGTGGTAAAATCCATGCTTTTACTAGTAACCATGGCACAAAAAACATAGAAACAACTGTGCCAACAAGTAGAAAAATTCTTAATATTTGTTTTGATTTCTTGTTTTTCATAGTAATTGTATAAACGTAAAAGATTTAGGAGCTTAAAGTTATTGAATACTTTATAGCATATTTAAGTTTTTTAAATAAAGTTTTTCTTAAGATTACATGTTTATATTAAATCAAATTTTACTAAAATCTAAACAGCGATTTTAACGATTCGATTGCTTTAAGAATTCAATTGCCACATTACGTACTTTTTCATTTGAGTCATTTGCCAAAAGTTTAAGGAGTTCTTCTCCATTATCAGTTGCCCAACATAATGTTTTTGCAATATTTTCTTTTAACTCGATATTGGTGGAATCTGATATTAGTTGTTTTAAACTAGAAATAGCGTAAACGCCGTGGTTAAGTTTTGTTAATTTGCACAACGAATTAACCGCGTTGTTCACTGTAAAGAGGTTATTGGAATGAAGTACTTTTATAAGGGCATCTATCGTCTTACGCTCTTTTATAGAATAAACATTCTCATAAAATGCTCTGGCGGCGGCACCTTCAGAATCTTCAAAATTTAAACAACGTATTAGTTCATGTTCAATTTCAAGGCTCCAAAGTTCATCATCTACATGGCTTATTGCTTCTGTAACAAGGGCATTTGGTTCTTTATTAAGACGAATTAATTTTTGAAGGGTTTTAGAATTTATAGGTACTCTTCTAAAAATACTGATGGCACATCCACTAATAACATCATTCTTATGTATTAAGAAATCTGCTAAAATTGGAAGTTTGTCTTCTAAAGGTTTTAATGCTTCTTCTCCCTCGCATGTTTTTACAAAAGTAGATAATTCATACATGATAGATTGTAACTCTATTCCAGTTGCCATTTGGAGATGACTTATCAAGGTTTCAAATTCCTTCATTAGTATGATTAATTATCTTTTAAAAATAGAAAGATGAATTTCTTCTCCAACTTCAGTTTCATTATTTGTTGTATTTGAAATTAGTTTTAATCCATTTTGTACAAACGAATTAATATAGTCCAAATTTAAGAGCCAGGGTGGGCCATTTTCAAAGATTCTTTTCTGTGTTTGTACTTCTGTAATTACAATGAGTTTTCCGTTTTCAGCAACAAAATCGGCTACATTTTTAATTAAAATAGTTTCATATTTAGGAGGAAGTGCTTGAATAGTAAAAATTTCTAAAACAAAATCGAACTTGTGGCGCCATTCAGGGATTCCTTCTATTAGATCTGCTGTTATGAATTTCACTTTAGAATTTGGAAATCTTTTTTTACACAATTCAATTGCACTTTCTGAGACATCAAAAGCAGTAACTTTATAACCTTTTGCTTCAAGTTCAATGGCATCATCTCCTAAACCACATCCTACTACCAATGCCGTCCGTTCTGTTATTACAGTTGAGAGTGTGTTTATCCAGTTTTTAAAAATTGGATGAGGCGCCATATTTGCCCAAGGAACACCACTTCCGGAATCATTTGATTCGGAATAGAGTGTCTCAAACCAATCGTTAGGGTTGTTTTCATTAACTCCTAGTTTATCTCTCAACTCTTTATTCATTCTGTAATTATTTAGTATTAATCAAAATAGTATTGATACCATTTGACCTCGAATTTGTACGACTACGGCTCGTTTTGTTTGTATAAAGATAATAATTAGACAGAATTCATAATCAATAGAATTTGCTTTCGAAATTTCTAAGTAAACAACTAGTACTATCGTTGGAGATAGTCCTATTTTATACGTCTTAGTTTCTCAATAAATTGGGCATCTACCCAAAATATATCTCCTGTATCACCGCCATAAGATCTATGAAAGAAAAAGTACTTTCCGTCTGATGAAACACTTCCATAGGCATCAGCGAATTCTGAATTTATCGTATCACCTAAATTAATTGCAGCACCCCAAGAGCCATTTTTTTGTTTAAAACTGATAAAGAGATCGGATTTTCCAGACCCAGTTTCTCTTTCACTATCCCAAATTAAATACGAATCATCTGGTGCAATAAATGGGTGAGCTGTCCATTTACCAATGTTAATTACAGAATCCATCATTTTTGGTGCTTGGCGCATACCATCCTTTATTGTTGAAAACCAAATGGCATCACTTTTATAATTATCTAAAACGTATGTGCCATTTGCAGAAGCTGAAACACGCATAATTCCCAAGTCCTCATTGTCAAACATAGGACCAAGGCTTTTAATTTCAGACCATCCAGTATCCGTTCGATCTCTATATTTTCTTCCTAAGTGAAGTTTCTTTCCGTTAGGAGATATAAATGGCTCTCCGGCATAAGGTGGTACAACGGACTCAACCCATCGATTGTCTTTGTATTGAATTACGACTAAAGTGTTCTTTTTATATGTGCCACCTCTTCTACGGAAATAGAATTCTTTTAAATCAGGTGTAAATGCCGCCTCTGCTTGCCTATGTTCGTTTTGGATAAGATCTGGAGCAAATAATTCGGGTACTAAGCCAGGAGGCTTTTGTCCAAGATAGATTTCTTCAGTTGTTGGTTTATCACTATCTTTTGTAGGCTGTTTGTTGGTGTTACAGGCACTTATTACTACTGAAAAAACAAATATTAATAGTAAGTCCACTTTTTTCATAAGTTCAAATGATTTGGTTTTTGGTTAACTAGATGCTAATTGCATAACTACAATTTTTCATAGTTTATTCTTGTTAAGAAATTACTAAAACAAAAGTTCAGATTTAATAGATGAAGCAGAAAACCGATAATGATATTCTTTGGATATCATTATTTATATATTATAACTATTTTTAGTTTAGTCTTTTTCCTTGTGTTGTAAATGATAACCCTTGTTGTCCGTAAGTAGAAATCATAACGCTTTCAAAAAGAGGTTCGGAAGTGTTTGGTTGTGTATTCCAATCGAAAATAAAGTTTGCACCTGTGCCACCTTTTTTATCTAACTCGTCAATGATAATTTCTATAGTTTCCATTGGTGCAATATAAATTGGTTGATCGAAATAAGATCTTATGAACTTTCCATTTGTATCAAAATAGTCAGCGTTTTTAATAAATATGGTGTCTTGACGACTCGTGTTTCTGATGCTTACAGTCGATGTTAAGTCGTGAATTCTATTTTCAGATTGACTATAAATTTGTGAGTAAACAGATAAATATGTTGTTCCTGAAATTAATGATTCGGGTAACTTATTTTCAACTTTTCTCTTATCCCAATTTACGGAGTCAATTGAACTTATGGTTACATCATTTTTACATGATTGAAATAAAATAAGTAAAACTAAAAGATTAACTATGTTTTTCATATTCCTATAAATTATAACAATAACTTGCTAAGCAATGTTCTATTTAATTAGTCAATATCATTTTTGCTAATATCTAAAAAATGATTTTTTGTTTATAAGCATCATGATTCTTAAAGCGAATTTTAGTTTTACAGCGACAAGAACCGATTCCACTTTCTATTTCCTCTGTAAATTGTTCATTGCCTCCAATATATATTGTCTCAACTACCTCAATGTCTTCAATTACTTATAGCCATTGTTAGACAACGTTTTTTATTCTTCTATTTTTTCATAATCAACGCTTGCTTTTGCAATTCCTTCAGGATTTGGATCTAAATAAAGTTCATAATCTTTTAAGAGTTTTACTTTTTTTAATTCACCTTTTAAAATAGAAATTTCTTCAATAATTTTTCCTTTTTGCTGAATCCTGATGGAGAACTCACGTTTTCCAATATTTTTAATAATTGCGTAACTGTCTTGTCCAAAGTAGGGATTAATCGTTCCGTCTTGACCAAATCCTTTTCCTGTCATTATCATGCTTTGAGAGGGTTCCAATACAAATACCGTTTGAGCTTTAACTTCAAGTTGTAATGCGAGATTTAATGCGAATAGGAGAATTATCGTTTTCATTGTTTACTTGATATTTTTACAAAATGTTTGCTAACGGTCTTGTGTATGATTACCCGCCTTAGCACTAAGGTAATTAATTCGAGTGAATTTCCGCCAAGGAAATTCCGTACCAATTAATTATACATGTTTTTGGCAACTGTTTTTTTTATTCGGTATATTCTATTAATTGGTTTAATGTTACTTTGATTTGTTTATATCTATTGTATTTATGTGTCTCAAATATATTCAGGTCATTCACGCAATTTTCAAATTCAGAGCTCAATAATAAATGGTCATTTGATTGAAGAATTTGAGAACCTTGAACTCTTTCTAACATATATTTATCTATTTCTCTCCATGAACCATTTTTTTTAATGAAGTCCACGTAGTATTGAAAGGAATAATCACTTCTTCTTTCAAGTAACTCTAGGTCTTCAATCAAGCTTAGCCAATCATAGATTAATTTCTTTAGCTCGTTATTTTCAACTGTGTTTAATCTGCCAGAATTTTCGAGAGATTTTATATTTAAATTAGTTCTTTTCCATTGAGAAAACCCAAAGGTTGACAATAAGCTATCCAACTTTTCGCTTTTAAATTTGTTAGTTGCTCTATTGTTCATAGATAGCAAAAGATATTCTGTTGAGTTAATATAGGTTTCAGAGAATTCAATTGCTGAATTAAGGTTTTTTAGATTATTATTTAATTCTAAATTTAAGTTTTCAAAAATTAAATTCTGCTGCTTAATTTCAGTTTTATTTTCTTTCCAATTATTTATTCCTAACGCAATCAATATTCCTATTACCATAAGAATAATTTCTCCAACTGCATAAAGTAAATATTTACTGAATTTATTTTCTGTCATCAGATTTTGTCTAATTTTTCGAAAGAATTTTAGCATTGGTTATTAGTTTATCATAATGAAGTACAACGGTTTTGGTTATTGTTTGTTAAGGAAAAGGACGCTAGTCATTTTCCGCTTATGAAATCAGCCGTTTGGTTTGTTAAATTTATCATTTCTTGTTCTATTGTAACAATGAATTATAGCCAGTGTTGTGCTTAGTTATTTTATGTCATTTTTCATGATTTCTTGATCAATTCTTTGTATTAGAATATCCATATCATCCAGACAACCTTGAGTGTTTCTTTTTGTAACTTCAAGTAAACGCGATCTTCTATTAACTAAATTTTTGAATGTTTGATTCTCTACTGAAGCTTTATTTAAAGGTATAGGAACTCCAAATTTCGGCAAGAGAAACCTTGATGAAAGATATGGACGTGTTTCTTCTTCGTAAAAAGACCGATAGCGTTTATGATTATTTACTATATTAAATATTCTTCGTTCATAAATATCACTTATGGAAATACGCAGAGAATCATTTGTAAGTAATTCAAAACCTTTACTTTCAATGAATTTATAAGTAGTGCTAGACACATTATATACGCCAAAATTCCCATAATCTAAACCACGCAATAAATTTGAATGAATAGTTAAATCAAAATTTTGATTTTTGAGCACGTCAATGAGACTGTCAGATTTAATTATCAATACCTCATAGTTTTCTCTAATTTCAGCAAGCTCAAGATAATTGGATTTAAGATCATTGCGTAACTCTTTTAAGATTTTCACTTCAAAGCGTCTACTCTTTTTATTCTCATTCCAATTGTTGATTTGCAAAGCAATTAAAATTCCAATAACTACCAAAACAATTTCTCCAATAGCATATTTAAAATACTTTCCAGTTTTGTTTTCCATAAGTAAGTTTTGCCTTATTTTTCTAAAGAATTTTATCATTGGTTAGCAGTTTGTCATAATGAAGCACCACGGGTGGATAAACACACTGGCGTGTTTATTTTTATTATATAATTAATTTATGGTGTATTTATCCACCTAATTTGGGCGGCTAAACACACCTTTTCTTATTATTCAGTCAATTCATTGCTATTTAGCATAAATACGGCATTGGCCATAAATAATTTTCCGTTTTCCCAAAAGGCTCTAAACAATGGATTTTCTACCATATACACTACTTTTCCACCACCCATAGATTGCACCCCGTATAACAAGGCTTCACTTTGCGGTTTTACCGTTTTGCTACCGGTAAAGCCTGCTAAAGGTTTACTTTCTTTGCCTGTATAGGTTACATTTCCGCCGCTTTTTAAATAGTCAAACGTATTTTTACTTCGCTTTAAAGTATAGTAGTTGTTGTCGTAGCCAAAGCCCAATGGGTGCGTAGTATCTACCGTATTTTTAAATATACTTCCTGTAATTAGGTTTTCCGCATTTTTACGTTCCAATTGGTTGTAAGGCGTTAAATTAGTTTTAGTAGAATCTTTCTTGGCTTTCTTGGCCTTTAGTTCAAATCCTTTTTTACCTTCCAAACTGCTCAAGGCACGTTCCATGGCAATTAAGGTACCTCCGTTTCTAACCCAAGTTTGTACTTCTTTTAATTTACTTTCTTTTAGCATGCTACTATACGATCCGTTTGGTAAAATCAATACATCTAACTCAGATAAATCTACACTGCTAAAATAATCGGTATCTAAAACGGTAACCGGATATTTTAAATCCTGCTCAAAGAAATACCATACCTCTCCAAAAGCAAGAGAAGATACTTTGTCTCCAGAAAGTATACCTACGCGTTGTTTGTTAATTGGCTTTACACTACTAGAACCAAAGTCGTATCCTTTATCTACAAAACCTGTATAACTTGCATCCAAAGTTCTCTCATGAGCATCGGCTATTTCAATTAATTTATTCGCGTAATCTTTTTCGTTATCACCTTTCAATACCAATAAAGATCCTTGTTTATAGGTCTTTCCATTTAAGTTAAACGGACGCTCAGTTAAGCGAACTTTTATGTTTTGTTGCAGTAACTTTCCTAAGAATGCGGCATCCGTAATACTATTCCATTTAGCAATGTATCCGATAGCCTTAGCATCAACGGTATTTGCGGTAAAAGTTTTATTGGTATAGGCTTTTGTACCTACTAATTTTTTCGATGCCACAGCATCCAATCCATAGGCATAGGGTAATGCCCAAGCAGTAATATCATAGGTTAAAGAATCTGATAATTTTGTTTGTGGCTCAAATAAGGCCTTTACCATTTTACCTTTTGGTTGATTAACACTTACAACCAAATCACCTTCGGTTAAACTTAAACTCTCTTGATTTTGGGTTTTATAAGAGTAGCCGCTAGCGCTAGAACTGGTAGGTGTACCATACATTATTTCGTGTTTGTCTAATAAGGCCATTAATTTATTTGTTCTATCCTGATTGTTGTTTTTCATTACAAAACTTTGATAGGTATATCCGTTCGTATTGTTGAAATAGTTTTCGAATTCAGTAACCAATTTCTCGGCGTTTATAGAAGAGATTTCTACAGTAGATAAGCCAGAAACAGTATGATGTGTCAATCGGTCTTTTAAGGTTAATTCATAACCTTTATCCGTTTGAATTCCTAAACCAGCACTGCCACTTCCACCTTGTTCATAAGTCATACCTATGGCTCCCATATAGGTAGGGTAGGTGTCTCCATAACTTGGGTATAATAAATCAAAACTTTCTTTTGTAAAATACAACCAGCCTTCTTTATCAAAATACTTGGCGTGATTTTTACCAATTGTTACTTGAAACTCACGTTGCCAATCCGTAATAATTTCGTGATATGGTTCTACAGCTGGCGCAAAATAATAAGGGTTGTTATAAGATTGCTCATGAAAATCTACATGAATTTGCGGCATCCATTGGTTATAAGCAATCAAACGTTGTTGTGATTCTATTTGTGTTGCCCATGCCCAATCTCTATTTAAATCGAATAAATAATGATTGGCTCTTCCTCCTGGCCAAGGTTCATGGTGCTCCTTACTTAATTTTGATTTGTTATACGGGCTGTTTTTAACTTGATTGTACCAATTTACATAACGATCTCTACCATCAGGGTTGATACAAGGATCTATAATAACCACTGTATTTTTTAACCAATCTTTTTTGTTGGTTACCAATTCGTAAATAGTTTGCATAGAGGCTTCGGTACTGTTCGATTCGTTACCGTGCACGTTATAACTCAACCAAACAATTGCGGTAGAATTGTCAGAAGAAGTTCCTTCTATTAGCCCTGTTTTTTTTAGGTTGTTCAGTCTAATTTCTTCTAACTTATCCATGTTTTCTTGCGACGATAGAATGGCTAAATACAATCCACGATGTTCATTGGTTTCGCCATATTTTTCTAACTCAACATTAGATAAAGAATTAGCCACATATTTAAAATAGTCTACCACTTGATGGTGACGCGAAAAACGTGAACCTAATTCGTATCCTAAAAATTCGGAAGGCGATTGGATTTGTTGAGCATAAGTAAAAAAGGTTGCAACTAGGAGTAGTAGGGATAAAAAGTAATTTTTCATGTAATAAAATTTGGAAAACCAAATATAGTTGAAAATCGTTAAAAGTTTGTTAGAAAATTTGATAGGTGCCGACCACTGTACTAATTTTAGTATTTTTATCAAAAATTAACAACTCAGTGACCAAAGTTTCAACGATTCCATTTCAACAGACAGGTTATTTTTCTAAAACCATAGGAGATTATTTAGAACAGAAAGAAAGTATAGCTCCGTTTATAGGTAAATTTCCGTCAATCGAAAATTTCAAAATTCAAATAGAAGAAAAACAGCAATCTTTTTCGCAGGAAACAAGAACAATTTTAGTGGCATCTCTAAAAAAGCAATATACAGAAGTAAAGGCTTCTAAAAAGACGTCAGATAATATAGAATTATTAGCATTAAAAAACTCGTTTACGGTTACCACTGGTCATCAGTTAAATTTGTTTACCGGGCCTTTGTATTTTTTATACAAAATTGTTTCTGCCATTAATTTAGCCGAGGAGTTAAAAGCGACCTATCCAAAAAACAATTTTGTTCCGGTGTATTGGATGGCATCAGAAGATCATGATTTTGAAGAAATCCACTATTTTAATTTTAAAGGAAAGAAAATTGCATGGCCAAGAGAGGCTAATGGAGGTGTTGGTAGATTGGATAATAAAAATATGGAATTTGTATTTGAAGAGTTTTCTAAATTATTAGGAAATAGTACAAATGCAAAAAAGTTGAAGCAACTGTTTAAAGATGCTTATTTAGAGCATTCTAATTTAACAGCGGCAACACGTTATTTGGCCAATGAGTTATTTGCTGAATATGGATTGGTCATTGTTGATGGAGATGATATCGACTTAAAACGTCAGTTTTTACCTTTTGTAAAAAAGGATATATATGATAATGTTGCTTTTAAAGAAGTAACCAAATGTTGCAGCAAATTAGGAAAGCATTATAAGATTCAAGTAAATCCACGTGAGATTAATTTATTTTATTTAGTGGATGGCCTTAGAGAGCGTATATTGTTTGATGGCAAAGAATACCGGGTAAATAATTCGGATATAGCTTTTAATTTGGATGAGTTAGAATATGAACTAAAGTTGCATCCAGAACGATTTAGCCCAAATGTAATCATGCGGCCATTATATCAAGAAGTGATATTGCCAAACCTATGTTATATAGGCGGAGGTGGTGAATTGGCCTATTGGTTTGAATTGAAATCGTTTTTTGAAAAAATGGAAGTTCCATTTCCTATTTTACTCTTAAGAAACTCCGCTGTGTTAATAGCAGAGAAACAGTCGGAGAAAATGGAAAAGTTGAAAATTACTAAAGAAGAATTATTTCTGAAGCAGCAAGCCTTGGTAAACAAGAAAATAACTGAGCACTCTGATGTTATTATCGATTTTTCTGTTCAACGCCAACAAATTGATGGCCATTTTGAAGTGCTAGAAGGGATAGCCGAAAAAACAGACAAATCTTTTATTGGTGCTGTAAAAGCCCAAAAGCAAAAGCAGTTAAACGGATTGGATAATTTAGAAAAACGCTTGTTAAAGGCAGAACGCAGAAAGTACAAGGACTTAACACTTAGAATGAAGCAATTGCAAGATGAGATTTTCCCGAAGCAAAGCCTGCAAGAGCGAAATACAAACTTTTCTGAACACTATTTAGAGTATGGAGAGGATTTAATACCTGCTATTAAACATGCCCTAAAACCGTTGGATTTAGAATTTACAATTATTGAATTGTAGTTTTAGTCTCATTTATTAGCGGGTCAGTTCGAGTGAATGCCGGTAGAATTCGTATCGAGAACTAACGGAAATTTAAAATTCAATTTCATATCTCAAAGATTGTATTAAATTTATAGAAAAATACTTCTATGAGTTTATCTAAGAAAATCATTATTGGTCTATTGGCAGGTATTGCAGTTGGGCTTTTTTTTGGTGAATACGTTTCTTTTTTTCAAATAATTGGTGATGGTTTTGTTGGTTTACTGCAAATGACGGTCTTACCATATATTATGGTATCCATTATTGCTAATCTTGGTCGTATGTCTTTGTCAGAAGGACGTACCATGGTTTTTAATGGTTTAAAAGTGTTGTTTTTATTACTGGGAATAGGTGTAGTGGCATTGGTGCTATTACCACTGGCTTTGCCTAGTTGGTCAGCCTCTTCCTTTTTTAAACCTTCTATTGTTGCTGTAGAGGCACCGCTTAATTTTTTAGAGTTATACATTCCATCGAATCCTTTTGGTTCTATGGCTAATAATATTGTACCAGCAGTTGTGTTATTTAGTATTTTCTTAGGGATAGGATTGAGTAGAATCGAAGAGAAAAAGAATTTATTGCATAGCATGGATGTGATTGCAGATGCTTTGAATCATATTAATAAGATGGTTATTAAAATGACTCCATACGGAGTTTTTGCCATTGCGGCGTATAATGCAGGTACTATGAGTTTTGAAGAGATTCAACGTTTGCATGCCTATATTATCATTTACAGTATCGCAGTTTTGTTACTCGGGTTTTATTGGCTTCCGCTGCTAGTTCAAACTACCACCGGAATTTCTCCAAAGGCATTATTTAAAGCAACAAAAAGTACGCTGTTAACTATTTTTGCAACAGGTAAAATAATTGTGGTTTTACCGCAATTAATTGATGATGTAAAGCAATTATTGGCATTTAATGGCATGAATCATGAAGACAGGGCCAAAGCAGATCTTATGATGCCATTAGCATATCCTTTTCCGAATCTTGGGACTTTTGTCATATTTGTCTTTGTACCTTTTACTGCTTGGTATATGGGTAGTTCGTTCAGTTTAATAGAGAATGGAACTTTTGTCGGCGCCACTTTACTAAGTAGTTTCGTAGCGCCTGTTACTGGAATTCCGTTTTTGTTAGATTTAATGAAACTACCGCAAGAAATGTTTCAACTATTTGTAATTTCTAGTGTGTATACCGATAGAATAAGAGTGGTTTTAGGGGCAATTCATTTGGTTGTTTTAACAATTATTTCGGTTAAAATGACAGTAAGTAGTGTTCAAATATTATGGCCAAAATTAATTAGAGGCATTGTTATTGGTGCTGTTTTAACTATTGTAGCCCTAATTGGAACTCGTTTTTATTTGGGTTATGCCCTTGGAAAAAGCGAGCAGTATGAGAACTTTATTGAAATGCGCTTGACCAAAGATTTTAAAAAGGGACAAATTAAAGAAGTAAGCACTTTGCTTAATGATTCTACTTCGTCAAGGTCTTACAATCAGATTAATACAATTAAACAACGCGGTAAATTAAGAGTAGGATATGTTGCAAATGGATTGCCATTTGCGTTTAAAAACGAGGAAGCAGAATTGGTTGGGTTCGACGCAGAAATGGCGTATATCTTAGCACAAGAATTGAATGTTGAGCCAGAATTTTATAGAGTAACACGTTCGCAAATGAGGCCACTTTTAGCAAAAGGTCAATTAGATATTGTAATGTCTGGTTTGGTGGCCACTACCGATGGTTTAAATTCATTTACGCTTTCCGATACTTATTTAGATCAAACGGTTGCATTTATTGTTCCTGATTATAACAGAACATTATTTAAATCGAGAGAAAGTATATTGAGTCAAAACGATTTAAAAATAGGGTATACCAACCCGTATTTTGAAAATAAAATCAAGGCGTTTATACCAAATGCTGAATTGGTAAAAATGAATTCACCACGCCCTTACTTTAAAGGCGAGACAGATGATATGGATGCCATCATATTTTCGGCAGAAGCGGGTTCTGCATGGACCATCATTTATCCATCATTTAATATTTCTGTACTTCAACCAGATATGGTAAAAATACCAACGGCATATCCAATGGTAAAAGATGCTAGTTGGCAGCTTTTTGTAAATACTTGGTTAGAGTTAAAACAAAAAGATGGCACTATAGACCGTTTGTTTAAACATTGGATAGAAGGTCAAGGTTCTGAATTGAAAGAACCTAGATGGTCGGTAATGAAAGATGTTTTACACTGGGTAGATTAATCTAACTATGATAGGCCGCATTATGCGCTAAGGCATTGCCACAATTTGAACAATTTCCTGCAGCATCACCTCCGCCAGCACATCCATTTGAACAAGTGTAATGCCATTGCCCATTTGCATTCGGTCCACTTGTGGTTGCAGGTGTATTTGGAGTAGTTGGTGTCGCCGGACTCGTATTCGGGGTTGTATGGAACCCTTGGTTATGAGTCATTTGAGTTTCACATACCGGACATGCGCCAGCAGCA
Source organism: Bacteroidetes bacterium MedPE-SWsnd-G1 (assembly GCA_001874265.1). GTDB lineage: Bacteria > Bacteroidota > Bacteroidia > Flavobacteriales > Flavobacteriaceae > Urechidicola. The sequence goes on along the minus strand of MPDD01000009.1, from coordinate 40,678 downwards.
GGACCGTTACCACCTACACAGTTTTTAGGGCATATATAATGAGGGCCACCAATAACATTTGTTGCAGTTGCAGCGCCGGCTCCAGGTAATGGAGGTAAAGGGCGTTCGTTTAGAGGAACATTTTCCACCGGTGTAATGGGTTTCTTTTCTTCACTTTTACAAGAAACTAAAAGTAATACGGCTAAAATTGGTAATAAATATTTCATGGGTTTGATTTTAAAGCCAAATATAAGTAAATCAGATGATATTGTTTATTCACCTTTTTTCTTAAAAAAAATTGTTAGGAACTTTGTTTACCTTTCTTCAATGCTAAAATCTGCAAATAATAACGTTTCATCTCTAAGGTCCTCATCATAAATTAAACTTCTATAAATTCCCCATTTTGGTCTAACATATTCTGCACCTTCTCTCCAGTTTATAATATTGTCATTGCTATATGAAAGCAGTGCTTCACCTGTTTTTATATCATTAATAACTATTTCGTAAGTACCATTCATTCCGTATTCAATAGTTTCGGTTACTTCTAGCCAAGTTCCAATAAAAGGTGTTAAATCTGTTTTAGTAAGTGTTATTTGAGTATCCGTTTCTGCATATCTCAATTCAAGTTGATCGGGTGTTCCTTTTCTTGTTGTTAAGGTATACATTGGCATAGATTCTAAGGAGCCACCAACCGATTTTAATTGATGAATATGTGTAAATTTTGGAGACGATTGAAAACCATCACTAAGTTTAAATTTCCATTTGTAAATCACTTTTTCATCTTCAATTCCTAAAAGTTTTGCAGGAGACTTTCCATAGGTTTTTATTTCGTTTCGCTGTCTATCAAACTTTATACATCTGTCGTTGTCATTTACAGTATGTATATGAAACCTAAAGACATTGGTATTTAGATCATTGTCAAAAATTTCATCAATATGGTCTCCGAAAGCGGCATGGTTACAATCTGGAGTCTCAATTGGGTTGTATCCAGGTGCTAAAACAGAAGTTATTAAATTATAGGTGTTTCCAGGGCCATCCGCTTTTAACTCAACATAATTTTTAGTCTGAACTTCTTTTAAAAGATCAATTGTAACTGAATTGTTACTTTTATTTGGATCAAAATAGTCATTTTGAAAAGCCGATTTAAAACTAATGGATGCATCGACCGAAGTAGAATCTGAATTGAAGGTTAATTTTCTTTCGACATGGCTTATAATTGCACTCTTATAATCATAGATCAAAGCATCCTGAAGTTTTTGTGTTAAATCAGCGTCGTCTTTCCATGTAATTGATGTCATGGATGCAGTAACGGAAATATCTGCGCTTACAAGTTCTATCGGAGCTTCACTTTCTTCACAGGCATATAAGATGAAAAAAATGAATAGTAGTAGGGTATATTTTAATTTATGCATTTGTAATAATTGACGTTTTATTTACGAATTACAAATGTCTGAAAAATAGTTGGATAATTGGTTAACCAATTTTAAAATGGAATTGTCAATTTGGGAATTGATCTTTTTTACAGGGTAAACGTTTGTTAATTACTAACTCCCTGCAATAGGAGAGCCAAAAATTCCAACAGCCATTTCCGCCCATAGTAGAAATATTAGAATTATTGCAACAATGATTATGATTGTTTTTCTTTTGAGTTTCATATTAATGATTTAATGCCAATGAAAGTTAATGAAAAAACCCGAAACATTTGCTTCGGGTTTTTAAATATAAAATTATCTATTTGTTAATTATAGGTGAATTACTTCATCATAAGCATCTGCAACTGCTTCCATTACAGCCTCACTCATAGTAGGGTGTGGGTGAATTGCTTTTAATACTTCGTGCCCAGTTGTTTCTAATTTACGAGCAACAACCGCTTCAGCAATCATATCTGTAACTCCCGCACCAATCATATGGCATCCTAACCACTCTCCGTATTTAGCGTCAAAAATTACCTTTACAAATCCATCAGGCGTGCCTGCCGCTTTTGCTTTACCAGAGGCAGAGAATGGGAATTTACCAACCTTTAAATCGAATCCTGCTTCAATTGCCTTTTCTTCAGTTAAACCAACACTTGCAATTTCAGGCGTAGCATAAGTACAACCTGGTACGTTTCCGTAATCAATTGCATCTACGTGTAACCCTGCTAATTTCTCAACACAAGTAATTCCTTCAGCAGAAGCAACGTGCGCTAATGCTTGACCAGGAACAACATCACCAATTGCATAGTATCCTGGGATATTAGTTTGGTAGAAGTCGTTTACCAATATTTTATCTCTATCAACTACAATTCCAACATCTTCTAATCCAATGTTTTCAATGTTTGATTTAATTCCAACTGCCGATAATAAAATATCTGCTTCTAAAGTTTGTTCTCCTTTTTTTGTTTTAACCGTTGCAACAACACCATCTCCAGAAGTATCAACAGATTCAACAGAAGAATTTGTCATTACTTTAATACCTGATTTCTTTAAAGAACGCTCAAATTGCTTCGAAATATCTTTGTCTTCAACAGGAACTACATTCGGCATAAATTCAACTATTATTACTTCCGTACCCATTGAATTATAGAAGTGTGCAAACTCAACACCAATTGCACCAGAACCAACTACAATCATTTTCTTTGGTTGCTCTGGTAAGGTCATTGCTTGGCGATATCCAATTACTTTTTTACCATCTTGTGGTAAGTTTGGTAATTCACGGCTACGTGCACCCGTTGCAATAATAATATTGTCTGCGCTATATTCAGTTACTTTACCATCGGCATCTGTAACATCCACTTTTTTACCCGTTTTAATTTTACCAAAACCTTCAATAACATCAATTTTGTTTTTCTTCATTAAGAACTGAACTCCTTTGCTCATTCCATCTGCAACACCACGACTACGCTTAATTACCGCTGAAAAATCTTTATCGATTGCTTCTGCTTTTAAACCGTACTCATCAACATGCTTTAAGTAATCGTATACCTGTGCACTTTTTAATAAGGCTTTTGTTGGGATACATCCCCAGTTTAAACAAATACCTCCTAAGCTTTCCTTTTCTACGATGGCTACTTTAAAACCTAACTGTGAGGCTCTTATTCCTGTAACGTATCCTCCTGGTCCACTTCCTATAATGATGATGTCGTATTTCATTTTGAAAATTTTATGTTTTATTCTGTTTTTTTCGCTGTGCAAATTTACGCAATAAAAATGAATTTTTAAGACGATTCTAGATTTAGAAAATTGAACTGAAACTTAGTAACTTTAAAAATTATTTCTGAATGCTTTTTACGTTCACTGTCTTGCCATAGATGCCATAACTTATCGTAAGCGTGTCACTTTTATCGAATTGATAGATTCCCGTGTTTCTGTCGAAATAAGTTTGATTTTTAAAATAATAGATTTCCTTTTTTGAATCATTTGTTTTAAAAAAAACTTTGTTACCACAATTTTGAATTTCAAAGTGAGTATCCCATCCAGTTCCTAAACTATCTATAATTTTATAAGTTCCAGTAATATTATTTATTGAACTAATATCAGAGTTTTCCAGTTTTAAGCTTTGTGGAACTCCTTTCTTATCTCCTAAAATTTCCTCAATATTGTTTAAAGTGCTAAGCGCTTCAATTTTATGCCTAATAGCACTAAGAAGTATATTATTCAGATCAGTCATATAATTTAGTATATGGCTTTTAAAATAATTGTCATTTAAATGATAGTGTATTGCTTCCCTATTTATTTTACGTAATATTTTATCATAAGCCCAAGGTTTTCTAGAAATAAAATCTAAATAGTCATAGACTGTTTTTTTGATTCGATCATTTGAAGTATCTATGTAATTTTTGTTTGTAACGTACAAATCATTTAATTCTGGAAGTAAGTGTTTATACTTTTCAGGTAAATTATCAATATTGCGCATTAGATTGTCAAAGCCATTTGTCTGAATTATAAAACTAACATAATAGGTTCCTAGGTCTTCTACAGATCCATTCTCATAATCTTCAAAAGTGTATTTGTCATTTAGAATTAAATATTGAATTGAATCCGCTGACATATAAAGATCAATTACTTTATTTGCTGCTTGTACATCCTTTTCTAAATCGTTCTGAATTTCTTTTAGAATGTTTCGAATTTCTCTGTCATTGATTTTTCTTTCATTTGCTGCATTAATATTTAAAGCAATCATAATTCCAATTACTACCAAAACGATTTCTCCAATAGCATACAACAGATACTTACTGAATTTGTTATCAGACAATAGTTGCTGTCTAATTTTTCGAAAAAACTTAATCATGAATTTTTATTGGTTGGTTGAATAACGAAAGTTACTAATTTATAACCAACAAAAAAAGAACGTGTTACATTCTGCTAGGTACGTCAATTCCTAATAAACCAAACGCTGTTTTAATGACGTTTGCTACTTTTTTAGACAAACGTGTTCTGAATACTTTTTCTACTTCAACAGTACTCCCTAAAATTGGAACAGTTTGATAGAATGAATTGTACTCTTTTACCAAATCATAAGTGTAATTCGCTATCAATGCTGGACTGTGATTCTTCGCCGCATTCTGAATTACTTCTGGGAATTGTTGTAATAATTTAATTACTTCTTTTTCCTTTGGGTGAAGAGATACTTCGGCTTCGCTCAGTATGACATTATATTCGAAGTCTGCCTTACGTAATATAGATTGAATTCTAGCATAGGTATATTGAATAAATGGACCTGTATTTCCTTGAAAATCGATTGATTCCTTTGGGTCGAACAAGATTCGTTTTTTAGGATCTACCTTTAAGATGTAATATTTCAAAGCACCTAATCCAATAGTTCTGTATAAGGCCTCTTTTTCTTCGTTTGAATATCCTTCTAGTTTTCCTAATTCTTCAGAAATAGAACGCGCCGTATTTACCATTTCAACAATTAAATCATCTGCATCTACTACAGTTCCTTCTCTAGATTTCATTTTACCTGAAGGTAAATCCACCATACCGTATGATAAATGGAAACAGTTTGCTGCCCAATCAAAGCCTAATTTATTTAAGATTAGAAATAGTACTTTAAAATGGTAATCTTGCTCATTACCAACAGTATATGTCAAAGCGTCTAAATCAAAATCTTTAAAACGCTCAATGGCAGTTCCAATATCTTGGGTCATATAAACCGCTGTACCATCGGAACGCAATACAATTTTTTCGTCTAAACCTTCGTCGGTTAAATCGATCCAAACCGAACCATCTTCTTTTTTAAAGAACACACCGCTTTCCAAACCATTTGCAACGACATCCTTTCCTAAAAGATACGTATTGCTTTCGTAATAGTTTTTATCAAAATCAACGCCTAATTCTTTGTAAGTGGCATCAAAACCAGCATACACCCATTGGTTCATTTCTTTCCAAAGCGTCACTACTTTATCATCTCCCGCTTCCCATTTACGCAGCATTTCTTGCGCTTCGAGTAGGAGCGGAGCATTCTTTTTAGCTTCCTCTTCCGTTGCTCCATCTGCTATTAAATTGGCAATTTCCTTTTTGTATTCTTGGTCAAATTTCACGTAGTAGTTTCCTACTAATTTATCACCTTTTAATCTTGTGCTTTCTGGAGTTTCACCATTTCCAAACTTTTCCCAAGCCAACATAGACTTACAAATATGAATTCCGCGGTCATTGATAATTTGAGTCTTGTATACTTTTTTACCAGAAGCCGCAATAATTTCAGCAACTGAAAAGCCTAAAAGATTATTTCTGATATGCCCTAAATGCAATGGTTTGTTCGTATTTGGAGACGAATACTCCACCATTTCGGCTTTTTCATTAGCACTTGGTGCAATTACACCAAACGAATCATTTGAATAGATTTCGTTAAATCCTTTGATAAAAGAAGCATTAGAGATCACTAAGTTTAAAAAGCCTTTTACAACATTGAAATCTGATACGTCATCTACATTTTCTTTCAGATATGCTCCAATGTTTGTTCCTATCTGAACTGGGTTTCCTTTTACATGCCTTAAAAAAGCAAAAACGACAATGGTAATATCTCCTTCAAAATCTTTACGTGTTGCCTGAAATTCAACGGAAGGAATTTCTACATCATAAATGGTTTTAAAAGCATCTTTTACTGCTAACTCAATTTTTTGCTGCATGTTTTAAGGTCTAAAAAATGAGCTGCAAATTTAAGAATAAAAGAGGGATAATTAGAATTAAAGATTCTAATTATTTAAGAAGAACTGGTTGGGTCCAAGCTTGGGCTGTTTCGCCTTCTTTGTATGGGTTCTTTATTTTGTACGTCGAGTTGATTTTTGCTCTCACAAATACATCATTATTTTGAAATGAATAACGTGCATTTGTACCGCTCGTTTTTGACAATTCAATTACTTTATCAGTTCCTTTTTTTAAGCCATAAAAGATAATTTCATAATTATTTCCTGGCACTTTTTCTATGGCAATAGAATATTCACTTTTACTTACGCTAACAGTACTTAATGTTACTCCACTTGAAGCGTAAAACAGTCCCTTTTCCATAGCTGTGATAATGGCATTTGGTTCATTGTCTATTGTGTTAACCATAATCCACCCGCGCCCAGTATTGCTCAATTCTGGAGCAAATTTATGATAATGATGGCTGTCATCGGTGCCGATACCATAGAGTAGCGGTTTCCCTTGTTTGTAATAAGAAACATTAATAATGTCCCACATTTCTTCAATGCTCATATGCTCATGATCACCTTCATTATGAACAGCTGGATGCCCGTTATACACCTCAAAAAACTGTTCACCTGTTAACTTTTTCATGTCTTCAGCGGTAATTCCATATCCAAAATTAGGGTGGTTGATATGCGCAATCATAGGAGTATTGGTTTTCTCTCTTTGCTCATGCACATGATCTAAGGTTTTTTGCATTACTTCTACAACAGAATTCCCTGTAAAAGGAGGAATGTATTCTTGTAGATTAGAAACATTAATATGGATGGGTTTTTTTTGAAAACTAGAAGTTACTTCTTCCGATTTTATAATGGTGAATTTACCTACCGTTTCCATTTTGTTTTTGTATTCTTTGTATGTCTTTAATCTGACGTAGGTTTCATTTAAACTATCCTTAGCCTCAACCCAATCTCCAAAGGTGGTTTTGTATTTTAGAAGTGTCTTGTTTTTAACTTCTCTATCCTTCATTTTTATCCATCTTATTTCATCTGCTATCGTGTTATGATCCGAAATGGCAACAAACTGATATCCATTGTCTTTGTACCATTTGATAATCATTTCTGGAAAATCGTCACCATCGCTCCATAGAGAGTGGGTATGTAGGTTTCCTTTAAGCCAATTTTGTTGTGCAAATGAGCAAAAACAAAAGAAGAAAATGCATAGTTTAGTTATAAGTTTCATGATTAAGTTAGATTAGGTAGGACTAAGTTACAATTTTGATTTTATATTTGTAGTATGATAAAACCTACGCCAGAAGAATTACCAAAATTAGCTGCCGAGACGCACGCAGAAACTAAAAAGTATTTCCAACGCTTAAAAAAGCGTCAGCGAAAAAGGTTAGATCCATTGATGCAAGAATTGCATAAAGAGGAGTTTGCAAAGACAGATTGCATGGATTGTGGTAATTGTTGTAAAACATCAAGTCCTATTGTAACTGAAAAAGATATTCAGCGTATTTCTAAACATTTACGTATGAAAGAAGTAGATTTTATAAAGCAATATTTAGAACGAGACGGTGACGACTTTTACGTGATGCAAACCGTACCTTGTACTTTTTTAGATACCGATAATTCTTGTTTTATTTATGATGTTAGACCAAAGGCTTGCAGAGAATACCCGCATACAGATAGGCGAAAGTTTATTCAAATAACCGATCTTACCTTAAAAAATATTGAGATTTGTCCCGCTGCGTATAATATTGTTGAAGCGCTGAAGGAGCAGTTTCCGATGAAATAGAATTGGTTATAAAACAAACATCCCTTCAAGTTCACCCACTAGTTTGCGAACATTGGCTCCTGATAAATTGGTTAATACACAAATAACCATGTCTTTTTCTGGGTAAATTGCTATGAATGTGGAAGCACCCATACCACCGCCAGAATGAGAATATCGTAACGTGTTTTCTCCAACGGTATTCACTCTTATACCGACACCATAGTTTGTAGATTTACCATCCGAAGTTTTTAAGGATGTTGTTAGATCTTTTATGGTTGATTTTGAAACCAATTCTGGGTTGATAAATTCTTCTCCAAATTTTGCAAGGTCTTCCGATGTAGAGATAAACCCTCCACCAGCAACTTTAAATTCGTTATTAACTTGTGGAGCGATTATAGCTTTTCCTCCACGTTTAATGTAGAATTTGGTTCTGTTTGGAATATCCATATCTGAAATGCCTACTTCTGTTGATTTCATTTTTAAAGGTTTAAAAACCTTTTTTTGCATAAATTGGTTAAATTCTTGATTTGCTGCGTTCTGTACAACAACGCTTAAAAGATTCCAACCATAAGTACTGTATTTATATTTTGAACCAGGCTCAAATAGTAATGGATCATCTTTAAAAATAGCTAATCCTTCTACGATATTCATTTTTTTATTTAATTGGAACTCGTTGCCGTTGTAATGTCTAATTCCAGCAACATGTCCTGCGGTTTGGCGTAAAGTAAAATCGTATTTTTTCTTCGGAAAATCTGGTACATATGTATAAAGGCTAGCATCAAAATCTAATTTGTTATCATCTGCCAACACTCCCATTCCCATTGCAGTTAAGGTTTTAGAAATACTTGCAATTCTAAATTGCGTAGTAGGAGGATCTACTTTTATATTGTTTTCTACATCCATAAAACCAAAACCTTCTGTCCATATAAGTTTTCCACCTTTGGAAACCGAAATAGCCATTCCTGGAATCTGTTCTTCAACCAAAAAATCATTTGCAATTTTTTGAGCTTGACTAATTTGTTCATCCTGCTGACTGAAAACTTGAAGAGAACAGCCTAGAATAATTAGTGCGAATAAAAATTTATTGATGCTATTTTTCATAATATTATAATTTAAATGTCACTCCAATCAATGGGCCTAAAACATTTACGGTTGTATTTAATTCAGTTTCTCCAGCACCGTCGGTTCGGTTGTATTTAAAGTTTCGAAACCCCGCATTGATCATGATTAAATCTGAAACTAAAAAAGAATTGGAATAAGTGAAGTCATAAGAGAAGTCGTTCGATTTGCCTATACCAAAACCACCACTAGAAGCAGAAACGCCAAGTAATACTTTTTTACTCAATACAAATCTAAAATTAACACCGATCATTAAATCCCACCAACGTTGAATTTCATCAATGTTACCTTCCGTTATAATAGTGTCTCCTATACCCAATTTATAACCAATACCTAAGTCATTACGCCAATATTTTGTGCCTGCGTTTACATTTAAAGACCAACCTTTCAAAACTTCATCTTCATCAAATTGAAAATTTTCATAGACATTATATCCCAATCGTAAATCTAAAATGGTCTGTACAATTTTTAAATCGATGTTTAAAACCTCAGAACTATCATCATAACCTAAATGGGCAAATGTACCATCAACTGACGCCGTCCATTTTTTATATCGTACGGCTCCAATTAATTGAAATCCGCTATTTGTTATGGAACTAAGATCATTAAAAGAAGATCTGATTTTTTCACCACCTACATCGGTAGATTGTGCAGCAAACATAACATAAGGTGCTATGGCAAAACCCCAATCTTTTTGTTTATCCGACGGTACAAAATCTGCAGAAGTATCTTGCGCCTGTATCATTTGTATAAATAAAAATAATACTGGTAATAAAGCGATTGGTTTTGCTTTCATAGAATTAAAAAAATTATAAACTGAAATACTTTGCAGGTAAATATTTGTAATCTCTACTGATATTAATAATTAATTGTAGCGAGAAAACACCTACATTGGTGAAGTCATTTGTTTTTTCATTAATTAGTCCATAGAAATATCCCACATTCACTGAATGTGCTTTATTAATTACATAGGCAGCACTGATACCTGTTCTCATACCTAAAAATCCATTAAAGTCATCTCCAAATTCAAATAACCCACCGGCTAAGGCTGTAATTACCAATTCATCATTAATTACTTTATTATAAAATAAAGCATATCGAATACCATGTGTGTTTGGAATCCCTCCCTTAAAATCGTATTGGTATTTAAACTGATGAACCAATTGCGTTTGCTTTTCTTCATTTACATCTTTGTAAATAACACCGATACCTGGTCTATATTCATAACGCGTTGGTTTTCTTGTAAACCTAAAATCCGGTACAATTTCCCAATTCTCCTTGTATAAATAGGTCGCAGCATATTCTATATGCCATTGTTCTAGCGCACTTAAATTATCCTTATAACGTGTTTGAAATTCGGCTGAATGCCTCAATTTATCACTACTACCATAGGTAAATCTATTTCCGGCATACATAATATTATCCCAATTTTGAGTATCTTCTTCTACTGGTGTTGTTTGAGCCAAGGAGGCTAAAGAAATTAAAATTAATATTGGTAAAAGAAACTTTTTCATGGAAACGTAAAATAATATAGTATCAAATATAAGAATAAATTTACAAGGTTATTCGTCCTCTTAATCCAAAAACAAACATATTGTCTAAGTCAGTATTTAGTGCTGGATTGTTGTAATATTGAGCACTTGGTGTGACAGCGAAATTTTGAGAGATTTGGAATCTATAAAATAACTCTGTAGACAATTGACCAATGCCACTTTGAGTATCTCCCCAATTTAAACCAAAACCAATTAAATCCTTATTGAGGTTTGGGCGTAAAATGAACCCTGCAGTATATGATTGGGTATAAATAGAAGCATCACCGTTGGACCATCCCACTTTAACAAAAGGCATAAATACTTCATTATAAGTCCAATTAAATCCAAGAGCGATCCCTTGACTTTCTTCTATATCTAGTTTGTCTCGTTCATCAACATGCCAATAAGTTATATGAAAGTTCTTTAAGAATCGATCTGATCGTGAAGGTGACCAAGAAACTTCTACTGAGGTGTAAAGTTCATTGAAATCTTCAAAAAACTGAACTTCTGTCCCTATACCGTTGGCATCATTAACAGTTGCGGAAATAGCGAATTGATCATTAATCCAATGACCAAAACCAATTCCTGTACTAGAATCTGCAAAACCAATAGATGCATTTACTAAAATTGACAAATTTTGAAAAGTAGTAAACGGGTTTACATATCCCAAAACATCTAAATAGTCATTTGGGTCATACCGACCAATAATAAAACCAGTACGTCCTTTGTTAAGTAATTGCTGCCAAGTGAGTTCTAAGAGCATTATTTTAGCATCGGAGAAGAGTAGTGCAGGCATGCCATTGTAACCCAATTCAAATCCTAAATTATTTGGAGTTATAGGAGTATAACTATGGCGATAGTCTGTATTGACAACTAATGTTCCTGAATTTTTTTCATCTCTATTTATGAGCTTCCATCTTGTATAAATTTTGAAGATGTTGCTTCCTGAAAATTCACTTAATTTATCAGGCCCATTTTGCCCATACATGTTGGTTGATGAGTAACTCGTCGAAATTTGTAAACCAGTTTTTTCATTTAATTTTCTTTTAAAACCGAACCATGGTTTTGTAATGCTGTCGAGTTTTGAGAAACGTAAAAATGTAGCAGATTCAAGGTCGTCTTCCCAAACTGCAAACGAAATTAAAGAGGTGATACCATTTTCCAAATCTATAGTGTAGCCCGCTTTGTCTTTACGATGCTTCTGAATAGAGTCGTTTTGAGCAATTGTATATGTTGTGCTAATAAATAAAGATAGTAGAATTAAATTATTTACTTTTTTTAAATTTTGCACTTTTAAATTTTTTTAAGGTTCAAAATAAATCGGCTTATAGTTTTCAATTTAATTTCTATCTATGATATTCGATTCAATAAATCTATTTAGTAAATTTTATTTCCAATTCGCTTTATAAACTCTCATCAGATTCTCTCCTAAAAAGCCTTTTATGTCTTCTTCGTTCCATTTGTATTTTTCTTCTAGAACACGCGCTACACCCCAAATATCGCCACCACCTGCATTTTGTGTAGGTGCTCCAAAACCTTTTTCTGGAGGATATTTGTCAACTACAGGAATAAATGCTTTTAAAAAATCAGCATACATATGTGAATAATCCGAAGCGAACCCCGTATGTCTCCGACCTACCAATTCACCTACGTATTGCACATGTTCTGCAATATCTTCCATGGTGGCTGTCCCATCACTATTTAAGAACAATCCAACACCAACACTGCAAATTACACCATCAGTCGATGCGATCGCTTTAATTGCCTCATCTGATAGGTTACGACCATGGCCATACAATCCTTTAGCATTGGAATGCGATGCGATTACGGGTTTTGTAGATAACTTGGACATATCTATGGCTGTTTGGTCAGATGAATGCGAGCAGTCTATAACTATTCCTTGTGCATTGGCACGTTTGATAAAGTCAGCTCCTAGGTCCGATACGCCTAAGTTTTTTTCACTTTGACCACCTCCTGCTAATGCATTGTCATTGTTGTAGGTGAAATTCATTACCATGATGCCATTGTCTTTTGACCAATCGACTTTATCCAAGTCTTCTATAACATAATCAGCTCCTTGAGAATTATACATAATAGCCATTTTACCATTTTTCTTGGCTTGACGGATCTCGTTTGTTGAAGATATTTTTACTAAATCTAATGTTTTAGATGCGGCATCCGTTTTATCGATCGTAATTTGGAATGACTCATCATTCACTCCTTCAAATGCCCAGACAGAAGTAGACATTAGTGATATGCCAGCATCTCGATTTTTATTAACTGCTTCAGCGAACTTATCTTCCTTAACACCTTGAATACCAATACCCGATGGCATCAAAGAGTTAATTACAATAGCACTTGGATACCGTGTTCGGATTTCTTTATCCGTCTCTCGGTCCTGATCTGTACGTCCTTTATCAAAAAATTGTGCTACATATTCCGCTCGTTTGTCAACCTCTTCTTTAGATTTTCCACGTGGGTTCCATAATTTTGCCGTAATATCTACATTACTAATAATCTTTCCGTCTACTTCATACTGGTCGGCAGTTTCGCTATATCCTTGATGAATTTCAGGAGTTGTAGTATCTTCCGTTGTTTTATTTTTGGTGTTTGTTTTGCAACTAAATGCAACCACCATAATCAGTAGTATTAAAATTGTGTTTTTCATAGCTGTTATAATTTGATTTAAACAAAATTAGCCATTAAGTTATCTTGAAAAAGGTAAATACCATCCTTATTAGTGTAAATTTAATCTACGGTTAAAGTTGGTTTTTTTGATATTGTTTTGGTGTAAATCCTGTTTGTTTTTTGAAAAATTTTGAAAAATTCCCTACCTCTTCAAAACTTAACTCATAACCAATTTGAGAAACACTTTTTTTGTTACGAGTAAGTTCTTTTTTTGCCCTCGTGATGATTATTAAATTAATAAAAGACTTTAGGTTCATACTTGTAACCGACTTACACAACCTGTTCAGTTTTTTATACGTAGTATTTAGTTTGGCAATAAAATAAATAGCATTCCTATTTGGTAATGGTGTGCCGTTAGAAAGTATGGTATAAAATTGGTTAAAAATATTGTTGTTATTATTCGAGTTTAAAAAGGGATGATTTTTTAAATATTCCAATTCAAGAATTGTCAAAAAAGAATGAATTAGATTTTTGAGAATCTGATTTTGTTCAATTTTTAATCCATATTGCGATTGAATGATTTTTATCAAATCTATACAGGTTTCGAAGTTATTTTCAATCAGAAAATTTGGATGTAAAAAAGACTTATTATTTAATTTAATTATTTGATTTTTTAATCCTGATCCTAATTTGGGGTAAAAGTCGGCGTTAAAGAAAATTAGATAGCCATCTATTTCTTTATTTTCTTTCCAGGCATGATATTGACCGTTTTTTATTATAAATACGGTTCCAGGTTCATAATTGTACAACTGAAAATCGATGCTATGCTCGCCTTTGCCATGAGTGATAAAAATGATTAAATCAAAGTATAATTTATGAGATGTGTTTCTTACGTTTGAAGAGATGCTTTTTATTGCTTTGAATTCATTAATAGAAATAATTTGAAACCCATCAATAGGATTTGATTTGGTAAACTTACCCTTTGGAGTTTCAATTGTTAATCTATTTTTATCCATTTAATTAAGTTTGTCTTAATTATAAATTAAATACTTCGATCTAATTTGTTTGAATTGTTCAATCTCAACTTTCCAAGAACTCTCAATCTCTATGTCAGATAAACCATTTTTCAACTGTTCTTCTAATTTTGGAGAGCCCGCATGAATTGTAAACGTTTTACCAAAAAAAGCCTCCTTATCTGGTGATTTTTGATAGGCATCTACCAACCACGTCATGTTTACTTTTGATTGTCTTGGCGTTGTACTTAGATCAACTCCGTTACATTTCTTGCCTTGATGTTTTGGGTATTTAGATCCAAAATTAGGTGCTGGAGTATAGGTGAAATCTGAAGAAGGAAATTCAGGTGAACCATAGCGTTGAAACTGAAATTCAGTTCCGCGACCTGCGTTAATAGGAGTGCCTTCAAAAAAACCTAAACTAGGGTAGAGGTTAATAGATTGATCATTTGGTAAGTTCGGAGAAGGTCTTATTGGTAAATGATATTCGGAATGATGTGTGTAATTTTTTAATTCAATTACAGTTAAATCGCATTTAATATTGTTTTTAAGCCAGTCTTCACCGTTTACCATATGCGCATATTCACCAATGGTCATTCCATACACTAAAGGTATTGGGTGCATACCTAGAAAACTTTTGTGTTCAGGTTTCAACGTTGGACCATCGATATAGTGTCCGTTAGGGTTAGGCCTGTCCAATACAACAACCGGAATTCCTTGTTCAGCACAAGCCTCCATTACATTACTCATGGTAGAAATATAGGTGTAAAAACGAACTCCTACATCTTGAATATCGAACAAAACAATGTCAACCCCCTCCAAGGTCTCAGGTTGCGGCTTTCTATTTTTACCGTGTAATGAAATTATTGGAAGCCCTGTTTTGGTATCGAACCCGTCTTCTACATGTTCACCAGCATCTGCCTTACCTCTAAAACCATGTTCAGGTGCAAAGGCTTTTACAACATTAATGTTCAGACTCAATAGGGAGTCAATTATGTGGGTATTGCCGTTTTCTTTAAAAATAACACTTGTTTGATTAGAAACTATAGCAACTTTTTTGTTCTGCAATAACGGTAAATACGCACTTGTTCTGTTTGCAGATACAATTATTTCCTTTTCGTTTATTGCATTGCTTTGCGCACAAGAAATCATCGAAAATAGGATGAATATAACCGAAAAGAATTGTGTATTTTTGAATCGAACTTGTACCATGTTTTAATTTGAATTACGAATTATTTATTGCAAAAAGGCTAACGAAATCTGCTAAGCATAAAAGTAGTATTTCATCACCAATTATAAAAATTGCCATAGTGGCAATTTCATTGGGAATTATAATCATGATGATTGCCATTGCAACGGGTATTGGTTTGCAAGATAAAATTAGAGATAAGGTTGCCGGGTTTAATGGGCATGTTCAAATTACCAATTTCGACAATAACAATTCTGAAATAACCTTAGTACCGGTGTCTGCGGAGCAATCTTTTTACCCAGATTTTAATTTGGTAGATGGAATTAGGCATATACAAGCCTATGCTACAAAACCTGCAATTATTAAAACGGAAACTGATTTTGAAGGTGTTGTTGTAAAAGGAGTTGGGCAAGAGTACGATTGGCAATTTTTGCAAGAGTATTTGATAGCAGGCGCATTGCCAGTGTTTAGTGACGAATTTAGTGAGGATGTGCTGTTGTCTGAGCATATTAGCAATCGATTGCAATTTAAAGTTGGGGACGAGTTCAATACCTTCTTTTTAAAAGAGGATATTTCAAAACCACCGAGTGTTCGAAAGTTTAAAGTGGTTGGTATTTACAATTCAGGGATGCAAGAGTTTGACGAAAGTGTTGTTTTTGCAGATCTAAAACAAATACAGCGTTTAAATAAATGGAAAACCAATGAGGTTGGAGGCTTTGAAATATTTGTGAATGACTTTAACATGATTCGTTTTAAAGGAGATCAGATATACGCAGAAACGCCTTCTGAACTTAATACAACAACTATTTTAAGTAAATACCCGGGTATATTTGAATGGATTAAGTTGTTTGATAATAATATTGCATTAATCATTATCATAATGATTTTAGTAGCTGGAATTAATATGATTACAGCTTTGCTTGTGCTAATTCTAGAACGAACACAAATGATTGGAATCTTAAAATCATTGGGAAGTACTAATTGGAGCGTACGAAAACTATTCTTGTACAATGCATCCTATATTATTTTAAGAGGTTTATTTTGGGGGAATTTAATAGGAATTAGTTTGTTGTTGATTCAACAGTATTTTGGAGTGATAACCTTAGACCCAGACACTTATTATGTGCGTGAAGCTCCCGTTTTTATTAGTGTGGGATATATTGCATTGTTAAATATAGGAACGCTTTTACTTTGTTTGTTAATGTTGCTAATTCCGTCTTATATCATAACCAAAATAAGTCCAGTAAAGGCTATTAAGTTTGATTAACATCTTTTTTAAGATTTTCTTGCTGCTCTAACATTTCCTTAATTTTTCCATAAGCATAAGGAATAGTTTCTTTCAAAATTGTGAAGGCAACAAAATATTTTCGAACATACTTATTCGAAAGAAAGAAAGTACTTGCCAAACTACCTAGGGGGCTGGCTAGGACATTTTTTAAATCGAGTCCGCCTAAAGTTTCCATGATGGGTTCTTTCAATGATTTACCATCAATAATTGTGCTCGAAAACTTAAGAAGTTTATTGTCTTTAATGGCAGTCTCTACAGTTGTAATTTCTTGTTTTAACTCCTTTTTAGCCGCAATTAAATCTTGATACGTTTTAATACTCATAATTTAAGATTCTGATTCAATTGAGTTGTTTTCTTTTCCTTCAGCAGATAAAGCAGACTTTACTATCTGGTCCTTTATTTTAAGTTCTACTTTGTCTTTGCTAACAAACATGTAAATAATGAATAGTAAAGTATAAAATCCGCCTACACATGCAAAGCCAAGGGCTGTATCATCTAGGAGTTGTCCAAGCCAAAAAGCCAAGGCAAAACTGAACATGCATAATATAAATAGGGCCAAAACAAGCAGGAGTAAAGACGTTACCAAACCAGAAGCAACGTTGGCAAAAATTCCGATCAACTCATATTTTACAAGCTGAACACGTTTTTCTAAATACTCTTTTAAAAGATCTATCATAGCAAAATTTAAGAGTTTTCGGTATTAAGTTTATCCGCTTGTTGGCGAAGAGCCTTTATTTTGTCTTCAATCTCTTGTTCCAATTTCCGAACTTTTGCAGCCACTTTTTTATATTCAGCCGATGCTTCTTCTTTTACATCGCTAAATTTTTCTTTCAAATCGTCAACAACATTTTCATCCAGAGCATTAAGTTTAGTATCTAAATCTGCTTTCAATCCCTTGGTTTTATTTTTAAGAGCTTCTCTGGTTTCTTTTCCTGATGATGGAGCGAGCATTAAACCGGCAACGGCACCTGCGGCAACTCCTATAATTAATCCTGCAAGTAAATTGGATTCTTTAGACATAGCATACAAATTAGAAAAGTAAATATAACGAATCTTTTTAAATGAAAAATGCCCTCCAGATGGAGGGCATGTAAACTAATAACTTAACTATATGTAAAATGGTCCTATGAAAAATCCATTTATTAATTAGACACTTAAATTTGTAAAAGGTTTAATTACCTATTCCATATGTTTATGTGCTTTATAAGAAGAACGAACCAAAGCGCCACTTTCTACGTGTCTAAAGCCCATTTTCTTACCAATCTCTTCGTATTTTTTGAATTGTTCCGGAGTAATAAATTCTTTAACTGGTAAATGTTTTTTACTTGGTTGTAGGTATTGTCCAATGGTAACAATGTCAACATTAGCATCTGCCAAATCTTGCATAGACTGTATTACTTCCTCTTCAGTTTCACCAAGGCCTAGCATTATTCCTGACTTCGTTCTTTTAATTCCTTGGTCTTTTAAGTATTTAAGAACTGCTAAACTTCTATCATATTTTGCTTGGATTCTAACTTCACGTGTCAATCTCCTTACGGTTTCAATATTATGAGAAACTACTTCTGGAGCAACTTCTATAATACGATCTAAGGCTTTATGGTCTTCTTGAAAATCTGGAATTAACGTTTCTAAAGTTGTCTTTGGATTTGCACGGCGGATCGCCTTTACCGTTTCTGCCCATATAATAGAACCACCATCTTTTAAATCGTCTCTATCTACAGATGTGATGACAGCATGTTTAATGCTCATCAATTTTATAGAACGTGCAACCTTTTCTGGCTCTGCCCATTCAACTGTTTCTGGTCTTCCGGTTTTTACACCACAGAACCCACAAGAACGTGTACAAATATTTCCAAGAATCATAAAGGTAGCAGTACCTTCTCCCCAACATTCGCCCATATTAGGACAACTACCACTAGTACAAATGGTATGTAAGTCGTATTTGTTTACAAGTCCTCTTAATTCCGTGTATTTTTTACCCGTTGGTAATTTAACACGTAACCATTTAGGTTTCTTTACTTTTTCAACTGTTGAAGTCTCAGCCATCAATTAAAATTTAGATTGCAAATTTACAAATTCATTAAATACCAAACACTAAATCCAATTAAGAAAAAAATGCCTAAATAACTCAGTATTTTCATCGCTAAGGAAGGACGCCATTCTTTAGGAGTGTGTTTGCTTGAAATTAGAATAAAGTTTGTAATAGCAAAGAAGGGTGCTGTTAAAAAGGATAAGACAGTAGCTACAAAAACCAACTGACTCATATTTTCCATAAAGTATTGTAAAATTAGAATGGTGCCGGCAGCAAGAAGTACGATCCAGAACCAATACCCTTTTTTAAATTTAGTAGGAAAAGACAACTCAAAAACCTTGGCTAGTGCTCTTGGTGATGCATCTAATGTTGTTAAGGTGGTACTAAACATGGTGATAAATGCTGCAATTGCAATAATGTAATAGGCCCAATTACCTATGCTCTGTGTGTATAAGTCGATCAGTTGTTGTGCAAATCCTCCGGCACTAGCACTAAAGGTTTTTCCAGTTCCGAACATAACAAAATAGCCTAACGAAACAAAACATACTCCTAAGAATATTGTGGCGACATAGCCAATATTAAAATCTAAGATACTTTTCTTGGTGTTAAAAGTTTTAGTTTCATTTTTCTTTTCTATTGCCCATAGTGAATGAATTACGGATAGATCTAGAGGTGAAGGCATCCAACCTAAAAATGCAATAAGAAACCCTATTTCAATGGTGCCTTTGGGTAGTATTTGAGTGAATTCAATTGGTGTTCCGGTTTTAAATCCTGCAAAAACAACTGAAGTGATTGTAGTTATAGTTAACACTACAATAATAACCTTCATCATGTTGTCTAACAATTTATAGCGTCCGAGTATTAAAATTAAAACACAAATAACTGTAATAATAATACTCCAGTTTACAGGGTTATCAGTAATACCGAAAAGATTAATGGCCAAGCCTGCAGTAACAATTGTAACAGCAGCCTGAATGGTAAACATAGAAATAAAAGCAATTATGAAATAGGTGATAAGTACCCAGTTACCTAATTTTTTATAGCCGTCTATTAAGCTTTCTCCGGTTGCAGTGGCATACCTAGGGCCATATTGGAAAAAAGGATATTTGAATACGTGTACTATTAATAGCGCCCAAATTAGTCCATACCCATAAATAGCACCAGACTTAGTAGACATAACCAAATGAGAAACTCCAATAGAAGCGCCAGCAAAGATTAAACCCGGACCTAAGGACTTTATTTTTTGAATCATTTTGCTTTATGAATGATATCTGAGAGTAATTTTTTTGCTCGTAATAAATTTACTTTAACTGAACTCATGGGTTCGTTCATTTTAATGGCAATTTCTTTATAACTGAGCTCTTGAAAGAAACGCAGATTTATAATTTCTTGTTGCTTGGGTTTTAACTTTTTAATATGGCCCAGCAACTCCGCTAAATTTTGGTCAATGATAATTTTATCTTCTGGAGATGGAGCATCATCAGAAATATGATACGCCTCAGAATTTTCTTTATTAATAGAAAGGGTTTCGTTTTTTGTACCCCTTATAGAGTCGATAAAAATATTTTTTGAAATGGAGATGATCCATGTTTTGAAATTGTAATTATCGCTGTATAAGTCTATTTTATCAAAAGCCTTGGCAAATGTTTTTATGGTAATATCTTCTGCTTCGTTTTCATTATTGGTCTTAGAAAATTGAAACCGATATACATCACTCCAATAGGTGTTTAACAATTTTTTAAATGCACTTTCTTGTCCAAGACGTGCATTGTTTATTATTTCTTGAATTTCTTCTTTATTGGTCATAAAAGACTACCAATGTGTGGGTTTTGATACTTTATTTTTTATAAATATAAACAATTGTATCACAATTAAAAATAGTTCGAAAAAAGGAATCCATGGAATAAGGTCTTTTTCATTTAATTTTTTGGCGGTTTTACCGAATACAAATAATTGTACTAACATTCTAAATCCAATGATTCCAAGTACAATTTCCCATTGGAACTGCAGAGCCAATAAAAAGATTGCAAATGACCAAAATAATAATTGAGAACTATAGGATAGCCCTAATAAAAATTGATGAGTTCTTTTATAGAAACTGGCTGTAGAAACATGTCTTCTTTTTTGATGAATCCAATTTTTAAAAGTTGTATTTGGCTTTGAATTGGTGAAACTATTCGAAGAAAATGCCAATGCAGTGTTCTTTGTTGTTCCATTTATATTGACAAATAAATCATCATCTCCAGATTTTAAGTGCATATGTTTTGCAAAACCTCCTGCCTTGAAAAACAAACTTTTTTTATAAGCCAAATTACGCCCAACCCCCATGTACGGTAATCCAATTTTAGCATAGGAAAAATACTGTAAGGCCGTATACAGTGTTTCGAATCTAATGAGTTTGTTTAGTGGGCTGTTTTTAACCTTTTCGTAGGCTCCATAGCCCAATACAATTTGTTTGGAATCTGAAAAATGATGTGACATTTCAGAAATCCAATGCTCAGAATTTGGAACGCAATCAGCATCGGTAAAAAGCAACTGCTCATGTGTTGCTGCTTTAATGCCTAATGAAAGTGCAAATTTCTTATTTCCCCAAAACTGCTCATTCTCAACAACATTTACTATTTTGATAGCTTGTGTATGTTTGTTTTTTTCTTGAAAGTCTTCAAAAATATCAAGGGTGCTATCATAAGAACCATCATTGATTAAGACCAATTCAAAATTCGCGTGTTTTTGCTTTAATAGTTGTGGAAGTAATTCGGGAAGATTTTTGGCTTCATTTCTGGCACAGACTAAAACGGATACAGGCGTATCTGAACCTTTAACGAAATTCGGTTTTAAAAATGAAAATCTAGAAAATATAAATAGAAAATAAAATAACTGTATGCAGGTAATTGCAATAAAAATTACAAAAACTACTTGCATTAATTACTTGTTTTCACAGTTTTCAGGAAGTTTACCGCAGAAGCCACACGCTTCACCGTCTTTATTAAGCATGGGATTTTGACTAGCACAAGTTCCGGCAAATTCACCGTCTTTTTTGGCCCAAATTTTAATTGCAATTCCAAGTACAGCAAGGGCTAATAATCCAATAGTTACAAATACTAACTTCATACAAAACGTTTAGGTTGCAAAGATAAGAAATCTACTCATAATTAATTCCTAAAAAGCTAAAACATTAATGCGATATATTGGTTAATTTTCATTTTTCTAAAATTAAAATGCAATAGAATTAAAAAGCTTCGTCTTTATAAGTGAAGAGCGCATAGAAATGCTTTTAAAAAATGTCAGAGAACGATAATTACAAAAAATTAAAATCTTTTTTTAGTAGTGAATACACCATACTAAAGCGGTATGTAAATTCTCGTATTTCTGATAGTGTAGACAGAGAGGCGGAAGATATTATTCAAGATGTGGCCTTGAAATTATTTTCTAGGGCCCACAACCTTTCGCCTATAAATAACGTCACTGGATTCGTGTACAACGCCCTACGAAATAAGGTAATTGATACAATGAGGATTAATAAAAAACACACCAGTATTGAAGACTCAAATAAAGAACGAATAGATAGTTTATTGGAAGTGTTTTATGGTGAAGCGTCGAATGCATATTCTGAAAAAATGAAACACGAATTAATGCGAACGATTTACAAGTTAAAACCGCATTACACGGCAATAATTCTGGCCATCGATTTTGAAGGCTATAGTTATAAAGATTTAGCAAATGAAACAGGGATTCCACAAGGAACCTTAATGTCTAGAAGACATAGAGCGCTCTCTATTTTATATAAAGAATTAGAAAAAAATAAAATTTAATTAAGATTATGGAACATTATATTAAACACAAACTAAGAAGTAAAAAACCATTTGAAGTGTTTTTTACAGGATTATTTATAGCAGTTGCAATTGTTGGGTTTATTGCATTATTTGGATATGTAACTATGCGATTATGGAATTGGTTAATGCCAGAAATTTTTGACTTAACAACAATTACATATTGGCAAGCAATAGGCTTATTAATATTAGCAAAATTCTTTTTTGGCGGATTAGGTTCCGAAAGAGGCAGCAAGAAAAAGAAGAAGACTAAAGATTATTGTAATGATGACAAGCCAAAAAGAGATTTCTCTAAATGGAAGCTGTATGACAAATTTTGGGAAGAAGAAGGAAATGAGGCTTTTAATTCTTTTGTTAAAAAAGAAAGGGGAGAAGATGAATTGGAGATACAACCAGATAAATAATTAAAAAAATGGAATTGCTGATTTTTAAGACTGATATAAAATCAAAAAAGAAAATTAAAAAAGTTAAGAATCTATTCAACACGAATATTGAAATATTGGATTGGGGAATTGATTTGGAAGATGTAGATAATGTATTGCGAATTGAAAGCGTAGATGGAATTGATAAAAAGAGAATTATAAAAATGACAGAAACGAAAGGGTTTTGTTGTGAGCAACTGACATGATTGACTTCATAGGATGTTTTATGACATTTGTCTAATAATTTGGTGGATTTTAAGGAATATCCATACATTTAAAAAACATATTTAAAGTATAGTTTGCATGATAAAATTACGGACCCTAAAAGTATTAATTGTTGTTGTTTTTTGTTTAAATAGTTTAGC
The DNA here is from genome assembly GCA_001874265.1 of Bacteroidetes bacterium MedPE-SWsnd-G1. Taxonomy (GTDB): domain Bacteria; phylum Bacteroidota; class Bacteroidia; order Flavobacteriales; family Flavobacteriaceae; genus Urechidicola. The sequence continues at coordinate 17,398 of MPDD01000009.1, read as the reverse complement.
GGGAATTTGTCAAAGCACTCCAAAATTTGAAATTTTACCTTCTCCTCAACAATTCGAAATTACGGGGCATAGCAGCATAAAATTTGATGGAGTTAAAAAGTTATATGGTGATAATTTAGTTAAGTTACCAGTACATGGTAAATTTTTAAATGAACTAGTTTCTGTAAATAATGAGGCTGATGCTGATTTAGTTTACCGTATAGATTCAACTATTCAAGTAGATTTAGAGGGCTATACTTTATCCATAAATAATTCTAAAATTGTGATTGTTGGAAAGGATGAAGCGGGACTGTTTTATGGAGTAAAATCCTTAGAACAATTGTTAGAAGATGCCAAAGATCAAGATGCTTTTTTACCGAATTGCACAATTACAGATTTTCCAGAATTAAAGTATCGTTCCATTCAATTGGATATAAAGCATCACCTAGAAAAGAAAGAATATTACTATGATTTAATGGATTATTTGGCAGGGCTAAAGGTAAATGCCATTATTGTAGAAATGGAGGATAAATTAAAATATGAGAAACACCCATTAATAGGTTCTGATGATGGTTTTACAATTGAAGAATGGGCAGAATTATCAAACTACGCAAATGATCGAAATATCGAAATAAGCCCACTAATTCAAGGTTTGGGACACGCGTCGTTTATTTTGAAACATGACGAGTACGCCGATTTGAGAGACAACCCAAAAAGCGATTGGGCTTTTAATCCTTTAGACCCTAAAACGTATGAATTACAGTTTGATTTATACAGAGAGGCCATAAAGGCAACTCCTAGTGGAAAATACTTGCATATTGGAGGTGATGAGGTGCATACGACTGGTAAAAATAGTGGTAGGTCTGCCTTAGACTTGCAATTAGAATGGTTGCGAAAGGTGTGTAAATTTGCAGAGGAAAACAATAGGGTTCCAATTTTTTGGGACGATATGCCATTGAAGCAGGCTGGTGTTTATGACCCGATGTTTAATAAAAATATGACCCAAGAAGAAGTAGATAAAGTCTGGGAAAAGAATGAACATAAGTTGGTAGAATTTTTAGATAAATTTCCGAAGAATTGTATTTATATGCGTTGGAATTATCATACACCTGAAGCGTTAGGAAACACTAAGGCTATGGAGTGGTTTAGAGCACACGATTTACAAGTTATGGGAGCCACAGCGGGCCAAACAAGATGGGTGTTAATGCCACAGCGCGAGAGTAATATAAGAGAGATTAAGACATTTGCATTATCCTCTATTGAAAATGGATTAGATGGATTATTACTGACATTATGGGATGACGATTCTCCTCACTTTGAATTGTACAAGCGAGGAATTAATGCTTTTGCCGAATATACTTGGTCTGGAAATAAACGTTCAAAAAGTGAGTTGAAATCAGCATTTAGACACCGCCAGTTTTCATTTGAAACTAGCAGTGATGAATTTTCGTTTATAGATGATTTAGAAAAGCCAGTTGGAACATGGAAAAATATTCTGCTTAACGGAAATAAGCGGAATTATCTTAAAGGAAATGAAAATGCCATTGAAAAATTTGTAATTGATTTGCCAACTGAGAAAAAAGGGGCCTGGAGTGATAAGAATAAGGTAAGAATTGAAAATGCAGAAAACACGTTGAAAACTTGTTCTAAAATAGAATCGACATTAGATAATATAAAATCTAAGACAACACGAAATGGCTATACAGTAGAAATTTATGAGCAAGTGAATAAATTGGTTCAATTTTCGTCAAATACTGTTTTAAAGCTTAGAGATTACGACAAAGCTCAAAATAAAGAAGAAGAGGGAAAGGCTTTAGAAGGATTGAAATTATTATTTAAGGAGTTTACTGCACTAAGAACTGAATTTGAAGCGGTTTATGGTAAAACAAGGGTATTGAATAAACCAGAAAATTATATTTTAGATCAAGATGATCACGTGCATTTAGCCAATCAGTCCATAAATTTTGATTGGCAGTTTTATGCAGAACTATTGTTTCTTGAAAAACTTGAGGATTGGGCTAAATAACATTCACCTCAATTTCGAGTGTAATATCGAATTGGGCTGCAACCGTTTCTCTAATTTTTTCTGAAAGTTGTTTTATTTCAATTCCTGTTGCATTTCCATGATTCACCAACACCAAGGCTTGTTTGTCATGCACCCCTGCGTCGCCAAATCTTTTGCCTTTGAATCCACTTTGTTCAATTAGCCAACCTGCTGGAACTTTAATTTCTGAATCAGAAACTACATAGGATGGTATTGTAGGAAATTGATTTTTTAGTTTTTCGAATTGAACCGATGAAATAACAGGGTTTTTAAAAAAACTACCACTATTACCAATTTCTTTAGGATTCGGTAATTTTGAGTTTCTAATGTTAATTACCGCTTCAGAAATATCCTTAATTGTAGGTGTATTAATGCCGTTTTTTTCTAATTCAGACTGAATAGCCCCGTAAGAATAGTTTAGTCGATGGTTCTTTTTGGTGAGTTTAAATATTACGGAAGTAATAATGAATTCACCTTTTAATTCGTTTTTAAAAACAGAATTTCGATAACCAAAATTGCATTCCTCATTCGTAAAAACACGCCTTTTGCCTGTTGCAATTTCGATGGCTTTTAATTTGTGAAAAGTATCTTTAATTTCAACTCCGTACGCCCCAATATTTTGCATTGGACTTGTGCCCACGTTACCAGGAATTAAAGAAAGGTTTTCTAATCCACCAAAATCATTTGCAATGCACCATAGCACAAACTCATGCCAATTCTCACCAGCCTGTGCTTTTACGAAGACATGAGTATCGGATTCTTCAAATATATTAAGCCCTTTAAGATTTAAATAAAGGACCAATTGATCAATATCAGAAGTTAATAAAACATTACTCCCACCGCTTAAAATAAATGGATTAGGATCCTTTTCTAAAATTTCGAGTAATTGCTCAATAGATGTAACATTAACAAATTTTGAAGCTTTTACATCAATTCCAAATGTATTATATGGTTTAAGAGATATGTTGTTTTGAATATTCAATTATTGGTTGCGGTATTTGTCCAATGCAATTTTAAGAATTTCAACCGAACGAATCAAATCTTCTTTCTTTAAAACATATGCAATACGAATTTGGTTCTTTCCTTGGCCAGGAGTTGAATAGAACCCGCTTGCAGGCGCCACCATAATCGTTTCCCCTTGATCGTTAAATTTTTCTAACATCCATTGTGCAAAATCATCGGCGTCTTCAATTGGCAATTGTACTACACAATAAAAAGCACCTTTTGGTTTAGAAACCAAAACTCCGTCAATTTTACTTAATTCAGAAATTAAGGTGTCTCTACGGTCTTTATATTCAGTAATTACATTATCAAAATATGATTGAGGTGTGTCTAAAGCGGCTTCACTCGCAATTTGCGCATAAGTAGGTGGGCTTAATCTTGCTTGTGCAAATTTCATAGCGGTAGCTATGATTTCTTTGTTTTTAGAAACCATACATCCAACACGAGCACCACACATACTATATCTTTTTGAAACAGAATCAATTATGATTGCGTGATCATCCAATCCAAAATTATTAAGAACAGAGTGATGTTCAATTCCATCATCATAAACAAATTCACGATAGACTTCATCTGCAATTATAAACAAATCGTGTTTTTTAACTATTTCAGCTAATTTTTCAATCTCCTGTTTCGAATACAAATAACCGGTTGGGTTGCCAGGATTACAGATTAAAATTGCTTTAGTTTTTGGTGTAATTAATTTTTCAAAATCGGCAATATCTGGTAGTGCAAAACCGTTTTCGATGCTAGAGTTCACAGGAACTACCTTTACACCACTTGCTGTAGAAAATCCATTGTAATTTGCATAAAAAGGTTCAGGGATAATAATTTCATCACCATAATCTGCAATAGTACCCATAGCAAATAGCAATGCTTCAGAACCACCAGTAGAAACAATAATATCCTCCTTTGAAACATTTATATTATTGTTGTTATAGTAAGCGGCGAGTTTGGCTCTATATTCGTCTGATCCTTCTGACCTGCTATATGCTAATACTTCAACAGCATTATTTTTAATTGCATTTAAGGCGACTTCTGGTGTTTTAATATCTGGTTGTCCAATGTTTAAATGGTACACCTTTATGTTGTTCTTTTTAGCGTTTTCTGCATATGGGACCAATTTTCTAATTGGTGATGATGGCATTGCAATACCTTTTGATGATATTCTAGGCATAGTGTGAAAATTTTTAGCAAAATTGCAAAATTTAATCGAAAATGGAATGCCTTTTTATGGATTTTTGAAAGGTTAAATATTTCTTAATTAATTTGTCTAAGTAACCTTATTAATTAACTTTAATCAATTAACTTATTCTTGTTTTAATGAGAAACTTGCTATGTTTTATTTCTTTATTATTATGCACTACATATTTAAGTAGGGCTCAGGAATATACGTTTAGTCAGGGACGAACTTCTCAAACTGTTGAGTTTGAATTGATAAATAATTTAATTGTTTTTCCTTTAACGGTGAACGGTACAGAATTGACATTCATTTTGGATACAGGTGTAGGGTCTCCCGTTATTTTTAATATGACTTCTTCGGACTCTTTGCAATTTAGAAATATTGAAGTTGTTAAATTAAGAGGGTTAGGAGAAGGGGAGCCTGTTGATGCCATTAGGTCTAAAGGAAATACGTTATTATTTGGAGATATTATTGGTAAGCATCAAGATCTTTTTATAATATATAATGAAAAGTTAGATTTATCAGGTAAACTTGGGGTTTCTGTTAATGGAATTATAGGATATGATATTCTTAAGGATTTTGTGGTTTCTATTAATTACTTAAGCAGAAAGATAACGTTTACAAACCCTGCAGACTATTCGTATAAAAGGTGTAAAAGTTGCGAAACATTTGATTTGCATTTTTATAAAAAAAAGCCATTTATTAACGCGGAAATTGAAAACTTAGACAATTCAATAGTACCTGTTCAATTGCTTATTGATTCTGGAGGTACTGATTCTTTGTGGTTGTTTGAGGATGATGAGAAGAACGTTTCGATTCCAGAAAATTCATTTGAAGATTTTATTGGAGAAGGAATTAGTGGTGGAATTTTCGGAATGCGAAGTAAATTGAATGCATTTAGATTAAAAAGTTTTCTAATTCCAAAACCAAATGTGGCATATTTAGATTCTGTCTCTTCAGCTTATGCTAAGGGCTTATCGACTAGAAATGGAAGTCTTGGAGGAAATATTCTAAAACGATTTAAGGTGATACTAGATTATCCAAATAAGAAAGTAACTTTAAAAAAGAACAGAAACTTCTCTGAACCGTTTTCCTATAATATGAGTGGGATCGAATTGATTCATGCCGGGACGACCTTGGTGAAAGAATTGAATTCAACAAGATTTAGCCTCGAAAACGAATCATCGGTATCAAATAGTAGTACAATAACGTTAAATTATATGTATAGTTTTAATCTAAAACCATTATATAAAATAGCCTATGTTCGTAAAGATTCACCTTCAGATAAATGTGGTCTTATGGTTGGTGATATTTTGGTTAAGGTCAATGGCAAATACGCCTATAACTATCAATTAAAAGATATTGTTCAAAAATTTTATGGGTCTGAAGAAAAATGGGTACGTTTAACTATTGAAAGAGATGGCAGAGAATTGGACTACTCATTTAAATTAAAAAACTTGCTTGAAATGTTCTAATCAGATTCATTTTTAATATTTATGTGACTTTACATAAAAACGAGACACTAATTATCTTGATCTTCATTAAAAGTATAAACGGTAAATTTTTTAATTAATAATTTGATTAATATGATGTTTCATATGGACCACATAATCATTCATTAAAAAAGAGAGATTGTTGTATTCACCATTAATTTTGACCTCAAATTGCAATGTTTTTTCAGTTTGAGCCGTCATTATTTTAATGATTCGCCTATTAATACTTAACCAAAAACCAATTAATTCTAGTAATTCCGCATTTTGATAATCGTTGGCTAAAACCAATTCATTTTGGTCATATTTTCTAATTGAATATGGCTTAGATTCAAATTGAATTTCTGTAAATCGCTGTAAATTATTAATTCCGGAATCAATTAGATGTCCGAGAATCTCCTTTTTAGACCAGCTAGAATCTGATTTTTTAAACTGTACAGCATCTGTTGAAGCATTTATGAAAAAGGACTCCACTGTAGCCAAACAATTTTTTAGTTGCTCAATTGATGTATCAATCATAGCACTTTTTTTTATTTGTCCTTTTTCTGTTTGTTTATTTCGTCTTGAAGTTTTCTTCTAATTTGTTGTTCTCTTTCCAAAGCTCTTGTTCTATGCGCTTCATATTCTTTTTCCAATTCATCTAGTTTCTCTTTTGTTTCTTTAGTAACAACATGAGAGCGATTAAATCTAAAGATATAAATTATAAGCAGTACTAAAAGGATTCCTATTGTAGACCATAAAATAGTGTTGTAAACTGGTTTAGAAATAATAATTCCAAAAAGTAATATTCCGTCTTTTTCTTTATTCAGTTGTGTTATTGTGCTGTTTCGCTCTTCTAAAGTGTTTTTTAATCCATTTATTTCGGTGTCTCTAGTAGCAACCATTGCTCTAGTTTCAGACAAGTCAATTTTTAATACATCTAAAGAATCATTTACAACTGTTTTTAAACGATCTATCCATGCTCTTTTAATGACTTTATATTCTTGATATCGATTTGAATTTTTGATTACATAATCAAATTGATTTTCGATAGTTCCGCTATCTAATTTCTGAGTTGGGGGTGTTTTTTGAGCAATTAAAACTGTTGAAAATAATAAAGTGATAATTGTAAATAATCTCATTCGTTGCATAACTAAACAATTGTAAGTTTTTATAAAAGTACTTAATTTTTTTAAGGTATAAAAAGGCTTAAAAAAAACCGATACAAAAGTATCGGCTTGTTAAACGTGTGGTATTTGAATTTATTTTAAATATCTTCAAAACTAATATCGGTAAAACTTTCTGAAGTAACTTCGCTAGGCGCAGCTTCTTCATTTTTTTTGTAGTCTGATTGATGTCTGTCACTAATAACTTCTTCACCTTTCTCATTTACGATATAATCGGTAGCTGCTTTTAGCATTTCATTAAACTCTGAAAAATCTTCTTTATATAAGTAAATTTTATGTTTTTTATAATGAAACGATCCATCGTCATGTGTAAATTTTTTACTTTCTGTAATAGTTAAATAGTAGTCATCTGCTTTTGTTGCTCTTACATCGAAAAAATATGTCCTTCTTCCTGCCCTTAAAACTTGTGAGAAGATTTCCTCTTGCTCATTAAAGTTATTTTCACTCATAATTTTACACTAAATTATTTAATTGTTAATGAATCATTGTTTTGACAAATCTAAAAAAATAATTCTCTTTTGCAATAGTCAATTGAAAAAAATAAAACTTCACTTATGACGCATCTTCCAACAGTTGTTGTTCATACAACTCTTTGTAGAATCCTTCTACTGATGATAATTGTTCATGGGTTCCTTTTTGTAGTATGTTTCCATCCTCTAAAACAAGAATACTGTCTGCATGCTTTATTGAAGAAATACGGTGACTTATTATAATTGTAGTTTTATTTTTTGTGATGCGCTCTAAGTTCTTAAGAATTATTTCTTCAGTTTCTGTATCAACTGCAGATAAACAATCATCCAATATTAAAATTTCCGGGTTCTTTATCAATGCACGTGCAATAGAAACACGTTGTTTTTGACCTCCGGAAAGTGTTACTCCACGTTCTCCAACAAGTGTTTTGTAGCCTTCGGTAAATTCAACAATATTATGATCTATATATGCATCTTTCGCTGCTTGTTTAATTTCACGACTATCAGCATTTTTTGCACCAAATTTTATATTGTTCTCAATGGAATCTGAAAATAGAAAAGCATCTTGTGGAACATAGCCTATGCTTTGTCTAAGGTTGTCTAAATTCAAATCTTTAATCGCAGTATTTCCAATACTAATCGTACCCTTATCAATATCGTATAAACGTGTAACCATGTTGATAATAGTCGATTTTCCAGAACCAGTTTTTCCAAGAATAGCTAAAGTCTTCCCTTTTTCTAATTCGAAACTAATGTTTTTAAGAGCAGTAATATTAGTGTCATCATAGGTAAACGTAACATTCTTAAAAGTAATATTTCCATCTATTGGAGTTTGAATAGATGTAGTATTTTTAATTTCTGGTTTCACATCTAAAAACTCATTGATTCTTGCTTGTGATGCGTCCGCTTGTTGAATAATATTACTAACCCAACCTATAACCGCCATTGGCCATGTAAGAATGTTAACATACATTATAAATTTAGTTACATCTCCCAAGGTTATGTATCCTTCAATATATCTTAACCCTCCAACATAAATAACAACAAGGTTCCCGATTCCAATTAGTAAAATCATTAAAGGGAAAAATAACGCCTGTATTTTAAAGAGTTCAATGTTTTTTTGTTTGCTTTTCTCAGCAACAAGTTCAAATTTGTTTATAGCGTCCAATTCGGTTGTATATGCCTTTATAATCCGAACTCCAGCAAAAGATTCTTGGGCAGCAGTTGTTAATTTTGATAAATATTCTTGAACAATTGTTGTTTTTTTATGGATGAGTCTACTCAAGTAATAAATTGAAATAGATAATATTGGTAACGGTAACAAGGTATAGGCTGTTAATATCGGATCCGTTTGAATCATTAAAACCATAATTACTATTATGGCAACTACAGTATTAAGACTATACATAATTGCTGGGCCAAAATACATTCGAACCTTTCCAACATCTTCACTAATTCTATTCATTAAATCTCCCGTTCTATTCTTTTTATAGAAATTAAGAGACAGCAATTGATACTGCTGATAGATTTCATTCTTCAAATCAAATTCTACCAATCTAGACGTGACAATAATCATTTGACGTGTAAAAAACGTTAAAATTCCCGAGAGTAGCGTTGCTCCAAGAATCAGTAAGAAGTATTTTAAGTTTGTTTCATATACCACTGATTTATCTACAATAGTTCCTTTAGCATACGCATCAAAAGCATCAACAGAATGCTTAATAAAATCTGGAATTTGAAGTTTTAAAATGTTTGAAGCAATGCAGATGATAACTCCTGCTAAAAAGCGGTATTTATATTTTATGAAGTATTTATTTAATTGCCTAAGCGCTTTCACTAAAAAATGAATTCAAGATTGAAAATATGAGCGAATATACTTTAAATTAATTGAATGACTATGGCAGAAATGTTAAGTTAAATCAAAAAAGATAAATTTCAATTATTAACAAATAATTTTTATTGAGGTCTTCTTTTGTCCGGCAAATTGTGGTATTTTTGCAGCGCAAAATAATTACATTTTAACGTTCTTTAGCATGATAAATAGAAGACATATTAGAATTAAGGTAATGCAGTCAGTATATGCAATATTGCAATCGAATAGCGATAATTTAGTAAAAGAGGAAAAGTTTTTGCTAGCCAGTATAGATAGGATGTATGATCTCTATGCATTGTCTTTGAGTATTTTAATTCATGTCCAAGACATGGCAAATACGCACTTGAAAATTGCCAAAAAGAAGTATTTAGCATCTTCAGAAGAGAAGAACCCTAACACAAAATTTACTGAAAATCAAGTTATAAATTTGCTAAAAGAAAGTTACACTTTTCAGCAGTTTTTAGAAGATAAAAAATTGAATAATTGGAAGCAAGATGATGAGTTTGTTCGCATTGTTTGGGATTTAATTAAAGAGAGCGATGAATACAGTAAATACGTTTCTACAAGAGCATCTAATTTTGAAGAAGATAAAAACTTTGTCTTATTTATTTTTAAAAACATAATTGCTCCTAACGATAAATTGGCAGATTATTTTGAAGACCAATCTATTAGTTGGGTAGACGACATTCCGTTTGTAAATACATGGGTTGTAAAAACCTTAAATGGATTAAGCGCTACGAAACCCTTTAAATTAGGAAATTTGTATAAGGATGAAAGCGATCAAAAATTTGTGCTGGACCTTTTCAGAAAAGTAGTGTTGAATCATGAAAAATTTGATGAAGATATCAATGCAAAAACTCCGAATTGGGATGCGGATAGAATAGCAGATATCGATTTGATTTTGATGAAAATGGCGTTGGTAGAATTTTTAAATTTCCCGTCAATTCCTACACGTGTTTCAATTAATGAGTATATAGAAATATCTAAAGATTATTCTTCCCAAAAAAGTAGTTTTTTCATAAACGGAGTATTAGACAAAATTTTGAAGGAATATACAGAGGAGAAAAGAATAAAAAAAATTGGTAGAGGATTGTTATAATTTTCTATTTTTACGCAGTATAAGTTTAATTTAAAAAGTTAAAAACCATGAGAAAATTTGTATTAGTACTTGTTGCGATAGCAATGGTATCATTTACATCATGTAAGAAAGAAAGTGCAAGCGCAAAAGTTAAATCTGAAAATGTTGAAGCGGCTGCCGCTAGAGATGCAGAAATTAGTAAAGGCGTGCCTGTTATTGAATGGAATAAAACAGAACACGATTTTGGTAATTTAGAACAAGGAGAAAAAGTAGAAACTACGTTTACTTTGACAAATACTGGAGAAGGAGACTTGGTTATTACAGGAGCAAGAGGTAGTTGTGGTTGTACCGTGCCAGTTTGGCCAAAGGAGGCTGTTAAGCCTGGAGAATCTGCTGATATAAAAGTTGCATTTAATTCGACTGGAAAGAAAAACAAAACTACAAATACAGTAACATTAACAACAAATACTGAAAAAGGTAATGAGATTGTAAGAATCAAAGCCTTTGTTCAACCTAAAGAAGCAGCACAATAGTATGAGTTTAGTTATCGCTTTACAAGAAGGAGGAGGAATCATGTCTATGTTGCCATTTTTAGCAATGTTCTTAGTCATTTATTTGTTTATGATTCGTCCACAAATGAAACGTCAAAAAAACGAAAAGAAGTTTCAAAGTGAAATTGCTCGCGGAGCAAAAGTGATTACCACTAGTGGAATCCATGGTAAAATTGTTGAAATAAATGAGAATGACGCAACAGTTGTTATCGAAACAAGCGCAGGGAAAATTAAATTCGAGCGTTCGGCAATTTCAATGGAAATGTCAAAAAAATTGAACCCGGTTAAAAAATAATTTAATCCGAGAACATAAAATTAAAAGTGAGTCGTTAGGCTCACTTTTTTTGTATATTTAATTTTTGAATATATAGAAATGGTAGCAAGAAATAATAGTGGATTAAAATCGAATTTAAAACTTAGAATGTTTCTGGTTTTTTTGGTTTTAACATCGGTTTTTTGGATACTAATAAAATTATCTAAATCATATTCTAGTGATGCAGAATTCAATTTGTTGTATAAGAACTTACCGGCTGAGCGTGTATTTCAAAATGATCCGTTATCTTCTGTAAATGTTGCACTTAAGGCAACAGGTTTTGAGTTGTTAAAGTATAAATTTAATACCAAAACGCTGAATGTTGACTTAAACAATCTTAGGTACAAAAAGGGTATAGAATATTATTTTTTGCCAAACAATCATTTACCTGAGTTAAATTCACAATTGCAAGATAATGCTAATATTGAGCGTGTTTTATCGGATACAATTTTCTTTAATTTAGGCCAGAATTTGGTTAAAAAAATTCCAGTTAAACTAAATGCGAACATTAATTTTAAATTGGGATTTGATTTTGTTGATGAATTGACGATTACTCCAGATTCAATTGAATTAATTGGCCCGATTCAAGTTCTTGATACCATTCATGAAATTTGGACGGATACAGTTGAATTATCTGAAGTTAATTCGGCAATAAATAAGGAGGTTTCCTTAGTTTTTTTCAATGATAATAATTTAACTATATCGAATTCTAACGTTCTGCTTTCTGCTGAAGTTGATAAGTTTACAGAAGGGTCTGTAAAGGTGGCATATGAAGTTATTAATCTTCCGGATGGCATGGAGTTAACAACTTTCCCTAAGGAATTAACAGTTTACTACAAAGTGGGCTTGAAAAACTATAATAGAATAACAGAAGAGAATTTTATTATTATTTGTGATTTTAGTCACTCTAAAGAGAATGCATTAGAGTACTTAATACCTCAATTACAAAATGAATTGTCTTTAGTGTCGGCCGTTAGGTTTATTCCAAATAAAATAGAATATTTAATAAAACAGTAATGATTTTAGTTGGTTTAACCGGGTTAATGGGTAGTGGTAAGTCGACTGTACTTTCAATGTTTAAAGAGTTGGGAGCGGCGGTTTACAATGCAGATTATGAAGCAAAACTGTTAATGCATACCCCAATTTTAAGACAAGAGATTGAGTCGCTGTTTGGCAAATCTGCTTACGTAGATGGAAAGTTAGATAGGGCATATGTTTCAGAAGTTGTTTTTGATGATCCTGTTAAACTTAAACAATTAAATTCCATCGTTCATCCCGCTGTAAAAAGCCATTTCAAAAATTATGCTAGCAGTTCTAAAGCTGTTTATGTTGTTTATGAAAGTGCTCTTTTATTTCAGAACTCTTTAAAGTCTTTATTCGATTATATTATTGTAGTTACTGCTCCTTCAGAAGAAATAATTTCTCGAGTAATAAAAAGAGATAATTCAAGTAGAGAGGCAATTAAGAAAAGATTGGCACATCAAAATATAACAAAAAGTGAACTAGAAAAGGCTGATTTTATTATTGAAAATAGCACCTTAGATACCACCAGATTATGCGTTAAAAATATTCATACCTCCATTTTGAGCAATCAATAGATACTCAAAGAAATAATGCTTTTCTTCTTAATTAATTGTTAAAAATGCATTTTTTTAGTTAATTAATATTGTATTTTCTAATTTCTTAACATTTAAAATATAACTTTGCTCTATGAGTAAAAAGATATTTGTGCTTATTATTTTACTAATGAGCGTTTCTTTAATTGGAATCATTTCAGTTCAGTTTTATTGGATTAAGAATACGATTGAAATGAGCGACAATCAATTTACCAGTGAGGTAAAATCTGCATTGCGACAGGTTTCTAATAATATCAGCGAAAATGAACTCGACGAGAACTTTAGAAGAATAGGACAGTTCGCATTAAGTCGTAAGGATATAAAAGTATCGGAATTAAAAACATTTTTATACGAACAGATTGATACCGTAAGAAATGAGACTTTTGAATATGCGCAAACCATATTAGAAGAGAATTACAGAGTTCCATCTGATTTTTTTGAAAATGATTCTTTAGATTTTACAAAGATCTATAGTAAACAGGAAATGACTATTATTAGAAATCAAGTTTCTGAAGATGGTGATATGAATGATTTTATGCCGATTGAAAAATTCAAGGAATCTGGAGAATTGACAAGAATTGAAGAGGCCGTTATTAAGGATGATATTAAAAAATTGGCAAGTAGAATTCCAATTCATCAAAGAATAGGTAATAACGAGTTAAATCTTTATTTACGAAACGAATTTGAGCATAGAGGTATTAATACAAAATTTAAGTACGGTGTATATAATGACGATTTGGCCACTAGATTAAAGTCAGGCTATTTTAGAAAAGGCGAAGATAAAACCTATCAGGTTCCATTGTTCGTAAATGATGATGGTACTAGTAATTACCAATTATATGTAAGTTTTCCGGATAAGAAAAATTATTTGATTGCCTCAATAGGTAAGGTTCTAGGTTTGTCGGCATTATTTATATTAGTAATTATTATTGTGTTTATAGGTTCTTTATATCAGATGATAAAGCAAAAGCAGATTTCTGAAATAAAAACAGACTTTATCAATAATATGACGCACGAATTTAAAACACCTATAGCAACAATAAATCTTGCTCTAGATGCCATTAAGAATCCAAAAATTATTGATGATAGCGAAAAAGTACTGCGATATAGTAAAATGATTCGTGATGAAAACAAGAGAATGCATGCTCAAGTAGAAAACGTTTTGCGAATTTCTAGGTTAGAGAAAAACCAACTAGACCTTAATAAGGTAAAGCAGAACATGCAGGAATTGATAGAAGAGGCTCTGACACATGTTGAGTTGTTAGTTCAAAGTAGAGGAGGGTCTATAAATGTCGAGTTAGATGCAACTTTGTCAGAGGTTTTAGCAGATCAAACACATATGACAAATGTAGTTGTAAATATGTTAGATAATGCCATAAAATATTCGCCGGATGCTCCAATAATTGAAATTACAACAGAGAATACTGCAAAGAATTTTGTACTTCGAATTAAGGATCATGGAATGGGAATGAATAAAAATGTGCAGAAAAATATTTTTAAGAAGTTCTATAGAGAAGAACGAGGAAATGTACACAATGTAAAGGGTCACGGATTAGGATTGGCCTATGTAAAAAGAATAGTCGAACAACATCAGGGTACCGTTCAAGTTGAAAGTGAAAAAGGAAAAGGAAGCACTTTTATTTTGAATTTACCGTTGATTTAAAACACTGAATTATGGGAAACACGAGAGTATTATTAGTTGAAGATGATCCGAATTTTGGAACAGTCTTAAAAGATTACTTAACATTAAATGATTATGATGTAACGCATGCTAAAGATGGGTTAGAAGGTTTAATTATGTTTAAGAATAACGAGTTTGATATGTGTATCTTAGATGTTATGATGCCAAGGAAAGATGGATTTTCATTAGCAAAGGATATTAGATCTACAAACTCTGAAGTGCCGATTATATTTTTAACGGCCAAAACGATGAAAGAAGACGTTTTAAAAGGATATCAGGCTGGTGCAGATGACTACTTAAATAAGCCGTTTGATTCTGAGGTGTTGCTGTATAAAATGAAAGCCATTTTACAGCGAAATGAGAATGAAAAATCTACTGAAGAGGAAACATTTGAATTTACAATTGGGAAATTCCATTTGAATTCGAAATTAAGACATTTGACATTAGAAGGAACTGAACCTGTGAAATTATCGCCAAAAGAGAACAAATTATTGAAAATGCTTGCAGTGCATAAAAATGATTTAATGCCACGTGAATTGGCATTGACTAAAATTTGGAGAGATGATAATTATTTTACATCAAGAAGTATGGATGTATATATTGCCAAATTGCGTAAATATTTGAAAGGTGATGAGAATGTAGAAATATTGAACATTCATGGAGAAGGATTTAGGTTAATTGAAAATTAGAAGAAAAAAATCTTGAAAAAACCGGCTAAGAATTTAGCCGGTTTTTTTATGGCTTGATTTGGAAATTATTTATCGCGATTGTGTATTTGGCCTTATTTACTTGATATAATTCTTTACAACAAGGTGTAATTTTGTTAAATTTGAGCTTAGAGGATACATCTTTTAATATGGGTGAAAAATATTTGTATGGCAGAGTTAATTAAAATTTACGAAGAGAATCCAAACGCAAAAGAAATTGATAAGGTAGTTAGTATCTTAAAAAAAGGAGGATTGGTAATTTATCCAACCGATACAGTTTATGGTTTGGGTTGTGATATTACAAATAATAAGGCCTTAGAGAAAATTGCTCGTATAAAAGGAGTAAAACTCGAAAAAGCCAACTTTTCTTTTTTATGTAATGACTTAAGTCATTTATCAGATTACGTTAGACAAATAGATTCTCGAACGTTTAAAATTTTAAAGCGTGCTTTGCCTGGACCCTATACCTTTATTTTGCCCGGTAATAACAATCTCCCAAAAGTATTTAAAAAGAAAAAAACAGTTGGTATTCGTGTGCCTAATCATAATATTGCTAGAGCAATTGTTGAAAAATTAGGGAACCCTATCGTATCTACTTCTATTCATGATGAAGATGAATTATTAGAATATACTACAGATCCAGAGTTGATTTATGAAAAATGGCTAGGAACTGTTGATGCTGTTATAGATAGTGGTTTCGGAGACAATGTCGCATCGACGGTTATAGATTTAACAGATGGTGAACCGGAAGTGATTAGAGAAGGTAAAGGATCGTTAGATATTATTTAATCAACTTAGAAAACGTTTTCTGTCCCTTAATATAGTAAGACCATACAATGCTTTTTGTATGGTAATATCCTCTTTTTTTTGATGCTATTTCCTTCCTAAGTTTTAGATATTCGTTTACAAGAGTATAAAAACTTAAATGTGCCTTTAAAATTGCAAGGGTATGTTTTGGTTTTAAATTAAACAGAAATTTAATGCCTGCGACTCCGTCTAAAACCAACCGTGTTAATATGAGTAAAAAAAGACCGTCTTTAGGAGCGTTTTTTAAAAGAGTGAGTAAACTATTTCTAAAATTTAAAAAAGTCTTCTTAGGGTTTAATTGGTTCAATGTTGCGCCACCAACATGGTACACCGTGGATTCGGGCACAAAATCTATATCAAATTTCAAATTTTGAATTCTCCAGCATAAATCAATTTCTTCATAATGTGCAAAGTAATTTTCGTCAAAACCGTTTAAGTTCTTAAAAACCTCAGTCTTTACAAAGAAACAAGCGCCTGACGCCCAGAATATTGGTGCATCATGGTATTGATTATTGTCTTCTTCAACAGTGTCAAAAATACGACCTCTACAATACGCATATCCATATTTGTCTATTAGACCACCTGCTGCTCCTGCATATTCAAATTTAGATTTGTTTTTAAAATCTAGTATTTTTGGTTGAATGATTGCGGTATTTGGGTGTGTCTTAAAATGTGCTAAAATTGGTTGTAACCAATTTTCAGAAACTTCAATGTCAGAATTTACAAGAGCATAGTATTCGGCATCAATTTGTTTTAGTCCGTCGTTATACCCCTTAGCAAAACCCCCGTTTATTTCATTTTGAACAATATGAACTTGAGGAAAGTTTTCTTTTAAAATTGAAATTGAATCGTCGGAAGAATTATTATCAACTACATAAATATCAGCAATTTCTTTAGGGCTGTATTTAATAATTGATGGCAGAAATTGCTGCAACAATTGCGCACCATTCCAATTTAATATGATAATAGCTATGTTCACCGTTTCTTAGTTGCAATTTATAAGTTTTATTTGGCTTTTACCAATCTAAGAGAATCTTTTGGGTACAAAAAAAAGCCTGTATAGACTACAAGCTTTTCATAAAAAAGTTCGGTATAAATATTAAATTGCTTTAACGTTTACCGCGTTTAAACCTTTTCTTCCTTCTTTTAGTTCAAATTCTACTGCGTCACCTTCAGCAACTCTATCAACTAGACCTGAGATGTGAACAAAGTATTCGTCTTTTGAACCGTCTTCAATGATGAATCCAAATCCTTTAGATTCATTGAAGAATTTTACTGTACCGTTTTTCATTGAAAAATAATAATAATATTAGTTAACAAAAGTAATGTATAAATATTATTTTCCGGGTTTTTTAGGAAAATATTTTTGTTTTGTGCTCAAAATCAATAAAAAAGATGAATATATTTCAATTTTTGCAAGGGTTAAATTTTCTTCATC
>MPDD01000008.1 GCA_001874265.1 Bacteroidetes bacterium MedPE-SWsnd-G1 | reverse complement strand
ATTTTTAATTCTATAAATGATTCTTTAGCAAATTTAATTGCAAACTTTAGTTTGGGTTGATTACAAAAAGGGTGCAATATTTGACAAAAGTCAGTGGAAAAATATTGTTTTTAAAAGAAGTAACCAGACTGAAATTGTACCAATAGCACTATTAAAATAGCACAATTCTATATTACAAAATAGTTGGGGTAGATAGTTTAGAATTGAATACTTCTAAACTTTGGAAACGACTTTTAATTAAAATCACTCAAATTTAACTGATAATTTCTATACTTCCAAATTTTAATACGGAAATTTAAAAAGCTAAATTCCAGTAATTTTGGAATACCTTAGGAAAATGAACAATCCAAATAATTTGTTAAAGTAAATCATCAAATTATAGATTTTTGTATAGAAACTCTATATTTACGACCAATAAAACCAAAATTATTTAAAAATGAAAAAAGTTATTGTTGCATTATCTGCATTGCTAGTCATTTCGTGTGTGAATGAACCAAAAGATTATGTTTCTATTTCTGGAAATATAATTGATCAAAATAGCGACTCAGTTGTTGTTAGATCTAGAAGCTATTCTAAAACGATTCCTGTAGCGGCTGATGGAACATTCAGTGATACTTTAAAGGTTGAAACTGGAATCTATAATTTTTATGATGGAGGTGAATCTACTTCAATATTTCTTAAAAACGGATATGACATTAAAATTTCCTTAGACACAAAAGAATTTGATGAGTCTATTGCATTTTCTGGAAATGGAGCAGAAAACAGTACTTTTCTTGCAGAATATTCTCTTTTAAGAGAAGAAATTTTAGATAAACCATTCGATGAAATGGATAAGGCTACATTTACAAAAACCTTTGAAGAGATTGAAACACAATTAAATGATAAAATTTCTAATGCAACAGGTATTGATACTCTAGTAACGAATCATAGTGCAAAAGAAATTACACCAATGCTTAATTCATATAAAGGGTATTTTGGTGGGATTATTGAATTAAAGGCAGAACTAAACGGAAAGCCTGCCCCTACTTTTGAAAACTTTCAAAATTTCGATGGTAGTACAACGTCTTTATCTGACTTAAAAGGAAAATACGTGTATGTAGATGTCTGGGCTACTTGGTGTGGGCCGTGTAAATATGAAATTCCTTATTTAAAAGAAGTTGAACAAAAATATCACGATAAAAATATTGCATTCGTAAGTATGTCTGTAGATGACGAGAAAAGAAGTGGGACTATGGAAAAAGCTGAACAAGACTGGAAGGCTATGGTTGCAGATAAAGAATTAAAAGGAATTCAAATTATGTCTCCAAACGGATGGAAAAACGACTTCGTTACTGGTTTTAAAATTAATGGGATTCCACGTTTTATTTTAATTGGTCCTGATGGGAATACAGTTGACGCAAGTGCACCGCGACCATCTGACGAAAGGTTGATTACACTATTTAACAAACACAATATTTAAAATACATGAATAAATTTCTTCTAATAATTGCCGCTTTTGTTCTTTCAGTTGGTTGTAAAAACCCAAAGGGGTTTGTTACGCTGTCTGGAAAAATTCAGAATGCAGAAACAGTAAATATTACAATCTCGTCAAAAACATTTTCAAAGGACATTAAACTTGAAAATGACGGATCATTTAAAGACACACTTAAAGTAGAGACGGGTGTATACACCTTAACTGATGGTAGAAATAAAACTATTTTGTTTTTAACCAATGGTTATGACCTTAAAGTAAATGCAAACATTATTGACTTTACAAATGCTACCTTTGAAGGTAAAGGAAAAGAAAGCAATAACTACATTAAAAATAGAATTGCTTTTTCTAAAAACGAACTTTCTGACCCAAACACCTATTTTTCTTTAGAGCGACCAGAATTTGAGCAAAGAATGAAAGCGTTAAAAGAACATCTTTCCTCTATTTCTAAAAATAAAGTAGACACTGTATTAATTAATCAGATCGTATCGGAAGATGAGCGTTTATTTGCTTATTTAGAAAAAAATTATGAAGTAAAATATGCGGCAGCGGTAAAATTCAAAAAAGGAAATCCTTCCCCAAAATTTACCAATTTTGAAAATTATAATGGAGGTAGTACTTCTTTAGATGACTTAAAAGGAAAATTCGTTTACATTGATGTTTGGGCAACTTGGTGTGGTCCATGTAAACAGCAAATACCCTATTTAAAGCAAGTAGAAAAAGAGTATGAGCATAAAAATATTGCATTTGTTAGTATTTCTACCGATAGAGCAAATAAATATGATGCCTGGAGAAAAATGATTGCTGATAAGGAAATGGGAGGTATTCAATTATATGCCGGGACAGATTATTCTTTTTCTCAAGAATATCAAATTAATGCTATTCCAAGGTTTATCTTAATTGATCCTGATGGAAATATAGTAGATGCCAATGCTCCAAGGCCATCTGACCCGAGACTTAAAGAGTTATTCAACTCATTAAATATTTAAAGTTTAAATCCCGATTCTTTCGGGATTTTTTATTGTTTTTTAAATAGTACTAATTTTTAACCTCTCGAAATGCATTACTCAAATAACTAAGAATATCTGATGCAATAAAGGTTTCTTCCGTTAAATTCTCCATTCCAATTTCTGCGGATAATCCATGCAGGTAAACACCAAAAATTGCCGCATCAAATGTTTCATACCCTTGCGCAATTAATCCTGTAATAATTCCAGTTAAAACATCTCCACTGCCTCCTGTGGCCAAAGCAGTATTTCCCGTTGGATTAAAATACAGTTTATTTCCGTTAGCAATAACAGAATACTTCCCTTTTAACACAACGATAACCTTATTTTCTTTTGAGAAACTTTGAAGTTTTTCCAATTTTTCATAGTCGTTTTTCCAACCGCCTACCAAACGTTCGAATTCCTTTGGGTGCGGTGTTAGAACCGAACTCTTTGGCAAATAATTTAACAATTCCTTATTTAAAGCAATTATATTCAAAGCATCAGCATCTACTACCATTGGTGTAGAACTATCTTTTAAAAAATTAATCAATCCCTTTGTTGTTTTCTCTGAAGTTCCGATGCCTGGCCCAATACCGATTACTGTTGGATTGCATTTAAAGTTGAAATGTTGCAATTCATTTTCAGAATCCACTTCTACCATAACTTCTGGAATAGAGGCCTGTAATATGTTATATCCGCATTTTGGTATATAAGCACTTACTAATCCGCTACCCGTTTTTAGGGCTGCTCTAGATGCTAATACAGCTGCTCCAATCTTACCATAACTCCCTCCGATAATTAAAGTATGACCAAATGTTCCTTTATGAGAAAATTGATCCCTGTCCTTGTAAACTGACGCAATTAAAGAGTCGGTTATTATAACATAATCCGTTTCAAGTGTTTGCAAAAACTCCTCGTCTAGAGCAATATTTAAAATTTCCCAAGAACTGATAAAAGGTGCGTTATTAGGCAATAAAAAACTTAGTTTAGGACCTTGAAATGTCAATGTATGCGTTGCTTCTAAAATTATATCTCCATCGCTATTCGGATCATTTGCATATAATCCAGAAGGCATATCAATTGCTAAAGAAAATGGACTTATGGCATTAATTTTTTTAATCAATTCACTTGTAAATCCTGATACAGCTCTTTTCAATCCAATTCCGAATATAGCATCGACAATCAAATCATCAGAATCTATTTCGGGAATTTCCTCTGAAGAATTAATCATCGTCGGCCATTCCCCCATTTCCTTTAGTCTATTGTAATTTTCTAAAAACGCTCCTGATCTTTTCTCAGAATAATTTAATACATAGCAAGAAACATTATATCCATGTTGAAACAAATGTCTTGCTATCACCAAACCATCACCTCCATTATTTCCAACACCACAAAAAACTAGAATACGCATTGGATCTCCCTTCAGCTTTTCATGAATCCAATTAAAACATAAGGTTGCAGCACGCTCCATCAAATCCAACGAAGTGATTCCTTGGTTTTTAATTGTTGCAGTATCTGCAGCATAGATTTGTTGAGTTGATAGAATTTTCATGGCATAAAAAAACCTCTCAAATTTGAGAGGTTCTAATTTAATCTTTATTCTTTAAAAACACCCATATTGGCATATTTTTCCATTCGTTTTTCAACCAATTTATCAGGAGTCAATTTCTTGAGGGATTTGTACGATTTTAATATTGTCTCTTCCATTGTTTTAAAAGTATCCTCTCTATTAAAATGAGCACCTCCAACTGGTTCTTTTATAATGGCATCAATTACTTTTATCTTTTTACTGTCCTCCGCGGTTAACTTCAATGACTCCGCAGCTTGTTCTTTGTATTCCCAACTACGCCATAAAATAGACGAACAATTTTCAGGAGAAATAACCGAATACCAAGCATTTTCTAACATCAATATTTTATCTCCAACACCAATTCCCAAAGCGCCACCAGATGCTCCTTCACCTATAATTACACAAATAATTGGAACTTTTAATCGCGTCATTTCTAAAATATTTCTAGCAATTGCTTCTCCTTGTCCACGCTCTTCAGCTTCTAAACCAGGATATGCTCCGGGAGTATCAATAAAGGTCACTACCGGTACATTAAACTTTTCGGCCATTTTCATTAACCTTAAGGCTTTTCTATATCCTTCTGGATTAGACATTCCAAAATTTCTATATTGTCTTGTTTTAGTATTGTATCCTTTTTGTTGACCAATAAACATAAAACTTTGATCTCCAATTTTACCAAGACCTCCAATCATAGCTTTGTCATCCTTCACAGTTCTATCTCCGTGCAATTCCATAAATGTATCTCCGGCCAATGCCTTAATATAATCCATGGTATACGGTCTATTCGGGTGCCTTGACAACTGAACTCTTTGCCAAGCAGTTAAATTTTTATAGATATCGACTCTTGTTTTATCTAATTTTTTCTGAAGATTGTCACACGTTTCAGAAACGTCTACATCGCTTTCTTCACCAATCAATGTACACTTTTGCAATTGATCTTCAAGCTCTTTTATAGGTAATTCAAAATCTAAATATTCCATTTTTTAGTAGTTAAATAGATTTACAAATATAACAACTTAATGCTACTATACTTATTTATTCTATTTTTTTTGAATGCGTTTTAATAGTTGTTTTCTATTCTTAACGAGTCCATTTAAAATAACAGATAATAAGATTATTAAAGCTCCGATATAAAACTTTGGCGACATTTTTTCACTATCTCCAAATATGATCAATGCTAGAATAATTCCATAAATCGGCTCTAAATTAATACTTAGCATTACCGTATAAGGGCTTAACACTTTCATTACTTTAACAGACGATGAAAAAGCATAAGCCGTACAAACACTACCTAATATGATCAGGTATATCCAATCATTTGTTGAAACTTTAAAGAAGTCTCCTGAAAACTGGTTTGTAAAAAACAAAAGAAGCGTAATAAACAAAGTGCCAAAAAACAATTGGTAAAAAGAAATAATTATTGGATTGTTCTTTTTAACGTACAGTCCATTTGCAACAGAAAATACAGCCGATAAAAACGAAGAAATTAATCCATAAATAATTCCGAGTAAATACTCCCCTTCAACTTGAAAAATAATATACAATCCAATGACAACAATTAAGCCTAAAAATAATTCTAATTTACTTAGTCTTCTCTTAAAAAATATTGGTTCTATTAACGAAGCAAAAAACGCTCCGGTACTCATTGTAATAAGGGCAATGGATACATTAGAAGATTTAATAGCAAGAAAAAACGTAATCCAATGCAAGGCAATAACTACTCCTCCCAATACAAATTTTAACAGGGTATGCTTATTAATTTTTAAATTCTTTTTAGTTACGAGTATGAATAAGATTAAGAAAAAACTAGCCAACAACATTCTATACCAGACTAGTGGAATTGCATCTATAGAAATTAAAGCACCTAAAATTGCCGTAAAACCCCAAATGAAAATTATAAAATGAAGATGTAAATAATTTTTAAGCCTACTTTCTTGCATTTATATATAAATAAATTGCAAGTGCCCCAAATATCATATTTGGAAACCAAACTAAAAATAGTGGTGATGCATCTGCTGAAGCTCCAAGAACCTCAACAATTTTAAGCATAAACACATAAACAAACATTAATGAAACTCCAATTGTCAAATTAATTCCTATACCCCCTCGTCGCTTAACTGCTCCTAAAGTCACAGCAATTAAAGTTAATATATAAGATGCTAAAGGCAAACTAGTACGTTTATGAAGTTCGACCAAATAGGAATTTAAATTACCTCTACCCCTGCTTTTAGATTTAGCAATATATTCTAACAACATTGGCGTCTGCATTTCCTTGGCCAAAGATTCTACGTATAATAAGTCTGATGGTTCAAAGTTAAAAATGGTATCCATTCTTCTGCCATATTCTAAAACATCCCCATCTTCATGTAATTTTCTTTTATAAAAGTTATTTAATCTATAGGTACTATCATTTTCCCTATAAATTACTCTATCCGCTAATAATCTCTCTTTTAACATGTTACCTTCATACCTCTCATAAGAAAAATCACTTCCATTATTTCTTTCCATTCCAAACGAACGAATAAAAATATATTCATTCTCGCTTAATTGCAGATTTACATTATTCACTTGCTTTAAGTTAACACGCTTATTCTTAATATACGTGTTCGAAAACTCTGTAAATATTTTACTGCTATTTGGAACAATAAAATGGTTCAGCCCTAAAGCTAGTAAAGTAACTATGGTCGCTCCAATAAAATAAGGTTTTAGAAAACGTGTAAAAGAAATCTTGGCATTATTAATTGCAATTATCTCTGTGTTTCCCGCCAATTTAGAAGTAAAAAACAATACTGAAATAAATAAAGCCAATGGCAATATCATATTTCCAATATTAATAATAAAATTAACGTAATAATCTGTAATAATAGATCCAATAGTTAAATCGGTATGGCGTAAAAATTTGTCAATCTTTTCAGATATATCAACAGCAATAATTACCGGAATAAGAATAATGAGTACAAAAAAGAAGGAGCCTAAGTACTTTTTTAATATGTATTTATCGATTATTCTCAAATCTTACAATCGGTTACTCATTTGATTTACCATTTTGTTTTTCCACACAACAAAGTCTCCTGCTAATATATGTTTTCTTGCTTCACGAACCAACCACATATAAAATCCTAAATTATGAATAGTTGCAATTTGCTTACCAAGTAATTCTTTTGCAGCAAATAAATGACGTAAATATGCCTTAGAATAATAAGTATCTACTTCTGTAATACCCATTTCATCAATTGGAGAAAAGTCATTCTCCCATTTTTTATTTTTAATATTGATACTGCCATGGGCTGTAAACAACATTCCATTTCTAGCATTTCTAGTCGGCATTACACAATCGAACATATCTACTCCTAACGCTATATTCTCCAAAATATTGATTGGAGTTCCAACTCCCATTAAATATCGAGGTTTATCTTCTGGTAAAATACTACAAACCACGTCAGTCATTTCATACATCTCCTCTGCAGGCTCTCCAACTGAAAGTCCTCCAATAGCATTCCCTTCTGCTTCTACCGAGGCAATAAACTCAGCCGATTGCTTTCTCAAATCTGTATACGTGCTACCTTGAACTATCGGAAAAAATGTTTGATTATAATCATAAGTCATCGGTGTTTTCTCTAAATGAGAAATACAACGCTTTAACCAACGATGTGTCATGTGCATAGAACGTTTAGCGTAATTATAATCGCATGGATATGGAGTACATTCATCAAAAGCCATTATAATATCTCCGCCGATATCCCTTTGAATATCCATGGCATATTCAGGAGAGAAAAAGTGATACGAACCATCTATATGACTCTTAAATTTCACACCTTCTTCCTTAATTTTTCTTCTACCAGAAAGTGAATATACTTGATACCCACCACTATCTGTTAAGATAGGTCTATCCCAATTCATAAATTTATGAAGACCTCCTGCTTGCTTTAAAATATCCGTTTTGGGCCTTAAATATAAATGGTACGTATTTCCTAAAATTATATCCGGATTAATCTGTTCTTTTAGTTCGGTTTGATGTACTCCTTTAACCGTACCCACCGTACCAACAGGCATAAAAATAGGAGTTTCAATTTTACCATGATCGGTAGTTACTACTCCTGCTCTTGCCTTACTCTGTAAGTCTTTTCCTTTTAAATCAAATTTCATCGCGGCAAAGATAGAAAATAGAATCTTTAATAAATTGAAAAAGCCCTCCTAAAAAGGAAGGCTTTAAACTATTTGTAATTCAGATTTAACTCAATGTTGAAGGACAAACATAATCTGTCACTTCCACTCCCGCTTCTTTAATTGCCTTATAACCACCTGCAACATCCACAAGATTGTGTATACCTCTACTTTTAAGAATTGAAGCTGCAATAACAGATCTATATCCACCTTGGCAATGCACATAAAATATATCATCTTGTGGATATTCATTCAAATGACTATTCAATGCATCTAAAGATGTATGTTTTGCATCTGCAACATGCTCTGCTTTAAACTCTCCTTCTTTACGTACATCAAATACAGGAATATCATTTTCCTTTCTCCTTTTAAATTCTTCAGCCGAAATTGATGTAATGGTATCATATTCTTTAGATGCTTTTTTCCAGTTTTCAAATCCACCTTCTAAAAATCCTAAGGTATTATCAAAACCAACACGTGCCAATCTTGTAACTGTTTCTTCCTCTCTACCTTCTGGGGTAACCAAAAGAATTGGTTGACTTACATCTGCTATCAATGCGCCTACCCATGGTGCAAAGCCACCATCTATTCCAATAAAAATAGAATTTGGTATATGGCCTTTAATATACTCCGATTGATGACGAACATCTAAGACTACTGCTCCTGTTTCGGTAGCCATTGCTTCAAAATCTATAGGTGATAATGGTTGAGATGCTTTTTCCATTACATCATCAAAACTCTTATACCCTTGAATATTCATCATCACGTTTTGTGGAAAATATTTTGGCGGTGCCGTAAGTCCGGTAAGCAATTCTTTAATAAACTCTTCTTTGGTCATATCCGCTCTCAAAGCATAATTTACTGCTTTCTGATTTCCTAAAGTATCCGTAGTTTCCTTACTCATTTTTTTACCACATGCAGATCCTGCCCCATGATTTGGATATACAATTAAATCATCGCTTAAAGGCATAATTTTAGTTCGTAAAGAATCGAATAAATGTCCTGCTAAAATCTCCTCGGTCAAATCAGAAACCACATGCTGTGCTAGGTCCGGTCTTCCAACATCACCAATAAACAATGTATCTCCAGTTACAATACCATGTTCTTTACCATTTTCATCGATTAATAAATAAGTAGTACTCTCCATTGTATGACCGGGCGTATGCAATACTTTAATTTGGTAATCTCCAATCTTAAAAACCTGATTATCTTCTGCTATTAAGGCATCATAATTTGGTTTTGCCGTAGGGCCAAAAACAATAGTTGCTCCTGTTTTATTCTTTAAATCTATATGACCACTAACAAAATCAGCATGAAAATGTGTTTCAAAAATATATTTGATTTTCGCATTATCCGCTGCTGCTCTTTCTAAATAAGGCTGCACCTCTCTTAATGGATCAATAATTACCGCTTCGCCTTTACTCTCAATATAATATGCTGCATGAGCAAGACATCCTGTATAAATTTGTTCTACTTTCATTTTTTAAAATATTTAGCAAAATTACCATAAATGATTTCATTCAAAGCAATTCATAATTATTATTTATTGTCTAGAAAATTCTTTGATTAATATGTAAATACCCATAGCCAATACAAACCAACCAAATCCTTTTTTCAATTTTTTCCCTTCTATAAAATTATTCAAATACAAGCCAATATACATACCAACAATTGAGAATGCAGAGAATAGCAATAAAAACACCCAATCAATTTCAATATTCTGAACATCACCTAAAAATCCGATAAGAGAATTTATAGATACAATTAAGAGCGAGGTTGCTACTGCTCGTTTCATAGGTATTTTAACCAGCATAACCAATGCCGGGATAATTAAAAATCCGCCACCTGCACCAATAATACCCGTAATAAATCCAATTAATATAGCCTGAATTATAATTAATGGAATATTAAGGTTTGTAGCGTAATTTTCATTTTCAACATCACCGTTTCTTCCATTTATCATAGCAAATGATGAAAGCAACATAATTATTGCAAACAAAAGCATGATAGCCGTGTGTTTTGATAATGTAAAATAAGTAAACAACACGATTTCCTCAGGGATTGCAGGAACAATATATTTTCTAGATATATAAACCGCTATAAACGCAGGTATTGCAAAAATGAATGCTGCCTTAAAATCTACTTTTTTCTTTTTAACATTTTTAACCGTTCCTACCAAGGCTGAAGACCCCACAACAAATAAAGAATATGCTGTTGCAGTAACAGGATGAATATGTAAAAGATACACCAAAATTGGTACTGTAAGTATTGAGCCTCCCCCTCCGATTAGTCCTAAAACTATTCCTATAAGAAGCGCCCCAACGTAACCAAATATCTCTATTATACCCATGTACTATTTATTTATTTTACAAATTAACAATCAATTAATTTAGGATACAGTAACATTTGTTACGGAATTATTATTGAGGTAATAATACAATTCTATTTCTATGCAATTCAATTTTTCTTTCTTTTTCCAAAGCTTTTAAAAGCCTTGAAATCACTACTCTTGAAGTATGTAAATCATAGGCTATCTCTTGATGTGTTGCACTAATTATATTATCTTTTGTAACCTTTGTTTTTTCGACTAAATACGTAAGCAATCGTTCATCCATTTTTAAAAATGCTATTTTATCTATGGTGTCAAGCATTTCCATAAGCCTATTATGATAACTATCGAAGACAAAATTTCTCCAGGATTTATATTTTGAGGTCCACTCCTCCATTTTTTGAATAGGAATCATTACCAATTTTGCATCCGTTTCAGAAATTGCTTTTATTTCACTTTTAGATTGCCCCATACAACAAGATAATGTCATAGCACACGTATCTCCTTTCTCTAAAAAGTAGAGCAACAACTCATCTCCTTCCTTATCTTCCCTTAAAATCTTAATTACACCATGAATTAGAAGCGGCATAGATTTTACATAAGATCCAACTTCCATTAAAGTAAAATCTTCTGGAATTTCTTTAAACAGTCCGACTTCGTTAATTTCTTGTAGTAAGGCATCCTCAAAAAGATGCCCATAATTAGCTTTAAGTTCTTGAATCATATAACAAAGATAATACTATTAATGAGGTAATTTATCTTTTAAAACCCCATATAAATAGGTGCCAACAACTGCAGATACTAAAACAGCTATAATCGGCACAAACCCAGCTCCAACCAACACATACATAGGTCCTGGACATGCTCCGGCCAAGGCCCACCCTAAACCAAATAAAATTCCGCCGATTAAATATCTTTTTACACTTTTATCTTTTGGGTCTATTTTAATGGATTCTCCATAAAATGATTTCACTTTTCTTGTCTTGATGGTTTGTGTAATAATGATACCTAAAACCAAAGCAGATCCTATGATACCATACATATGAAATGCCCTAAACTGAAACATTTCAAAAATTCTAAACCATGATGCCGCTTCAGACTTGAACAAAACAATTCCAAAAAACATTCCTATTACTAAATAAACTATACTTTTCATCTTCTAAAATATTAAAGGGAATAATACATGAACCATTAAGAGTCCGCCAATAAAAAAGCCAATTACAGCGATTAATGATGGTAACTGTAAATTACTCAATCCAGAAATAGCATGCCCTGACGTGCAACCACCTGCATAACGTGCTCCAAATCCGACTAGCAACCCACCTACAATTAATACTATAATATTTTTTACATTTCCAAAAACAGACATATCAAACAATTCAGTAGGCATATAAGCAGTTCCGGCACTTTTAAAACCCATCTCGTGTAGGTCATTTACTGTTTCCGGATTTAAAATTACCGCATCTGAAACCGTAAGATAATTAGCAGCAATATAACCACCTATTAAAACTCCAACAGCCACAATTAAGTTCCATCGTTGGGCTTTCCAATCAAAGTTGAAAAAAATGACTTTTTTACCGGCACCTCCAATGGCACAAATAGTTCTTAAGTTTGAAGACATTCCAAATCGTTTCCCTATCATTAATAATAAGAAAAGTGTGAAAGCAATTAAGGGGCCAGAAACAAACCATGGCCAAGGGTTAAATAAAAATTCCATATTAAATGTTTTGAATGCAAAATAAGGTAATTAATTAAAAACACTTCGCAACTTTTGTTACAGAGTCAAAAATTAAATGATTCAGATCAAACAAATTGTTTCGGACATAGCATGTCGCGCATTGAAAGTTTGTATCGATTTACCTTTGTACCATCATTATAACTAAGAATTTTGAATTAATATCATCAGAAATCCCCACTGATTTTTGAGTTTTCCCAGAGCTGAATTACATTTGTAATTCGGCTCTTTTTTTACATAATACACTATGAAAAATATTTATTACATCAAATGCTTTCTTAATTTTGCCTTAACCGTATATTAAAAGAAATTTCAAGTAACTGATCAATGAGTGTGAAACTTAAAAATCTAATACAAAAAAGATTTATTTCTTCATTTAATTCAAGTCCTGTTTTATTTTTTTCTCCAGGACGTATCAATTTAATAGGAGAACATACTGACTATAACAATGGGTTTGTTTTACCCGCTGCAATAGATAAAGGCATTGTTTTGGCCGTCCAAAAAAATGATTCACTATATTGTACGGTAGTTGCTCATGATTTGGATGCTACTTACCAATTCGATTTGAACTCTATTTCGCCGATTCAAAACGGAGGGTGGAAAAACTATATCATTGGGGTGGTTGCTGAAATTCAGAATTATGGTAAATCACTTTCTGGTTTCAATATCGTTTTTGGAGGAAATATTCCTAAAGGGGCAGGAATGTCATCTTCTGCTGCATTAGAAAACAGCATTGTTTTTGGCTTGAATGAAATTTTTGAATTAGGATTGACAAAAAAAGAAATGATACAAATTTCACAACGAGCAGAGCATAATTTTGCAAAAGTAAATTGCGGAATAATGGATCAATTCGCAAGTATGTTTGGTATAAAAGACTATGCCTTATTATTGGATTGTAAGACCATGGAATCTAAGAGTACTGCCATAGATTTTGGAAACTATCAACTTTTATTAATTAACACAAACGTAAAACATAGTTTAACGGATAGCGCATACAATGACCGTCGAGAAAAATGTGAATCTATTGCAAAACTTCTGAAAAAGGAATCCTTAAGAGAAGTTACAAAAGAATCATTGGATTCCATAAAAGATAGAATTTCAGGTAATACATATCAAAAAGGGTTGTATGTAATTGAAGAAAACGATAGAGTACTAAAAACAGTAAAAGCCCTTGAAAGTAATAATTTAGAAGAAGTTGGAAATTTATTATACCAATCGCATGAAGGGTTACAACATCAATTTAACGTGAGCTGTGAAGAGTTAGATTTTCTAGTTGATTATACGAGAAATACAAATGATGTCTTAGGAGCAAGAATGATGGGTGGTGGTTTTGGAGGTTGTACTATAAACTTGATTAAAACGACTGCTGTAGTAGCTTTTTCTGAACAAGTAAAAAACGCCTATAAGAAAAAATTCAATCTAGAATGTAGCATTTACAATATCGCGCTATCTAATGGAACACACAAACTATCAATAACATGATTACCGAATTACAAGACTATTCTCACAAAAGATTTAACATACTAACAGGTGAATGGGTCTTAGTATCACCCCATAGAGCAAAAAGACCTTGGCAAGGGCAAGAAGAACCAACTTCTAAAGAGAAACGACCTTCGCATGATGAAAACTGTTATTTATGTGCTGGAAACACAAGAATAAGTGGAGATGTAAATCCTAATTATACTGGACCTTTTGTTTTTACGAATGATTTCGCTGCGCTACAAAAAGACTCACCAGAATTTAATTTAAATGAAGGTTTATTCAAAGCCGAGAGTGAAAAAGGAATATGTAGAGTAATTTGTTTTAGTCCAGATCATTCCAAAAGCTTAGCCGAGATGTCTGTTCTTAATATTCAAAAGGTAGTTGATACTTGGATTCAGGAATATAAAGACCTGGGTAACACCAAAGGAATTAATTACGTGCAAATTTTTGAAAACAAAGGTGCTGTAATGGGTTGTAGCAATCCACATCCTCATGGGCAAATTTGGAGTCAATCTAGTTTACCTAATGAGGTTCATAAAAAGGACACACAACAGAAGAATTATTTTAAAGAAAACAATTCATCTTTATTAGAAACATATATTGAACAAGAATTAAATAAAAATGAGCGCATCATATTTAAAAATGATGACTTTGTTGTATTGGTTCCGTTTTGGGCTATTTGGCCATTTGAAGCTATGATTGCTCCTATAAAACAACAATCAAATATTTCAGAAATGAATTCGATGCAAAAAAAAAATTATGCTAAAGCAATTTCTATTCTAACAAAGGCATATGATAAATTGTTTAATTGTTCGTTTCCTTATTCAAGCGGACTCCATCAAGCACCAACAAATAATGAAAACATTGATCATTGGCATTGGCATATGAGTTTTTACCCTCCATTATTGAGAAGTGCCACAGTTAAAAAGTTTATGGTAGGTTACGAAATGTTTGGATCTCCACAACGTGACATTACAGCCGAAGACGCCACTTTACGAATAAAAAACTGCATTTAGTCTATAAGTTTTTACTTTATAGCGTAGAAACTAAATATAGGTTATTAGAAACCAAAAAAATGTACTAAATTACGGGTTTAAATTAAAGATAAATCCAGTATAATTATGTCTAAAAACATCACAAATTCACGCAGAAACTTTATTAAAGGAACTGGACTTGCGGCGGCAAGTTTTATGATTGTTCCAAGGCACGTTCTTGGCGGAACAGGTTACATTGCTCCTAGCGACAAACTAAATATTGCAGGAATTGGAGCCGGTGGTAAAGGTAGAAGTGATATTGCTTCATTTGCAAAAAGCCCTAATGTAAATATTGTTTCATTATGTGATGTTGATGATAGACAAGCCGTAAAATCTAGAGAGTCTTTTCCAAAAGCGAGTTATTATCACGATTTTAGAGAAATGCTAGAAAAAGAAGGCAAGAATATTGATGCTGTTTCTGTTTCTACTCCAGATCATAACCATGCTGTTGCAGCCTATATGGCAATGGAAATGGGTAAACATGTTTATGTTCAAAAGCCTTTAACTCATGATATTTGGGAGGCGCGTATGCTTACCGAAGCAGCTAAAAAATTTAAGGTAGTTACCCAAATGGGAAATCAAGGTGGATCTGGCGATGGAGTTAGAAGAATGAAAGAAATTTATGATGCTGGTTTAATTGGTGAAGTTACTGAAGTAAAATGCTGGACAAACAGAGCTATTTGGCCGCAAGCCTTGGAAACTCCTACTGTAAAACATACAACACCTAATGGTTTAAATTGGGATTTATGGTTAGGAACTGCCGAATATAGAGATTATAACGACGCTTATTTACCGTTTGATTGGAGGGGTTGGTCTGATTTTGGCACAGGTGCATTAGGTGATATGGCTTGTCATATCATGGACCCTGTATATAGAATATTACCAATTTTATATCCTGAAACTGTAGAATGCAGTGTTTCCGATGCCTTTAAAGGAAAGTTCGAAACTGCTAATTATCCTAAGAGTTTCCCGAATTCAAGTAAAATTCACTTGAGTTATCCAAGAACAGATGGTAAAGGAAATATAAAAGTATCTTGGATGGACGGTGGATTATTACCCGAAAGACCAGAAGAATTAGGAGATGATGAAGCAATTGGAAACTGGGATGGAGGTGTATTATTTATCGGTACAAAAGGTAAGTTAATGGCGGATTGTTATGGAGAAAACCCAAGATTAATTCCTTTAAGTTTAAATGAGCAATTGGAATTAGAAGAAACTATAGCACGTGTTCCTGAAGGTCATTATTTACAATGGGTGAATGCTTGTATTGCAGGATATGGAAATGCAGAAACGAGTTCATCTTTTGATTATGCTGGGCCGTTTACAGAAAGTATATTAATTGGAAACTTAGCATTAAAATCTTATTTTGAAGTTGATCCGAATGCCAAGAATACTGGATTCTGGGGAGGTTCAAAATATCATGGTAGAAAGCGTTTACGTTGGGATGCACAGAATATGAAAATCACAAATTTCGAAGCAGCAAACAAATATGTAAAGCGAAATTATAGAGAAGGTTACAAATTAGGATAAAATTTAAAATATTAAATTAAAAAAGCTGGAACGAGATGTTCCAGCTTTTTTTGTTATTACTATAGACTATTCTCGAATTCTTCGATAAGCTTTTTAAGTTTTTTAACTATTTCAGGGTGCTGTTTTGAAATATCAATCGATTCTGAAATGTCATCATCTAAATCATACAATGAAACGGAAAAAGCACCATCTTTCTTTTTATTCCAACCTCTACTTTTAGCAATATGCAATTTCCATTTTCCAAAACGAACGGCTTCCATTTCCCCATTCCTTCCATAGAAAAATATGGGTTGTTCTTCTAATTTCTGATCAAAAGGGTTTGATAGAAACTCGCTAATATCTCTGCCATCTAGATCTTCTATATTCTCACTACCAGATACCTCTAACAAAGTTGGGAATACATCTAAAGTGGTTACAATATTATCAACAGTTCTATTCTTCGGAATGTTATTAGGCCAAGATATGATTCCCGGTACACGATGACCACCTTCCCAAGTTTCTGCTTTCAATCCTCTTAATGGTTTTGCAGAACCAATTCTTGGTCCATTATCTGATGTAAAAATAACAATGGTGTTATCAAATATTCCTTCTTCCTTCAAAGCCTTCACAATTTGCCCCATGCTCCAATCCAACTCCATTATAACATCACCATACAATCCCAATTCACTCTTTCCTTCAAACTTTTCCGAAACATATAAAGGTTCATGCGGCATATTATGGGCGACATACATAAAGAACGGATTTTCTGTATTCCGTTCCTTAATTTGCTTCACGGCCTCGTCCGTATACATCTTGGTCAAATAGCGTTGATCTAACCCTTCTCCTATTAATTTATCATTTCGATAAAACGGTAAGGGTGGCGACTGAAAGTTGTTATGTTTATAATAATAACTATCCATATCATTTGAATAAGGCACGCCATAAAACGAATCAAACCCTTGATTATTTGGCATATATTTATCTTCATGTCCTAAATGCCATTTCCCTATTATTGAAGTTGTATATCCATTTTTATTCAATACTTCGGCTATGGTAATTTCTTCAGGTTCTAAACCATGTTCAGAGTAAGGTGAAACTACGCCACTATGTAAGCCTACTTTAATCGGGTATTTCCCTGTAAGTAAGGCGGCCCTAGATGGAGTACATACATTAGCGGCTACGTAAAAGTTTGTGAATTTTAATCCTTCAGATGCTAAATCATCCAAATGCGGTGTTTCAAAACCTTCCGATCCGTATACTCCAACATCTGCATACCCTTGATCATCTGTAAAAAAGATAAGAATGTTTGGCCGCTTATTTTCTTGAGCAAAAATGAATTGCAAACAAAAAACAAATAAAAAGAAAAAGCGTTTTTCCATTTTAATCTCCTAGTTGCTTTATTTTAAATCGCTCAATTTCTGCAGGAGTATGCTCATCTTTCATGATTGCTTCTATCTTTTTAACCACTTCAGGGTGGGTATCAGAAATATCATTCAATTCGGTTGGATCCTTTGAAAGGTCGTACAATTCTAGTTTCATATTTCCTTTAAAAATATTCTTTCTGATTCCTTTCCAATCTCCCATGCGTACTGCTTGTTGCCCTTGATATGCCGGAAATTCCCAATATAAAAATTCATGATCTTTTTGTTCCTGCTCTCCCATTAATGTAGGCAAGAAACTTAGTCCATCTATATCTTCAGGAACTTCTTGTTTTACCAACTCACCAAACGTCGGCATTACATCCCAAAATGCAGAAACATGGTCACTTTTACTACCTGCTTCAATTCTTCCAGGCCAACTTACAATCATCGGAACTCGAATTCCTCCTTCATGCGTAAAACCCTTTGTTCTTCCGTAATCGTTCGAAAATGGTCTAGCACTGTTAAAATATGCTGCATCCACACCACCTGTATATGTCGGGCCGTTATCGCTTGTAAATACAATGATGGTATTATCATACAGATCCAAGTCCTTTAACTTCTGAACAATCTCTCCTACCTGATCATCTAAATAAGAAATCATACCGGCATAAGCTGCATTTGGGTATCTGTTTGGGAAATATCCACGATTACCGATATATGGTTCTTCCTCTCCGAATAATTTCAAATACTTCTCTACATATTCATGTGGCACTTGCAAAGGCAAATGCGGAATTGGCGTTGCGTAATACATAAAGAAGGGTGTATTCTTATTTTCTTCAATAAAACTAATAACTTCTTTCTGCATCAATGCCGGTGCATAATCAACTTGGTCGTATTTCTTATAACTTGCTAAATCATTGATATCTGCCCCCTCATCTAACTTTGTGCTTGGCGCAATAATTTCATTGTCTAACCATACTTTCTCCTCATTTTTCCATAAGTGCTTAGGATACAATTGATGTGCCTGACGTTGACAATTATAGCCATAAAAGAAGTCAAATCCATTTTTTGTTGGAATCCCCTCTGTTAATGGTGCTCCAAGTCCCCATTTACCAACTACCCCCGTTTTATATCCTGCATTTTGCATAACTTCTCCAAGAGTGACAGTACTATTTAAAATAGGTCTTTGTCCTTCTAAGTTTGAATCATTAACAGCTTTTTCAAAATTCCATACATCACCACGTTCTTTCCATTCATCATTTCCTCTAATTCGTGCATGACCCGCATGCTTTCCGGTCATTAACATATACCTTGCAGGCGCACAAACTGGCGCCCCAGAATAATGCTGTGTAAACAACATTCCTTCTCCCGCCAAAGCATCTATATTTGGTGTTTGAATTTTCTCTTGCCCATAAACTCCTAATTCGCCATACCCCAAATCATCTGCTAATATGTATATAATATTAGGCTTTTGCTTTTCTTTATATGATTGACAACTAAAAGCAATAAATGGCAAGAGTCCGAGTACAATAATTTTATAAATTCTTTTCATAATTAATCTATAGATGCTTTTTTAAGGTTATTAATTTTATATGTTTTTTCCAAATCATTGGTTCTAACCTCTAACAATTTTTTTTTCAATTTCCTTTGAAACTTTTTTACCACCTTTTCATATTCTGGGAGCATTGCCAAATTAGTATATTGTTTTGGATCATTTTTCATATCGAACAACTCTATACCGGCAGATGCGTCTTCATTATATTGAATATATGCCCATTTCTCCGTTCTTAACAAAAATGTTTTACCACCTTGGGTAACAGAAAAAGCCATATCTCTAACTTTATGTTTTGGTTTATCTAAAGTCTTTGCCAAACTCTTACCCTGAATTTCTTTTGGATATTCTAACCCTGCTAACTCAGTTATTGTAGGATATAAATCCAATAGTTCTACAAAAGAATCACATACTGCCGGTTCTTTACCAGGAACTTTTATAATCATTGGAACGCGCACAGATTCTTCATGCAAACTTACTTTCATCCAAAAGTCATGTTCACCTAAATGAAACCCATGATCAGAAGTAAAAATAACAATGGTATTATCTTCTAAGCCTTCTTCTTTTAAAGTTTTTAAAACCTTTCCCACTTGCGCATCCATAAAAGATACGGAAGCATAATATGCGGCCACGGCTTTTTTTTGCTGCTCTTCAGACATTTTACCATTTACACTGGTTACGTAATTAATTCCTCTTTCAGGAATATCATCCCAATCTCCTTCAACTTTTTCAGGAAGTTTAATATCATAAAAATCATAGGGATCAAAATAACTTTTAGGTGCAACAAATGGCACATGAGGTCTCACAAAACCTACTGCTAAAAAGAAAGGCTCATCTTTATATTCTCTAATTAACTGAGATGCTTTTTCTGCGGTTTTACCATCAGAATGATCTAAGTCATCACCATCTGCTTTCACAATAGTCATCACATTTCCGCCCTTTCGTTCAATAGTTCCTTCAGGATTCCCTTGTACTAACTCTGCTTCTCCTTTTGTTTTCCATTCATCGCCTTGACTGTTAAACTTCTCTGTCCAAGAAGCCGGATCATCTTTTCCATCAGAGCCTAATTCAATATCAATCGGAACACCCATATGATAAATTTTACTCACCCTTGCCGTGTAATACCCGTTGTCTTTGAACAATTGTGACCATGTTTTTCTGTCTGGTCCAATATTTTCTCTACCACTCACATAACCATAAGTTTCTGTAGCACTTGGATAATAACCACTCATAAAAGAAGCTCTAGAAGGACCACAAACAGGGTATTGCGTGTATGCTTTTGTATAACGCACCCCTTCTGATGCCAATTTATCAATATTAGGTGTTTGACATACTTTATTTTCATATGATGAAACCGCCGTCGCCGTTAAATCATCTGATATAATGAAAAGTACGTTTGGTTTCTTTTCTTGAGAAAAAAGCACCGTACTTAAAACTATTGCTATTAACAATAAATATTGTTTCATATGTGATCTTAAAACTTTAAAATAAATTAATTGAAATTAAAGGACCAATACTTTTTAAACATAAACCAATATTATTTCGAACAAAATACCTATTAATTCCTTTTTGCTAAATACTCTTCTAGAAACTGAGTCCTTAATGCATCATTGTCCCCATATTTTTCCTGAACTTCTTTAAGTTTTATAAGCATACTCTTTTGTACTGCGGCATATGATGCATCATCGTAAATATTATTCATTTCGGAAGGATCTTTTTCCAAATCGTACAATTCCCAATAATCCGTATCGTAATAAAAATGTATTAGTTTATAACGGTCGGTACGAACTCCATAATGTCTTTGAACATTGTGTTCTCCAGGATACTCGTAATACGTGTAATATATAGCGTCTCTCCAATCCTTCGAGTTTCCTTTTACTAGCTCTCTAATCGATTCCCCTTGAATTTCTTCAGGAATTTCAACATTGGCATAATCTAAAAATGTTGGTGCAAAGTCTAAATTCTGAATCATTTCATTAACGATGGTACCCGGTTCAATTTCTTTTGGGTATTTCATTAAAATTGGAGTTCTAAACGACTCCTCGTACATGAATCGCTTATCAAACCAACCATGTTCTCCTAAATAAAATCCTTGATCTGAGGTATAAACAACTATTGTGTTTTCCTCCAAGCCGTTTTCTTTTAAATAATCTAAAACTTCACCAACCCCATCATCAACAGATTTTATTGTACCAAGATAATCTTTCATATAACGGTCATACTTCCACAGAGCTAATTCTTTTCCGCTTAATTTTTCCTTTTTAAATTTCTCAATAATCGGATCATAATAGGCGTCCCATGCTGCTCTCTGCTCATCATCCATTCTGTTATACATATTTTGAAACGAACCTCTTAATCGTGTGTCAAATTCTTTTTCATCATCTAACAATTTTAAATCGTACGCCAAATCCAAATGCTCATAAATACCCATTTCATGTTGTGCTGCTGCAGGCCTATTTTCATATTCATCAAAGAAATTTGCCGGAGGCGTAAAGGTTTTATCATCAAAATAATCTAAGTATTTCGCTTCTGGCATCCATGGTCTATGTGGTGCTTTTTGATGGTACAACATTAAAAATGGTTTATTCTGATCTCTTTTGTTTTTTAACCAATCTAAAGCTATATCTGTTGTTATTTGTGTCGCATGCCCATGAATTTGTTTACGCTCTCCATTTTCTATAAATACTGGATTGTAATATTGTCCTTGACCTGGTAGCACATTGGAATAATCAAACCCTTGCGGCAACCCATCCATGTGAATTTTACCTACCATAGCCGTTTGATACCCCGCTTTTTGTAATGACTTTGCAAAATTATCTTGCTCCCAATTAAATGAGTGAATATTATCTACCTTACCATTTACGTGACTATGTTTTCCAGTTAGCATTACTGCCCTACTTGGCGCACAAATTGAGTTTGTGACGAACCCTTTGTTAAATAAAACGCCTTCATCCGCAATCCTATCAATATTAGGTGTTTGAATGTGATCATACCCATAGGCACTAATCGCTTGAAACGCATGGTCATCACTCATTATAAAAACAATATTCGGCTGCTTAACTATGTCTTCTTCTTTGCCTTCTGAACAACTGATTAATCCTAAAAAAACACTTGGAAAAATCCAATATTTAAATATTGCTTTTACTCTTAAACTTAAAACTGATTGCATTGTAAAACTGATTGTATTATTCGATTAACTATTATTCTTAAATTCTATTTTGAACGAATATATATCGTAAAATAAAATATTGGTCATTTTTTCGATAAACAACTATTTAAAACACTAATTCAACTGTTACGAATCAATTTGCAACATTTATTTTACTCAAGAAACTACTTTAAATAAGCTTTATTGTAAATTCTATTCAGCAAGGAATAAAAGTCGTTTATCTAATTAAAATTAATGTATTCGTATTAAAGCGATACATTTACGAGAAACTAACCATAATTATTCATGATTAAGAACTCTATAGTCCTATTTTCGATAATTTTATTATTCATTTTACAGAGTTGCGCTTCTCCAGAAATTAAGAACTCAGAAAGGCCAAACATCTTATTTATCATGAGTGATGACCACACATCTCAGGCATGGGGTATTTATGGAGGTGTTTTAAAAGATTATGTCCATACCCCTAACATTTCGCGTTTAGCTGATGAAGGTGCTGTACTAAATAATTCGTTTTGTACCAATTCAATTTGTGTCCCGAGTCGTGCAACAATTTTAACAGGTCAATACAGTCATAACAATGGTGTTTATACATTATCTGACGCCTTAACTCCTGAACGAAACAATATTGCAAAAGAATTAAACAACAATGGATACCAAACTGCAATTATCGGTAAATGGCATTTAAAAAAGGAACCTTCTGGATTTGATTATTACAATATTTTACACGACCAAGGTCGATACTGGGACCCAATTTTAAGAACAAAAGATAACTTTCATAAAAAATCGAATGAATGGGATATTCATAAGGGATTCTCAACTGATGTTATTGCTGACTTATCGATGAATTGGCTTGATACTATTGATAAATCAAAGCCTTTTATGCTAATGACACATTTTAAGGCAACACATGAGCCTTTTGACTTTCCAGAGCGTTTTAATGATTTGTATAAAGAACAAGAAATTCCTGAACCAGAGTCGCTTTTTGATTTTTCTCCCGAGACTACTGGAAGAAGTATTGAAGGTCAGAAATTAGAGCAATTGGCATTTCGTTATGGAAAAGCTTCGGACGACCCTGATAACTGGTGGTGTAAATATCCTGGGTTGCCTTTTTACACAAATGAAATGGATAGCATCGCTGCAAGGAAAGAGGTTTACCAAAAATTCGTAAAAGATTTTATGCGATCTGGTGCCGCTATAGATGACAATATTGGTAAATTACTCGACTACCTTGAAGAAAAGGGAATAGCGGATAATACAATTGTTATTTACACTGCGGATCAAGGGTATTTCTTAGGCGAGCATGGCTTTTTCGACAAGCGATTAATTTATGAAGAATCATTGCGCATGCCATTTGTAATTCGTTATCCGAAAGAAATAAAAGGTGGGAAACGCATTGATGAAATTATTTTGAATATTGATTTCCCTTCATTAATGGCTGATTATGCTGGTGTTCAACTACCAGAATCGTTTCAAGGAGAAAGCTTTAGAGAAAACCTAAAAGGAAACGCACCCATAACATGGAGAAAAAACGCATACTATAGATATTGGACAAATCACACCAATAGACCAGCACATTTTGGCATACGAAATGAACGGTATAAATTAGCGCTGTTTTACGGACATTCTTTAGATATGACAGGTTCTTCAAAAGAAACTACCAAACCAGCATGGGAATTTTATGATTTGAAAAAGGACCCAAAAGAAAATTCGAACGTGTACAACAATTCGGAATATACCGAAATCATAAAAGAAATGAAAGTAGCACTAAAAGAATTAAAATTGGAAATTGGCGATTCTGATTCGCAATACACAGAAATGCAAACAATATTTTCAACCCATTGGGATGCGAGTAAATAGTAAAGCACTTTTATTAATTCTTGTCATGTGTATTGCACAACATGTAGGGTTTTCACAGCAACCTAATCCTCTTATTACTAAAGCTGATGAACCAATGAATGTAGAATGTGATATAAGTATTAAAGTTATAACAGCGTATAAATGAAATTTTTCTGCAATCCATATTATATTTTTTATATAGTTCTAATTAGTTTAACATCTTGTAATTCATCCAAGACCAAATCTAAAATTAATCAAAAACCAAACATAATAGTTTTCATGGTAGATGATATGGGATGGCAAGACACCTCTGTTCCCTTTTGGAACGAAAAAACTTCCTTCAATAAATTATATAAAACACCAAATATGGAGCGACTAGCTTTAGAAGGAATGAAATTTACACAAGCTTACGCAACTCCGGTTTGCACACCTACAA
Organism: Bacteroidetes bacterium MedPE-SWsnd-G1; assembly: GCA_001874265.1. Classification (GTDB taxonomy): domain Bacteria; phylum Bacteroidota; class Bacteroidia; order Flavobacteriales; family Flavobacteriaceae; genus Urechidicola. The sequence continues at coordinate 62,665 of MPDD01000008.1, read as the reverse complement.
GAGTTAGTCTTATTTCAGGCATGAACGCGGCAAGACACCGTGTCACAAATTGGACATTAAGACGTGATCAATACATGGTTAAGCCTCCAAAAGGGTTGAAAATGCCTAAATGGAATTTAAACGGTGCACAGCCAACTGATTCTATTTCAAATGCCGTACACATAACACCTCTACCACAAATATTAAAAGATAACGGTTATAAAACTATCCATGTTGGCAAAGCGCATTTTGGGGCGATTGGCACTCCAGGAGCAGACCCAACCACATTAGGAATTGAAGTTAATATTGCAGGGCATGCGGCAGGAGCTCCTGGAAGTTATTATGGACTTAAGAATTTTGAAAATACACGTAGCAATGAAAAAATTTGGGACGTTCCAGGGTTAGAAAAATATCATGGAAAGGAAATTTTTCTTACGGAAGCTTTGACACAAGAAGCAATATTAGCAATGGATACATCTATTAATGAGAAGAACCCTTTCTATTTATATATGGCTCATTATGCGGTTCATACTCCAATACAAGGAGATCCTAGATTTGAACAAAAATATTTAGATCAAGGTTTGTTACCCGTAGAGGCAAAATATGCTTCAATGGTTGAAGGGATGGATAAAAGTTTAGGTGATTTAATGGATCATCTAGATAAAAAAGGTATTGCAGATAACACGATTATTTTGTTTATGTCTGATAATGGAGGACTAAGTGCTGTTGCAAGAGGCGGAGAAAAACATACGCATAACAAACCTCTTTCCAGCGGAAAAGGATCGGTACATGAAGGAGGTATAAGAGAGCCAATGTTAGTTAAATGGCCATCCGTTACAAAATCAAATACCGTTTCAAATGAGCAGGTAATCATCGAAGATTTTTTCCCAACAATTTTAGAAATGGCACAAATTGACAACCCTAAAATTGTTCAGGAAGTTGATGGAATCAGTTTTACTGATATTCTAAAAGGACAACAAACTCCAAATAAGGATAGAACTTTAATTTGGCACTACCCGAACAATTGGGGGCCAACAGGACCCGGAATTGGAGCAACAAGCACCATTAGAAAAGGAGATTGGAAATTGATTTATTATCATATTGATCAATCTTTTGAACTCTTTAATATTAAAAATGATATAGGAGAATCTGATAACCTTGCCCAAAACGAACCAAAACTCCTAAAAAAAATGGCAATTGACTTAGGTGATTACCTCAGAAGTGTAAATGCACAGATGCCAACTTTAACTGAAACTGGTAAACGTGTTCCTTGGCCCGATCAACTTTAATCTTAATTATGACGCCCGCTAAATTTATTGGTTTTATTCTTTTGCACACTTTCCTTTACACCAACTTCATTTATGGTCAAAATCCAAATGTAGTTTTTATAAATGTGGATGATTTAGGTTATAAAGACTCTGGTTTTATGGGTAGTGATTATTACGAAACACCAAATTTAAACTCCCTTGCGAAAGAAGGAATGGTTTTTACAAATGCCTACGCCGCTGCTGCAAATTGCGCACCTAGTAGAGCATGCTTAATGACTGGTCAAAATACCCCAAGACATGGTGTTTATACGGTATCTCCATCCGCTAGAGGAAATATAAAAACAAGGAAATTAGTTCCTACAAAAAACACTAGACATCTCTCAGAAGAGATACTAACAATAGCAGAATTGTTCAAGTCTAAAGGATATTCAACCGGAACATTTGGAAAATGGCATGTATCCAACGATCCACTAAGAGATGGATTTGATATAAATATTGGAGGCAATCATAAAGGAAATCCAGGTAAAAATGGATACACTGCTCCGTATAACCAACTTCCCAATTTAGACAAAGCACCTGAAGGCGAAAATTTAACTGACCGCTTAACATCAGAAACTATAGATTTTATAACAGAAAATAAGGAAAATCAATTCTTTGCATACGTGCCTTACTATTCGGTGCACACACCTCTTATAGGGAAGAACCAATTGGTTGATAAATACAAGAATAAGCAGGGGTCTTCTGGGCAAAATAACCCTGTTTATGCAGCTATGATAGAAAATATGGATACCAATGTTGGAAAAATATTAAATACATTGAAGGATTTAGGCTTAGATAATAAAACTATAGTCGTTTTCACTTCAGATAACGGAGGTATTCGTGCTATTTCAAATCAAACTCCATTAAGAGCTGGTAAAGGCTCTTACTATGAAGGAGGCACTAGAGTTCCATTAGTTGTAAAATATCCTAGAATTATAGAAAAAGGCGGAACGAATAATACCCCAGTAGTTAATTTAGATTTCTTTCCTACTTTTATGGAATTATTAGGTCTGAGCACAATTGATCAGACATTAGATGGAGTAAGTATTTGGCCCGTATTAAAAGGGAAAACGATTAAAGAAAGGCCTCTATTTTGGCATTTTCCAATTTACTTAGAAGCCTATAACCAAAAAGAAGATGATGGAAGAGATCCGCTTTTTAGAACACGTCCTGGATCAACCATTTTATATAAAAACTGGAAATTACATCACTATTTTGAAGATGGCAGTGTAGAACTCTACAATTTAGAGAACGATATTGGCGAACAAAATGATGTTTCTAAAATCAATGTTGAGCAAACAAAAGAATTGCACCAAATGTTAAAAACTTGGAGAACTGAAATTAATGCCCCAATACCATCTGAATTAAACCCAGATTATGATTCAAATTATAATCCTAAAAAAAATAAACGCTAACTATACCATGAAAATTTTAAAACCATTCTTCATCGCTAGCCTTACTATTATTCTTGTAAGTTGTGAAACTAAAACCCCAAAAGTAACTTCAAATAAAACACCAAATATTGTTGTAATCTATGCTGATGATTTGGGATATGGAGATGTTAGTAGTTATGGTTCTACTGAATTAATTACTCCAAATTTTGATCGTATTGCAAATAATGGAATTCGTTTTACAAACGGATATGCCTCCTCTCCTACTTGTACACCAAGTAGATTTGCATTGCTTTCTGGAAAATACCCGTTTAGAAGTAATAAAGCCAGAGTGTTGCCTGGAAACGCGCCGCTGTTATTCGAATTAGGACATCAAACTTTACCATCAATGCTTGGAGAGGCTGGATACTACGCAGGTGTAGTTGGTAAGTGGCATTTAGGTTTAGGAGGAGAAAACTTAGATTGGAATCAAGAAATAAAGCCAGGACCTTTAGAAATTGGATTCGATTATTCTTATATCATGGCCTCTACAAATGACCGAGTACCTTCTGTTTATGTAGAAAATCACAACATTGTTGGTTTAGCTCCAAATGACCCAATTGAAGTAAGTTATAAGCAAAATTTTGAAGGTGAGCCGACAGGAAAAGAAAATCCAGAATTACTAAAAGTCCACCCAAGTCATGGACACGATATGAGTATTCACAATGGTATTTCGAGGATTGGTTTTATGCGTGGTGGTAAAGATGCCTTGTTTATTGATGAGGACATGAACGATGACTTTTTAAGAGAATCAAAAAAATACATCAACGACCATAAAGATGAGCCCTTCTTTTTATTTTATAGCTTACACCAACCGCATGTTCCTAGAATTCCACATCCGAGATTCGTAGGGAAATCTGGTTTAGGCCCACGTGGTGATGTTATCTTGGAAGCTGACTGGGCAGTAGGAGAATTCTTAGATGAATTAGACAGGTTGGGATTAACAGAAAACACCATAGTTATTTTCTCAAGTGATAATGGACCTGTATTAGACGATGGATATCAAGATGAAGCGGTAACTAAAAATGGCAAACACACTCCTAAAGGTGGATTAAGAGGTGGAAAATATAGTCTATTTGATGCTGGAACACACGTTCCTTTTATGGTAAGTTGGCCTGGAACAATTAAACCTGGAGTATCTGATGCCTTGGTTTGTCAAGTGGATTTCACGGCATCGTTCGCTGCATTAACAGGTCAAAAAAACACTACTCCAGATAGTGAAAATGTTCTAGACGCACTTTTAGGTAAATCAGATATTGGCCGAAACAATTTATTGTTAGGGCAAAGCAATATCACTTCTTACAGAAAAGGCGATTACGTTTTAATTCCACCGCACAAAGGCGGAAAAATGACTAATAAATGGGTAAACATTGAAACGGGGCGAAATCAAACTATGCAATTGTACAATTTAAAAACAGATCGTATCCAACAGAACAATATTGCTAAAGACAACCCAGAAATGGTTGAAACAATGCTTGCTGAAATCGAATCTATAAAAAACAAATAAGCAATATCACTAAAATGAAAAACTGTATCTCCATTCTTGCTTTGTTGTTTTTAACAAATTTTATAGCAGCCCAAAATACTACTTTAGACTCTAATGTTATTGACCTCTGGCCTTATAAGGTTCCAGGTGCTACTGAAAAAAAACAAGACCCTCTTTTTTCTAAAGATACTACTAACAATGTGAAACGAATTTCGGTCGTAACAAATCCAAGAATCACAATATTTAAGCCTGAAAAATCAAAGAAAAACGGAGCAAGCATAATCATTTCTCCGGGAGGTGGATATCACATCCTTGCCATAGATTTAGAGGGGTTTGAAATTGCCAAATGGTTAGCGAAAAAGGGATATACTGCCATTGTTCTTGAGTATAGGGTTCCTCAAAATTATGATGGTGCCTTAATGGATTTACAACGTGCCCTTAGAATTGTAAAATCCAATGCTGAAAAGTGGCAATTAGATAGTTCAAAAATTGGAGTTCTCGGTTTTTCTGCTGGCGCTAGTCTTTCTGCTCGGTTAAGCACGAACTATAATAATTCATTGTATCCGAAAATTGACGAAATAGATTCACTTTCAGCAAAGCCCGCATTTGCCGTTTTAATATACCCAGCATTTTTAGATGAAGGTCCGAATGATAGTTTAACAACCGAATTAAAACTCGATAAAGAAACACCTCCAATGTTTATTTTCGCAACTTCAGACGACCCATTTGCAAATAGTGCTCTTGTAATGGCAAGTTCACTAAGAAATAATAAAACACCGGTTGAATTACATTTATATCCTGATGGCGGACATGGCTATGGATTAAGAAATGGAAACGTTGCTGCTGAAAAATGGCCGTTATTGGTTGAAGAATGGTTGGCGTCGTTTTTATAACCTTGATTTAATAAAAAAATTTATCCTTCTAAAATCTTAACAATTGATTTTGCTGAATTGATGCAGATGCTCAATTCAATTGGGAACAATACAAAATTGAATCCAGTAAATTGACCAAAGAATTATTATAGAAAATTAATATTGAATTTTGTATTTTAGTGCAAGCAACTTAAAATATTTAATCATGAAAAAATTCGTTTTAGTATTTATTTTTTTAATTACAACCCTTTTTATGAATGCTCAAAGTCCGGTTGGTGCTTGGGAGAGAACCTATACTGATGATAAAGGAAAAGAATTACGTATGACTGTTATTTTTACTGACAAATATCAAGTTGCTACTTGGTATGATGCAAAAACCGGTGCTTTCGTAATGACCAACGGAGGTACATGGAATTTAGACGGAAAGACCATGACAGAGAAGGTTGAATTTGATTCTAATGACGCTGAAAATGTAGGTAATGAAGTTTCGTTTGAGATTGAATTAACCAAAAAATCATTGCAGATAACGGGAACAGACAATATTCTAAAACGCCTAGATAATGGAAAACCGGGAGCGTTGCAAGGGGCTTGGCTTATGTCTGGAAGAAAACGTGATGGGCAAATGCAATCTAGAAATACAGATAGACCACGTAAAACCATGAAAATTCTTTCTGGCACACAATTTCAGTGGATTGCATATAATACAGAAACCAAGCAATTTATGGGAACAGGTGGTGGAAAATACACCACCGTTGACGGAAAATACACTGAAAATATTGAGTTCTTCTCAAGAGATGACAGTCGTGTAGGTGCAAGCCTAGAGTTCAACTATGAGTTAAAGGACGGTGCTTGGCACCATTCTGGATTTTCTAGTAAAGGAGCACCACTTTACGAAGTTTGGAGTACTCGAACAAAATAGATAAAAAGCGTAATTATTCTTGATATGCTCCTGAAGAGTATGTCAATTCATAACTGTGTGAATATATCTCAAAAACAACTCCAAATGGATCTTCTACGTACACCATTTTGTAAGGTTTTTCACCTGGATAATATTCTCTAATTGGCATTCGCTGTTTACCGCCATACGCCACAATTTTCTCTGTTAAACCTTCAATGTCTGGGTCTTGGACGCAAAAATGAAAAAGACCTGAGTTAAACGGATTAAATTCAGGTTTCGTGTTTAATGATTGTGGAAACGAAAATAACTCTATACCAATACCATCTGATGTAGACATATGAGCAATTTCAAAAGTTTCCCAATCCTCTCCAAAAACATCTATACACATTACACCTATAGCAGTATCACTTTCTTTTTGAACTTTAGATGGGGGCATAATTACATACCACCCCATTACCTCTTCATAAAATTGAACCGCTTTTGTAATGTTAGGTACTGTAATACCAATATGAGAAAATCTTCTTGGATAAGAATTTGTAGACATAGCAATTATTTTTTTTAGTTTACTGAAAGATACTAAATCAAATTTAAAAAATCAACACTTAAAATTTGAGCAGGTTTATTTCATTTAATTAAGAATATACGCTTGTTCTATATAATCTAACTTCGGGTATTTCTCTTTTAAAAATGCATTTCCTTTTGATTGTATTACTCCTTGTTCTTTACCAGGCGCTTCACCATATCCCGAATAAAATTTACGAACAACCTCTTCTCCTTCTACAACTTTTGCAATCACAGGGAAACCTGTAACTCCGGACCATTGCAAGGTATCTAGTCGCTTATTATCTTTTAAATTTATATATAATTGTGTACTTCTTGTATCCACTCCTCCTCTGGCAAAGGCTATGGTCATGGATTCATTTGACTGCTTCACCGGTTCATCCGGAATTTTATATTCAGCCCACATTTCATTGTAAAGCGAATCGTTATAAATACCAAATTGCGCAACAAAATTTGGCACAACTCTATATATAGCAACGTTCTTATAATAATCTCTTCTTATTAATTGATACAATCGATCTACGGCCTTTGGCGATAAAGATCTTGTGGCTTCGATATCAAAATTACCTTGGGTTGTTTCAAAACGTGCTTTAAAAGTTTCTGGGGCTTGTTCTTTAGTCCATCGTTCTCTAAATTGATAAGCACTACATGAGGCTAACACTACTCCTATTAAAAGCGTTACTGCTAAAATTCTTTTATTCATTTTTATGATTTTGGGCTTGGTTTGATTTCCATTCTTTTAATAAATCTTCCGATAAAATACCTGTTCCGTCGTGTTTCCACCCTGGTGGTTTGCTTAAATATTTAAATCGATTTAAAAGAGTTGTTTTTGAAGCAATGGCATCTTTTAATAAGGCACCCCATTCTTTAAATGCAATTAAAATTGGATTGTATGTATTTATGTTTGTCGTTAAGCCATAAATTACTTTTTCTTCTTTTAATTCAGGCTGAAAAGTACCAAACATTTTATCCCAAATAATAAATATACCAGCATGGTTTTTATCTAAATACAAAGGATTACTTCCATGATGTACTCTATGGTGTGAAGGTGTGTTAAATATACCTTCAAACCAACGTGGCATTTTATCAATCAACTCCGTATGAATCCAATATTGATACAATAAACTAATTCCCATTTGGAATAAAATCATTGCAGGATGAAATCCAATAAAGGCCATCCATAAAAAGAAAACAAAAGTGAAAAACCCTCCGGTCCAAGTTTGCCTTAAAGCGGTACTTAAATTATATTCTTGTGAAGAATGATGCACTACATGCGATGCCCAAAAGAAACGACTCCTATGCCCCATCCTATGTGACCAATAATAAGAAAAATCATCTGCAAAAAGAATCAACAAAAAAGACCACCAAGTAACCGGAATTGTAAATACTCTGAAATTTTCATACACATACATTAACGCAAAAAGCACTACCAGTTTACTTATAAAACCAATAGCAACATTACCAAGCCCCATAGCAATAGAAGTAAAGGCGTCCTTTACTTTGTATTTTTTAGGCCGATGTTTAGCAATGATCAATCCTTCAATGATAACCGTTAGTGCAAAGAATGGAATGGCATATAATATGATGTTTGGAAAATGGGGTGAATCCATCTACTTTTTGTTTTTAAAAGTACTAAATATAATAACCTGTTGTATGGTGAATTTCTTTTAACACGAAATAACTTTCAAGTATTCCAATATTCTCAATTTTTGACAATTTAGAACGAACAAAATCGTGATACAATTCCAATCCTTCTAAATTTATCTTTAAGAAAAAATCTACTTTACCTGCCATATGATAACACTCCTGCACTTCGCCAAGGGCCTTTATTTGTCTTTCGAATTTATCAATAAACCCTTCGTTATGGTAACGCAATGTAACCATACATATAGCAGTAATAGGCTTGTTTATTTTCTTTTTGTCTAACAGCGCAACGTACTTTTTAATATATCCCTTCTTCTCTAATTTTTTTATGCGCTCGTGCACAGGAGATGCGGAGAGGCTTATCAAATCGGCTATTTCTTTGGTTGTTTTTTTCGAGTCGTTCTGTAAAATCCTCAAAATTTTTAAATCAATGTCATCTAATACTTCCATAAGGCAGTTAAAATTTCTTTAAAATGAAATATTTTCAAAGGGTAAAAGTAGTTAAAACTTTAAATTAATATTTTAAAAGGATAAAATACTTTATTTACCCTATTTAACAGTTTAAATAGTCGAATTAATTCAATGAGTCGTAAATTTATACTTTCAAATTATCTATTACTATGTCGTCTGAAACCGTCTTAATAATTGGAGCAAAAGGACAAATTGGCTCTGTGCTCACAAAGGAATTACAACTTAAATTTGGAATAGAAAATGTCGTCGCTTCTGACTTAAGAGAAGACACAGAATTCATCGGTCATTTTGAAGTCATTGATGCCACAAATTACGACAGAATTGAAGCCGTTGTTAAACAATATGGAATTACTCAAATTTATCATTTGGCTGCCATATTATCAGCAAAAGGAGAAGAAAATCCACTGCTTACCTGGGAAATAAACATGAAAACGATGTTTAACGTTTTTGAGGTTGCGAGAAAAAACGGTGTTCAAAAAGTGTTTTATCCAAGTTCTATTGCTGTATTTGGTGATGCTGCACCAGCAGATGCTACGCCGCAATCAACCTATTTAAATCCATCAACCGTTTACGGAATTAGCAAATCGGCCGGAGAGAATTGGTCAGAGTATTATTTCAATCGTTATGGGTTGGACATTCGCTCAATTCGTTATCCTGGAATTATTGGCTATCAATCATTACCTGGTGGAGGAACAACGGATTACGCTGTAGATATTTATCATAAAGCGGTAAATGAAGAAGATTTTTCATGCTTCTTAAATAAAGATTCTATGTTGCCTATGATTTTTATGGATGATGCCATAAGAGCCACTATAGAATTAATGGATGCTCCAAAAGAAAGTATAAAAACAAGATCATCCTATAACTTAGCCGGAATGAGTTTTGCACCCGAAGAAATTGCGCAAGCAATTCAAAAAATACTTCCTAACTTTAAGATTTCATATGCGCCAGATTTTCGACAAGAAATTGCGGCTAATTGGCCAAGAAGCATTGATGATTCTGATGCAAGAATAGATTGGGGTTGGAAACCACAATACGACTTAGATGGTATGACAAAAGTGATGCTAGAAAAACTTAAAGAACAATATTCAACATTAAATTACTAAAAATACATTAACATGTACGGAGCTATAAAAGAACATTTACAAACAGAACTACAAGGCATAGAAGATGCTGGTTTATATAAAAAAGAGCGTATTATAACCACATCACAAGATGCCGTTATAAAAGTTTCTACAGGAGAAGAAGTAATTAACTTTTGCGCAAACAACTATTTAGGGCTATCTAATAACAAAGAGGTTATTCAAGCTGCTAAAGATACATTAGACACACATGGGTTCGGAATGTCTTCTGTTCGATTTATTTGTGGTACACAAGACATCCATAAGCAATTAGAAGAAAAAGTTGCTGAGTTTTTCCATTGTGAAGATACGATTCTTTATGCGGCCGCTTTTGATGCCAACGGTGGTGTATTTGAGCCATTGTTAACCAAAGAAGATGCGATTATTTCAGACTCTTTAAATCATGCTTCTATTATTGACGGTGTTCGCTTGTGCAAAGCGGCACGCTACCGTTATGCAAATAATGATATGGAGGCCTTAGAAGCACAATTAATCGAAGCCAATAAACAAAATCACCGATTTAAAATTATTGTTACCGATGGCGTGTTTTCGATGGATGGTATTGTTGCACAGTTAGATAAAATTTGTGACTTGGCCGATAAGTATGATGCCTTAGTAATGGTTGATGAATGCCATGCTTCTGGGTTTATTGGTAAAACCGGAAGAGGAACCATTGAGTTGAAAAACGTACTAGGTCGTATTGATATTATTACCGGAACTTTTGGAAAAGCTTTAGGTGGTGCCATGGGCGGATTTACAACTGGTAAAAAAGAAATAATTGATATGTTACGCCAGCGTTCTAGACCTTATTTATTTTCAAATTCTTTAGCGCCTGCAATTGTTGGTGCTAGTTTAAAGGTCTTTGAAATGTTAGAAAGAGATACTTCATTACGTGACAAATTAGAAGCAAACACCAATTACTTTAGAAGTAACATGGAAGCAGCAGGATTTGATTTAGTTGGTGCAGATGCTGCCATTGTTCCGGTAATGTTGTATGATGCTAAGTTATCGCAAACGATGGCCAATAAATTGTTAGATGAAGGTATTTATGTAATCGGATTTTTCTTTCCGGTAGTGCCAAGAGAACAAGCGAGAATTCGTGTTCAGTTATCTGCTGCACATACAAAAGAACATTTAGATAAAGCCATTGCAGCCTTTACAAAAGTGGGTAAAGAATTAGGCGTTATTTAGGTTGTAATCCTGAGCCCCTAGAAGAATCTCTCGTCGTAAGGTAAGGGACTGAGCGCACTTGCAGACAACGTTATAAATATTACACTTAAAACAACTTCATTTGGGCATCGCCCAAAGATTTATCGAACAAATCATAATTTAGCGGAGGCATACACACCTCCGCTAAATATTTTTTCTTGGCCAATCTAAATTGCAAGGCTACCTGTTCTGCTATTTTACCCTCCCCTTTCATTCTAACTCCAAATCTAGAATCATTTAAAGATCCACCATGCACTTCTTTAATCTGATTGATAATTTTGGAAGCCCTATCCGGTAAAGTTTTTTTAGCCCAATCGGTGAACACCTCGCCAATGGTACCATTTAATCGTACCATGGTATAGGCCACTGATTTTGCACCAAATTTACTCACCATTTCAACCATATTAAATACTTCATGATTATTTAAACCAGGAATTATTGGTGCCATCATTACATTAACCGGAATGCCATTTTTAGACAACGCTTCCACCGTCTTTAATCGTTGTTTTATGCTCGATGTTCTCGGTTCTAACAGCCGTCTAGTATCTTCAGAAAGTGATGTTATTGAAATGGCGACGTGTACCAAATTTAAGGCGGCCATTTCTTTTAAAATATCCAAATCGCGCAAGACCAAACTATTTTTTGTAATGATACTTACCGGATGTCTGTACTTTAACAATACTTGCAACATAGACCGTGTAATTTCTAGTTTCCGTTCTATGGGTTGGTAGCAATCTGTATTGCCCGAAAACATAATGTTTTCCGCTTTCCAATTTTTGCTTGTAATTTTCTTTTCTAGTAATTCGGCGGAATTTTGTTTGAATAAAATTTTCTTTTCAAAATCTAATCCCGCATCATATCCATAATATTCGTGCGAATTCCTTGCATAACAATAAATACATCCATGCTCACAACCCTGATATGGATTCATTGAGTATGCCATACCAATATCTGTACTCGTTACTTTATTCAGAATCGATTTGGGAAATATTTCTATGTATTGTGTTTTATTACTTTCGGCTAACTCGCCCTCTATATGCGCATAGTTTAAATACTCATCTTCTACTACATGGCTATGCTGTAAAAAACGATTCTGCACATGTTTTTGTGCTCCGCGGCCTTTTATAAAATCTTGCTTTTTGATGCATTAAAATTACGAGAGAACAGCTTGATAAACTAAAAATGTGGATAAGTTCATTCAGTCTATGAATTGGTAGTTTTTGAAAGTTAAAAAAGACTATATTCGTTCAACAAATAGAAATATATCATCACTATTGATGATAGCCAATATCTACCCACCATATGAAAAAAGAATTGATAACATCAATAATAATTAGTTTAACATTTTTATCACTTGGTTTTATTTTACTTCATTATGAGTTGATTGGTTATGGATTATCATTCTTTGTTTTCTTACCTTTTACACTTGGATATATTCTTGGTAAAACAACTATTAAGGCAATCAGTTTATGGGGTCTAATTATATCTCTAATTATCTTCTTCTTTTTACTTTTAGTTGGCGGGCTTGAAGGAATGGTTTGTATTTTAATGGCATTACCTTTAATAATCGGAGCAGTTGCACTTGGGGCATTAATAAAGTATTTAATGAAAAAGCAACAAAAAAATGATACAAAAGAAAATATAATCAAGAGTTCTATTCTTCCTTTTTGTCTATTCATAATATTTGGAATCACAGAATCCGAACTGTCAAAAAACAACAATAATATTATTGAAATAAAGTCGGAAATAATCCTTCCCTATTCGACTATGGAAGTTTATGAAACGATTAAGTCTGTTGACACTTTAAATGCTGAAAAGCCATTTTTAATGAAACTAGATCTTCCTATTCCCCAAAAATGCATTCTTGAAGAGGAAAAAGTGGGAGGAATTAGAACTTGCTATTTTGAAGGAGGTTTAATAGTTGAAAAAATAACGGAATTAGAAAAAGGGAAAATCCTTAAAATGGATGTTATAGATTACCAATTAACTGGTAGAAAATGGTTGGGATTTAAGGAAGCAATTTATCTATTTGACGAGTTGGAAAACGGACAGACCAAAATGACACGAATAACAACTTACACGTCTGAATTGTATCCTCGAATTTATTGGCAACCGTTAGAGAAAATTGGAATTGAACAAGAGCACGAATATGTATTTAAAAATTTAATTCAAGACTTGAAAAATAAATACGGTGGATAACAATGTGTAATAATTTATGCTAGAATTAGTATTAAAAGATAAAGAATTACTTTTAAATCGTCAGATTTGTCTTGGTTGAAGTTCTATGAATTTCTAAACTCACAAATCATACACAAACCGCTGCAAAACATTCTGAAATCAATAAAAAGAAAAATGAAATATTTAATTTTACTAGTCGTCATATCTTTTGTTTCGTGCACTGACCAAATACAATTTGACAAGGACAAGGAAACAAAGGCAATTTTGCAATTGCATAACGCGCAGCGTGATTATCATTTTGGCAAGGACTCAATTTCTTTTGCCAATCAACTTTCTGAAAACTTTGTTTCGGTTAATAGAGGAATAATTTCAAAGCCTAAAAAAAGTGAAACAATAGCAAGATATAATAGTTATTTTTCATCAGTCGAATTTGTAAAATGGGACGACGTTACAAAGCCCATTATAAAATTTTCTAAGGATGGAACGCTTGCCTATACTATTGTAGATAAAATAGTAAAAGTTACCTATAAAGACCAGGCAGGAGCAACTATTGAAGATGAGACCCATTTTGCTTGGACCGCCATTTATAAAAAGTATGGAAATGAATGGAAAATTGAAACTGTTACATCAACTGAAAAACCAAATGATACAGAATGAAACTAAAAGCCATTGATTAACTAAGGCCATAATTCATTGTAGTAACAGAATGAAAATAGTAACTTTAGACAAAAATTGTAACGCCAATGCAACTTACATTTTTGCTAGGCTAAAAATTTTCAGGATTTCAAGTCGAACAAATCTAATACTTTACTGATATCCACTTTAATCATTCAATATGAAAACATTTATACCAATTCTCCTTTTTTTACTTCTAGCTAGTTGTACGCAACAAACTAAAAAAAACAATACGCTTTTGACTGAAAAGATAGCAAGAATAGAAAATGGTCTACAGCCAAATCTTCAAATTAAAGGAGATAGTATACCAAACTATAATATTGAAGAAAGGTTAAAAGAGTTAGGGATTCCTGGAGTAAGTATTGCCGTTATAAATAATGGAGAAATTGAATGGGCAAAGGGCTACGGAATGGCCGATAGTTTAGAAAATCGTTCTGTTACCAGCGAAACCATGTTTCTTGCCGGATCTATCAGTAAACCAGTAGCAGCATTAAGAGCACATCAACTTGCTGAACAAAAGTTGATAAACTTAGACTCAAATGTTAACAATTATCTCTCAAGTTGGAAACTACCGGAGAATTCATTTACAGAGAAAGAAAAAGTAACCACTCGTAGAATCTTAAATCATACAGCTGGATTAACTGTTTGGGGGTTTCCTGGATATGACAAGGGAGATACAATACCTAGCGTAGAAGACGTTTTGGATGGTAAAGGAAACACGGATTCGGTACGAGTTTACAAAGAACCAGGTGAAAGTTGGATGTATTCTGGAGGAGGATATACAATTATGCAACTTATGATTACCGATGTTGAAGAAAAGCCCTTTGCAGAAATAATGCAATCGAATGTATTAGACCCAATGGGTATGACATTGAGCACTTTTGAAAATCCCTTACCACAAAAATACCATTCTATGGCCGCAACGGGTTATAGAGCCAGTGGCGAAGAAGTAGAAGGTAAATGGCCAATATATCCTGAAACGGCAGCGGCCGGTCTTTGGACTACTCCATCTCAACTTATACTTTGGGCTAAGGAAATTCAAAAAATACAACAATCACAATTAGATGGATTGTTAAAGACCGAGACCGTTAATGAAATGTTGACTCCTGGAATGAATGGGCATGGCCTTGGCCCTGGTGTTAATGAACACACATATGGCCATGGTGGTGCCGATGAAGGATTTAGGGCGCGTCTTGTTGCCTGGAAAGAACATCCTGTCGCTGTTGTAATAATGGTCAATTCAGATAATGGAAGCATTATTCAAGAAATTCTTTTAAGTTTGGCTAAAGAATACGACTTACCTGGAATAGATCCAAAAACTAGAGTTATTAAAACTCAAACAGAAAAGCAACTTAAAAGATTCGTAGGTAAATATAATTTCCCTGAATTAGGTGATTCAGAAATTATTATAAAAAATAATACACTTGAAGTTTCAGCAGATTTCCTAGATGACCCTATCATAATTTTTCCAGAATCAGACAGTATATTCTTTGATAAATCTGACGGTGAATACTTTACATTTACCATTGAAGAGGGAAAGGCTCAAAGTATTAAAGTACAGAGATTTGAAGCTACTCGAATTGAGTAAAACTTAATTCAAAAGTTTTTAAATCTTCGTAGTCTTATCTAATAAATAAAAATCGGCCATAACTAGTGCTGCCATGGCCTCTACAATTGGTACGGCTCTAGGCACAACACAAGGATCGTGTCTTCCTCTACCTTGCATTTCAACCACATTACCTTCGCTATCTATGGTATCTTGTTTTTGAATTAGAGTAGCGACAGGTTTAAAAGCAACTCTAAAATAAATATCCATTCCGTTACTTACACCACCTTGAATTCCGCCAGACAAGTTTGTTTTAGTAGAACCATCGGTGTTAAACTGGTCGTTATGTTCACTACCTTTCATTTTAGTACCACAAAAGCCACTGCCGTATTCAAAACCTTTTACAGCATTGATAGATAGCATTGCCTTTCCTAATTCAGCGTGTAATTTGTTAAAAATAGGTTCTCCTAATCCAACAGGTACGTTATGAATCACACATGTAATAGTTCCTCCAATAGTATCACCTTGCTTTTTAATGTCTTTAATATGCTGAATCATTTCCTGTGCCACTTCAGGCTCTGGGCAACGAATTGCATTTGATTCTATTAAAGAAAAATCTAAGTCTTGATAAGGTTTGTTAATGGTAATTTCTCCTACCGAAGAAGTAAATGCATTTATTTTTATTTGAGAAATTAATTGCTTTGCAAGTGCACCGGCAACTACCCAATTTGCAGTTTCACGAGCAGACGTTCTTCCACCTCCCCTATGGTCTCTAACGCCATATTTTTTATTATATGTATAATCGGCATGCGATGGTCTAAACACATCTACATTGTGCGTGTAATCTTTACTTTTCTGATTGGTGTTTTGTATCACAAACCCAATAGAAGTCCCGGTAGTTTTTCCTTCAAAAACCCCAGATAAAAATTGCACTTCATCTGGTTCTTTTCTGGCTGTTACAATAGCCGATTGCCCTGGTCTTCTACGATTTAATTCTACTTGTACGGCCTCTAAATCTAATTCCAATCCAGCAGGGCACCCATCAATAACACCTCCAATTGCAGCGCCATGTGACTCTCCAAAAGTGGTCAATTTTAAAAGATTTCCAAAGGTATTGCTCGCCATAATTGTAAATTTTGAACAAAAGTAAGAAACTGTTATAAATTGTTAGGCTATATGTCACAAATAATTGCCAATAGTTCAATAAGTTTTTTTTCGAAAAAATATCCTAAAAAAGTTTGAGCAAAAGGAAAAAGCATCATATATTTGCACCCGCATTCAGGGAATACCTGATGAGGCTTCTGGAGAAATGGCAGAGTGGTCGAATGCGGCAGTCTTGAAAACTGTTGACTGTAACAGGTCCGGGGGTTCGAATCCCTCTTTCTCCGCAAACAAGCGCAAGGCTTGAAATAAAAATCCACCAAGTTTTACTTGAGTGGATTTTTTAATTTTAAGAATTTGGCATTTGCAAAATGCAATAAGAGGGAGATTGGAACAAAATCCCTCTTTCTCCGCAAAAAAAACCGAAACGAAAGTTTCGGTTTTTTTATGCTCACCTTTTACCTAAATACAACTCTAATTCTAGTGCACTATATCGCTCAATCCATCTATAAAAATTAACTATATTCGCAATCATCAAATTAATCAAATGGGAATCATAGATAAATATTTTGGAGGCAAAGTAGCGTTGAGTAAAGAGAACAAGGTTGATAAAAGCCTTAACAACCAAGCATTGAATGCGGCAATAGCATTTAATAAATACGGTGCCTACTGTGTTCCTGCCTCTACACAACACGGTGTGTTAACTCAAAAAATTCTTCAAGGTGATGTGTACGAACCTGATACTATTGAGTTCATGAGAAATAATGTAAAAGAAGGCGACATTATTCATTCCGGAGCATGTTTCGGTGATTTTTTTCCAGGCCTTTCAACAGCCATGCATTCTGATGCTAAAATTTGGTCATTTGAACCAAGCAGAGAAGGTTTTAGATGTGCAGAAATAACCATGCTTCTAAATAACATTACAAACATTACGCTTTCACCAAAAGGACTGGGAGAAAAAAGTTCTTCAGAACGTTTAAACACAAAAGATAAATCTGGAAAAAGTATGGGTGGTGCAAGCACCATTGTTCCTAAATCTCAAAAAGGAGAATTTGAAGAAATTCAAATTGTAGCCATAGATGACGTGATTCCAGAAGATAGAAATATTTCCATTTTACAATTAGATATTGAAGGATTTGAAGAACAAGCTGTAAAAGGCGCTGTTAAAACTATAAAGCGTTGTAAGCCAATTTTAATATTAGAAGACAATAAGGATATCGGCAAATCTGATTGGTTTAAAACCAATATTTTATCGTTAGGATATAAATTTAAGAAAAACCTACATTACAATAAATTACTTATTGCTGAATGATAAAAGAAAGTTAGTCAGTGTTTGTTGGCATTAATATTGTAGTGGTTGGTTAAACAATTAAAACCTCTTAAAAATGAAATCACTTTTTATAAACATTATTACCTTATTAATTATTCAACAAGCCTTTTCTCAAAATAAAAACTATATTGATCAACCATATTTAGAAACCTCTGCCAAGGTTGATACGTTAGTTGTACCAGATAAAATTTACTTAACAATTTATCTTTCAGAACAAGATTCAAAAGGAAAAACATCTATTGAAGTTCAAGAAAATAAAATGGCCAATGTGTTAAAGGGTCTGAACATTAATATTGAAGAACAACTCTCGTTAAGTGATTTATCATCAAATTTTAAAAAATATTTTTTGAAACAAAAAGATATTCATAAAGCAAAATCTTACTCGCTAATAGTCTATGATGCGGTAACCGCCGGAAAAGTAATCTTGGCGTTAGAAAAAGAAAAAATATCTAATGTTGGAATTGAAAAATTAAGTTATTCAAAAATTGAAGACTTAAAATTGAACCTAAAATCAAAGGCAATACTTAAAGCAAAACAAAATGCAATTGCACTTACCCAACCACTTGGTCAGAACATTGGAAACGCAATTCACATAACAGATCAATTTCAGAACTTTCGATATAGAAGCGTGAAAGAATCTTCCATGAAAATTAAAGGAAACTCCTTTCAAGATTCTCAACCTTTAGAAATTGAATTTGAAAAAATAAGAGTAGAGAGTACTGTTTCCGTAAAATTCGCTTTGAAATAGAATAAAAAAAGCCTTGATTTCTCAAGGCTTTTTTTATTTATCTATTTTATTTTTTTATTTCCTAGCGTAATAATTCTTGATATACCCTATTTGTACACTGATCATAATAGCTAAAAACACAAATGCATAAATGGTAACATTTGAAGTTGTGAACCCTAAAGAATAATCAAATGATAATCCATTTGTATAGGTTCCAAAATCTATTCTAGAAAGCAAACTATTTTCTGCGAACGTGGTGTTTTTCAATAAATAAACCGTTGCTGCAATAATAACCCCAACAAACAACAACCAAGTTCTTTTAGAAATAAGTGGCTGACTTCTTTTTAATTCTTTCGCTTGCTCAACAACATAAACTGCATCCATTACATTTTTAGAAAAATCTAATGATGGTTTTTCTTCTGGCAATTCTTTTACCATTTTTTTGGTAAACAGATCTAAATTATCCTTTGGCTCTTTGTTCATAATGACTGTAAATTTCATGCTCAACCGAGTTCTTAAAAATACTAAATAATTTCTTACGCGCTCTGTGTAATTTCACTTTGATATTACTCGCTGTTAACTGAGTAATTTCTTCTATTTCTTTTAAACTTTGCTCTTCAAAATAGAACAAGTGAACAATTACGCGCTCTTCATCAGGTAATTGATTCATACAACCCTGAATAATTTCACTTCGCTCTTTACGCTCAATACCTTCAAAAATATGTTCTACGGCTTCCAACTCGTTAGAGGTAACATCGTTAATCTCTACATTATTGTTAAACTTCACATTTCCTTTAATTCTATCTAAACAGGTATTATACGCAATGCGATACATCCACGTAGAGAATTTCGAATCGCCTTTAAATTTAGCAATCGATTTGTAGGCTTTTACAAAAGTGTCTTGCGCCACTTCTTCGGCCTCTTCTCTATGTTTTAACATCTTTAATGACAGTGCAAACACCATATTTTGGTAGCGCTGCACAAGTATCCCAAAAGACTGGGTATCTCCGGCCAATACTTTTTCTATATAAAACAGGTCATTTTGATGTTCCATCGCTATTAAGACGATTACGCTTTTATAAATGTTACGAAAGTTACAAAGTATTTTTTCTAAATCTGATTATTTCGTATTTTCGTTAACATCTAAATAGAAAATACGCACTATGAAAACTAAACTAATTATACTAGCAATACTTGCTTTCTCTTTTAATTCAATTAAATCGCAGGCTCAAGAAAAACCGAATATCGTCATTGTCTTCTTAGACAACTTTGGATATGGAGAACCTGGTTTTAATGGTGGAGGAATTTTACGAGGAACTGAAACGCCAAGAATGGATCAACTAGCGAATGAAGGATTAAGACTCACAAATTTCAATGTAGAAGTGCAATGTACACCTTCTAGATCGGCATTATTGACGGGTCGTTATGCCATTAGAAGTGGTAATGGGACCGTACCTATGGGAGAAGGTGTCTACGGTTTGGTGCAATGGGAAAAGACAATGGCCGAAATGCTATCAGAAGCTGGTTATGCAACAGGTATGTTTGGCAAATGGCATTTAGGAAGAACAGAAGGGCGTTTTCCAACAGATCAAGGTTTTGACGAATGGTATGGAGTTCCAAATTCTACAGATGAATCTACGTATACATCTTTGGATGGATTTGCAGAAAGTGGAGTTTCACCTACCTATGTGATGGAAGGTAAAAAAGGAATAAGTCCAGAAAAAGTTAAAATCTATGATTTAGATTACAGACCTTTAATTGACAGAGACTTAACAGATAAGGCCAAGGACTTTATGGAGCGAAAATCGAAAGAAAACAAACCCTTCTTTCTGTATTTACCCTATACTGCAACGCATTTCCCTACCATGCCTCATCCAGATTTTAAAGGAAAAACAAGTAATGGCCCTTGGGCAGATTTATTGCTGCAAATAGATTCTTATACCGGTGAATTGGTAGATAAAATTGAGGAACTAGGCGAAACTGACAATACTCTTTTTATTTTCACTGCAGATAATGGACCTGAAGCACTCGATTTTAACAGTACTAGTTTAACTGTTGAAACGGCTGCTCATGGCTCTCCGGGGCCATGGAGAGGAACTTTGTTTACCGGATTTGAAGGTGCTTTAAGAGTACCATTTGTTGCAAAATGGCCAGGTAAAATCGACGCGGGTAAATCGAGCGATGAAATTGTACATGCCATGGATTTATTCCCTACAATTGGAAAAATTGCAGGCGGAACAGTTCCGCAAGACCGAATTATTGACGGAATTGAAATGAGTGATTTCTTTTTAGGAAATAAAACTGAATCTGGTAGAGATGGTTTTGTTGTTTATATGGGTAACGATATTTTTGGCGTAAAATGGAAGAATTGGAAATTACATTTTAAAGAGCAAAACTCTTGGAATAGTGTTTTGAACAACTACACCATGCCAAAATTGTATAATTTATATACCGACCCACAAGAAAAAGACAATGTACTCTTTCCACACACGTGGGTTCCTAAAGCAGCTTTGGGTCAATTAACAGAGCATGTTATTTCATTAAAACAAAACCCTCCTATTAAAGCGGGTCAAAAAGACCCATATCAACCTAAAAATTAATACATATGAAAAAAATAAACTTTACAAAAGCTATTTTACTAGCGGTCATAATTTCAATTGGGCAATTGAATGCACAAGAAAAAAGAACATACAAGCCTATTGACGAATCCGTCCCTACCAATAAAGTAATTGATTCAAAAATTGGAAAACTGAAATTCCCTTTGGGCTACCCAACTGAGGAAACTGCTCGAATGCTAGAAGATGAAATGCTATATATTAATGCTGTAAACTCATATAACAACACCATACAAGGTGCCTCACTTTGGGCATTGCGTAAAGGTTTTGCAGAACTTGGCGTTGAAGATGGAGACTTTATTGTTTCACCAGAAATGGTAGACGGAAAAAGCCTTATGCTTACTGCAAATATGGATACCTATTATTTTTGGGGGAATTTAGATCTATCAAACGGACCATTAATTGTAGAAACACCACCAAACGTATTGGGTATTTTCGATGACTTTTGGTTTGGATGGATTTCAGATTTTGGATTAGCAGGCCCAGACCGAGGTAAAGGAGGGAAATTCCTACTTGTTCCAGAAGGATATACAGGAGAACTGCCGGAAGGAGGATATTTTATCAAATATTCAAAAACCAATTTGGTTACCATGTTAGGTAGAATGTTTTTAGTAGATAACTCAACTGAGACAAGTGAAAAAACAATTAAAGAACATATGAAAATCTATCCATATGTTCCAGGAGGAGAAGGCACTAGTGTTGCTAGTTATTTAAATGGCGAGAGCAAACTAAATAAATTTGCAGAGCCAAAACACCCTAAATTAGTTGATGTTTCTGGAAAGGACTTTAATACACTTCCTCCAGCAAATTACAGACATTTTGAATACATTAACGAGATAATTCAAAGCCAGCCTGTAGGCGCTATTAGCCCAGAAATTGCAGGACAATTAGCAGCAATCGGAATTGTAAAAGGAAAAAAGTTTAACCCAGATGCAAGAACCAAAGAAATTTTAGATAAGGCTGTAAAAGTTGCAAACGCGTACTCCAGAACCGCAGCAATGGGAGCCTTACCAAATAGTAAATTCAGATACTATAATGAAGGTTCATCTTGGTGGAATCCATTATTTGATGGAGGTTACTTATTTAACACACCACCGCCAGAAATTGGAAAAGACGGTTCAATTATACCTTATGAAAATGATGGTGCTAGAAAAATCACGGCGCGAACTTCATTTTTCTATTTAGCAACGGGTATTACACCCGCCATGTGTATGAGATTAACCGGAATTGGCTCACAGTATTTAGTGGGTTCTGTTGATTCTGAAGGAAATGCATTGGATGGAAAAAACACGTACAAATTAACCTTACCAAAAGGAATTCCGCAAGAACGTTTTTGGTCAACTACGGTTTATGACAATCAAACACGCTCTATGATTCAGACAGACCAGAGATACCCGAGAGCTGGAAGTCAATCCTTCCCTACTCCTGCAGCTGAAGAAAACGCAGACGGATCAATCACTTTATATTATGGACCAGAAAAACCAGCGGGTGTTGCAGACGGAAATTATGTAAAGACCATTCCAAATAAAGGATGGTTTCAAATAATTAGATGTTATTCTCCTTCAAAGGGTTTCTTTGACAAATCTTGGCAACCAAGCGAAGTTGAACTTGTGAAATAATCAATGGCATTTTATTTGAAATACGAACGAACACCTTCTTTAATTCGAAGGTGTTTTTTTTATACCCAAAAAATAATTTAACTTTTTTGTAACCTCAACTTAAATGGTATCGTCCTAATAGGGAAACACATTAAAAACAATCATTTAAAAAACAATTTATCATGGGATCAGAAGTAATTATAGTACCTATCATTTTTGGAATATTTTTCGGAATCGTTTATTTATTCTTTTCAACTAGAAATAAAGAGCGTATGGCGCTAATTGAAAAAGGTATAGGAGCTGAAATTTTTAATAAAGGGAAACAGAGAACTGCACCTATTTGGAAAGTATTTATTTTAAATTTAGCAGTATTATTAATGGGCATTGGAATTGGTGTATTTATTGCAATGTTGTTAGATCAATATACTAATTTAGGCGAAGGAATCTATCCTGCTGTAATATTTACGACTGCTGGTGCTGGCCTTTTTGTAGGGTTCAACCTAACGAAAAACTTAGATAAAGAATAACCAAACTAATTAACTCAACCAAAAAGAGGCATTATCGGTAACGAAAATGCCTCTTTTTATTTATGTCTGTATCGCTTAAAACAAATCGTTTAGCACTTTTGCCAAGCGAATCCCGCCTTTTTGCATTTGCGTTCTTGCCGTTTCTAAATACTCATAAGAATAACGATATCTTAAATTCTCTCCTTGTTCAGCAGAACCATATACTTCTTTGGTCAACTCATGCACTTCATTTACCCAATCAACAACAGTTCCTTGCTGCAATGCCGCAACTTGATTTTTTGACAACCTATCTGCATTTTCAGCCAATTCTATATAACTCATAGAATAACCATCAATCATATCGCTATCCCAAACTCTGTGCAAATTAGAATCTTTGTAAAACCATTTTACTTTAAAATCGTTTCCTCCTTTATCCTCTTTTAATCCTATATGCATAGGTTGGTGTAAATCCCCTACTAAATGCACTAACATTTTTAAATGAAAAGCTTTGTCTTCCTTAGATGCGTTTTCATCTGAAATCACTTGCTTACACTTTGCAATTCCAGAAACTAAATCACCTTTAGGGTTTTTCTCAGCGGCAGCATAATCCTGATTCATATCCATGTTTATATAGTGCCATGTATAATATTTATTATACTTTTTATCTGATTTAATCTCATCGGCATAGGTAGATACAAACGCCAATGATTTTCCATCTAACAACTTATCTATTGCTTTTGAAGCCTTTTTTGTTAAGTGCTTTTGAGCAATTTCCCCAACAACTCTATGCCCTGTTTGTCCCCATCTTTTATATGATGTTAATGGTAACGCCAACAAAACAACTAACCCAAGTACTAATAACCTATTTTCTCTCATGTGATTTATTTTTCAGCTAATTTAAAAATAATTATGCGTAAACATTTGGAAATGAATAAAATTATTTGATATATTTGTGATATCATTTTAATATCACTTTAAATCTACTTATATGAAAGAAGAAAAAAACATCAAAGTATCGAATGGCTATTTTATGCTAGTCATAGTTTTTATACTAATCGCTAATTTAATTTTCGGAATAACACAGGGAAATCCTTTTATGATTATTCCATCAATCATTTTATTTTTTGTATTCCTTCCTGGCTTCTTTATTGTAGCCCCAAATACATCAAAAGTTATCCTATTATTTGGAAAATACATTGGTACAGTAAGAGAAAATGGATTCTATTGGGCAAATCCACTTTACAAAAAGAGAAAAATCTCTTTACGAGCAAGTAATTTTGACAGCGAACGCGTTAAGGTTAACGATAAATTAGGAAACCCAATTATGATCAGTACAATATTAGTTTGGAAAGTTAAAGACACTTTTAAAGCTGCTTTTGATGTAGATAATTATGAAAACTTTGTACGTGTACAATCGGATGCTGCAGTTCGTAAGTTGGCAAGTTTATATCCATATGACAATTTTGCCGATGAAGGACATGATGAAGACATTACCTTAAGAGCTAGTGTTAATGAAGTTAGTGAGGCTTTAGAACAAGAGTTAGCTGAAAGATTGGCAATGGCCGGAATTGAAGTATTAGAAGCACGAATTGGATACTTGGCATATGCACAAGAAATAGCAAATGCTATGCTTAAAAGACAACAAGCAACTGCTATAATTGCTGCACGTCATAAAATTGTTGAAGGCGCCGTTAGTATGGTTGAGATGGCTTTAGACGAGTTAAGTAAAAAGGAAATTGTAGAATTAGACGAAGAACGCAAAGCAGCAATGGTTAGTAATTTAATGGTTATCCTTTGTTCTGATAAAGAGGTTGCTCCAGTGTTAAATACAGGTACTTTAAATCACTAGAATTATGACGCAATATAAAATTTTAACCAAAAAACTTTTTAAAAAAGAAGATGCATTTCTTGACACAATGAACTCAGAAGCCAGAAATGGTTGGAAAGTGATTAGTGTAGGATATAACGAAGGGCACATCTCTAAAGTGGTCTTGGAAAAATCAAATTAAAAAAAAATAAAAAAGCTATGATCTGGATACTACTAACCATTATCTCTAATTTAATCGCATTATTCATATGAATTATATAAAACCCATTATCTATTTAGCACTTCTTATTTCTGGCTCTTTACTAATTTCTAGCTCAGATGGAAGTTTAGTAACTATTGGCATTCTATTTTTAGCGACAGCGACAGTAAAGTTTTCAAAGAGATCGATTTGTATTTTTAATTCAAAATCAAAATTTTAAACTGAAATGAAAGTATTTGTAGAGGAACAAAGATTTAAAAATTGGGTATTAATCATATTAATGATTACACCTATAGTTGGTATATTAGTTCCAATTCTTACTTCAAAAG
The DNA here is from genome assembly GCA_001874265.1 of Bacteroidetes bacterium MedPE-SWsnd-G1. Taxonomy (GTDB): domain Bacteria; phylum Bacteroidota; class Bacteroidia; order Flavobacteriales; family Flavobacteriaceae; genus Urechidicola. The sequence goes on along the minus strand of MPDD01000008.1, from coordinate 37,055 downwards.
AAGAGTTTCCTGCCTTTAATACTCCAAAATTTTGGAGTTTAGTAATGGTTTCTTTTTCGGTTGTTCTTGTTTTTCTATTAATCCTTTCCATAAAACTCTCAACAAAAATTAATGAACAAGGAGTATTCTATCGTTTTTATCCGAATCAATGCAAAGAAAACTTCATTCCTTGGAACCGAATTCAACAATGCCATGTAACCAAGTACAATTCGTTAATAAAATTTGGAGGTTATGGCTATAGACGTTGTTTTTGGGGCAAGAACAAAGGGCTTGCATTAAATGTCGGAGGCAAATACGGAATTCAGTTAGTACTTGAAAACGGAAAAAAAATATTGATCGGTACTCAGAATGAAAACGATGCAAAACGTGTCTTGGAAACATATCAATCTAAAATAAATTCGAATGGCTAAAAAGAAAGCATTTGCCTTAAGAATTAACGAAGACATGCTCAAAGCGGTTGAAAAATGGGCGGCAGACGAGTTTAGATCTACCAATGGGCAATTGGAATGGATGCTAAACAAATGCCTAAAAGAAGCGAATAGGCAACCCAAAAAGAAAACGGAAGAGTAAATTTATTGCTATCTTCGTTAAAAATTAAACCTATGAAAAAGGCCTTCTTTTACTGTGTTACCCTTGTTTTTTTGTTTTCATCAGTTGTTTCCATTGCACAGCATGAAACAGAAGAAGATACGCACAAAGAGCAAACTGAACATTCAGAACATTCCGAATTAAAAAAACATTCCATCTCTGCAGTTTTAAGTCACACCAATATCAATTCCGCCAAAGAAAATCGTAATGGAAGTAATTGGATAGCGGCACCCTCTTTTTGTTTTAACTATAATTTTAATATTAATCATAAATGGGCCATAGGTTTGCACAATGACATCATTGTTGAAAATATAGACTTAGACCATACTCATGACGGTGGTGATGGAGTTATTAGACAAAGACCCATATCCATGGCAATCATGGGAACCTATAAACCATTAAAATATCTTGCCTTTCTAGCTGGAGGCGGTGTCGAACTCTCTAAACATGAAGATTTCCCTGTAATTAGATTAGGAGTTGAAGCACCTATGCACCTTCCTAATAATTGGGAGGTATTCGGTTCTCTTACCGGAGATATCGGTATAGATAGTTACGATAGTATTACCTTCGGAATCGGATTCGCAAAATTGTTCTGATAAATTTTTAAACTGACAAATTCTTAACTAGATATTTATATATTTGTGAAAATCAAATCACATATATGGATTCTACACCTATGTTTACCAACGACACAATGGTCTTTGGTTTATTAATGTTAATGCTGGCATTGGTATTTTACACCTCCTCTAAAAAAACAGGATTTTGGTCTAAATTTTATTCGATAATTCCGGCTCTTCTAATGTGCTACTTACTGCCTGCAGTTCTGAATTCACTGGGATTAATTTCACCAGAAATTTCCAAAACTTATGATATAGCAAAAAACTATTTACTACCAGCGGCGCTGGTTTTAATGACTTTGAGCCTCGATTTAAAATCGGTATTCAATCTCGGCCCTAAAGCCTTAATTATGTTCTTTACAGGAACTGTTGGAATTGTAATTGGTGGACCTATTGCCATTTTATTAATTTCAATGGTAAGCCCAGAAACGGTTGGAGGCGCTGGACCAGATGCTGTATGGAGGGGACTATCAACACTCGCCGGAAGTTGGATTGGTGGAGGCGCTAATCAAACAGCCATGTATGAAATATTTAAATACAATCCAGAAAAATTTGGAGCCATGATTTTAGTAGATATTGTTGTTGCTCAAATTTGGATGGCAGTATTGCTCTTTGGCATCGGGCAAAAAGAACGCATAGACAAATGGTTAAAAGCAGATAATACGGCCATTGAAGAATTAAAAAACAAGGTAATTAAATATGAAAAAAGCGTTTCGAAGATTCCAAACTTAACAGACTATATGATTATGTTCGGAATTGCATTTACAGCAGTTGGTATTGCACATTTTGGTTCTGATAAAATTTCTACTTTTTTATCTGGTTTCGAATTATTTAGCGATAAAACTTCTGCTCTAGCTTCTTTTACTTCAAACTTCTTTTGGATGATTACCATAGCCACTGTAATTGGAATAATTCTTTCATTTTCTAAAGCAAAAAAATATGAGGGTGCTGGTGCAAGTAAATTGGGGAGTGTGTTTATTTATATTTTAGTTGCATCAATAGGTATGAAAATGGATTTAGGTTCTATTTTCGAAAATCCAGGACTCCTTGTAGTTGGACTTATTTGGATGGCTATTCATGTTATTTTACTAATTGTTGTTGCTAAAATTATAAAAGCCCCTTATTTTTTCTTAGCCGTTGGAAGTAAAGCAAATGTTGGAGGAGCTGCCTCTGCACCGGTTGTAGCTGCTGCGTTTCACCCTTCGCTGGCAACAGTAGGTGTTTTACTCGCTGTTGTTGGATATGCCATAGGCACCTTTGCTGCTCTATTTTGTGCCAATTTAATGGAAATTGTATCTCCCTAATTATTATCTCTACATATACATTGATTTTTGATAAAAAAATCGATATTTGTAGCCATAAATTTTTTGAGATAAAAAAGATGATTAAAAAGATTATACTTGCTGTTGTAGCTGTTGGATTCATGGTAGCCTGTTCTTCAAAAAAAGAAGGTTCTATGGTAGTGGAAGGGACTATTCAAAACTTTAAAAAAGGCACTTTATACTTACAGAAATATCAAGACACTCTCTTAGTGTCTGTCGATTCTATCTCATTAAATGGTGAAAATAATTTTAGACTTGTAGATAATATTGAGAGTCCAGAGATGTATTATTTAACATTAAATCAAATGGAAAGTGAAAAAATTGATTTCTTTGGCGAAAAAGGAATTATCACTATTAATACCAAATTGGACAAATTTGCGACCACTGCTGAAGTTTCAGGATCAAAAACTCATGATATATTATTAGAGTATCGAGATATGATTAGCCAATTTAACGGCAAGAGATTAGAGATTGTAAAAGAAAACTTTGAAGCACAAAAGAACAATGATAGCGATAGAATGATTGAGTTAGATGAAGAGTTAAATAGACTTATAAAAAATAGATTTCGTTATACATCTAGTTTTGCCATTCGAAATAAAAACAGCGAAGTGGCGCCATACTTGGCATTATCTGAGTTATATGATGCTCACATAACTTTATTAGATACCGTAAACAATTCACTATCAACCTCTATCCAAAAGTCAAAATACGGACTGGCATTGGACAAATATATTAAAGACATTAAAACAGCGGAGAGTAACTAATTAAGTTCTAAGTTTTATACTCCATTCATAACTAAAGGAAGATACAGTATCTCCTGCTTCATCTACCCCTTTAGACACTAATGTAATTTGTTGCCCCTCACCTGTTGCAATGGTTTTTGCAATAGCCGTTTTTACAACTTCAGTATCGACACACGAAAACAAGATCGTTCCCTTCGCCTTTTTTAAGAACTCACCTTGTTGCTTGGTTACAAGCATTGAAATTCGTTTACCACTTTCAGCAATTTCACGCATTACAATAATACCAGTAGTTAATTCAGAAGCCATTCCTTGGGTTGCCCAATACAACGATTTAAAGGGATTTTGATTGATCCACTTAAATTTTACTTTGGCCACTACTTCTGAATCTGAAATTGATTTTAATCGCACCCCGCTTAAATAAGCAGATGGTAGTTTTGCCATTAAAAAAAGATTAATCTTACTCGGTATAAACTTCATTTTATAAAATTTGAATTCACAATTTACTCATTTTTACTGAATAACAATTTAAGTTTTAAAATTTTATTCCTAAGATGAAAAAATACAATTTACGCGTACAAGACCTTTAAATACTGGCCTTAATCCTGTTTTTAATTAGTAAATCATCAAAACACAACTGTTAAAGTTTGTTAAATTTTAGTACTATGTGTTGCATACTACCTTTTTTTATTTATATCTTTGCATAGTAAATTAAAGGGTAATACCATTAAGTCTATAAAACTAAGGTAAAATCCACCAACAATAAACGAACTAACATGAAAACTAAAACAGAACAAAACAATGCTTTTCTAATTCATATTTCCGCTTTGGCTGGATACTTTTTTCCTTTGGGAGGAATTGTAGCGCCACTTATCTTTTGGCAAGTTAAAAAAGATGAAAGCGCATATTTAGATGAGCAAGGTAAAGAAGCCGTAAATTTTAATTTAAGTTTCTTTTTATATCAATTTATTTTGGGCTTAACCTTTATCCCTTTGTTTATCCGTTCAATTTTCAGAAATGTATCTAACCTAGATCATATGCATAATGATTTCTTTTTTGATTTCCCGAATGTAATTGGTTTTTTCGGAGGTATTTCATTAATAGGAATTTTAGGACTGATTCGATTTGTTCTAATAATTCTAGCAGCAGTTAAAGCAAATAAAGGGGAAGACTATAAATACCCTATCACAATAAAATTCATTAAATAATTCAACACTTATGAAGATTGAAAACACAAAAGCGCAAATGCGAAAAGGGGTTTTGGAGTTTTGTATTCTCTCTATCTTAAACGATAAAGATGCGTACACTTCAGAGATCTTAGAGCATTTGAAAGGTGCAAAATTACTAGTGGTTGAAGGAACCGTTTACCCATTATTAACTCGACTTAAAAATGCCGGGCTCTTAAATTACAGATGGGAAGAATCTACCTCTGGACCACCTCGTAAATATTACGGTTTAACCGAAACCGGAAAACTATTTTTAAAAGAACTAAACACAACTTGGAACGACTTGGTAGAGGCCGTTAATCTGGTAACAACTAATAAATCAACAAAAAAATGAACAAGACTATAAATATTAATCTAGGTGGATTGTTTTTTCATATCGATGAAACTGCATATCAAAAACTAAACAGGTATTTGAACTCCATTCGTAAATCTTTGAGTGATGATCCTCAGGGAAGAGACGAAATTATAAAAGATATTGAATCGCGTATAAGCGAATTATTGTCTGAAAGAATTGTTGACGAAAGACAAGTTGTTAGTGATACTGACATCGACGAAATCGTTACAATTATGGGACAACCAGAAGATTACAACGTAGATGAAGAAATCTTTTCTGAAGACACTTCGTATTCAAGAAAAAGAAGACCCTCTAAGAAGTTGTACAGAGATGGTGACGACAAATTTCTTGGTGGAGTTGCTTCTGGAACCGGACATTTTTTAGGAATTGAACCAATATGGTCTAGAATTATTTGGTTGGTAATTGCTTTTGGAACAGGTATCGGGTTTTTGGCTTACATTTTATTATGGATATTACTCCCTGAAGCAAGGAGTACCGCCGAAAAATTAGAAATGGAAGGCGAGTCTGTAAATATTGACAACATTGAAAAAAAAATTCGTGAAGAGTTTGAACATGTGTCAAAACACGTAAAAAAGGGAGCAAATGACATTTCTGAAAAAATTTCGAGCGCTGATTACAAAAAATACAAAGGAAAGGCCAAATCGGGATTACAAGAATTTCTAGATACTTTGGGAAACGTATTAATCACCTTGTTAAAGGTGTTCGCTAAATTTATCGGTGCATTAATCATATTTATAGCGGCAATTACATTGATAAGTTTAGTAATTGCAATGTTTTCTTGGGGAAGTTTTGAAGCCCTAGGAATGCAAGAGGAATTCTTTGATTTCTCACCTCAATTTTTAAGTACAGCACTACCCTATTGGTTAATTGTATTGTTTGTTTTTATGGCAGTATCTATACCATTTGTAGTATTGTTTATGCTAGGTCTAAAAATACTATCTAATAATTCAAAATCATTTGGTAAAGTAACGGGATTAACCCTTTTAGCCTTATGGATTATTGCGGTTTTAGGGCTGGTATTTTCTGGAATTGATATCTCAAGCCGATATAGCCAATCTGGAATTAGCACAACAAAACACGACTTGGAAATTGTACAAAGCGACACCTTAAAAGTTTCGATGAAATCTTATGATAGAGATTATGATATTGAAGAAAACTACTATAGCCGCGGGAATAGTTTTAGAGTAATTTCAGATGATAATACAAAAAAATTATATTCAAGTAATATAGATGTTGACGTCCGAAAAAGTGAAGATAGTATCGCATATATTAAAATTAGAAAATCGGCTAGAGGGAGAACTTATGATGTTGCAAAAAGTAATGCGGAAAAAATTGAATATCAGTTTCGATTAGACGGATCAAGCCTTCAATTAGACAACTACTTTTTAAACAATTTTCCAAATGGTTTTTTTGATCAAGGGATTGATGTAATCATATACCTTCCAGAAGGGTTTACTGTTTATTTAGATACCTCAACAAGAAATTATTTAGACGATGTTTCTAATGTTCAGAATATTTATGACCGCAGCATGACAAAACACCATTACATTATGAGTGATAGTGAACTAGATTGCTTGGATTGTAATGGAGACGAAAGAAAAAGCGGAAACTACAACGGAAATGTAAATTTAAAAGTAGATGAGAACAGTGTTAATTTAGAAATAAACTCCGACGGAGAAAAAGTTGAAATGAAATTAGACAGTTCTGGCGTAACCATAGATTAATCAAAATCGTCAAATCGGTACAATTCATCCTCAAAATATAACAATTCAGTAAAAACAAATTAAAAACCTAACTAACCAAACTTAATTTAGCCAAACAAATAAACTAAAACCAATTATTATGAAAACAGCAAAATTTTCAATTTTAGTAGTACTTCTAATCGCAACTACATCTTGTATGTTTGATGGATTTGGAATTAAAGGAAACAGAAATGTAGTTACTGAAGACCGAAAAATTTCGGCAGAATTTTCTGAAATTAAGGCAAGTCATGGTATTAATGTCTATTTAACTCAAGGAACTCCAACGGATTTACATGTAGAAGCGGACGAAAACATTATTGACCTATTAGTTACTGAAGTAGAAGGAAATACGTTAAAAATTTATTTCGATAAAAATGTATCTAGAGCAAAGGCAAGAAATGTCTATGTAACTGCAGACGAATTAACTTACCTAAAAGCCACAAGTGGTTCAGAAATCAGAAGTGAAGGAACCATTAGAGCAAAAAATTTAAAATTAAGTTCTAATAGTGGCGCCGAATTAGTTCTTGCCATAAACGCGACCGAAGTAACATGTTCTACAAGTAGTGGTGCACATGCAAAATTAACTGGAACTACAAAATCATTTGCTGGTGATGCAAGTAGCGGCAGCCAAATAGATGCAGATGATTTAACATCTCAAAAAGCAACAGCAGGTGTTTCTAGTGGTGCGGATATTTCATTACATGCAAGTGAGGAATTAGATGCTAGAGCAAGTAGCGGCGGACATATTTCTTTTGAAGGAAACCCAGCTGTTTTAAACAAATCTAAATCATCTGGAGGAAGCATATCAAAACGCTAACTAACCGTAGCGTATAACCTGGTTGTAAAAAGTTAACGAATTAAGTTATTTTAAAAATCATGATTCTCTTTTAAAATATAGATAAGTAACAACAACCAACTTTAGTAGTAACGCCTTTTTGTTGTTGAGGTGTTACTACTTTTTTTATGAAAGAATCTGAATTAAGCCTTTGGCAAAAATACTTCTGCCATCATGCAACGAGCACTACCTCCACCGCAAGTTTCAATAGTAGTTAATGAACTCGAAAGTATTTTACTCGACTTTTCAATTATTGAACGTTGCTCTTTGGTTAAACAGTTATCCGCTGCCGCAGACATAACTGTATATCTTTGATCATTTGCTCCGATAACTTGTAGCATATTCCCTGCAAAGTTCTCAACTTGTTTTTCGCTGATATTCACAATTTGTTTTCCAGATTCTTTTAATTGCTTCACTAATTGCTTGCGTTCTTTTTTATCATCAATTGAGGCTAAGCAAACGACTGCAAATTCTTCTGCCAAAGCCATCATTACATTGGTATGATAAATTGCTTTTCGCTCACCATTTACAGTTTGATATGCTGTAAATAATAAAGGTGTAAACTCAAAATCTTCGCAAAAATCAATTACTAAATCGTCCTCTGCACGTTGAGACAAAGCACAATAAGCAATCTTATTTTCTCTATCTAGTAAGAGACTTCCTGTTCCTTCCAAATAAATTTCTTCATCCTCTGCCGCGGTATAATCAACGACATCATTTATGTGGAATCCATTCGTTTCTAGGATATCTAAAACATCCTCTCTCCGTTCATCTCTTCTATTTTGAGCAAACATTGGATATATTCCAACTGTTCCATCGGCATGAAATGAAATCCAATTATTTGGAAAAATAGAATCAGGAGTATTTGGCTCTGGAGTATCTTCAACTACGATTACATTGATACCTTCAACCTTTAATTTTGACACAAAAGCATCAAACTCTTCCAAAGCCTTGGCCTGAATAGTTGCCGGCAATGTAGCTGTCAAGTTTTTTTGATAATAATTATTTACAGCAGTTTGTTCGTTCATTCTAAAATTTACTGGACGAACCATTAATATTGTATTCGTAATTTGAGCCATAGCATTTTAAATTTTGAGCAAAAAAAAGTTCCTAGAACCGATACAAATGTATCAATAGTTCTAGAAACTTAATACTGCTTTCAATAAAAATTGAAGTACTATTTTCTTTATTTTTTTACAAGATCTACTAACTCGTTCAGAATGGTCTGTCCTTTATCTTTATTATACCAAACCTGAATATCCTCTTTAAATTCTGGAGTTAATTTTCCATGTAATTCTTTATATTCCTTTACCATATCAGTTAAAACTTTTGGCCTAGAACCATAAGTATCTACTACTTGGCCACTTTCAGTATCAATCATAACTAACTTCGGAATAGATTCCGCACCATTGGTTAAAAAATTACTCATTAACTCCGGGTTTTCATCTCTAAGTAACACCTTTAAATCTACGTTCTCAGATAACTCCGCCACTTTATTTATTACTGGTAAAACATGCGCAGCATCTCCACACCAACTTTCCGTTAGCACCAACCAAGTATATTTTTTATTTAACTTCTCAATTGACTCTCTAACTACTTCAGATACTTTCAATGTCTTATTCCAACGCTTCATTCTTCGTTGATTAAGACTAGTATAAACAACTCTATCTTCTGATTGATCTACTCCAGTTGTGCCGTTAGATTTTGCCAAATCATTCACCATTTCGATGTACGATTCATAGGTCATTCCTTTTTCTAAACTAGATTCTACAACTTGCTTACATTCGCGCTCACAAACTACTGACATAATTATTACTTTTTTGAAGGTTATTAAGACGTATTAATTTAACAAATCTTACACTACAAATATATAAAGACTAAATAGTATTTAATGTAACTAAAGCTACAAAAAAAGACTTTACTATCTTTTAATAATAAAGTCTTTTTCCTTTAATAAATAACTAACTTATTTCTTTGCTTTGCTTTCGAATAAAGTAGGCTTAAAAGTAACCATTAACCATGTCCAAGAGTTGTACTCATCTTTGTCACCGCCTTTAAGAACCTCCATAGATTCTGTTGCAAACATTGCAGAATGACCACCTGCAACACTAAAAGATTTAGAAATATTATATCCCATAGTTAAATCTAGTTCTGTACCTAAAGCACTATCGAATTCCATAGACCCATCATGAACGGTTGCTGGAGCTGAAAAGAAATGTGGTGCTAACTTTGCATTGAACTTATCTTTTTTATACGCTACATGTCCATAAATATCAATTAAACCAACAGATCCAATATGGTTACCTACATAAAAGTAATCCATTAAACCATTAAATTTATGATTGGTACCAAATAAAGGGTTGAACGATTTAACATCAGAACTTGTATCTGTCATGTCCTTTCCAGAGAAATATTCTCCTCCCAATCCTAAAGCAAAATTATCGCTCAAACTATATCCAACATTCCCTCCTACATTCATCGCACTAACTGAATTCCCGTTTAAATCTCCTGTTTGGAAATAAATTTGAAAATCAGCATTAAATTTTCCTTTTTTATAGTTTAAATAAGAACCTATTGTTTGAGAATAATCTACTTCTAAATCCATATTTGTATCTTCATACTCTACTCCATTATTTAATAACAAGAAACTTAATCCTAAGTTATCAAAATCAGTATGGTACCAAGCATATTGAAATGCCTTATACCCTGCAACATTACTATATGGTTGCACAATATTAGATTCGCTATCAGCATTCAAAGCCAAACCAAAATCTAATTTACTCTTCTCCCCCACTTTCCAATGTGCAACCAAGGCATCATGACTTCTTGCAGATTGCGCCCAAGCAACACCACCAAAAATACGTTCATTGTCATAAGCAATCACTTGCCTTCCTAATTGCACCGAAAATTTTTCAGATAATAATGCTTCTGCCCATGCCTGATGAAATCCGATGTTTGTATCGTCTTTTGATAATGTACTAACATCTCCCCAAACACGTACATTTTGCAATGAAATTCCTAAACGAATTTTGTTATATGCAAAACTTACATTCAATCGTGTTCTTTGAGAAACGAAATTTGCTCCATCAGCATCAGTTTCTAATAAGGATTTAATACCATGTGCATTCTCATAACGAGGTCTAATTTCGGCCGAAAGCCCAAAATCCTGTGCACTCAATATTAACGTAAAAAATAAAAAAGTTGCGGTCAGTAATTTTCTCATAATAGTTGGTTTTTTATTGTAAAGATAATTGTTTTTCTAATTTTATGGATTTAGGAAATAAAATATTATTCTCTAAATGTATGTGTTGATGCAAGTCTTGTTCAAACTCTTGCAATTTAGCATATAAGGCCTTAAAAGTATTACATGCATTTGCCGGAGATGTAAAGTCATTCGTTAAATCAGCGATTTCTTTAAAAATTTCTCCAGCGGTTTCATGCTCATTTTCCATCATATTTATTGGATTATCAACAGAGCCAAAATGTGGTTTTATCGTTTTTTTATTTTCATTTTTCGCAAGTACCAATTGCTTAACGTATGGAAACAAAATCAATTCTTCTTTTTTCATATGCGCTGCAAGTTCTTGTGCAACTTCCTTAACCAATTCATTTATTTTTACAACCTCAGCATAATGGTGTCCATGTACTTTTGCTACCTTATTTGCATATTGTAATAATATCGGAATACTTTCCTCTACATATGTATGGTGAATATTTTGGATATGATCAACTAAAAAGTCTAGTTCCCATTTATTATAATTAAACGCTCTTGGAATATTATTTCCAATGCCTTTTAATTCACTTTCCAATGCCCTATAATCAATCTCGTTTTTATCACAAGCCTTTTGTATTGTTAAACCCCCTCCACAGCAAAAATCTATTCCATATTTCTTAAATACATCCGCAGCCTTAATATTTTGATTCACAACATCTGCAATTGTTCTATCCTCGCTAACTATCATCTCTTTTAAGTTTTAATTCGCAATTTATACGAGCAAAATTAAGACGCATTGCACTAGTTTTTTATGATAAAAATCAGTTTGGAAAATAAAAGACTAATTAGTACTTATATTCTTCCATAAATCAAAAAACCGATACATTTGTATCGGTTTTCATAATGTGACTTGGCTGGGGCTCGAACCCAGGACCACCTCCTTAAAAGGGAGGTGCTCTACCAACTGAGCTACCAAGTCGTCCTTCTTTTTCGTTTTAGCGGCTGCAAATATAAACACTTGTTTTAACAAAACAAACAGAATTATAATTTACTTTCATTTAAATAAACTTCTCTTACTTTTTTAAATAAATTGGAAGAATACACAAAATTTATGACTGCCTGATTTTCAGTAATAAAAATCTCTTTATTCGTTCCTTCCCATGCTTTTTTTCCATCTTTTAAAAACACTATTTTTTCTCCTATTTCCATTACAGAATTCATATCATGCGAATTTACCACCGTAATAATTCCATTCTCTCTTGTAATTTCTTGTATTAAATTATCAATTACCGTAGCCGTTTGTGGGTCTAAACCAGAATTAGGCTCATCACAAAACAAATATTTAGGATTCATAACAATAGCTCTTGCAATTGCAACTCGTTTTTGCATTCCTCCTGAAAGTTCTGCTGGAAACTTTGGATTTGCTCCCACAAGGTTTACTCTTTCCAAAACACTATTAACATTGTATAGCATTTCCTTTTTAGTTTGATTCGCGAACATCTTTAATGGAAACATGATGTTCTCTTCTACCGTAAGTGAATCAAACAAGGCGCTACCTTGAAACAGCATACCAATCTCAGTTCTTAAAGCTCGTTTTTGATTAATATCTAATTCTGAATAAATCCTACCATCAAACGAAATAGTTCCTTGCTCATGCTTGTGAAGTCCAAGTAAACACTTTAAGAAAACCGTTTTCCCCGAACCACTTTGTCCGATAATCATGTTCGTTTTTCCTTTTTCAAAAGTCGTTGAAATTCCTTTTAAAATATGAGCCTCTCCAAAGCTCTTATGTAAATTATTAACTTCTATCATTATCCTAAAAGCATTTGAGTTAAGAAATAATTTAAGGTAATTATTGTTACACTTGTCCAAACTACCGCAGCCGTACTTGCTCTACCAACTTCTAATGAACCACCTTTAACATAATAACCATGATAAGCCGGAACAGTTGCAATTACAAATGCAAACACAACCGTTTTTATTAATGCATATTTTATATAATAAGGATCAAATTCTAATCGAATCCCATCTATATAATCCACAGAATAAAAAAGATCCGTTAACAAACCTGCAGCCCAACCGCCTGTAATTCCTAAAAACATAGCAATTAATACCAATAACGGATAAAAGAATAAAGTTGCAATAGTTTTAGGTAGTACTAGATAGTTTAAAGAATTAACTCCCATTACTTCCAAAGCGTCAATCTGCTCTGTTACACGCATAGTTCCCATACTAGAGGCAATGTAAGAACCTACTTTCCCTGCTAAAATAATAGATGTAAATGTAGGTCCGAATTCTAAAATCATTGAACGCTTTGTAGCGAACCCAATTAAATATTTAGGAATCAATGGATTGTCTACACTTAGCGCAGTTTGAATTGCAACAACACCTCCAATAAAAAAAGAGATAAACATAATAATCCCTAAAGACTTCAGTCCTAAATCTTCAATCTCTCTCATTAGCATTTCCCAAAACACTTTCCGTTTCTGAGGTCGTTTAAAAACTTGACCAAGCATCAGAAAGTATTTTCCAATATGCTCCAAATAATTCATGTAAATTCTTTTTTGCTAAATTATTATTATTCTATTAATAATGGAATTTAAAATTAATCTTTTAAACTAAAAACTATATTTGCTTCTTTAAATTATTATTCATCATGAAAAATATTCTATTCCTAGTTTTAACATCTTTCATTTTTTTTAATTGCACTGCTCAAGAAAAATCTTCAAAACCTAAATTAGTTGTAGGTATTGTTGTTGATCAAATGCGATATGATTATTTAACCCGATTCGAAAATCATTATGGGGATGGGGGTTTTATGAGGATTATTAACGAAGGTTTTAATGCAAAAAACAATCATTATAATTATGTTCCAACTGCTACTGGGCCAGGACATGCTTCTATTTTTACTGGTACCACACCAAAATATCATGGAATAATTGGAAATAGTTGGTATGACAAAGAAAACAAAACAAGTGTATACTGTGCTGGTGATGATTCTTATGAATCTGTAGGAACAAAATCTAGTGCTGGTGAAATGTCTCCTCATAGAATGCTAACAACGACATTTACAGATGAAAATAGATTACACACTCAATTTAAAGGAAAAACAATTGGAATTTCTATTAAAGACAGAGGTGCAGTTTTACCTGCGGGTCATACTGCCAACGCTGCTTATTGGTATGAAGGCGGAAAAGATGGCAACTGGATAACAAGTTCTTTCTATAGAAAAGAATTACCAAAATGGGCCAAAGATTTCAACAAATCTGATTTCGCAAAATCTTATTTGAAAGAATGGAATACCTTATATGACTTAGAATCTTATATTGAAAGTGGCGATGATGAAAATAAGTTTGAAGGAGGTTTTGACGGAAAGAAAAAAGCGACATTTCCTTATGACTTAAAAAAATTAAGCAAAGAAAATGGAGATTATAGCATTCTAAAATCAACTCCTTACGGAAACAGTTTGGTAGTTGACTTTGCTATGGAGGCAATTAAAGGGGTAGATTTAGGTAAAGACAGTTATACCGATGTGCTAACCGTAAGTTTTTCAAGCCCAGATTATGTGGGACATAATTTTGGCGTAAACTCTAAAGAAGTTCAGGACACCTATATTCGATTAGACAAAGACCTTGAACGTTTCTTAAACTTTTTAGATACACAAGTTGGAAAAGGCGAATACACTATTTTTCTAACAGCTGACCATGGAGCCATCGATGTTCCCGCTTATTTAAAAAGTAAAAACATTCCGGCAGGATACTTTGATGGAAAAAAATTTAAAACTAAACTAAGTGAATTTTCTAAATCAAAATTCGGAAAAGATCTTGTTGAAAAAATTGGTTATGGCGATATTTTCCTTGATAAAGAAAAAATAGCATCACTAAAACTAAGTGAGACTGATGTAAAGCAATCATTTGTAGATGAAATCATCTCTTACAAACACATTTATAAAGTGTATACTTCAAACGAAATTAAAAACTCGAGCCAACATGTTGGTATAGAAATGTTACTTCATAACGGGCATAACCAAAAAAGATCTGGTGATGTCATTTTTGTTTTGGAACCTTCAGTAATTTCATATGGAAAAACAGGGTCATCCCATGGAACAGGTTACAATTTCGACACCCATATACCCTTGTTATTTTATGGTACAGGAATTGCACCTGGCCATACTTTTGAAAGAACCAATATTATAGATATTGCTCCAACCATGTCTGCCTTATTGGGAATTGCATTTCCTAATGGTAATACAGGTAATGTGGTCAGTGCTGCTTTAAAAAAGTAATTCCAATTCCAATGAAGCGTGTGAATTTGTTAAAGCCTTTATTTTAAAATATTTTCAAATTGAATATTAAAGCAATCTTATCGCCTAATAGTGAATTTGACAGAAAGCAAGAATTAAATAAATTATTGCATAAGGTAATTTCTGAATCTGATAAAGAAATCCTAAAACAATGTACAACTCAAGATCACGAGAGCATTGGGCTCATCGGGTGTATATTAAAAGAAGATGACCTAGTTAACAAAGCACGAATTCTTATTGCTTCAAAAAACATTTATCATGAATCACTTTCTGACATTGCTGATGAATTATTAAAAACAGATGAGAGAGAATTGTTGACAGATTCGATCGCTCATAGATTCTTAAGCGAGCAAGATGATTTAACTGAGATTGAGGATAAAATTTACTACATATTAATGGGAATTTTAAGCAATGAGTAATTGTAACAATTCTTGATCTAATTTACCGTTATAATAATTAAATTCAAACAATGAGAATTCTAAAAATAATCTCCAAAATCATTCTTGTTTTAATTCTGATTTGTGCAGTTTCTATCGGAATTATTTTTGGACTTGACAACAAGTCTACCTCTTACTTAAAAATTAAGAATCAACCTACGCTACAAACAAATTCTTATCTGATAAAAAACGTCAATCTAATTCCAATGACTTCAGATACTGTTTTAAATAACCAAATGGTATTTGTAGAAAATGGCCTTATATCAAAGATTGGTGAGAAAATAAATAAAAAAAATATTGAAGTAATTGATGGGCAACACCAATACCTTTCTCCAGGACTTATAGACATGCATGTTCATGTTTGGGACAAGCAAGAATTAGGCCTCTATCTGTCTAGTGGGGTAACAGCTGTTCGGAATTTATGGGGCATGCCGTTTCATTTAAGATTAAAAGAGCAAATTGAAAATCAAGAAATAATTGCACCACAATTTTTTACTTCGAGTCCAAAACTTACTGGTAAGGATGATTTAGGCGATGACAAAGTCCAAGTTAGTTCTCCTGAAGAAGCTAGAACATTGGTACATTCCTACTTCAAAAGGGGGTATGATTTCATAAAAACGTACGCTGGCATGACGGAAGCGGAATATATTGCCATTGTAGAAGAAGCGGAAGTACTTAACATAGATGTCGTAGCACATCCAAGTTTTAACGTAGCATATACAGAGCAATTTCATCCTCAAATCGCCACAATTGAACATACAGAGGATATTGTACAGCAACCTTTAAATTACAAACTAGACACTTTAAAACTTCAGCAAATAGCTAGAGAAATGGCTATGAGAAAACAGGCCTTTAGCCCTACGCTTACGGGCTTTTATAAAATATTTGAAATGTTGACAGATCCCAATATTGAAAACTCAACTCAAACGCAATACATTAACCCGCTGCTATTTGAAATGGACAGTAAAAATCAAATAGCAAGATGGCAAAATGAAAAAACTCAGAATCCGTCTACAACAAAGCGAATAAAAGATCAACACAACTTTCACTTATACACAATTAATCAGTTGCACAAACAAGGCGTAACAATTGTAAGTAGTACTGATGCAGGGATAGCCCTTACCGCTCCGGGTTTTTCTATTCATCAAGAATTGAACTTTTACAAACAAGCTGGTCTAAGTAATTTCGAGGTTTTAAAAACCAGTACCATAAACCCAAGTAAAGTCCATTCTCAATTTAATAATGTGGGAAGTATTGTAGAAGGTAATCTTGCCAATTTTAATCTAACTAAAGAAAACCCGCTTGAGAATTTAAATACACTTTCTACACCTGTTTGGGTTATGGTGCAAGGTCGAAAAATTGATAAAAATATTTTGCGAGAATTCGACTCAAAAGCAAAGAATCGTTCAAATAAATTAATTTCAGCCTTAAGATGGGTGGAAAATTTATGGGTAGAAAAATAATTAGTTGGTCAATTTAGAAACTTCATCAAAATCCAATCCACCATAATTCCCAGAACTCATCAATAGCAGTGCTGTACTCTCTAAATTCTCACTAAATAAAAACTTTCGAAACTCATCTGGATTGGTATACACAATTAAATCGTCTCTATTGAATGCCTCTTTAATCTGCTTTTCTGAAACTTTTTCTAGTTTTTTTATTTCCAATGCATGAGGAGAGTAAAACACAACAGCTTTATCTGCTGGATTCAATGCTCCCTCATATTCCCTTAAAAATTCAGCATTTAAACTGCTATAGGTGTGTAATTCTAAACACGCCAACACTTGTTTATTCGCAAATTGATCTTTCACCGCTTTTGTAGTTGCTTTTACTTTTGAAGGCGCATGCGCAAAATCTTTAAATATTACCGTTGAATCGTTCTGAGCAATTTTTTCTAACCGTTTACTCGCTCCTTTAAAACTTCCAATCGCTTCGTAAAAATCATCTTCATCCACACCTAAATGTTGGCAAATCCATTTAGCACCAGCCAAATTTTGTAAATTATGATTTCCGAATATTTCTAATGGCAATACCCCATCAGGAGTATCCAAATATGTCACCCCGTTTTCAATGGTAAAATCAGGCGTTTTATAAGGATATTTTTTAATTGGCAAATCATTAGATTCCACAACCCGTTTTACCTCTTCATCTTCCTCATTATAAACCATTATACCCCCGTTAGACATGGTATTTATAAAAATATCGAATTGCTCAACATAGTTTTCAAAAGTTGGAAAAACGTTTATATGATCCCATGCAATTCCACTTATCAAAGCTATATTTGGCTTGTATAAATGAATTTTTGGCCTTCTATCTATCGGAGAAGACAAGTACTCATCTCCTTCTAAAATCATAAACTCGTTTTCTTCTGTTAAATGCACCATGGTATCAAAACCTTCTAACTGAGCACCAACCATATAATCCACCTCCATCTCATGATAATGCAATACATGCAAAATCATTGAGGTTATGGAAGTTTTTCCATGTGAACCGGCAATTACAACTCTTGTTTTTAGCTTTGATTGCTCGTATAAAAATTCAGGATACGAATAAATTTTAACACCTAACTCTTGTGCTTTTAACAGCTCCGGATTATCAGGTTTTGCATGCATTCCTAGTATAACTGCATCAAGATCTTTACTTATATTTTCAGGAAACCATCCAAACTCTTTTGGAAATAAGTTATTAACAATTAGCCGTGATTTCGACGGCTCGTAAATCACATCATCACTCCCTGTAATTTTATAGTTCTTTTTAGACAATGCAATTGCCAAATTATGCATAGCACTACCACCTATCGCAATAAAGTGTATTTTCATATTTTTATTTTCTAGAAATCAAAAGTAAATAATAAAGGCTTAAATCCTGAGTAAAAACACTCTTTTTCCATGAAAACACCTCTTAATAACTTTGTTGATAACTTTTAAGAAGTTTTTAAACTCTAGTACAATATTCACTAGCTTTATATATCAAATTAACCAAACCCAAAGACAATGACGAAAGACAAAATTAAACTGTCTAAAAAAGTTGTAGTACTTTTTTTTATCGCCTCATTTTTTATTTACAATTCATCGTATTCTCAATGTGGAAATCCAACACCAACTGGAGACAGTGATCAAGACTTCTGTTTATCAGACTCTCCAACTATTAATGATTTAGTTGCCAATGGCGGCACTATAGTTTGGTACGACCTACCTACCGGAGGGAGCCAACTTGCTGCTACGGAAGTTTTGGTTGATGGAATTACCTATTACGCCGATGATATCGCATCAAACCCTGACGACGATTGTAGTGTTACTAGATTAGCGGTAACCGCAAACGTATATGGAGATTACCCCGATAATGTATCTGTAGGAATTACTTTTTGTAAAAGCAATAATGCTACAGTCGGAAATTTACCAGCAGATGGTTCAGACATAGAATGGTATGATGCTGAATTTGGAGGGAATCTTCTTGCTTCAAATGAACTACTAGTAGATGGCACAACATATTATGTTCAGCAGACTGAAAACGGTTGTGTAAGTTTGCGTAAATCTACAGTAGTTACAATTATTGACCCAGAACCACCAGTAGTTGAACCGAATCAGTCATTTTGTTCTGTATCTGGGGTAACCATTTCTGACTTACAAGGTGTTGGAATTAATATTATTTGGTATAATGAGGCCGTTGGAGGCACGCCATTAGACCCGAGTACTTTATTGAGTGACGGGGAAGATTACTGGGGAGCACAGTCATCCAACACCTTTCCATGCGAAAGTACTGTTAGAGCTCAAACAACTGTTGAAATTGAAATAACACCTATTGCCGGAGCAGACGGTTCTTATACAACATGTGAAATTGATGCGGTTACAACAGATTTATTTTCATTACTTGGTGGAACTCCTGATACAACTGGTACTTGGACAGGACCTAGCACTTTAACAGGTGATCATTTAGGAACTTACGACCCTGCCGTGAATGTGGCGGGAACATATACTTATACTGTTAATAGTATTTCAGGAATTTGCCCTGACGACTCAGCCGATGTTGTTGTAACAATTACACAAATACCACCTCCGTCGGTTTCTGCTACAACGCAAGAGTTTTGCGAATTAGAAGGAGCTACGGTTGCTGAACTAGTCGCTACTGGCTCTAGTTTATTGTGGTATGGTACTGAATCTAGCACTACTCCTTTAGCAATTACTGATGTATTAGTTGATGGTGAAGATTACTGGGCATCACAAACAGATGCCATCTCAGGCTGCGAAAGCGCATCCAGAACAGTTGTAAATGTTACAATTTTTGCACCGTTACCACCAACTACTTCAAATGTAAATCAACAATTCTGTGAAATTGACAATCCTACCGTGGCGAATTTGGATGCAACCGGTGACAGTGTTTTTTGGTACGCTGACGCAACGAGTACGATACGACTAAATCCAACTGACGCTTTAGTAGATGGTGAAGATTATTACGCCACTCAAATCGACGCAACAACAGGTTGCGAGAGCGCAACAAGATTAATGGTAACTGTTACTATAATAGTAATACCTCCGCCAACTACGGCAGAAGTTAATCAATCTTTTTGCGAAATTGATAATGCCACCGTTGCAGATTTAGTTGCAACTGGATCAGGAGTATTATGGTATGATACCGATACCGACACTACACCTTTAGACCCAACAACAGCCATTGTGGATGGTGAAGATTATTTTGCCACTCAGACCGATGCAACTTCGGGTTGTGAAAGTTTAACTAGACTAACGGTAACTGCAACAATAATTGTTATACCACCACCAACAACTACAGAAGTAAACCAAACTTTTTGTGAAATAGATAATCCTACCATTGCAAATTTAGTTGCAACAGGAACAAACTTAACATGGTATGCAACTGAAACGGACACTACTCCATTAAGTTCTACAGACGCTCTAGTAGATGGAGAAGATTATTGGTCATCTCAAACTGATGTAATTTCGGGTTGTGAAAGTGCAACAAGGTTAGCTGTTACAGTTACTGTTATGATGCCTCCACCTCCAACAACAACAGAAGTTAATCAACAATTTTGTGAAATTGATAATGCTACAGTAGGTGATTTAACAGTTACTGGTGATGGGATATTATGGTACGCTACTGAAACAGATACTACTCCACTAAACACTACTGAACTATTAGTAGACGGGGAAGATTATTGGGCATCTCAAACAGAGGCAACTTCGGGTTGTGAAAGTGCAACAAGATTAGTTGTTAACGCCACAATTTTAGTAACACCTCCTCCGACAACATCTAGTACCGCTCAATCTTTTTGTGAAATTGATAGTCCTACTGTTGCAAATCTAGAGGCTACTGGAAACAACGTTTCTTGGTATGATAACGAAACAGATACTACTCCACTTAATGCAACAGACTTATTAGTTGAAGGAGAAGATTATTGGGCATCACAAACTGATGCTACTACCGGCTGTGAAAGTGCAAGTAGAATTGTGGTTACGGTTACATTAACATCTCCTTTACCTCCTACAACAACTGAAGTGAATCAAACTTTTTGTGAAGTTGACAATGCTACGGTTGCAGATTTAGACGCAACTGGAACAAACATTTTATGGTACGCCAGTGAAACAGATACTACACCAATAAATAACACAGATGCTTTAATTGACGGTGAAGACTATTGGGCATCACAATCCGATGCTGTTTCAGGTTGTGAAAGCGCAACAAGGTTAGTTGTAAATGTTACAATAACGACTGTACCTCCACCATCAACAACAGAAACGAATCAAGCGTTTTGTTTAAATGATTATTTACCTGGCGCTCCAACCGTTGCAGATTTGACCGCAACAGGAAATGGAGTATTATGGTTTGCCAATGAATCTGATACCACTCCTTTAGCGACTTCAGAAGTATTAATAAATGGAGAAGATTATTGGGCATCTCAAACTGATGCTACCTCTGGCTGTGAAAGTGCGACAAGATTAGTAGTTACTGTTTCTGTAATTGATTTACAAGCTCCAACTACAAGTTCTCCAAATCAAACTTTTTGCGTATCTCTAAATCCAACAATTGCCGATTTACAAGCAACGGGCTCTAACATATTATGGTACGCAAACGAAACAGATACAACTCCACTCAACAGCACTGATCCTCTTGTAGACGGAGAAGATTATTGGGCTACTCAGTCTGATAGTAATATTACTTGCGAAAGTTTAGATAGACTCGTTGTTAATGTAACTATTTCAGATGTACCACCGGCTGTTATAAATTCTCCAAGTCAAACCTTCTGTGCCATTGACGGACCAACTGTTGCAGATATAGACGTTACAGGAAATGCTGTTATATGGTATGACTCAGAAACTTCTACTACACCAATAGACGCAGCGAATTTATTAACTAATGGTGAAGACTATTGGGCAGCTGACACGGATCCTACATCTGGTTGTGAAAGTTCTATAAGAGTTGTTGCAACAGTTACATTAATAGACCCAGGAACACCAACACTTACTTCACTAGGAAATGAGTTTTGTAAAATTGAAAACCCAACTTTAGCCGATTTAAATTCAAATGTTTCACCTTCAAATGGTGGTTCAGTTAGTTGGTATGATGCTTATCCAAATGGAAATTTATTGAGTTTATCTGAGGCTTTAATTGAAGGTGGAACATATTACGCTGCCGAAACTGACGATTCGGGCTGCTCAAGCGCAACGGCCTTAACTGTAACGGTTACCTTAGAAGCTTGTGATGATTACGCTATAGAAATTTACGATGGATTTTCTCCTTCTGGAAACGGAATAAACGACACTTTTAAAATTAAAAACTTAAAAGAACTATATCCAAACTTTAGAGTTGAATTCTATAATAGATGGGGTGCAAAAGTATATACACAAAACGCTTCTAAACCTGATTGGGATGGAACGTTAAACGGAAATGGAGAATTACTACCTGCCGGTGTTTACTTTGTTATCGTACACTTTAATGAAGACGGAATGAAACCAATACAAGATAGACTATACCTAAGCCGATAACCAAACTTTAATAAGATTTATAAAATGAAAAAAATATATTTACAACTTATAGTACTCTTTGTTTCGGTTACGATTTGGTCGCAACAAGATGCCCAATACACACAATACATGTATAACATGAGTGTAATTAACCCAGCCTATACAACCAATGATGTAGGTACTATAAATCTAGGTGGTATCCATAGATCTCAATGGGTAGGTGTTAACGGGTCTCCTAAAACCTCTTCGATTTTTGCACATGCACCAATTGACGAAAAAATAGAAGTTGGGTTTTCTTTAGTAAATGATAATGTGGGTGACGGTGTTGTTAAAGAAAATAATCTTTTTGCAGACTTTGCTTATAAATTAGATTTTGAAGAAAGTGGAAGATTATCTTTTGGTTTAAAAGCTGGTGTTTCATTTTTTAACGTTGATTTTACAAATTTCCAGTTAGAATCTGGCGGAGTATTTACTGATCCAGACTTTGCAGAAAATATAAATGAAACTTTTTTTAATGTAGGTGCCGGTATTTATTACAACACAGACAAGTTTTATGTTGGACTCTCTGTCCCAAACTTCTTAGCTGCTAAACACCTGGAACAAAACAATGGACAATACCAAGGAACCGAACAAGCACACTGGTTTCTTACCGGTGGGTATGTATTCGATATTAATGAACAATTTAAACTAAAACCTGCTTTTATGACAAAAGCGGTAAAAGGTGCTCCTGTAACGGTAGATATAACCGCCAATGTTTTATTCAACGAGAAATTTGAATTAGGAGTTGGTTATCGAATAGATGATTCTGTTTCTGGATTGATGAATTTTAGAGCTACACCTGACTTAAGAATTGGTTATGCTTACGACCACACAACTTCTAATTTAGGACCATTCAGTTCGGGCTCACATGAAGTGATAATACTATATGATTTAAATATATTAAAAAAAGGTTTTGACAAATCTCCAAGATTCTTCTAAACACCTCTAATAATTATGAAAAAATTATCGACCCTTATATTATTATTTTTAGTTACCTCACAACTTACTACGGTGGCACAAAATATTAAAAAAGCAAATCAGTTATTTGAAAAACGAGCATATATCGATGCGGCTGCTCTATTCTTGGAACAAGAAGATAAATCACAAGACGTACTTCAAAAACTAGGAGACTGCTACTATTTTAATGCCAATATGAAAAGTGCAGTGCAATGGTATAAATTTTTAATTACGGAACATTTTGAAGGCGGTACTTTGAGCCCAGAATATTTGTTTAGATATGCGCAGGCCTTAAAAGGTATAGAAAATTATAAAGAAGCGGATAAGTGGTTTAAAAAATATAACGACTCCGAATCTTTAGTATCGAATGACAACATTGATACAGATTTATTCATAAAAGAGTTAAATGCCAATATAAAAAGGCCCTATATTACTCATGATATCTCTTCAAATACTGAAGGGTCTGAATTTGCACCATTTATCCATAACGATACCGTTTATTTTGCTTCCACTAGAAGTGGAGGTAATACTTATGAATGGAACAATCTATCTTATTTAGATTTATATCAGGCATCAATTGATTCCATTGGAGACATAACAAATGTTTCACCTTTAGGACCAGAGATTAACACTAAAGTTCATGAGTCCAATGCCACAATTACTAAGGATGGACAGACGATGTATTTTACAAGAAATAATTTTAGCACTGGAAAAAAGAAAAAAGACGCCAATAAAATATCTCATTTAAAGATTTACAAAGCGGAGTTACTCGATAGCATCTGGGGTAACGTTACAGAATTACCTTTTAACAGTGATTCCTTTTCCGTAGTTCATCCAGCCTTGAATGCTGACGAATCTAAATTATATTTTGCTTCAGACATGCCCGGTACTATTGGATCTTTTGACCTTTTTGTAGTTGATATAAATGAAAATGGAACTTTTGGAACTCCTAAAAACCTTGGCTCTAAAATTAATACAACAAAAAGAGAACAATTTCCTTTTATCAGTACTACAGAGAATCTTTATTTTGCTTCAGATGGTCATTTAGGTCTTGGAGGATTAGATATATTTAAAAGTAAAATATCTGAAGAAACCTTCTCCTCCCCTATAAATATGAGTAACGTCATAAATAGTAACATGGATGATTTTGCTCTTATTATTGATGAAGAAAGACAAACAGGCTATTTTTCATCAAACCGTTCTGGAGGAAAAGGGAATGATGACATTTATCGTTTTACTCAAACTCCTGAACCTTTTGCAAAAGGAATTGCTAAAGACAAATTAACAAGTACTCCACTACCTGGAACTGAAGTTATTTTATATGACAGTAGCGGCCAAGAAGTTGATAGAAGTACTGTTGGAAAAAACGGAACATTTTCATTTGAAGTTGAACCTAATTCTAATTATACATTAAAAGGTAACTTGAAAGCCTATAACCCTGCAGAAGTTAATTTTACAACAGATAAATACGCTCAGGCAATAGTTAATTTAGATTTACTTTTAGAATCATACGAAAAAGCTGAAGAAAAAATTGTCGTTGAGTATGGAAAACTACAAATAAAGATTGATCCAATATTCTTTTATTTTAATAGTTGGGATATTATTCCAAGCGCAAAACCAAATTTAGATGAAGTTGTACAGGTTATGACAAAGTATCCTGAAATGAAAATTGAAATTGGAACGCATACTGATTCGCGTGGCGATGATGATTTCAATCTTGAGTTATCCCACAAACGCGCAAATTCGGTAAGAGAATACTTAGTTGCGAAAGGAGTTAATCCTGACAATTTAAAATCTGTTGGTTATGGAGAAACTCAATTATTGAACAGATGCGATGATGGCGTAAGATGTTGGGAAAGTGAACATTTTCAAAACAGACGTTGTGAATTTGTAATATTGAATTAAAATATAAATAGAGTCCCAAATTAAAACTGCCAGATTTAAATTAAATCTGGCAGTTTTTTCATTTCTTTCCTTTCTTACTTGCTTTTGCTAGTGGATTAAAATCGAGTGCGAGTTGGATCCAATATGCTAAATCAGATTCCATGTCAGTAGCATCATCGGATAAAAACACATACCCTTTCATTGGCCTACCCGTAAAATTCATTTCTTTACAACCAGGTTTTTTAAGAGCATCTTCATAAGCATCTACACCTATTCTTGCCATAACTTCATCACGAGTCACTCCAATACACATTTTATCATCGACCATAAAACACAAGCCTCCGAACATATTCTTTTCAAAAAAATCGACTCTTTTCTCAATTAAAATAGCACGAATACGGTCTCCAAGAAACTCGTTATAAGGCATTACTCAGATTTTTTCTTCTTTTTTCTACGATTCATTTCTTCATCAGTTAACTGAACTCTTGTCGGTGTATCTGTTCCATCAATCATAGAAGTTGTTCCAACTGCAATCGCTTTTATTGTTTCAGTAATTACACCAACATCTAAGGTTTCTGGATTATCTGATGCTTGATGATAGTCTTTATCCGTATCTATTGGGCTTGTAGAAAACGTATGTGCAGGAACCCCTAAACGCGCTAAAGATGCGTTATCAGATCTAAAGAACAAGTTAAATTTCTTATAAGGGTCTGGGTGTAATACATATCCAGTTCCCTCTAAGTTTTTCTGAACAATTTTTCCAAAATCAGAACGCTCATAACCTGTTAACCAAGCCGTGTTAGGTCCAAAACTTGGTGTTTTACCAATCATTTCTATATTAATTCCTGCAACAATTTTATCGGCATCAACGGTAGTTCCAAAATAGTTAGAACCTACCAAGCCCATTTCTTCTGCAGTAAAGGCCACAAACAAAATACTTCTTTCGTTAATATCTTTCTTTTTAAAATAATCTGCCAATGCCAAAACTGCCGCAACTCCTGAGGCATCATCATTTGCACCGTTGTAGATTGAATCTCCATCTACAGATTTACCAATCCCTAAATGATCGTAATGTGCAGAAATGACTACGTACTCATCTTTTTTACTCTTTCCTTCTAAAACTCCAATTACATTAAATAAATCTAATTCCTTTCCTTTGATTGTCTTTTTAAAACTCTGACGAAAATCATCTGCTCCGTTAAATGTTGTTAAACCAACTTTCTCAAATTCCCCTTCAATATACTGTGCTGCCTTTTCAATTCCAGGTGTACCTGCTCGTCTCCCTTCCATATCATCACTTGCCAGCGTGTATAAATGTTTCTTAACTGTTTTCTCCTTAATTTTTTGTGAAGTTGCTGTACAAGAAACTAACAACAATGTTGCTACTGCCATTGCAGTATTTTTTAATTTATTCATATTCATTTGGTTTTTAATTAGGTACTATAAAAATCAAAGATATAATTAATTTGTACTTTTGCTAAAAATTTAACAAATGGATTTAAACCTGATTCCGAACATAAAACACACCGATTCTGACAACTTCTTTTTATTAGCCGGACCTTGTGCTATTGAAGGTGAAGACATGGCTTTACGCATTGCAGAAAAAGTGATTTCTATAACTGATAAATTAAAAATTCCTTACGTGTTTAAAGGAAGTTTTAAAAAGGCAAACAGAAGTAGAATTGATAGTTTTACAGGAATTGGAGATGAAAAGGCATTGAAAATTTTACGCAAGGTTTCTGAAACATTTAACGTACCAACTGTTACTGACATTCATGAAGTTACCGACGCAGCTAAAGCAGCAGAATATGTAGATGTTTTACAAATTCCAGCATTTTTAGTGAGACAAACGGATTTAGTAGTTGCAGCAGCAAATACTGGAAAAGTTGTGAATCTTAAAAAAGGACAGTTTATGAGCCCTTCCGCAATGCAACACGCCGTGCAAAAAGTAAAAGATAGCGGTAGTGAAAAAGCATGGATTACCGATAGAGGTACTATGTTTGGTTACCAAGATATGATTGTTGATTTCAGAGGTATTCCTGAAATGAAAGCCTTTGCTCCTGTTGTATTAGATGTTACACATTCATTACAACAACCCAACCAAAGTAGCGGTGTTACAGGTGGTAGACCAGAAATGATTGAAACAATTGCTCGCGCCGGTGTGGTAAACAATGTTGATGGTTTATTTATAGAAACTCATTTTGACCCAGCAAATGCAAAAAGTGATGGGGCAAATATGCTAGACCTGGCACACCTTGAAAATTTATTAACCAATTTGGTTGAAATTAGAAAGGTTGTAAATAGTTTATAGATTATTTAACTTTTATTCGTCATTCTTTAAGTATTTTTACCCTATTAAATTAGTAGGAATTAAAATATAAAAAAATGGCAGCAATTAGATTAGGAGATATCGCTCCAAACTTTACAGCACAAAGTTCAGAAGGTGAAATAGATTTTCATAAATGGCTTGGAAATAGTTGGGGGATTTTATTTTCTCATCCAGCAGATTACACCCCGGTTTGTACAACCGAATTGGGTACAGTAGCAAAATATACAGAAGAATTTAACAAGAGGAATGTTAAGGTGGTAGCATTGAGTGTAGATGGGTTAGAATCTCACCTGGGATGGATTAAAGATATTAATGAAACTCAAGATACCACGGTAAACTTTCCAATCATTGCAGATGAGGATAGAAAAGTTTCAGAATTGTATGATATGATCCATCCAAATGCAGATAGTAAATTAACGGTTCGATCTGTATTTGTAATTGGTGATGATAAAAAAGTGAAACTAACAATTACATATCCTGCATCGACTGGAAGGAATTTTGATGAGTTGCTCCGTGTTATCGATTCGTTACAACTAACT
Organism: Bacteroidetes bacterium MedPE-SWsnd-G1; assembly: GCA_001874265.1. Classification (GTDB taxonomy): domain Bacteria; phylum Bacteroidota; class Bacteroidia; order Flavobacteriales; family Flavobacteriaceae; genus Urechidicola. The sequence continues at coordinate 8,951 of MPDD01000008.1, read as the reverse complement.
GCTTATCATAAAGTAGCAACGCCTGCGAACTGGAATCATGGAGAAGATGTCGTAGTCAGCCCTGCAATTCCGACTGATAAAGCAAAAGAAATTTTTACAAAAGGTGTAGAAGAAGTTAAACCGTATTTAAGAATGACACCACAACCAAATTTGTAATTTGGTAATAAATTTACTTTAAAAGGTCGCTTATTGCGGCCTTTTTTTGTAATCAATTTCCTTACTTATATTTTGTTGTGTTTCCAGTATCGATTAATCCAGCTGCTGCTATAATTATTTGCTGCAACAACGCTGTGTCAATTTCTTCTATTGACTTGTATTGAATAGAACGTACTCGCTTTCGATTGTTATGATCTTTTAATTGTGGAAATTTTGTTTCTAAAATAGCGCCATCCATAAAAGCTATATCTAAAAAGTTGGTACCACGTAACACATTCATATATAACAACGATTTTTTATTGTAATGATAAAATGGAAGTCGGAAACTATATTTCTCCACAACGGTTGGTAAAGTCGTTTTAAGAACATCTCGAACATAGAGCATCATGGATTGATATGGCTCCGTTTGTCTAAAAATATGTTCTTCAACAGGATTCATTAAAACTTCTTCTTAATATCTCTTATCAAATATTCGAGGCCGTTCAATTTAAGTTCGTATACCAAGCCCAATTGCTTCCCTAGTTTACCCGCTGGAAAACCTTTGGCATGATACCAAACCACATAATGCTCGGGTAAATCGATTAAATCTTTACCCTTGTATTTACCAAAGGGCATTTTTGCCTTGGCTAAATCAATTAAAAATTGCTTGTCTCCTATCATTACTCTTTACCGTCTGCATAATCTTGTAAGTACGCATAACGATCTGTCAATTTACCGTTAGAAGTCATTTGTGCACGGTGTAATATTCCTGTTTCGTCATTATTAAAAAAAGCAGGTATCACATGTTCAGCAAATTGAGTTCCGAATCCATCCGAAGCATCTCTTGGCAATTCACATGGCAAATTATCTACAGCCATTACAGCAATTACTTTAGAGCTCATAAAATCATCTTCTTGCTCCGTTTGTGGATTGTATCCATAAATAGGATCGGCTATTGTAGAAGGTCTAATAGTAGATGCCACTGGCCCATCAATATCGCAACTTACATCGGCTACAGTATTTATTTTGAAGTTTGAATTTTTAGCATCAGTTCTGGTAAATAAATAAGGTGATCCATCTCCAAAGAAATGACCAGCAATGAATACATCCGAAACCTCAGCAAAACGCATAAAATCGCTTTCATACGCTTCAGGGTTATTAAAGAAATCGATATTATTTATTATTTGCCCGTCCTTGCGCTTGTTATAATCTAACACATCTAATTGCACATATACAGCCTCGTCAAAAGATTTTTCTAAAAAGTCAATAACAGAAACCTCTTTTATTCCCATACCATCTAACATTTCTTTGGCTCCGTTTGCAACTCTACCTTTACCTGTCAATACAATTTTAACATCTGGTAAATGCACTCTTTTTAATTCAGAAATTAATGCGTTTTGGTCTTTTAAGTTTTCGGCTTTTTGCAACGCGAACAAGGCGTGTTTAATTCCGTACGCACGCAAACCATTATACGCCCCAACAATACCAGCATAGCGACCAAACGCCACTACACGCTGTTCTTTTTGATTGGTTAGCGTTTCGTGGTCAAAGAGTTCTATATTCTTCTCTAAAATTGTATTTAAGAGTGTTCTATTATACGGTTGTTTTTTAATTGTATGCGAAAAGAAAAAATACTTTTTATTCGGAATTAGACTTTCCATAGGAACCTCTTTTACACCCAATAAAACTTCACAATCCGATACATCTTCCACTACTGAAATACCCGCGCTTACATAATCACTATCCGGAAATGCTCTAATGGGCGATGCTTCTACTTTAATCTCCAAATCTGGATAAATTTCTAGTAATTCTTTACACTTATTTGGTGTAAAAACAACGCGTTTGTCTGGTGGATTTTTACGCTCTCGGATAATTCCTATCTTCATGTAATTCTCTGCTAAAATTAAGACTATAAATATATCTGAATTTAAAGGAATGAACAAATAGACAATTGTGCATTTGCTAAAAAGCGATTTCATAAATCATATTAGAAATTAGTTCTTGATACTTTTTCTTTCAGAAAAAACTCGAACTGACATCAATTGGATTGAATAACGTGAAAGGCACTAAATATTTATTAATTTTTCATAAATTCGCACACTTGATTTTTTTTAAATCAGTTTAACGGGGATGACTTGGTTTTGACAGCGAGGTCAGGTGAACTGTAAGCATGTGGAGCGTTGAAATAGTACTCCTAAAAATCATTTCAACATTTTAAACGGCGAGAATAACTACGCTTTAGCTGCATAATCTGAATTACAGTAGGATTAGCCTAGTCTGACAAGGTCAGAAAGCTTTATGCCTCTCGAAAGCCTTGGTTAGCGGCGTTCGAATTTTTGGCATCGTAAAAGTTGACATAGGATCACAAAGGTCATGGTTGTAATCCGAAACTAAAATGACTAAGTTTTAAGTGGGCGGTTTTTGGTCAGCTTAGAATCGAAAACTAATCAAAGACTATACATGTAGAAAGCACTTTAGTTGCTTGTTTGGACGAGGGTTCGAGTCCCTCCATCTCCACCAAGAAAAAACCACTTACAAAAAGTGGTTTTTTTTATTTTTGAATGACACCATAACTAATGTTTCTTTTTAGAGATTCCTACGGAACTTACTTTATGTTTCATTAATTATACTGCAATATACTGCTGACACTTGGTTTTTTAGACGACATTGAATGTCATAAAATGATATTTAATGGCTACCGATAAACAAAACTAGCAATCTTTTATCATCCTAATTAATCAGATAAGTTTCAAAAGCAGACATTCTAACTTCAGAACTGAAATTATTAGCCTTCAATGCGAATGGCCCGTTATTTTCACTAACGTAAATCTCCACATCTATATAGGTTCTAGCAAGATTTTTCGAAGTGTCGAATTCTGCATTACATTTAGCTCTGAACCCTTTTCTTACCGGGCCAACGATCAACTCCCAGTTACCTTTATTAAATTCAAAACTCTTATTAGATCCATAGTCCATTTTAACCTCTGCATTTACCGACAAAGAGTATATTGACCTACTTTTCACGACATACTTCACATAATACTCGTCATTATTCTCAATGGTCTGCTCATCTTGCTCGCAGCCCGATATACTAACTGCTAAAATAATGAACATCCAAAGGAATCCTTTTCTAAAAAAATTCAGTTTTAAAAAACTTATTAATTGACATTTATAATGACTCATAAATAATATAGATTTATAATTGTTCACAAATTTAAACTGGGAACCTAACAAATTAGACGACATTGAATGCCATAAAAAAAAGCACCATTAAACTAATAATGATGCCTTTTAAAATTGGGGTTATTTTTTAATGTTTTTCTAAATTAAATTTCTTCCGTATTAATAATACTGCCAAAACCATTAACTCTACTACTACCAAAATTATTAATGTCTTTATCATTGAATTTGTATTTAATTACTGAACAAAATTAAGACCCGAAAACAGAATTTAAGGCGACATTGAATGTCCTCATAAAACGAAACAACTCGGCCAAGCGACCGAGTTGTATACTAACTAACCAAACTTATTATGAAAAACAATTATCTCTAATTGCTCTACAAAGATATTACAGGTTTCAGTGCTAATACCTGACATTCTATGTCAAGTGTCTTAAATAATATATGAAACTGAATAAAAACAACATGAATTATAATATTTAACCTCTAAAGTATTTTTGTCTTGTGATTCATATAAAGAATTAATGATTGACAATACACCTCCGGCCATCTGCGACGAAATAACGTTAGTTGACGCAAATGGAACCTCCTTTACTAGTTTTTATAGTCATGTTACTTCTGGCTGCCCTTAATCAAATCTTTGCATTTCATTAAGAAAAGAAAATGGAGTTAATTTGATTAACAAATTTTAGCCTCTTCTCAAATACAAAACAACTTATAATATGTTATCTGGACATTCAATAATACCGATAGAGAAGAGAATTAATTAAAACGATAGTTTATATAAAGAAACAGTCCGATCGAGTGACCGGACTGTATACTAACTAACCAAACTTATTATGAAAAACAATTATCTCTAATTGCTCTACAAAGATACGGCAGGTTCCAGTGTTGATACCCGACATTTTATGTCAAGCGTCTTAATCAAATTGTGAAACACCTGAAATTCAACATCAAAGTATTTCTTTCACGTTGAGCATGTCGAAGTGCGGCAAGAATCTTAATTATCGATATTGTCTTCGACAGGCTCAGACTGACAAACATTGAATAATAAAAAAAACAGCCCGATCGAACGATCGGACTGTTAAACTAACTAACCAAACTTATTATGAAATAATTATCTTATCAATAATTATAGTACAAAGATACGTTGGGTTTAGAGGATAGTACACGACATGGTCTGTCGAAAAAAAAAGCCGCTCTATTGAGCGGCTTTTTTACAAATTAATAACTTCTTCTATATCTTCTTCTTCCACTATCACCAAACTTCTTAGCACCTTTGTTTCCGTTTAAATTATAGGTTAAACTAAGCATGTAATAATTTCCTAAAACATCTCTTTGTGTTTCTTGAAAATAGTTATCAGAACTAGAACGCTGTAGTCCAATACTTTTATTTAAAATATCTAAGGCTGATATCATTACATTTAAACTATTTGAAGGTGTTAAGGCATATGCAATTGTTGCATTCCAAATTGGCACTGCTTCATCACTTCCAAAGTTACTATCCGTATAAATATCATATTTAAATTGAGAATTCAAATTCAGTTTATTTGTAATATTCCAATCTACCTTTGAATAATATGTTTGCTTTAAGAAGTCTCTATCAGCATTATTTCCTGTAGTAAAAGTAGTATAGTTTTTATCCCAAGTAGCGCCAATTGAAGCATCTACTTTTTCTTTTTTGTTATTTTCTAAAGACAAACTTAATACACCACTTTTTGTTTGTGTCTCATTTATTTCTGTATTAATCATAGAAAAATACTCCGTATAATTAGCCCTTAATCTAATATTATATCTTAAACCAAGTGATTTAATTCTGTTTCCAAAACTAAAATATGAACTAAAGTTATTTCGATCTCCTAAGTTGTCAAAACTAGAATAACGAATTCCTAGAGGATCAGTAAACTCCGTATTTCCGATACTATTAGTTGTATAATCATAACTTAAGCGTGCAAAGAAACTAAAGCCTGAAGAAAAATCATGTCTTCCATACATACCAAATACCGAATAATTCTCTTCAGGTATTAAATTTGGATTACCTTGACTTATAAAAAGAGGATTAAAATCATTCACTACCGGAGATAGTTGTGTTGAAGAAGGTAAATTCACACGCTTTCTACTAGAAAATCTAAGAAACTCTCCTTTTTTAGGATTGTATCTTATATTTAATTCAGGATTAACATTGGTGTAACTATTTTTAAACATCGCACCTTCTTCTACACCAAAATCCTGAGTCTGTTCAATCAATCTCGCCCCAGCAGACAAAGTAAACTTGTTATTATCGTACTTATACCTAACCCTACCTGAGGCATCCGTTTGCTGATAATATTCGCTGAAAATTAATGGATCTTGTAAAATATCATTCTCATATTTTACTTGATTTACATCATTATCATTATTGTTTCCTGCAATCTGTCCTGCAACTTCAATTAAATGCTTATCTGTAATTGGTTCTGTATACTCGAACTCAAAATTATAATTATTTTGATCTCTATTTTGCTCTCTTACCGTTTCTTCTTTTATATCAAATGCATTTGCAGGATCTGAAATATTAAATTTATTTAATTGATTATTTGTGCTAAGGTTTTCATTTTTAGAACCTCCAAAATCTACTTCAAACTCAATATTTCGTTTACTATCTTCTTTAAACCTTTTAGTATAATCTAAATTAAACGACCCAGAATTATTATCTCCTGAACTATTCGTATTTCCGATACTCTGCAAATCCAATACTTCATCGGCATTGTACTTATCTAAACTATTTACTGTTTGACCACTATTTCTATTTAAACCTCCTCTTGCACGAATACTAACTGAACTAAGTTTATTTGATCTATCTCTATAACTAAAGTTTACATTGTTTCGATTTGATTCACTTTCACTTCTACTATGAATGTCAGATTTAATCTCTGCATCGCCAATATATTCTATACGTGTTGTCAATACATCTCCAGATGTTCTACCCGCGTAGTTGTAGAAATAATCCGCATTTAATGTTTGGTCTTTTTTAATTTCATACCCCATGTTAACACCTGCAACACCAGTAGTAAGGAATCCACCCGATTGATTATTAGATCCCCAACGACCATTACCTGTATCAAAAGATATAATTTCTGAAATATCGGAACCGGATGTGTTTACATTATTGTATTTACCAATTACAGAAGTTTGCAATTTTGAAGAAAACCTGTTGTAATTTAAACTTGTTAAATAACGATCATCAGTACCATATCCACCCTGAACTTTACCAAAGTCATTTACTTTTTTATCATCCTTTAGCTTAAGGTTAATTACTTTTACTCGTTCTTGATCATTAACACCAGACACCCTAGACTTCTCGCTTTTCTCATCTATTATCTCAATACTTTTAATAGCATCAGCCGATAAATTCTTTGTAGCAATGGCAGGGTCTCCGCTAAAAAATTCTTTTCCATCTACATACACTTTGGTAATTTCTTCTCCTTGTGCTGTAACTTTACCGGCCGCATCTACTTCTACTCCAGGTAGTTTTTTTAATAAATCCTCTACGTTGTCTTCAACCCTTACCTTAAAGGCTTTAGTACTGTAAGCAACCGTATCAGTTTTTATAGAAATTGGCACAATTGCCTGAACTACAACCTCGTCTAGTTGGTTCTCGAAATCTAAAACTACATCACCTAGATTTATCGTTTCATTCTTATAAACAATAATTTTTTGATAGGTTGCAAATCCAATTAAATGTGCTTGCAATAAAATTTTACCTTCTTTTAATTGCTTTAATTCAAAAGTTCCCGTTTCGTTTGTAGTCGCGTAACTAATTAATAACGAATCTGCCGGATTCATTGCAGCAACCGCTACAAATTCTAAAGGCACCTTGTCCTGATCTAATATTCTTCCTGAAATACTTTGCGACCAATTTAAAATAGGGATCATAACTAAAGTTATAATCAGTATGAGTTTTCTCATGTGTTTAGTATTGTAATATTATTTGAATTAAAAACTATTCGTTTTTAGACCGCGCAAATTTGTAATAGTTTAATGTGAATATTCTTAAAATTTTGTTAAAACTAGAGCTAAAAAAAACCGCCAATGGCGGTTTTCTAAATTATCAAGAATTGATTTTTATTTAAATTGTTTTGCAATCATCTTAGTATACTTATCCGCAACCTCTTCATAAGACGTTGGATCAGTAACTCTAACTGTTATAACTCCTAGTAATTGATCTTCCTTTTCCGCCGTTAAATTATACGTTACGGCTTCAATAATATACACATTGTATGAAGTCGTTGTTGTTTCAGGCTCAACATATACACTTCCTAAATCAGAATTGTAAACGCTTCCATAAAACGAACCAAACCCATAATAGTGATAACTATAATTATAAATAGTCAATCCCATACCTTCTCCAGTATTCACATTTCTATCATAACCTCCTGTAGTTTCTGATTGGTACTTTGTTTGTTTATCTCTAATACCTGTAACAACAGCACCAGTATACCCAGCATCGACCACTTTTTTAACTTCCGTTTGAACATCTTCTTCGGTTCTTTGCTTGTGCTCCATATTTGGAAAAGCCACATGACTCTCAACAGCGTCTACACCAGCACTTCTTAGTCTATCCGCTAAATCTCTTTCAAATCGTTCTCTTGCAACCTTATCGTTTGTTTTATTAATTACTAAAACCTTTTTCCCTTTTAAAGATTCAAATTGGTCATTTTCATTTTGATATTGATCAACTACTTCCACAACAGAAACACAACTAGTGAAACCAATAATTACCAACAAAGAGAATAATATTCTTTTCATAATTTTCGTTTTTATTAATTTTAATGATGACAAATATACAATTGTTAAATTGATATAATCTTAAGCTTTACATAAATAAAAAAGCACAAACATAAAAGTTTGTGCTTTACATTATAATCATCAATTATGATCTATTCAGCGAACTGATCCATCACAATTTTAATATATTTTCCTGCTACTCCAGAATAAGATTGAGGGTCTTTAATTTTTACCGAAACCGCACCTACTAATTGCTCTCCGTCTTTTAATCCTAGGTTGTAAGAAACTGTTTCTAATAAGAAAATATCAACTACTTTGGTTGTAGAAGATGGAGGAATGTATGAACCTCCATAACCATATCCGTATACTCCTCCATAATATGATCCGAATCCTCCATAGTATCTTCCGTAATAAGATGGATAATAGCCTCCAGAATAATAGCCTCCACTAGTTGTGGTTTCTACTTGTTGATCTTTATCCTTTAAAACAGTTAAAATTACACCGTTGTAACCAGCTGCTGTGATTTTATCTATTGAAGCTTGAATCTCTTCAGGTGTTGATTTTTCTTTATACTTTATATTTGGAAAAGCAACATAAGCTTCCGTAGCATCAACTCCGATCGCTCTTAATTCATTGGCTAAATCTTGTTCCAATCTTTTTTTATTTACCTCATTAGGTGTTTTATGTATAACTAAAACTTTTTCGTTTTTAAGAGCAGCAAAATTATCGTTTTTCCATTGATCTGCTACTTTAACACTAGTACCACATCCAGCAAGCACTGTTGATACTAATAGCAACACAAGGCTCAATTTTAAAATTTTCATATTAGGTTTTTTTTAATGATGTTTAAGTTTTCTAAAACAAATATACTG
>MPDD01000007.1 GCA_001874265.1 Bacteroidetes bacterium MedPE-SWsnd-G1 | reverse complement strand
AAAAAGTAAAAAATAATAATATAGTTTTTCTTAATAAGATCATGGCAATTTTATATATGTGCTATAAATTTAAAACCTCTCTAAAAGTTTTCCAACTTTTAGAGAGGTTTATTTATTTGGGGTTAAATCTTTTAATTCGCTTATTTCATTCCGTTCAAGTCTTTAGCCACTATGTATTTAACTCCTTGCAATGTTGCTTGTAAAGCCAATCCTTTGTCTGCGATTTGGTACAATGTTACGCCTCTTGAAACATTCATCCCTACAGCAGCGGATCCTCCTTCACCTTCTTTTCCAGTATCAGCAGTTGCATCAGCTTGCCCATCTGCAGACCATCCAACTTCTAGAAAATAATCATATGCTTCTTTATCTTCAAAAATAAATACAGCATGGTATTTTTTTAATCCAATTCCTACACCAGCACCCATAGATATCATTTTGACGTATAATTCTTCTCCTGTTGCATTATTGTGAGCGACACCACCTCCGTTACCTGAAGACAATACAAATAAATTTACACCTGTATTACCGAATGCTGCATAGCCATATGCATTTGCCATTTTTGCTTTAGATTCTGGGTATGCATTATACATTTCATTTAAGGCTGTTGATTTATTTTTTTGAAATGATTTACGCTTTTTAGCCATTTTCTTTTCCTTTTTATCATCATTTGTATTTGATGCATAAGAAGTGGATAATCCTATTGTTAAGAATAAAGTTAAGATTGAAGCTGCGATTACGTTGATTTTACTTTTCATGATTTGTTAATTTAATGTGTTTTATAATTTGTTTGTTTATCAATTTTGATACTACAAATGTATACGCACCAATTAGAAAAGTTTACGACTTGTCGTGTCGTGTAATCAAATTTATATTTAAGCAAAAAAAATCCTCTTTAGAAGTCTAAAGAGGATAAATATATTAAAAGCGTTTTTTTATTTCCCGTTCAATTCGTCGGATACAATGTATTTGGTTCCTTGCATTGTTGCTTGTAAAGCCAATCCTTTATCAGCAATTTGATATAAAGTTACACCACGCGAAACATTCATTCCAACAGCAGCAGACCCTCCTTCACCTTCTTTTCCTGTATCAGCAGTTGCATCCGCTTGTCCATCTGCAGACCATCCAACTTCTAAGAAGTTGTCAAAGGCCGCCTTGTCTTCAAATAGAAAAACTGCGAAGTACTTTTTTAAACCAATTCCTACTCCAGCACCATAAGAAATCATTTTTACATATAACTCTTGTCCAGTTGCATTGTTATGAGACATTCCTCCACCATTACCAGAAGCCAATACAAATAAATTTACACCTGTATTTGCAAATGCAGCATATCCATATGAACTTGCCATTTTAGCCTTAGATTCAGGATAAGTTTTATACATTTCACTTAGGGCATTGCTTTTATTTTTTTGAAATTGTTTTCTTTGTTTGGCAATTTTCTTTTGTTTTTTAGCATCTTTTTCTGCATCCTGCGCAAAAGTTGATGTCGTTCCTAAGGCGAAACAAAATAAAAGTAACATCGATAAGAGCGAGAGTGTTTTAGTGGTATTTTTCATAATTTTAATTTTAATAGTTGTTCAGCTAAGTTAATTAATATTTTTAAATAATTAGTGGATTACTTTTTTAACCCTACTAGTTGCGTCGTGTTTTGAAAGCGAAAGTCTAACAATACTTTCTTTAATAGCCTTCAAGTCATGAACAATATGAGGGTCCAAAGAAATTAAGTCTCCTCTCTTTAATGAAAAAACTTCATTTTCAACTCCAAAATCAATAGCACCTTCAAAGATTTCAACAACTATAGGGAAACCTGTTTTATGTGCTTTCATTAGTTGGCCTTCTTTAAAACAGATTCTAATTTCTTTATGAAAGTCATTGTCTAGTAAAACAGAAATTGCAGGTTTGTCCGTTTTAAACTCTATTTGATTTGTTAATGATGCTAATTTCATGAGAATAGATTTAAACTGCTGTTATTGTGATTTTTTATCCATGTAAATTTAAGAATTAGAAGGAAGTTGCTAATCATTTAATAGTTAAGTTGTTAAAATAATCTATTGCAAAATGGGAGAATTCATAATAAAAACTTATGTTTGAGAGTTGTAAAGGTATAATTGCTACTTTTGCAATTAGTTGTTAACCCCAAAATTAAATGTATGAAAAAGTACTATCTATTCATAGTGTGCTTATTCGTTTATGTAATTCAAAGTTATAGTCAATCTGACTGTTCTACATCTTTACCCCTTTGTACAGATGCAAATTCGGGGGGCGTTGTTAATGGTTTTGGTATTGATGATTTTAATGGTAGAGATCAGTCTGGATGTTTACGATTGGGATTAGGAGCAACAACTATAGAAACAAATTCTTTTTGGTTTAAAGTGAAATTGGCAGAGAGTGGTGAGTTTGGATTTAATATTATTCCAAATTCTCTAGGAGAGGATTGGGATTTTGCAGTTTATGGACCAAATCCAACCTGTGGTGCACTAGGAACTCCTATTGCCTGTAATTACAGTTCCGATCCAGGTTATACTGGTGTTGGTCTAGATCCAAATTCGGGAACACAAACGGCTTCTTATGATGATTGGATGAATGCTAATGCTGGAGATGAATATGTTGTTTTTATCAATCAATATGATGGTAATAATGCAGGATTCTCTATTACTTGGGAAGGAGCAGTTATTGATAATAATACAGATCCTTTAGATTGCTCTATTTTGGTAGATTTAGGTCCGGATAGAGATTTGTGTACTGGACAATCAACTGTTTTAAATGCAACGACTTTTGGGGCAGCAGTTAGTTATGAATGGTTTGAGTATAATAATACAACTAACGCATTTGAATCAATGGTCCCTGTTCAAAATACGGCTACATTGTTGGTGAATACAACTGGAAATTATAAAGTAAAAGTTACTGATAGTACAACAGGCGTGGTATTAGAAGATGATATAGTAGTAACCATTCATGATACACCAGTGGCAAATGTGGTAAATAATATGGTTTTTTGCGATACTGATGGAGATGGCGTTGAAAGTTTTAATCTAGAATCTCAGACGGTTGGTATAATTAATGGCCAAGCGAATATGAATGTCACATATCATGAATCTGAAATTTTTGCAAGAGCGGCAGCGGCACCTCAAAATAGTCCATATATCACAAGTGGTACAACCATTTGGGCAAGAATTGAAAATAATGGAAATACAGATTGTTATGATGTTGTATCATTTGATTTAGGAGTCGTTCAGCCAGTTACAATTTTTCAGCCTCCGAACCTGCAGCAATGTGATGATGACGGCGATGGTTTTATGATTTTTGATTTAGATGCGCAATTACCTTTTATAGATCCAACCAATTCTGGATTGGATATTACATTTTATGAAGATGAGGTGAATGCAAATGACAGAAAAGGATGGATTATAAACCCAGCGACATATTCATCGCAAACGCGAACGGTATGGGTGCGAGCTGAATTAACACCTGGGTCTAGTTGTTACGCAATCACATCGTTTCAAATAGAAGTATTGGCTTCTGTAATTGCAAACACACCTACAAATATTCAACAATGCGATGATAATAATGATGGTTTTTATTCCTTCGATTTTCATGCTTTAATGGACGCGGATATTTTAGGGCCGCAAAACCCTGCCTTATTTGCAATCGATTATTTTGCAACGCAAGCCGAAGCTGATAGCGGATTGAATCCATTACCATCACCCTATACTAATGTAACTCCATATGCTTTTGAAACCGTATATGCTAGAATTTACAATACTGGATTTGCAAATTGTTATGACACAACTAGTTTTACCGTACAAGTATTTGATTCTGCGTTACCACCTGCGCCTTCGGATATTCCTGTAATGTCATATTGTGATGATATTTCTGATGGGGATGATACGAATGGATTTTACACATTTAATCTAACGGATTATGAAACACTAATTTTAAATGGACAATCACCTTTTGTATTTGATATAAGCTATTTTGAAGATGCTGCTTATTTGAATCAAATTTCGAATCCAAGTGCATTTACCAATACTCTTATAAATGGACAAACAATTTATGTTCGAGTAATGAATAGCAACCCAAACAATACTTCTTGCTATTCGGATACATCATTTGATATTGAGGTAAGACCTTTACCAAATGCAATGTTAACAACATTTACCTATCAACAGTGTGATGAAGATGGCGTAGCAGATGGAGTGATTGATTTTAATTTGAATGAGGCAGACACTTATTTGTCATTAGGAAATGGATCTTTACAAGTAACTTATCACCTTTCGCCAATTGATGCTGCAGCAGGAATTAACCCTCAAAATAAAAGTGCTTTTTCAAACGCGATTTCGCCTACTTTATTTGGTAGGGTAGAGTCGGTTAATGGGTGTTATAGAATTGTTCAAGTAGATTTAGTTGTAAGCATTACTGGATTTCCACCTGGATATAGTAGAAACTTAATTTCATGTGATGACGATGCAGTTATTGATGGATTACATGTATTTGACCTTGATCAAACCACTTCCGAAATTTTAGCATTATTCAACGCTCAGAATTTAAGGGTATCTTTTTATAGAAATGAATCTGACGCCTTGCTAGAGAGTAATGTAATTGACCCATCATCGGCATATGTAAATGAAACACCGTTTAATCAGTTTATTTGGGTGCGTGTTGAGAGTTCAGTTGATGGCGGTTGTTATGGCGTTAGTCCTGTTATAGAACTGACAGTAAATGCAAGGCCAGAATTTGATTTGGATGAAACTGGAATTGTTTGTATGAATGATATTCCACTAACGGTTTCTACCTATAATGCCAATGGAACATATACTTATGAATGGACAGATGAATCTGGTAATGTAATAAGTAATCAGCCATTTGCGGAAATATTACAGGGTGGCATTTACACGGTTATTGCGACTTCAAGTTTAGGTTGTCAATCTTTTCCACAATCAATAACAATTTCAGAATCTGAAATTGCAGTTATAACTCAGGAAGATGTCGAAATAAATGATAATTCATCTAATAATTCGATCAGAGTAATAACCGATAATCAGAATTTAGGAATTGGAGATTATGAATTTTCATTAAATGAAAGTTTTGGACCATATCAAGATGATCCGCTATTTACACAGGTTATACCTGGCGAGCACATTATTTATGTTAGAGATAAAAACGGCTGTGGTTTGTCTCAAATTACAGTTCACGTATTAGGTTTTCCAAACTTTTTTACTCCAAATAACGACAATGAAAATGATACTTGGCAAGTAAGAGGATTAGATCAAACAGTTTTTCCTGAGTCTTATATCTCTATTTATGATAGATATGGAAAATTGCTAACTACATTTACAGGAGCACATCAAGGATGGGATGGAACCTATGAAAATGTGGAAGCATTATCTTCAGATTATTGGTACATAGTGCAATTGGTTGATGTAGCCGGGACTTCGAGGCTGTACCGAGGTCACTTCAGTTTACTTCGAAAGTAAATCGCAATAAATTTATAATTTAACAGTTTTATAGTAATCAAATGTTTTATATTTGGATTCTATATAAAAAATTACGCTAATTATTTATGTTTAAAGTGGGTAGATATACATATCTCTTTTTAATATTTCTTTTTTTTGTTTTAAACCCTAACCCCGTTTCAGCACAAGAGACCCTTCCTATTTACACGGATTATTTATCTGACAATGTTTATTTAGTGCACCCGTCGGCAGCTGGTATTGGGAATTGTGGTAAAATAAGGTTTACGGGTAGAAATCAATGGAGTGGTGTAGATAATGCACCAGAGTTACAAACTTTAAGTTTTCATACTAGGTTGGGGTATAAAAATGGTATTGGAGCCATTTTGTTTAATGACAAAAACGGATATCATTCTCAACAAGGATTGCAATTAACATACGCATACCATATTGAATTAGGAAGGATAGATGATGTAAATCAATTATCATTTGGACTTTCTTTTATGATGATTCAAAACAGTGTTGATGAATCTTCTTTTGTAATTCCTGATCCGGTTATTTCACAAATTGTACAAAGTAGAAATTACTTTAATACAGACTTTGGGATGGCGTATCACAATCAGGGGTTTTCTTCATATTTTACTGTTAAGAATTTATTGTTAACTGCTAGAGATCTGTATGATGATGCTTATGAACCTTTGAACCTTAGAAGGTATTTATTAACCTTAGGATATTATTTTGGGCAAGATAGTTCCATTCAATGGGAGCCTTCAATTATGGGCCAATTGATTGAAAGAACTGGTGAAAAATTTGTCGATTTTAATGTTAAGGCTTATAAAACTTTAGACAATGCTCAAATTTGGGCTGGTCTTTCTTACCGTCAAGGATTTGATGGGAATACCGTTGAAGAATTACGTTATTTATCACCAATTGTTGGTGTAAATTTCAAAAAGTTTATGGTGTCTTATACGTATACTAAACAGACTGGAGATTTGTTATTTGATGACGCGGGTTATCATCAAATTTCACTTGGATTTAACCTCCTTTGTAAACCACAAAGAGCAGCCGGTTGTCCTAATATAAATGCCTCTTTTTAAATAAAAAAATCTTTCTTAACGTTTTGTTGTTGACTTAAAGTTTAAGTCTTGCCAAAAACTTTGGTTTATTTCTTAATAAGGTACTTCTAAATTAAAAAGGACTCCTTTAATAAGTCAAAATACTAAAAATTTAGATGAGAAATTTGAACGTAATTATGCATGTCTTTTAAAATTTGTTTAATTACGGCAACATCGGTATTAGTATAAAATTGATGGGAATTGGTTGTTTTAGTATTGTTAAGAAGTTCAAATTTTTCCGCAATAGCCTTAGTTTGTTTTGCAACGGCCAATCCGGAATCAATAATAGTAACATCATACCCTAAAATCTCTTTGATTTGCGGGACTAAATAGGGGTAGTGAGAGCAGCCTAAAACCAAATAATCTATGTTTTTATCGAGCATTGGGTTTAGGTAGTTGTGGAGTAAATTTGTCATTTCATCAGAGTGTAATTTACCAGATTCTATCAGTGTCACTAACCCTGTTCCTTCTTGTTCTGTAATTTTTACATTCCAGGCAAATTCTTCTGATGTTTTAGCAAAAAGAGAACTACTCAATGTTCCTTTTGTAGCTAATATCCCTACACTGTTTGTGGTTGAATTGATTGCAGCGGGTTTTATTGCTGGCTCAATTCCGATGAATGGAATGTCGAATTTATTTCGCAGAATGTCAATCGCATTCGTTGTTGCGGTATTACATGCAACAACAATAAGTTTACAGCCTTTTTCAATAAGTAACTCCGTATTCTTTATGCAGAATTCAATTATTTTTTCACGAGGTTTCTCGCCATACGGAGCATTGAAACTATCTGCTAAATATATGGTGTTCTCGTCTGGAAGCAAAGTGTTAATTTCTCTCCAAATTGAAGTACCTCCGATACCTGAATCGAAAATTCCGATGGGTTTTTGCATATTGCTAAAATAAAAAATCTCGCTAAGAAAAAATTCCAAGCGAGATTTATATTTTAAAAAGTAATATTACTTACTCAGTAATATTCAATTTAGCTAATACTAAAGATTTTAAATCTGTACCCTTCGCTACAATAAGAGATGTTCTGTCCATAACATAATCAATGTTTTGTTCAGCTGCTACATCTTCAATAGCTTTGGTTAATTTATCAATAATTGGCTTTAACAATTCATTTCTTCTGTTTTGTAAAGCTTGCTGTGCTTGTTGCTGAGCTGCGTATAAAGCTTGCTCTTCTTTTACTACCTCTTCTTGTCTCTTTTTGTTAGTCTCGGCAGTTTGAGTAGCACCTTCACTATTGTATTTAGTCATTTTTGCTTGTAAATCCTCTGCAGCTTTCTTAATGTCATCTTCAAAGGTTTTTCCCATCTTCTCCAAGTCAGCATCCATTGCTTTGATTTCTGGCATTAATTCCAATATATCTTGAGTATTAACGTGTGCAACTTTTTGTGCTTGCATGCTGTTAAATCCTACTGTCATTAGTGCAATTAATACGAATGTTTTGAAATTTCTCATTTTACTTTTGTTTGTGAATTTTAATTAATTGTTGTTTTCTTTCTGTTCGTCTTCTTTTTCGTTATTCGAATCTTCTTTTTTTTCTACTGGTTTATTCTTATTATCTTTTAGTTGATTTCTAACCGAATCTCTTTTTCTTAAGCGTTCTAATCTTTTCTTTTCAATAGCCAATCTTTGCTCTTCACGTTTCTTCGCACGATCAATTTTTTGCTGTTCAATTCTGTCTAATGCGGCTTGCCTCTTAGCCTCCCTTTCGTCTATTGCTTTTTGTTTTGGATCTTCTACAACAGTGTTTTCTTGTGTTTCAATTTTAGCACTAGTATCGCTGCTTTTCATTTCTGAAGAAGCATTAGATTGATCTGATGTGTTAGAGGATGTTTCAGTTTCTGCTTCTGAGCTATTTATGTTCTCAGTTGTATCTATTTCAGTATTCTCTGCTGAGGTATTATTTGTGGCATTTGGATTTACTCCTGGCTGTGATGCAACAGTACTTCTTCTATTTGTTGGAGTAGTATTGTTTGTGTTTGTTGGAGTGGCACGAGCAGGTGTTGCTCTTGTTGCACGTTGTTCATTAGCTTTAGAAACTTTCTCTCCTCTAACAATAGACCTTAAAACTAACTCACTAATGTCATTGGCTTTGTTAGAATATAACATTATAAGATCAGAAGATTTGTCAAATACAAAGTCGTAACGACGTGTTTTGGCAATTTCTTGAGCTGCGTTATATACTTGATCTTGAATAGGAGTTACTAATTGTTTGCGTAATAAAAATAGATTTCCTTCCGAAGAAAAATATTGAGCTTCCATTTTCTTAAATTCTGCTTCCTTAATAGCGATATCTTCTTCTTTTTCTAAAATTAAATCCTCTGTAAGTAATGCTTTTTCGTTACTTAAGTCGGTTTTCATTGTCTCAATTTCAGTAGTAATTCTATCTAAGTTTTGCTGCCAAGATTGTACTTTTTTATTAAGTTGTTCTTGCGCTTGACTATATGCAGGGATGTTTTCTAAAATATAATTCATGTCAACAAATGCAATTCTCTGTCCTTTTTGAGAAAAGGAAGTCAATCCAACTAAGGATAAAACTAGCGAGAAAAGAATTTTTTTTGTCATAACTATTATTAATTAGAAAATATCATGCCAATTTACACAAATGTAATAAATTAAAATTGTTGTCCAATTATAAAATGCGTCTGCCATCCAGACTTTTCAATTCTACCAGGCAGCGGGTCAAACCCATGCGCAAAATCAATACCTAGTAATCCGAAGGCAGGCATAAATATACGTACACCCAATCCGGCTGATCGTTTTAATTCAAATGCTTTAAATTCATCAAATCCATCATAAGAATTACCGGCCTCTAAGAAACCAAGTGCATAAATAGATGCCGATGGTTTTAAAGTAATAGGGTATCGCACTTCTAATTGAAATTTGTTATAAATAGTACCCCCTTGTATTGATGATACTTGTGAATTCTCATAACCTCTTAAACCAATCGTTTCCCTACCATCTAATTGGAATTGAGCAAGTCCATCACCTCCAACATAATATCTTTCAAATGGAGAATAGCCCAATTCATCATTATAATAACCTAAGAAACCAAACTCGGCATTGGTCATTAAAACAATTTTACTAAATAATTGAGTATACCATTTACCTTTAAAATTTAATTTATAGTATTCTAACCATTCGTATTTTTCCTCATCTGGTAATTCTGAGTAGTCTTTATCATTTACTAAAGAATAAGGGAATGTCAATTTTGCACCCATTGCAAAATCTGAACCTGATGTTGGAAAAATTGGATTAGGTCCTGCTGAACTTCTTCCTAAAACAATTTGATAAGATAAATTATTAGATATTCCAGTATCGAATGTAAATGATCCAATAGGGTAATCTTTTAGATCATATCTCTGTAAACTTACAGTTTGAGATAAGGTAAAGTAATCATCTGGCCAAGAAAGTCTTTTTCCTAAACCAACAGAAGCACCAATAATATCTAAACGTTGGTCTTTATCTACGTCTCTGGTTACATAATTGTATCTGTATTGTTTAGAATTGTAAATTGAGAATGATAAGGACTGCGGTTTTTTACCTCCTAACCAAGGTTCGGTAAATGAAAAACTTGATGTTGTATAATATCTACTCTTCTGAAGTCTTAATGACAAACTTTGTCCATCACCCATTGGCAATGGTTTGTATGCCTTTTTATTAAAGATGTTTCTAATAGAGAAGTTGTTAAACGAAAGTCCTAGAGTACCGATAAACGATCCTCCACCGTAACCACCTTGTAGTTCAATTTGGCTGGCTCCTTTTTCGGCAACTGTATAATCTATATCAACCGTTTTATCAACATAATTTGGCTTTAAATCTGGAGTAATTGTTTCTGGGTCAAAGAACCCTAATTGCCCTAATTCACGTATAGTTCTTATAATATCATCTTTTCTATATAAGTAACCTGGGCGAGTTCTAATTTGTCTATAAGCTACATGGTCGTTCGTCTTGTCATTTCCATTAACTGTAACTCTCTTTAAAGTTGCAGGCTCATCTTCAGAAATACGAACTTGTACATAAATAGAATCATTTTCAACTCTAGTCTCAACAGGAGTTACTTGAGAAAAAATGTATCCACTATTTTGGTATAAAGACGCAATATCTTCTGAATCTGGACTACCATCACCAACAACACGCTCTTTTAGAACTTTAGAATTGTAAACTTCACCTTTATTAATACGTAAAAGATTGTTCAACTGCTCGTCTGTATAAACTTTGTTTCCTAAGTATGTAATACCTCCAAAGTAATATTTTTGACCTTCCTCTAAAGCAATATGAAGATTCACAGTATTATCATCATTCCAAGAAATAGAATCGCCTAATATTCTTGCATCTCTATGTCCTTTTTCACTAAACTTAGCTAATACTGATTCTAGATCTTCATCAAATTTATCTTGAATAAACTTTGAACCTTTCCAAAAACGACCAAAAAATTTGGTTTTCGTATTCTTCATTGCTGCAGCTAACGTCTGATCACTTACCTGATCGTTTCCGTCAAAAATAATTTCTTTTATTTTGATCTTACTTCCTTTGTCAATATGAACAAGCATTTCTTTAGAGTTGGTATCTGTAGAATCTACTCTTGAATTCAAGGTTACTTTAGCATTTAAAAACCCTTTTTCTTTGAAAGAATTTTCAATATAATTCTGAGATGTAACTAATAAGTTATCAGTCATCATTGCTCCTGTAGTAAGTTGTGTTTCCTTTTGTAACTCTTTTGATTTGCTCTTTTTGATTCCAGAAAAAGTAACATTACTAAGTTGAGGTAATTCTTGAACATCAAATTCAAGATACATAGTGTTACCATCTACTTGCGTAATATATGCGTCTACAGAACTAAACTGTTTCTGCTCATATAACTTCTTAATTGCACTGGAAAGTTTGTCGCCTGGTATTCTAATTTCTTGACCAACCTTTAAACCAGTAAATACTTTCACCGCTTGTTCGCTAAATTTTTGAAGTCCAGAAACGGTAATACCACCTAATTCATATGTCTTCCCTTTTTCATAAACAATAGGGCCAATTTGCTTAGGAGCTATGGGAGGTGTTTCTTTTGTAGGAATGGTATCTTGAGTAACATTTGTATTGCTAGTAACATTCTCTTGAGCGAGAATAGTTGTTGAGATGAATAAAAATGTAAAAAGTATATAGGATAATTTATATCTCATTTGATGTCTTAATTTGCGCACTTGTTTTACCAAACCGTCTTTCTTTGGATTGATAATCTAAAATTGCTTTGTAAAAATCATTTTTCGTAAAATCAGGCCAAAGCACATCTGTAAAGTGTAATTCAGCATATGCAATTTGCCATAAAAGGAAGTTGCTAATTCGTTTTTCTCCGCTTGTTCTGATCATTAAATCAACGTCGGGCAAAGTAAACGTATATAAATGATTATTAATAATATTTTTGTCAATTTCTTCTATTGAAAGTTGTTTATTAACAACTTTTTTAGAAATATTTTTAAATGCATTAACAATTTCTTCTCTAGACCCATAACTTAAAGCTATTGTAAGTGTTAATGCCGTATTGTTTTTGGTTTGTTCAATTACTTTATTTAGGCCTGATAGCACTTGTTTAGGAAGCGCATCCTGAGACCCAATTACTTGTAATTTAATATTGTTTTTTATAAGCTCTTTTGCTTCATTTTTTAATGAACTAACAAGTAATGTCATTAAAGTTTTTACTTCTGCTTTTGGCCTGTTCCAATTTTCAGTTGAAAAAGCATACAAGGTCAAAGCTTTCACTCCAGCATTTCCGGCAGCTTCAATTGTTTCACGGACTGCTTTTACACCATTTTTATGACCAAAGACTCTTGGTTTCCCTTTTTGTTTAGCCCAACGACCATTCCCATCCATAATCACGGCTACATGACTTGGTACTTTGGTATTGTCTATTTGATCGAGTAAACTCATAAATTATTTAGGTGTTGCGTAACAAGCCGGTCGGCCAAAAGTGTAAACTAAATTAATACCTGAAAAGGCATACCAATCGTTGTTGTTTGGGTTTCCGAAATCCAATGCAGGAATAGAAGCGTTATTATAATCGAGATCGTCTGAAAATGTATATCGCATTCCAATTTCTACAGCGGCAGCCAAATGACCTGCAATTTTAAATTTATAACCCAATCCAAATGGAATAGAAAAAGACGTTTCCCCTTCGTAATTATAAACACCTGGAGATGATTCTGAAGTGGCAACATTGTAATTAATGCCGGCCAACTCCAATAAAATGTAGGGTGTATGGGTTTTTACTCGGGTGGATAAATCATATTCAATAAAACTAAATTCGACACCAGCAGCAAATTCATGCAATGTATTCGTGAATTTATAATTTCTAATTTGACGTGCAAGATTTTCAGAATCAGCATCGTCGGCAGAAATTTTTGAATATGTATAAGTACCTCTCAAGGCAATTCTTGGGTTTAAATTGTATTTATAAATAAGGCCAATTGCATAATTGTTTGGATAAATAAAATTTTCTCTTCCAATATCACCCACATAGTTGCTGCCACTAGCCGTAATCCCTATTTCATTGATTTGCGCATTGGTGTAAACCGAAGCAAAAAGTATCGCAATAATTAAAAACTTTTTTATCATAATAAAATAGCGTGCAAATATAGGTATTTCAATCCGTAATGAAATAGGTTAAAAGCACTTTTTTGATAACTGCTTTTAAGGTAAAATATTGTGAAAAAAGTGATTAGAAGAATTATTTGTTCCGCGTATCTTCCCCCCAAAGTAATTTCTTACGGATTGTTTGAATGAATGAGTTGCCTGTTAATTCGATCATTTTTAAATTAAAAGGAGCTTTTTCTACATAAATTTCAGTTCCTTTTTCAATGGTCTCAATCCTAGAGTCGAGCGAAAGTGAGCAATCATTTTCTCTTCCTACGATTCGCATTCTGATATGCGTGTCATCAGGAATAATTAGAGGTCTTGCGTTTAAATTATGGGGTGCCACTGGAGTTATAGCAAAACTCTTTGCTTGGGGTGTTATTACAGGTCCTCCACAACTTAATGAATAGCCCGTAGAGCCAGTAGGTGTGGCTATAATTAAGCCGTCTGCCCAATAAGATGTTAGGTATTCACCATTTAAATAGGTTTCTACAGTAATCATGGCGGCGGTGTCCTTTCTGCTTACGGTTATTTCATTTAAAGCATAAGGCAAGTAATCAATTTTTGTATTTTCTGGTTTTGTATTAACGGTAAGCAATGAACGTTGTTTAATCTCAAATTCATTGTTGTGAAGTGCAGAGACTGCTTCTTTGATTTTTTCTTTTTGAACAGTGGCTAAAAATCCAAGGCGCCCAATATTTACACCTATAACGGGTATATTAGAGTCTCGGATATAGGTGATTGATCTCAAAATGGTTCCGTCTCCTCCTAAGGTAAAAAAGAAGTTGAAAGAAGTGTCTAAATCATTATGATTATTGAATGTTGGATACTCTTCTTTTATTGAGGTATGTAATTGAATGAGTTTTAAAAAGTTAGATTCAATGTAAATCTCTGCATTTTTTTCGTGTAACGCATCTAATAAATCTTCAACATATTGTATGGCATCCTCATTAAAATAATGACCGTAGATTGCAATTTTCATAATTATATGTTTAAGTATTTTTGAAGGTAATCTGATCTGTTTTTTAATTCTTCTAACAATAAATCTTCCTTATGTTTGGTAAGGAGTTTGTATCCGTATCTTCTAAATGACTGAATAATATCGTTAATTTCTATCGATGCAATTTTTAGAGTAATACGAACCAAATCATTCTTGTAACCAGAGATAAAAATTCCAATAAGTTTTGCATCATTAGATTCAACTATTTGAGCAACTTCACTAAATGAATAATCCTTAATTCCTTTTTCAATTACTAAAAAGAACCCGTCGTCACTTAATAAAGGTGTGTCGTTAAAAAAATGCAAAATATCCGTTAACTCATAAAAGCCTAAGTATTTATTTTTCTCAGAAAGTACAGGTAATATATTTGTTTCGCTAGCTGCAAACATTTTTAAAATATCGATCCAATTATCTGTTACTTGAATGTGAAAATGATCAAATAAGTGCCGATAATTACCAATCTCGGTTAATTCATTTTCCGTAGTATACACATCACTTTCAGATATTGAACCTACCAATTGGTCGTTTTCTACTATGGGCAAATGTGAATAAGGCATTTCATTAAACACTGTTTTGGCTTCTAAAAAAGAAGTTTCTAACGTCAATGCATTTACATCCTTAGATATGTATTCAGATATTTTCATTTCGTACGAATATACTTCAATTTCATCAAAAATACGACCAAATCATTCCGACTTAAAAAAAATAACAATTCTTTAAGAATCTCTAATTTTAGGGTATTTTTGTAAAAATTTTCAGATGACAAAGTTAAGCGTAAATATTAATAAAATAGCAACATTGCGTAATTCTCGAGGTGGAGATTCGCCCAATGTTGTGCAAGCAGCTATAGATATTCAAAATTTCGGAGCAGAAGGGATCACGATTCATCCTAGACCAGATGAGCGTCATATTCGTTATCAAGATGCTTATGACTTGGTGCCTACTATCAAAACAGAATACAATATTGAAGGAAATCCGATTCAGAAGTTTATAGATTTAGTTTTGGATGTGAAGCCAACTCAAGTAACTTTAGTGCCTGATGCTGTTGATGCAATCACTTCCAATGCTGGTTGGGATACAATTACACATCAGTCTTTTTTGCAAGAAGTGATTGCCGAATTTAAGAGCAATAATATTAGAACTTCAATTTTTATTGATACAAATGCAAAGTTGATTGAAAATGCTGCGAAAACAGGAGCGGACAGGATCGAATTGTATACGGAACATTATGCTGTAGAATTTGCAAAAGGAAATAAAGATGCTGTTTTACCGTATGTAGAATCTTCAAAATTAGCGCATGACTTAAGAATGGATGTGAATGCTGGGCACGATTTAAGTTTGGATAATATTCAGTTTTTTGCGCAAAGTTTACCTTTTTTAGATGAGGTTTCAATTGGGCACGCTTTAATTTCAGAATCACTGTATTTAGGGTTGCAGAATGTAATTAATATGTATTTGCATAAATTATCTTAGTAAATGAGTAGTCAATTATTGCATTCTAGGATATTAGGTAAAGGGGAGCCCTTATTAATTTTACATGGGTTTTTAGGAATGGGGGATAATTGGAAAACCCTTGCAAATAAATTTTCGAAACACTATGAAGTGCATTTAATAGATCAGCGAAATCATGGTCGTAGTTTTCATTCTGATGACTTTGACTATGAATTATTGGTTGATGATCTTATGGAGTACATTAAATATGCTGGTTTAGAAAAAGTAAATCTATTGGGACATTCTATGGGCGGAAAAACAGTCATGTTATTTGCGGTAGAATATCCTGATTTGGTAGACAAATTATTGGTTGCAGATATTTCACCAAGATATTACCCACCACATCATCAAGATATTTTAACCGCATTGAATGAGGTTGACTTTTCAGAGCAAAAATCTAGAAACGATATTGAAGAAGTACTGAAGAATTATATTCCAGAATTTGGTGTGCGTCAATTTTTGATGAAGAATGTAACCCGAATTGACAAAGAGAATTTCGGATTTCGTTTTAATTTGGAGAGTTTAACCGAACATTACGAAGAAATAACTGTTGCCTTACCTTCGTTCACACAATTTGATGGAGAGGTATTGTTTTTAAGTGGTGAAAAATCTGGATACATTGGTTCTTATGATGTTGGATTGATCAATGCTCATTTCCCTAATGCAAAAATTGTAACGATAAAAGATGGAGGTCATTGGTTACATGCCGATAATCCAACCGACTTTTATAAGGAGTCCCTTCAATTTTTAAACAAGTAGAATTTAATTTTCGTAATTTAGAAGTCTAACTAAAAAACTGAAAAAATTATGAAAACATTATTAAGAATTTTACTCACCGCCTTGGCTGTAGTTGTACTTGCAAATATTTTACCGGGAGTACATGTTACAAGTTATACATCCGCAATATGGGTAGCCGTAGTTTTAGGATTATTACGAATAACTGTAAAGCCACTGCTAATTTTCTTTACGCTTCCGGCAACCATCGTTACACTAGGATTATTTTTATTTGTAATTAATGCAGTTGTTATTTTGTTGGCAGATTACGTAATGGGTGGTAGTTTTGTTGTTGATGGATTTTGGATTGCACTGTTATTTAGTATCCTTTTATCATTTTTACAATCTGTCTTGTTTTCGTTTTTAGAAAAAGATAAATAAAGTTGAATTTGAAGCAGTTAATGCTTTGCGACCTCATAAAAAAACACTAATTTTGCACCCGCAATTATCGAACGATAATCGCGGGTTTTTAGTAAGAATAATAAATTAGTATCATAATGAATATTACAAAGGAAAGCATTGATGCATTAAATGCAGTTGTGAAAATCGAGATTTCTGAAGTTGATTACAAAGAAAAAGTTGCTAAAGTTTTAAAAGACTATAGTAAAAATGCAACAATTCCAGGATTTAGAAAAGGACACGTTCCAATGGGGATGGTGAAAAAGCAATACGGAAAATCAGTAATGATTGATGAAGTAAATAAATTGATTCAAGATTCATTAAACAAATTCTTAGTAGAAGAGAAATTAGATATTTTAGGAAATCCAATTCCTAAAGTACAAGAAGATTTTTCTTGGGATGAGCAAGAATATTCTTTCGAATTTGAATTAGGATTAGCACCAGTTATTGATGTTAAATTAGACGCTAAGAAGAAAATTACACAATATAATATCGTTGCTGACGAAGAATTAATTGATAAAGAAGTTGAGAATTTACAAAAGCGTTTCGGAAAAATGTCTGCTAAAGATGTTGTGGAAGCAGGCGTAAATGTAACTGGAACTTTTGTAAATGAAGAGAAAGAAATTGAAAAGAAATTCAATTTTGTATTAGAAGATATCAAAGGAAAAGTAAACCAAAAGAAATTTATTGGTCAAAATGTTGGAACTGTAGTTGAGTTGAAATCGAAAGGTTTATTTGCAGACGAGCATAAGTTAATGGGAGCAACTGGTTTAGATCATGATGCTGTTCACGGATTAGAAATTTCTTTAAAGTTTACTATTGAAGATATTACGTTTACTGAGTTAGCAGATTTAGATCAAGAATTATTTGATAAGATTTTTGGTGAAGGTGTTGTAACATCTGCAACTGAGTTAAGAGAAAAAATTAAAGAAGATGCTGAAAAGCAATTCTTAGGGCAAGCAGATCAACAATTGTTAAATGCAATTACTGAGTATTTAATTGAAAATACTAAGTTTGATTTACCAGCAGATTTCTTAAAGAAATGGTTGGCAGTGGCAGGAGAGAATCCTTTAACTGAAGAGCAGGCCGCAGAGGAGTTTGAAAAATCTGAAAAAGGATTACGTTATCAGTTAATTGAAGGGCAAGTTATTAAAGATAACAACTTACAAGTGACGATGGACGAGTTAAAAGACTATGCTAAGGACTTTATTAAAGCTCAAATGGCTCAGTACGGAAACTTAAATCCAGAAGAGAAAGAATTGGAAGATATCGCTAATAGAGTATTAGGTAATCAAGAAGAGGCAAAACGTTTGCAAGATCAATTGATTAGCAATAAATTGTTAGGATTCTACAAAGAGAACATGACATTTAAAACAAAAGAAATCACTTATGAAAACTTTGTAAAAGAAGTTTATAAGTAAAAAGTGTCATTCTGAGCGAAAGCGAAGAATTTATAAAAAAAGCCGCTTCATAAATGAAGCGGTTTTTTTATGCTTTAATATGATTGCTACATAATATTTTCAACTCCTTGTGGAGTTACATAAAATCCATTTCCTTCTTTTTGGCAAAACCCTTGGCTAATATTTTGGTTTAATTGATGGCTTGGGTTTGTGATTTTTACTTGTCGTGCTGCGCGTAAAGCATCTGTAACTTCTTTGGTTTTTATACGCTGTTTACCATTTAATTGTAGCCAAACGGCAGTACCTAAAAACTTTCGACGTTGTTTGTCAATACAATCTTTACTACGTAAAAAAGTAGATAAATTCTCTGGAATGGCTCTTTTTGGAGTAGGTTTTGGAGTTGAAAATAAATCGGTAGGATGACTTTGCTCCATTGGTTCAGCATCAGTCTTTATAACTTCTGTCTTTGTAACTGTTTTTTTACTTTGATTTACCAGATCTGGTAAACGCTCTAACATTTTATCTAATTGTTCTGTAACCCAATCTTGTTCTCCCTCACCAACAAATTCAAGGTTTCCAATTTTAAATTCTAATCTTCCGTTAGCCATAAGTTATTTTAAAGGTTATACGTTAGACCAAAAATAATAAAAAAAAGAGCAATTTTTCTAGATTGTTTACAACAACTACAATTCGTTTAAAATTTGTATTTTTACCCTCTTATTATTTAAAACACCAATTCATATGAAACGAGCATATTAGAATTTCTATAAATCAAGGAAATGACTAATTGCGAACACATGTGACCATTAAACAAAAAATAAAAAAAAGACACATGAATTACGGAAAAGAATTTGAAAAATTCGCTACAAAACATCACGGAATTAATAGCATGTACTACGATAAAATTGTAAGTAATGTGACTCCTTATATTATGGAAGAACGCCAGATGAATATTACTCAGATGGATGTGTTTTCTCGTTTAATGATGGATAGAATAATATTTTTGGGAACAGGAATAAATGATTCTGTTGCAAATATCATTCAAGCACAATTATTATTTCTAGAAAGTGTAGACAATTCAAAGGATATTTCAATTTATATCAACTCACCAGGAGGTGGTGTTTATGCCGGATTGGGAATTTATGATACAATGCAATTTATAAAGCCAGATGTTGCTACAATTTGTACAGGAATGGCCGCTTCTATGGGTGCTGTTTTAATGTGTGCAGGTCAAAAGGGAAAGCGTTCTGCCTTACCACATTCAAGAGTGATGATTCACCAGCCATTAGGTGGTGCGCAAGGACAGGCTAGTGATATTGAAATTACGGCACGTGAGATATTAAAGTTGAAAGATGAATTGTATGCAATTATTTCGAAGCATTCTGGTCAAACAGTAAAGAAAGTTCATTCAGATTCTGATAGAGATTATTGGATGAAAGCAGCAGAAGCGAAAGCCTATGGAATGATTGATGAAATTTTAGAAAGGAAATAGTGTCATTCTGAATGAACAAATTTAAAGTTGGTGAAGTGAAAAATCTAAGAGATATTTCACTTCACTCAATATGACAAAAAAGAAGAAAGATTATGGCAAAAGATGAAACTTTAGAGTGTTCATTTTGTGGACGGAAAAAAGCAGAAACAGATTTATTAATCGCTGGGCTCGACGCGCATATTTGCGACAAGTGTATTGAACAAGCACATGGTATTGTGATTGAAGAAGTGGCGGATGGAAAATCAGATGCTTTGTCTTCTGAAATTGTTCTTAAAAAACCAGTTGAGATCAAGAAATTTTTAGATCAGTATATGATTGGACAAACCGATGCAAAACGTGTTATGGCGGTTGCGGTGTACAATCATTATAAAAGATTGCTTCAGAAGAATACAAAAGAGGAGGAAGAAGAGATTGAGATAGAAAAAAGTAATATCGTAATTGTAGGTGAAACTGGGACAGGTAAAACCTTAATTGCTCGTACAATTGCAAAAATGTTGAATGTTCCTTTTTGTATTGTCGATGCTACTGTTTTAACAGAGGCAGGTTATGTTGGTGAAGATGTTGAGACTATTTTAACACGTTTATTACAAGCGGCAGATTATAATGTAGATAAAGCAGAAAGAGGAATTGTTTTTATTGATGAAATAGATAAAATTGCACGTAAAGGTGATAACCCTTCTATTACACGTGATGTGTCTGGTGAAGGTGTGCAGCAGGCTTTGTTAAAACTATTAGAAGGAACTGTTGTAAACGTGCCACCTAAGGGAGGAAGAAAACATCCCGACCAAAAGTTTATTGAGGTAAACACTAAGAATATTTTGTTTGTTGCAGGTGGTGCCTTTTCAGGCATTGATAGAGTAATTAGTAAGCGATTAAACAGACAAGCGGTCGGTTATAGCGCTTCTATATCAGAAGATAAAGTAGACGAAGAAAACCTATTGCAATATGTATTGCCTACTGATTTAAAGTCTTTTGGTTTGATTCCAGAAATTATTGGTCGATTACCAGTATTAACACACATGAATCCGTTGGATGAAAAAACATTAAGAGCCATTTTAACGGAGCCAAAGAATTCTATAACAAAACAATATCAAAAGTTGTTTTCTATGGATGGTATAGATTTTACGATCGATGAGAAAGCATTGATGTACATTGTAGATAAAGCCGTTGAATATAAATTAGGAGCAAGAGGATTACGCTCTTTATGTGAAGCTATTTTAACGGACGCTATGTTTGAGTTACCTGGTTCTGAAACAAAAGAATTACATGTTACTAAGAAGTATGCAGAGCAAAAAATTTCGAAAGCGAAACTTAAGAAGTTAAAAGCGGTATCCTAATTTATGATTTCAAGAAGTACTATCGATCGTGTTTTTGAAACTGCTCGTGTAGAGGAGGTCATTGGCGAATTTGTACAACTGAAAAAAGCCGGGAGTAACTTTAAAGGGTTAAGCCCATTCTCAGACGAGAAATCACCTTCGTTTATGGTTTCTCCTGTCAAACAAATTTGGAAAGATTTTTCAACAGGTAAAGGAGGAAATGCCATTTCATTTATAATGGAGCACGAAAAGTATTCGTATCCAGAGGCTATTCGATATTTGGCTAAAAAGTATAATATTGAAATAGATGAAACCGAACAAACCGATGAGCAAAAGGCGCAAGCTAGTGAGAGAGAAAGTATGCTTTTGGTTTCTGAATTTGCACGTGATTATTTCAATGAAACTTTACTAAATCATCCTAAAGGGAAAGCAATAGGCTTATCCTATTTTAAAGAACGTGGCTTTACAGATGAAACTATAAAAAAGTTTGAACTAGGATATAGTTTAGATGAATGGACTGCCTTTACAGATGCTGCTTTAAAAAAAGGGTATGACATAAAATACCTTTCACAAACAGGACTTACTATAGTAAAGGAAACCAAACAATTTGACCGATTTAAAGGACGTGTACTTTTCCCAATTCATAATATGAGTGGGCGTGTACTTGGTTTTGGTGGTCGTATTTTAACAAATGATAAAAAGGCAGCGAAGTATTTAAATTCACCTGAAAGTGAAATTTATCATAAGAGCCATATTTTGTATGGTATTTATCATGCAAAACAAGCCATTGCAAAAGAAGATAATTGTTTTTTAGTTGAAGGGTATACTGATGTGATTTCATTCAATCAAAATGGAGTAGAGAACGTTGTTGCTTCTTCTGGAACAGCATTGACATCAGACCAAATTAGATTGGTGCGCAGATTAACGCCTAATATTACAATTCTTTTTGATGGTGATGCGGCAGGAATAAGAGCATCCTTAAGAGGAATTGATTTGATTCTAGAACAAGGGATGAATGTTAAAGTGTTGACATTTCCTGAGGGTGAAGATCCGGATAGTTTTGCTCGCAGTGTTTCTACGAGTGAGTTAAGGGAGTACTTGAATACCAACGCCCAAGACTTTATCAATTTCAAAGTTTCTCTTTTAATGGAAGAAGCTAAAGACGATCCTGTTAAAAAAGCAGGGCTGATTCGAGATATTGTGGTGAGTATTTCAAAAATTCCGGATAGAATACAGCGCGAGGTATATATTCAAGAATGTGCTCGTATTATGAGTATTTCTGAAAATGTATTGTTTAGTGAGTTGGCTCAAATGTTTAAAAAGGAACAAAGAGAGGCTTCTAAGAAACCGCTGCAAATGAGACCTCCTGAACCGGTTTTGCAAAAGACAGATGCTCCAGAAAAGTTCAATGAGAAATTAAAATACGAAAAGGAGATCATAAAAATATTGTTGTTACATGGAAATAAGACTGCAGATTTTGAGCAGGTTCCAGAGGACGATGAGAATGACCTTAGTAGAAAAAAAGAATATTACGAGTCTAAGGTAGCACAAGAGATATATCTGAGTTTACAAGAAGATGAGGTAGAATTTACTGATAATTTGTTTCAGCAGATTTATTACGATATGATTCATCAATTAAATCAAGAAGAAGCAGTAAATACGGATAAATTAATCAACCATCATAACAACGAAATTGCACAATTGGTAACTAATATTCTTATGGATGATGAAAAACATGCTTTAAGTGATTGGAAGCGTAAGGAGGTAATTGTAAAAGAGGTTGAATCAGAATTGCCTAAAATGGTTTCTGATACCATTTATAATTTAAGAAGAGTATTAATTGAAGAGAAAATCGCAACACTTAAGACTGAATTATCAAAAGAAAGTTCCAACGAAAATATTCTTGTCGAAGTTGTGGATTATTCCGAACTCAAACGCAAAATAGCCAAACAACTAAATAGGGTTATTTAAATTAGTCGTGTATAATAGTTTCTCTAAAGGCAATAACTTGCTTTTCAGCAGTTATTTTAGTATATTTGAATTGAGTTGGAAACATACCTCTTTAAAAATTGCTATAAGAGTATTTAAGTTTCATTTTTTGATTAGTACATATTTGCCCCGTATTTCATTTTATAAGAATGTAAATGTGGGCTTTTACCATTTAGTAGTGCTATTAAAATATCGATTCTTAATTTTCTGTAAGTAGGAGTTTTAAATGTTCAATTGTTCTAATTATGTAATACAACCAAATTGCTATGAAAACAATAACCACCTACTACCGTGTATTTTTATTGAAAACACGAATTCCATTTGCATTTACAAATGGCGCCAAACAACGTATTCAGAAAAAAATACGCATGCTATTAAGGGATTTAGACATTATAACAACTTCTTAGGAATTTCGCAAACTGGTATCGGATTCATCTTATGCTTGTTAGCGTTGTTCAATCTTTTATAGATTGTGAAAACCTCTAGTTCTCTGCCTTCAAAGTCAGTATGCTGTTTTTTTAAAGCATCCATTTCCATTGCCCATTCTAATTCGGGATATGATGCTCCAATCTGATCTTCATCTGTTCTGTCATCACCCCAAAGCCCATCAGTCGGTGCTGCATTTAAAATTTCTTCATTTACACCTAAATGACCTGCTAATTCATAAACTTGTGTTTTAACCAAGTCTGCAATTGGACTTAAATCTACGCCGCCATCACCATATTTTGTGAAGAATCCAACACCAAAGTCTTCTACTTTATTACCAGTACCCGCAACCAAATAGCCATGAAGAGCAGCAAAATAATATAGAGAAGTCATTCGCAATCGTGCTCGTGTATTGGCCAATGACATAAAGCGGTCTTCTTCGTTGTCTACCATAGGTAATTCGTTAACTAAACTATCAAAAACAGGGGTTAGGTTTACTTTAGTCATAGAAACATGATCAAAGTTCTTTTGTAGCCAATTAATATGATTCAATGCTCTACTTACTTGACTTTCGGCTTGATGTATTGGCATTTCTAAACAAAGTAATGGAAGGCCTGTTTTTGCGCATAAAGTTGATGTAAGAGCGGAATCAATCCCTCCAGAGACACCAATTACAAATCCTTTCACACCGGCATTTTCGGCATAGGTTTTTAACCAATCTACAATATGATTCACTATTTTTTCAGAGTCCATCTTAAACTATTTAGTATTTTTGTACGTTGTAAAAAAATGAGTGTAAATATAGCAAAATATATGGCAAGAGTACTTGGTGTTTTTTTAGTGTTTTTATTGTTTTTGGCCTGTAAAACAGAACAAAAAATAAATCCTGAAATAGCAAAGATCGATATGGATATCCAAGTTGAAAGATTTGATCAAGAATTTTATACAGCCTCAGAGAACGACTTACCAAATTTAAAACAAAAGTTTGTTTTCATGTTTCCAAAGGAGGTACACGATAGTGTTTGGATTCAGAAAATGAAAAATGAAGAAGATCAGTTATTGTATAAGAAAGCAGATAGTGTTTTTGGAGATTTTGAATCGCTAATGCCTGAGTTTAAGTTATTGTTTCAGCACATTTCATACTATTATCCTAAGTTTAAAGTACCAAGAATAGTTACCCATATTTCGGGATTGGATTATGAATACCCGGTGATTTATGCAGATAGTTTACTGTTTGTTTCTTTAGATATGTTTCTTGGTTCTGAAAATGAAGTTTATGTAAGTTTCCCAAAGTACATATCTCAGAATTACAACAAGGAAAATATGATGGTATCTGTGGCTACAATTATTTTTCAATCGTTTTATAGAATGCAACATTCTAGAATGTTCATTGATAAAATGATTAACGAGGGCAAACTTTTATACGCTTTAGAAATATTACTTCCTTTTGTTGATGATCATTTAAAAATAGGCTATACACAAGAAAAATTCAATTGGGCAGTAACTAACGAAACAGACGTTTGGAAATACTTTATGGAACATGAATTGTTGTATAATTCAGAGGCGTCTTTAAATGCTCGATTTTTAGATTTAGCACCGTTCTCAAAATTTTATCAGGCATCCGATAATGATTCTCCTGGAAGTATTGGAAAATGGATCGGTTGGCAAATAGTTCGTTCCTATATGAAAAATAATGACGTAACTTTGCAGCAATTAATAAATACGGCGCCAGATGATATATTTAGGCAGTCGAAATACAAACCAAGAAAATAAAAAGCGATGGCGGTACAAAGCACCTCTAAAATAGAATTTAAAGTTGGGTTAGACGAAAACAAAATTCCGGAGGAATTGAGTTGGAGCGCAGAAGATGGGGAGATTAAGAATGCTGAAGCAAAGGCCTTGTTAATTTCAGTTTGGGATCCTAATAAAAAAGATACACTAAAAGTAGATTTGTGGACTAAAGATATGCCTGTAGACGAAATGAAACAATTCTTTCATCAAACCTTGGTTTCTATGGCAAATACTTTTGAAACAGCAACTCAAGATGAAAAAATGAGCGCTACTATGCGTGATTTTTGCGATTATTTTGCCGAAAAATTGGAGTTGAAAAAGTAATAAATTGGATTAATCAGGAGTTTTATACTCTGAAATCTTGTTAATTACAGACCTGTAATCTTCGGGGTTGTTTACAAAATCTAATTCGGAAACATCAATAACCAACGTATTAAGTTCTTTTTCCGACTTTATAAATGTTGAATACCCGGCATGAATTTTATCTAAGTATTCGGGAGCAATTTCTTGCTCGTAATCTCTACCACGTTTTTTTATGTTTGCTAATAAGCGTTCTGTGTTTTGATATAAATAAACGTAAATGTCTGGTTTAGAAATCTCCTTATACATTACATCAAATATTTTTCTGTAAAGTGCATATTCATCTTTATGTAAAGAAACTTGTGCAAAAATAAGTGACTTAAAAATATAGTAGTCCGATACAATAAAGTTTTTAAACAAATCGAATTGTGCTAAATCTTCAGATAATTGATTGTAGCGATCGGCTAAAAAACTCATTTCTAAAGGAAAAGCATAACGCTCCATATCCTTATAGTATTTTGGTAAAAAAGGATTGTCAGCAAAACGTTCTAAAACCAATTTAGCATTAAAATCGTCCCCTATCATTTTAGAAAGTGTTGTTTTACCCGCACCAATATTTCCTTCAATGGCGATATAATTGTATTTTTCAAATAGTGCAATAGGTCTTGTCAAGGCGGTATCAATTTTTTCAATATCGCCTTTATCACTACATCCTTGTAAACTCATTAATATGGTTTGTTTTTCTATTGGATGTCTAAAATTCGGAGCAATTTCCGTTAAGGGAACCATTACAAATTTGCGATCTAGCATTTTAGGATGAGGAACAACTAAATTTGGGGAAAATATAATTTCATCTTCAAACAGAAGTATATCAATATCAATTATTCTTGACGTGTATGCTTCTGATTTTGTTCTGACCCTTCCTAAACTTTTTTCAATAGCTAAAAGTTTTGATATTAATGCTTCCGGATTAAGATTGGTAGAGACTTCAATACAGATATTGTAAAAATCATCTCCATCAAATCCCCAGGCTGCGGTTTTATAAATGGAAGAAATTTTGAGCACTGCTCCAACCGATTCTGCAATAGCATTTACCGCTAATTGAAGGTTTCCTTCTTTGTCTCCTTCGTTGGTTCCAATAGATAAATATGTGGTTCTTACAATTTTCATGCCTTGCTACAAAGAAAAGAAACCTCCAGAAGAAAAGTGTATATTTGTCTTTCTAATTATGAACATTTTTAGAGATGTTCAAAACTTAATATAACAGCATATTTCATGAAATTTTTTAGAAGTCTACTTACAAGTTGTTTGGGTTCATTCATTGCCTTATTCGTAATTTTTGGACTTGGTTTTTTAATGTTAATTTGGATGATTTCTGCTACAAGTGAATCTGAGAAAGTAGTGGTTAAAACCAATTCTGTTTTGGTATTGAATTTAGAGGACGGTGTTGCAGATTATGTGCCGAGTACAAACAATCCTTTTGAGACATTGTTTCCAGTTAAAACTTTGCAGTTGAGTAAAATTATTAATGCTATAGAAAACGCAAAGAATGATGATAAAATTAAAGGAATTAGCATATCTAATGAATTGGTAAATGCAGGGATTTCTCAAACGCAATCTATTAGAAATAAAATTGACGAGTTTAAGCAGGCAGGTAAATTTGTTACTTCTTATGCTAATATTTATACACAAAAGAATTACTATTTAAGTTCAGTTGCAGATTCTCTATATGTAACTCCAACTGGTATTGTTGATTTTAGAGGTTTGTCTACAGAGCGCTTATTTTATAAGGATTTTCAGGAAAAATATGGCGTTAAGATGGAAGTGATTAGGCATGGAAAATATAAGAGTGCTGTTGAAGGCTATTTAGACAACAAAATGAGTGCTGCTAATAGAGAACAAATCAGCTCTTTCCTACATTCAATTTGGGGAGAATTTTTAGAAGATATTGGAGCAAGTAGAGGGTTAGACATAGAAGAGTTAAATAATATTGCTGATGAATTATTAACTAGAACTACAGAATTGGCTGTGGAGTTCGATATGATAAACGGTGCTATTTATAAAGATAAATACGAAGAGATTGTAGATGAATTGGTTGGAGCCAAGACCAATTATGTAAGTATATCGGATTATATTTCTTCCGGAAAAGGTAGAATTAAGTCTACTGCATCTAACCGAATTGCCGTATTGTACGCTCAAGGAACCATATTGTATGGGAAAGGAGATGAAACCGTTATTGGTCAAGAGAGCATGATAAAAGCCATAAGAAAGATTAAAAAGGATAAAAAAATAAAAGCGGTTGTATTAAGAGTGAACTCTCCAGGAGGCGTGGCTTTGACAGGTGATTTAATTTGGCGTGAATTGGAATTGCTAAAGCAAGAAAAACCATTTGTAGTTTCAATGGGTGATATGGCCGCTTCTGGCGGTTATTATATTGCTGCCGGAGCGCAATCTATTTTTGCAGAACCAACATCAATAACAGGCTCAATTGGTGTTTTCGGAACCATTCCTAACTTAAGTGGTTTGGTAGATAATGTTGGAATTAATGCCGAACAAGTTTCGACAAACAAGCAGGCCATGGGTTACAGTTTTTACGAACCTATGACACATGATTTTTATAATGAACGCATAGAAGGAGTAGAGTTAGTTTATAAGACATTTGTGAATAGAGTTGCTGAAGGTAGAAATATGACTTTTGAAGAAGTTGATGCTGTCGCCCAAGGAAGAGTATGGACTGGTAAAGAAGCGCTAGAGAATGGATTAGTAGATGAACTAGGGAGTTTGGATGATGCAATAAATAAAGCGTCGGAATTAGCGGATATTTCCGCTTATAGGATTACGGAATATCCAAGGTTTCAAAAAGATTTCGAAGACTCCTTTAATTTGATCCCATTTGCCAAATTAAAAGAGAATTATATAAAAAATGAATTAGGAGAGACTAATTTTAGAATATATAAAGAGTTAAAGGATTTTTCAATGTATAGAGGAATACAGGCGGTTGTACCGTATTCAATTGATATTAAATAGGATTTACTTAATATATTTCAATATTGTTTTTTTATAAAGTTAAAATAGTTTAGAAATCGGTTTAAATTAAGCTGTAAATTTTCGAATATTGAATGTAATTTTGAAGTGTAGTTTTAAAATACTATTTATCGAATATTTCACATTCTTAAGTAGTCAGTTAATTAGTTAAAATGAAAAAGAGATACAAATTGTATCTCTTTTTTAGTTTAGATTTATTCGAATTAATTATTGAATAACCAGTTGCTTCATTTCATTTCGATATTTTAAAGGACTTTTTCCTGTAAATTTTTTAAATAATTTATTGAAATGTGAAAAGTTGTTGAACCCGCACTCAAAACATATCTCGGTAATACTAGAGTGACTTTCGGTCAATAATTTAGTAGCATGAACAATTCTGAATTCGTTGACAAATTGGGTAAAAGTTTTACCGGTTACTTTTTTATAATATCTACAAAATGCAGGAACTGTCATACTGACTTTACTTGCAATTTCTTCTAAAGGAATAGTTCGTGTAAAATGATTTCTTACATGATCAAAAATGATGTCAATCTTTAAATTGTCTTGTGGTTTAACTTCAAAACTATAGCCGTCAGCATTTAATATTGTGTAATCTTCTGTTAATGAAAGTTCATTTAAGATTTCTATAAATAATAGTATTCGTTCTAAACCAGTTTTTGAATTCAATTGAAGTAATTGGTCATTTAATTTTTTCTTTGTTTCAATTCCAAAAACGATTCCCTTCTTAGCGCGCTGAAACAATTTTTTAATCATGTGCAATTCTGGAATTTCAAAAAAATCTTTACCTAAAAAAGATTCTTGGAATTGAACGATAGTTTCAGTTCCCGTTGAAGTAAATCTATCTGTAAAGCCACTATGGGGTAAATTGGCTCCTATAAGAATGAGTTGACTATTATTAAAGTAGGATAAATGACTACCAATATGTCTTTTTCCTTTAGCTTTGTTTATGTATACTAATTCTAGCTCTGGATGAAAATGCCAAAAAGGTAAGTTGTTTTCTACTTGTTCGCTGTGCTGTTTAACTCGTAGTGAACTTCCAAATTCCGGGCTAATCTTTTCAAATGCTGGTTTAGGTGTTTTCATTTGAATATGTTTTGTGCAAAGTTAATTTATTATAGAAAAACGAATATATACATTTTTACCAAAAAATGATTCAAAATTAACCTAAAACAACTATCAGGAAGTGTTGCGGGGTAAAATAAGATACAAAAATACCAATATAGCTGTTTTGTAACCTGGATGTTGCATATACATTTGCAGTATAAAATTTAAATAGTAGTATTATGAAAAATTTAATGAAAAGAAGTATTGTTTTAGTAGCACTAATGGTTGGTTTCTTATCAAATGCAGAAAATCTAAATTCGGCTATAAAATTATCAAAGATCGAAAGTAAACTTGTGAATTTAACCTTATCTCAATTATCTGATAACGTAAATTTTGAAATAACAGATGAAGAGGGTGTAAGTTTATATACTGAATTTGTAAATGTAGCAAGGTTTTCGAAGAATTATAACTTTGAATTTTTATCTAATGGTAATTATTTTTTAGAGTTTCATGGAGAAACAAAAATTAGAAAAATACCATTTACAATTGTTAATGACGAATTAGTAATTTTAGAGGATGAGGAAAAAGTAATTAATAAGCCAAGTATATCAGTTGATCAAGATATGGTAAATATTGCCTTACGATCTTTAAACAAAGAAGATATCTTAGATATTAAGTTTTACGATAGTAATGACAGGCTATTGTATACTGAATTAGTGACAGGAGAGAATATTATTGGGAAAAGAATAAATACTGGAGAATTGCTAAAAGGAGCGTATTCAGTTATTCTTAAATATAAAGGCGAAACTTTTATAGAAGAAATTAGAAAGTAATTTTTTAGAATAACATGGTAAAAGAGGTGAGTGTTTAACTCACCTCTTTTTTTATGTATGAAACAAAACTATAATCAAAATTGTTTTTTTCGTCTTTTTTAAAGTGGTCTCTTTTTACTTCTTTCCAAATACTCATGTCTATTTCTGGAAAGAATACATCTGCTTCAAATTTATGATGTACTTCAGTAATATCTAATTGATCTACTAAATTAATGGCTTGTTCATATATTTGTGCACCACCAATTATAAAAGGAGATTCATCCTCTTTTGCAACTTCTAATGCTTTATCTAAGCTATCAACAATTACACAGCCAGCAGAAGTGTAATTTTTATTTCGAGTAATTATAACCGTTGTTCTATTTGGTAGAGGTTTACCAATAGATTCAAAAGTGTTTCTACCCATAATGATATGGTGACCAGAAGTTGTTTTTTTAAAGCGTTTTAAGTCGGCTGGTAAATGCCAAATTAGATCATTATCTTTTCCTAAGGCATTGTTTTCTGCAATGGCGGCAATTATTGTAACCACTTGATTTGAATTGTTCATATCAATAATTTAAACCGAAACCTTACCTCTAATTGTTGGGTGAGGATTGTAATTTACCAATTCAAAATCTTCAAATTTAAAATCGAATATATCT
Source organism: Bacteroidetes bacterium MedPE-SWsnd-G1 (assembly GCA_001874265.1). GTDB lineage: Bacteria > Bacteroidota > Bacteroidia > Flavobacteriales > Flavobacteriaceae > Urechidicola. The sequence continues at coordinate 63,609 of MPDD01000007.1, read as the reverse complement.
GTAATCTCAGGGTTCAATTTCATTGTAGGTAGTGGTTTTGGGTCTCTAGATAACTGTAAATCTATTTGTTCTTGATGATTGTTATATATGTGAGCATCGCCAAAGGTGTGTACAAAATCTCCGTAGCCTAAACCACAGACCTGCGCCATCATCATTACCAATAATGCGTACGAAGCAATGTTAAAAGGAACGCCTAAAAATATATCTGCACTGCGCTGATACAACTGACAAGATAATTTGCCATCAGCTACATAAAATTGAAAAAATGCATGACATGGAGGCAGAGCAGCCTTGTTATTTGCAACATTTTCAGAAAATGAAACAGAAGTATCTGGTAAAACACTAGGGTTCCAAGCAGAAACAATCATTCTTCTACTATCCGGATTATTTTTGATTTGATTGATGACTTCGGTAATTTGATCGATTCCATCGCTATTCCAATTTCTCCACTGATGACCATAAACTGGACCTAAATCTCCATTTTCATCTGCCCAAGCATCCCAAATTTTTACATTATGCTCTTTAAGATAATCAATGTTTGTATCCCCTTTTAAAAACCACAATAATTCATGAATAATAGACTTTAAGTGTAATTTTTTAGTTGTAACCATTGGAAACCCTTCTTCCAAATTAAAACGCATTTGATAACCAAAAACACTTTTGGTTCCTGTTCCTGTTCTGTCAGTTTTTTCAAAACCGTTTTCTTGAACGTGCTTTATTAAGTCTAAGTATTGTTTCATATTTGAGTCTTATATCTATTAAAAATAAGAGATTTTTTTGCGTAAAATTCGTTGCTAAAAATAATTAAAAACCAATGAGTTGATTCCTTAAAATCTTTGATTTCTTTAAAAGTTATTAACGAAAGTTTGGTGCGTTGGAATTGATGATAAAATAGAATTTATCAATAATTATCCGATAATCATTCCTGCAATTGTGGCAGACATTAGTGAAGCAATAGTACCTCCAATTAATGCTTTCATTCCAAATTCTGACAATACTTTACGCTGTCCTGGAGCTAAAGAACCAATTCCACCTATCTGAATCCCTATAGATGCAAAATTTGCAAATCCACAAAGCATATAGGTAGCCATAATAATTGACTTATTATAAGTTAAATGTGTTGCACTAGCCACATCTTTTAATTCTGCTAATTGTATATACCCTACAAATTCACTTGCTGCAAGTTTAATTCCTAATAACTGCCCCATCATCATCATATCTTCACTGGCAATGCCAATTAACCACATTAAAGGAGCAAAAACGGTACCTAAAATTAATTCTAAAGACAAGCCATCATAACTTGTATTTGAAATTACCCAATCATTAATTCCTGTATAATGACCTATTTTGTCAAATCCAAAATTTATCATTGCAATAAAAGCAACAAATACTAATAACATGGCACCCACGTTTACAGCTAGTTTTAATCCTTCCGTTGTTCCGTTTGCAATCGCATCTAATATATTAGATCCAATTTTATCTGAAGATACTTTTACATCGGTATCAATTGATTCTGTTTGAGGGTATAAAATTTTTGATATAACAATTGCACCAGGTGCAGCCATAACTGAGGCTGCTAGCAAATGCTTTGCATATTGTAACCTTAATACCGGGTCATCGCCTCCTAAAAATCCAATATAAGCTGCTAATACCGCTCCAGCGACTGTTGCCATACCGCCAATCATAACCAATAGCATTTCAGACTTATTCATTTTTTCTAAATAAGCCTTAATTAATAAGGGAGCCTCGGTTTGACCAAGGAATATATTTCCTGCAACACTTAAACTTTCAGCGCCAGAAATTTTTAATAGTTTAGATAATAACCAACCAAATGCCTTTACTACCCATTGAATTACTCCTAAATAAAATAATACGGAAGTTAGTGCGGAAAAGAATAAAATTGTTGGTAAGACTTGAAATGCAAAAATGAATCCAAACGTATCCATATCTACCACTAACCCTTCGAATAAAAACTTACTACCAGCTCTCGTAAAATCAAGAACCTTAACAAATATTTTACCGATAGATTCGAAAATAACCTGAATAAATGGAACTTTTAGAACACCTATAGCAATAAAAAGCTGAATTCCAAGACCAATTCCAACTGTTTTCCAATTAATGGCTCTTTTGTTAGAACTAAAAAGAAAGGCTAAAACTATAAGGGAAACCATTCCTAATACACCTCTTAAAACTGAAGAAAGCGAAATGCCTTGACTTTGAATGATACCTGCTTGGGCTGCATCTTGAGCATTTGTTACGATAAAACTAAAGAGCATACCAATAGTTAAAAGCAGTTTTTTATTCATATAAGTTAGATATTTCTTTTATTTATTTCGTCTCGAATTTTAGCAGCTAATTCGTAGTCTTCGTTAGTAACAGCTTCCGACAATTTTTGATTCAACGACTCTAAACTTTCAGAAGAATATGAAGTTTCTTCAATGGTTTCAGGAATTAAATCTTCTAAAATCAACTCTTCTTCTTCAACTTCTTCTTCGTCTTTTAATTTTAGATATACACCTGCTTTGTCTAATATATTTTCATAGGTGAATATTGGTGCATCAAAACGAGTTGCCAAAGCAATAGCATCTGATGTTCTAGTATCTATAATTTCCTTTATACCATCTCTTTCACAGATTAAACTAGAGTAGAAAACACCATCTACCAATTTATGTATGATAACTTGTTTAATAATAATATGAAACCTGTCAGCAAAACTTTTAAAGAGATCGTGTGTTAAAGGTCTAGGTGGTTTTATTTCTTTTTCAAGTGCAATTGCAATAGATTGTGCTTCAAAAGCGCCAATTACAATTGGAAGAGTTCGCGATCCATCAACCTCACTCAATACTAAGGCATATGCACCACTTTGTGTTTGGCTATATGAAATTCCTTTTATATCTAATCTAACTAAACTCAATTTGGAACGTTTTTTCGTTAATCATAATGCAATAAAAAACTGTCTAATTCAAGACCTTTAGAAAATCTAAAATTAGACAGCCTTCGCGGCACAATTTACAAAAATTATGCGTTTTGGGCTTTAAAAGCCTTTAACTTTTCTATTAAGCTAGGAACCACCTCAAATGCGTCTCCAACGATACCGTAATCTGCAGCTTTAAAGAATGGAGCTTCAGGGTCCGTATTGATTACAACTTTAACTTTTGATGCATTTATTCCAGCAAGATGTTGAATCGCTCCTGAAATACCAATGGCAATATAAAGATTAGATGATACAGGTTTTCCTGTTTGTCCAACGTGTTCATTATGTGGTCTCCATCCCAAATCCGATACTGGTTTAGAACAAGCAGTTGCTGCTCCTAAAACCGTGGCAAGTTCTTCAATCATACCCCAGTTCTCCGGACCTTTCAATCCACGTCCACCTGAAACTACGGTTTCTGCATCAGCAATTGTTACTGTACCGGTGGATTTATCCAAAGAAGTTGAAGTTATTCCACTTGAAATTATTGTTGCATCAAATGATTCAACAGATGCCTCTACCTTGTTTTCAAGTATTCCGAATGAGTTTTTAGCAAGACCAATTACTTTCACATCAGATGAAATTTGGGTACTGTTAAATGCTTTGTTAGAAAATGCCTTCCTTTTAACAACAAAAGGAGTTGTACTAGAAGGAACAGCAACTACATTTGTAGCCAATCCTGCATTTAAATTAACAGCAACTAACGGAGTAATAGATAATCCATTAGCGCTTGAATCGATTATGATAACAGTTGCGCCTTTATTGTTTGCAGTTTCCTTAATTACATTGGCAACTACTTTAGCATCCGAATTATTTGTCACATTATTAACTGATATAATATTTGATGCTCCATAAGCACCAAGTTCAGATGGGTTTTCACCACCTATGGTTAAAACATGTAAATCAACTCCGAGTTGATCTGCAACTTGTTTACCGTATGATGTAGCTTCAAAAGCTACTTTTTTATATTTTCCTTCCGATGACTCGGCATATACTAAAACTGACATATTTCTGATTTTTTAATCCTAAACTTTTGAATCATTCATCTACTTTTAAATGATAAAGTCTTTTCGATTGGATATTGATTAAATTACTTTAGCTTCGTTGTGCAATAATGAAATAAGTTCATCTAAATTCCCTGCGTCTATCATTGTGCAAGCACCTTTGGCTTCAGGTTTTTCAAAACTAACAGTGGTTGTTGTTGGTTCAAAATCAACCGGTTCAACAATGTTTAAAGGCTTTTTACGAGCCATCATAATTCCTCTCATATTCGGAATTCTAAGGTCTTTTTCTTCAACCAATCCTTTTTGCCCACCAATAACTAAAGGTAAATCTGCAGAAAGTGTTTCTTTACCTCCATCTATTTCTCTTGTAATTGTAGCACTAGATCCTTCAATTTCTAATCCAACACAGGCGGTTACAAAATTACAGTCTAGTATTGCTGACATCATACCTGGAACCATACCGCCATTATAATCGATAGATTCTTTACCGGCTAATACTAAGTCATAACTGCCATTTTTGGCAACTTCAGCTAATTGTTTGGCTACAAAAAATCCATCCAAGGGTTCAGCATTTACCCTTATTGCGTCATCTGCGCCAATAGCTAAGGCTTTTCTTAAAGTAGGCTCTGTTGCTGAACTCCCTACGTTAACAACGGTAACACTAGCGCCTTGTTTTTCTTTAAACCACATGGCACGTGTAAGTGCAAATTCATCATACGGATTAATCACAAATTGAACTCCATTCGAGTCGAATTTAGAGTCATTTTCGGTAAAGTTTATTTTTGAAGTCGTGTCTGGAACGTGACTTATACAAACTAATATTTTCATTTAAACAGTTTTTAAAATTGATATAATGGATTTATAACGGTACGAAGTTATGACATTTTTTTGTAAAATACTATGCATGCATAGTAAAATTATTATAAAATTATGGAGTATTAACTATCTTATTATATGAGGGTAGTTAACTTGAATTAAATTGGATATGAATTGATAATGTTGGAGTAAATGGCCTAAATTATTGTCATATTTTAAAATGAAAAAGACTTCAAAATTGTCTGAAATGTTTTATTTTTGCGTTCTCAAATTAATAGTAAATGAAGACAATACAATTCAGAGAGGCAGTTTGCGAAGCAATGAGCGAAGAAATGCGCAGAGATGAGTCTATTTTTTTAATAGGTGAAGAGGTTGCAGAATACAATGGAGCATATAAGGCTTCTAAGGGAATGTTAGATGAGTTTGGGGAAAAAAGAGTGATAGATGCTCCAATTGCTGAACTTGGTTTTGCAGGTATTTCAGTTGGGTCTACAATGGGAGGTAATAGACCAATTGTAGAGTTTATGACCTTTAACTTTGCATTAGTTGGTATTGATCAAATTATAAATAATGCAGCAAAGATTCGTCAAATGAGTGGCGGTCAATTTCCATGTCCAATTGTTTTTAGAGGACCAACAGCATCTGCAGGTCAGTTAGGAGCAACGCATTCACAAGCGTTTGAAAACTGGTTTGCGAATACACCGGGATTAAAAGTTGTTGTACCTTCTAATCCATATGATGCAAAAGGTTTGTTAAAAGCTGCAATTCGTGATGACGATCCAGTAATTTTTATGGAGTCTGAGCAAATGTATGGAGATAAGGGAGAAGTGCCAGAAGGAGAATACATATTACCTTTAGGTGTTGCAGATATTAAAAGAAAAGGAACAGATGTAACTATTGTTTCTTTTGGTAAAATTATTAAAGAGGCTTACAAAGCGGCAGATGAATTAGAAAAGGATGGAATTTCTTGTGAAATCATCGATTTAAGAACTGTTCGTCCAATGGACCATGCTACTATTTTCGAGTCTGTTAAAAAAACAAATAGATTGGTAGTATTGGAAGAAGCTTGGCCTTTTGCTAGTGTAGCTTCTGAAATTACATATCAAGTTCAAGAGAATGCATTTGATTATTTAGATGCACCAATAAAAAGAATAACGACTGCTGATACTCCAGCACCATTTTCACCAGTTCTTTTAGAAGAGTGGTTGCCAAATGCAGGAGATGTTGTAAAGGCGGTTAAAGAAGTGATGTACGTAAAATAATAACGTATAAAATTCGTTTAAAACCTTTCAAACTATAGTCTTTGAAAGGTTTTTTTATTTATGAAGAAGAAACTGTTTTCCATATTATTTCTAATATTCGCTACTACTATTTTTGCTCAAGTAAAAATAGGGGGAGTGGTTGTTGATGAAAATAGGGAAAGTATTCCATTTGCCAATGTTGTTTTTGTTGGTTCTACTGTTGGTACCGTTTCAGACGAAGATGGAAGATTTTATTTAGAATCTGATGAAACCTTCACCGAGATTGAAGTATCATTCCTTGGTTATAAAACGAAACAATTAACAGTAAAAAATAGAGACCTTAATTTATCTATAGTTTTAGAAGAAGATAGTGACGAACTGGATGAGGTGGTCATTTATTCTGGAAGAATTAAAAACAAAGGAAATCCAGCGGTTGCAATTCTGAGAAAAATATGGGAAAAGAAAAGGCAAAACGGAACCAATCTTTTTGATCAATATGAATATGAGAAGTATGAAAAATTAGAATTCGACCTCAATAATATAGATAGCGTTATGATGCAACGCAAGATTTATAAGGGGATGGAATTTATTTTTGATAATGTAGATACTTCAAGAGTTACGGGTAAATCGTATTTGCCAATATTTATTAATGAAGCTGTATATAAGACCTACGGAAATAACAAGTCTAAAAGAAAAAGAGAAGATTTAGTAGGTAATAAAAATTCTGGATTTGAATCGAATCAACATGTAATAGCCTATATAAAAGACTTGTATTTAGAGTATAATATCTACGATAATTATATTAAAATTTTTGACAAGAGTTTTGTAAGTCCACTTTCTAAAACAGGTTTACTAACCTACAATTATGCATTAACTGATAGTGCCTATATAGATAATAAATGGTGCTATAATATAGTGTATTACCCTCGTAGAAAGGGTGAGCTTACATTTAAAGGTGATTTTTGGGTAAATGATTCAACATTCGCGGTTAAAGAAATTAATATGTACGCTAATAAAAGTGCAAATATTAATTGGATTAAAGATATTTATATAGAGCAAGAATATGACGTATTGAATGATTCTGTTTTTCTTTTGAAAAAAGATTTTATGCTTTCTGATTTTAGTATTGGTAAGAAAGAAAAATCGAAAGGTATGTACGGGAAACGTACCACCATGTACCGGAATTATAGATTCAATGAAGATAAAGGAGAAGATTTCTATAAGACTGAAGCGGATATAAATGATGAAAGTATTTATGTACGTGATGACACTTATTGGGATGAAAACAGACAAGAGAAACTAAATAAAGATGAATTAGGTGTTTACAAAATGTTAGACACTTTAAGTACTGTTCCTAAATTTAAACGAATTACTAGTCTTGTTACCATTTTAGGATCTGGTTATGTAGAATTCAATAATTTCGATTTTGGACCGATATTCTCAACTTTTGGAATGAATGATGTTGAAGGGCTTCGAATTCGGGCAGGTGGAAGAACCTATTTTGGTGGGAATGAGCCTTGGCGTTTGCAAGGTTATATGGCTTATGGTTTTAAGGACGATCAGGTTAAATACGGACTATCAGGTAAGTGGATGGTTGATAAAAAGAACCGTATAATTTTAAGTGGTGGTAACCGTAGAGATGTGGAGCAAATTGGGGTGAGTTTAACCACGACAAATGATATTTTGGGACGTAGTTTTGCTTCATCCGCATTTTTTACCACAGGCGATTCTAATAAGTTAACCTCGATAAATTTATCTAACTTTTTAGTTACGGCTGAACCCAAGAAAAATGTAACCTTTAGAACGGGTATTTCATATAGGACTTTAAAGTCCGCATCACCAGAATTTAATCTTGATTATTTTGATGAAAACGGAGATACTCAATCTCAAGTGAAACAAGCAGAATTTGATTTTACTTTGCAATTGACACCGAAAAGAGAAACGATCGGTTACGGTGTAGAGCGAAATGACGTTAATCAGGATTACGCAAGGATTTTGGTTAATTACACACGTGGTCTTCCAAATCTTTTCGATTCGGATTTCGATTATCATAAGTTACAATTTTACTACCATCAGCGTTTTTTAGTCGGAGGTTTTGGTAGGTTATATACCACTTTTGAGACTGGGAAAATATTTGGCGAAGTACCGCTAGGTTTATTAAGTGTTGTGCCTGGAAACCAATCCTATTTTGTAATTCCGAATACCTACGCATTATTAGATTATTATGATTTTGTTACCGATACTCATGCATCAGTGCACTTAGAGCATCATTTTAACGGACGCTTTTTCTCTAAAATTCCTTTTCTAAAAAAGTTAAACTTTAGGGAAGTTGTAGGATTCAAATCGGTTTGGGGAAGTATATCCGATGAGAACATTGCTATCAATGCTTCCGATGTTATTTATCAGGCTCCAGAAGATGTTTATTTTGAATACAGTGCAGGAATTGAAAATATATTTAAAGTGTTTCGTTTAGACTTTATTTGGCGGGGAAGTTATAGAGATATGCCTAACGCTAACAATTTTGGAATCAAAGGCTCCTTTGGTTTCCGTTTTTAAAAACATAAATTTAGTAGATATTACTTTGGGTAACTGTTGATATTCACTACTTTTGCACTCCAAAATTTAGAAGATGACAATTAGCAAAACCAAGACTTTTGATGTCTTAATAGAAATTCCAAAAGGAAGTAGAAATAAGTATGAGTATGATTTTGAATTGAATAAAATTCGTTTTGACCGAATGTTATTTTCTTCAATGATGTATCCTGGAGATTACGGATTCGTTCCAGAAACTTTGGCTTTAGATGGAGACCCATTAGATGTTTTGGTTTTAATGCACGAGCCAACATTTCCGATGTGCGTAATGGAGGTGAAAGCAGTTGGTGTTTTCCACATGGCTGATGAGAAAGGACCAGACGAAAAAATAGTTTGCGTTCCCGTATCGGACCCAATTTGGAGTAAGAAGGGGGATATTTCTGAATTGAATCCACATAGACTTCAAGAAATTGAGCATTTCTTTCAGGTATATAAAGATTTAGAGAAGAAAAAAGTTGATGTTGGAGATTGGGGTAATGCTGAAGAAGCTTATGAAATCCTTGAAAAATGCATCGAAAGATATGAGAATAGTGAGCACAAAACGAGTGGAAATTTCACCATTTAATTAGTGTGAATTAAGTATATTAAAACCTCCTAAAAGTTTGACTTTTAGGAGGTTTTTTATTCACCCTTATTTTACTACATTTGCTCCACTTAATTAATTAAAACTATAATATGGAATCTAATATTATATACGTGCCAGTTGCTTTGGCAGTATTAGGACTGGTATTTATGCTAGTTAAAATGGCTTGGGTTAAAAAACAGCCTAGCGGTAACGAAAGAATGCAAAGTATTTCTAAAAGTATTAAAGAGGGGGCCTTGGCCTTTTTAAGTGCTGAATACCGATTGTTGGCAATTTTTGTTGTCATCGCATCAATCGCATTATTCTTCATTACTACTGTAGAAGGAGTTCATACACATTGGATGATCGTTCCAGCGTTTATTATAGGAGCTGTATTTTCGGCATTTGCAGGAAATATTGGGATGCGTATTGCAACAGATGCAAACGCACGTACAGCGGAAGCAGCAAAAACTAGTTTGCCTCAAGCATTAAAAGTTTCATTTGGCGGAGGTACAGTAATGGGCTTAGGAGTTGCAGGATTGGCAGTACTAGGTTTAACTTTAATATTTATGTTTTTCGTTGGGCAATTCATGGGGAATGATGGTTCTTTTTATGAAAATATGACCATCGTGTTAGAAACACTTGCAGGTTTTTCTTTAGGTGCTGAATCTATTGCATTATTTGCACGTGTAGGTGGAGGTATTTATACAAAAGCAGCAGATGTTGGTGCAGATTTAGTAGGTAAAGTTGAAGCGGGTATTCCAGAAGATGATCCTAGAAACCCAGCAACAATTGCAGATAACGTTGGAGATAATGTTGGAGATGTTGCAGGAATGGGAGCAGATTTATTTGGTTCGTATGTGGCTACAGTATTGGCTGCAATGGTTTTGGGTAACTATGTAATCCAAGATATTAGTTTAGCAAATGGCGCTCAATTTACAGACAATTTCAATAACATGGGGCCAATTCTTTTGCCTGTAGTAATTGCAGGTGTTGGAATTTTAGCGTCTATTATTGGAACATTTTTAGTTGGAATTAAAAACAACGATGCAAAAGAGGCACAGGTTCAGAAAGCGTTAGATTTAGGCAACTGGGTGGCGATTATTTTAACATTAGCAGCGAGTTATTTTTTAATTACTTGGATGTTACCAGAAACAATGGAAATGAAATTCTTTGGTGAAGGTTATGTTACTGTACCAGCAATGAACGTATTTTATGCAGCGTGTATTGGTTTAGCAGTAGGTGCATTAATTTCTGTGGTTACAGCATACTATACCTCTTTAGGTAAGAAGCCAGTTATGGACATTGTTCAAAATTCTGGAACTGGAGCAGCAACGAACATAATCGCAGGATTGGCGGTAGGAATGAAATCTACTTTCTTATCGGTTATTTTATTTGCAGCAGCTATTTATGGTTCTTATGAATTGGCAGGATTTTATGGTGTTGCATTAGCAGCGTCGGCAATGATGGCTACAACAGCGATGCAATTAGCAATTGATGCATTTGGACCAATTGCAGATAATGCTGGGGGTGTTGCAGAAATGAGTGAGTTAGAAAGTCACGTTAGGGAACGTACAGATATATTAGATTCAGTTGGTAATACAACTGCAGCAGTTGGTAAAGGATTTGCAATTGCATCAGCGGCATTAACTGCCTTGGCTTTATTTGCAGCGTATGTTACATTTACAGGTATTGATGGAATTAACATCTTTAAGGCAGATGTATTAGCAATGCTATTTGTAGGTGGAATGATTCCCGTAATCTTTTCTGCACTAGCAATGGAATCTGTAGGTAAGGCGGCCATGGAAATGGTACATGAGGTACGTCGTCAGTTCAAAGAAATTCCTGGAATTATGGAAGGAACAGGAACACCTGAGTATGCTAAGTGTGTAGATATTTCTACAAAAGCAGCTTTAAGAGAAATGATTATTCCTGGATTGATTACGATTATTACGCCGATTATTATCGGATTGGCATTTGGTGCTGAGCCGTTAGGAGGTTATATGGCAGGTGTATGTGTTAGTGGTGTTATGTGGGCTATCTTCCAAAACAATGCTGGAGGTGCTTGGGATAATGCTAAGAAATCTTTTGAAGCAGGTGTAGAAATTGATGGTGAGATGACATTTAAAGGTTCTGAGGCTCATAAAGCGGCAGTAACTGGAGATACGGTTGGAGATCCGTTTAAAGATACTTCTGGACCGTCTATGAATATCTTAATTAAATTGACATGTTTAGTTGGATTGGTACTTGCTCCAATTTTAGGAAGTACTTCTTCTAACGAACATACAGGTTCAAAAGAGATGCATAAAGAAATTAAAGTTGAGGTACATGCTGAGCATTCTGATGTTGCAACGGGGACTATAACAATTATCTCTGAAGTTGATGGAGAGAAAGTTGAAGTTACCACAAAGGTTGACGGAACTGACGAAGAGATTGAAGCACAAATCAAAAAACTACAGTCTGAAGTAAAAGATGGAGATAAGATTGAAGTGAAGATTGAAAAGAAAAAAGTGGTTAAGAAAAGTTAATCACGATTCTGAATAAATAAAAAAAGCCAGCAATTTGCTGGCTTTTTTATTGCTGAAGTTAAAAAGTTAATAGTTTTCCTTATTGAAAAAATTGAATGCAGGTAATGCTTCGTTGTTATTATATGCATCAAAAAAGGTTGCATTATCCCAATGAGATCCTATTCCCCAAGCCGTTTTAGCATCTGAAGTTATCCAAGCTGGCTCCCAATAAATTACGCCAAGGCCATCGGCTTTCTTTACATTTTTCGTAAGTTGAATTAAATAATTTAACTGTCCGTTTGGTGTTGCATTGAAGCCATCAATGAGGGCGTCGTTTCCTAATATATTATCGGCCGCATCAACATTTTGTAAAGAATGTGGGTATGCAGTTTCAACTATTAAAACAGACTTTTTAAATTCATTTTGTAAAGAGCTAATAGCATCAGGAATTTCATTTAAACTATAGGAAGACCATTTTGCATAATAAGACAGCCCGATGATATCAAAATCGGTTAAATTATTTTCAAACGCTTTTTCGAACCAATCAAATGCGTTTTCTGGCTGTGCAATATGAAGCACTTTTTTAATATTTAAATTATAAGCTGTATTTATATTATTCACAGCTTTAATTCCTGCATTAAACAACGCGCTATTCCTTGTCCAATTTATTTCAGATGTATTTGTATCATCTTCTTTTTGAAGAATCTCGATATTAGTTTCATTTCCTATTTGAACCAATTCTGGAGCTAAATTGTTATCAATCAATTTAGATAACGTGTTATACGTGTATTGATACACCGAATCTGCTAAAATTTCTACATTTGAAATGTCTTTCCAAGCAACAGGAATTGTTTGTTTATGAGGGTCAGCCCAAAAATCAGAATAGTGAAAATCTAATAGAATGTGCATTTTTTCATTTTTGGCTCTTTCAATGGTTTTTTTAACATCGTTAAAATCTGAATATCCGGTTGGCGGATTGTTCCAAAGTCTAACCCTTGTAATATTACAACCACTTTGACTGAAATGCTTAAATGGGTCTACTATTTCTCCATTAAATTTATATTCAGCATTAAAATCTTCGAGTTCATTTATATAGGACAAATCGGCTCCAAGATAAAATGAAAAATCGTTATCATTTACATTGTTGGTACGATCTGAATTTCGAGTATCGATGTTATTAGAACTATCTTTACATCCAATAAACAAACTTGATAAAAGGATATTAAATACTAAGAGTTTAAGTCTAAAACAACCCATGTATCTGGGCATCTATACGTTCTATAATTGAAGAAAGATCTTCTGGATTGTCTACAAAGTTTAAATTGTCGATATCAATAACTAATAATTTTCCTTTGCTATATTGGCTAACCCAAGCTTCGTATCTTTCATTTAATCTACTCAAATAATCGATAGAAATGGTGTTTTCATAGTCGCGCCCACGCTTGTGAATTTGGCCTACCAATTTTTCAATACTTCCTCTTAAATAAATTAATAAATCTGGTGGTGTAACTAGGTTTTCCATCAATTCAAACAAAGATGCATAGTTGTTAAAATCTCTATTAGTCATTAAACCCATTGCATGTAGGTTGGGAGCAAAAATACTGGCGTCTTCATAAATGGTTCTATCCTGAATGATATTTTTACCACTTTGTCTTAGTTCTAAAACTTGTCTAAATCTGCTATTCAAAAAGAATACTTGAAGATTAAAACTCCAACGTTCCATTTCACCATAAAAATCATCTAAATATGGGTTTTCATCAACCGATTCATAATGCGGTGTCCATTTATAATGTTTGGCTAAAAGTTTTGTGAGGGTTGTTTTTCCGGCTCCAATATTACCTGCAATGGCTACGTGCATAATTTATTTTTTATAAACTTTAAAATTAGATTTATCTAATAATGGTTTGTTTGTTAGTCTGTTTACTTCCTTTAAAGTATAGGAAGTTTTAAGAAAAACAGAATGCTAATTTAATTATTTTTTAGTGAATCAAAGGGTTCTATAAATACAAATATGGATTAAAACAAGGGTTTTATCAACACTGATAAATTGCACTCTATTAAAATCTGTGTTTTAGTGGATGATTTAAAGTTTATCATTTCACCCGAAAAAATGCCAACGTTTTTCGATTTGTAATCTTATAAATGAGATATATAAGTAAATTCTGAAAGTACCTAGATCAAAATAACTTGACCATTATTATTAAAAACTTTAGCAAATCATTTTATAGCCAAAACCTCTAATATTAATGATTTGAATGTTTGCGTCTTGTTTTAGTTTTTTTCTGAGTTTTGAAATGAAAACATCCATGCTTCGGGCATTGAAAAAGTCATCATCACCCCATAATTTTTTTAAAATTATTGAGCGTTCTAAAACCTTATTTCTCTGAATGTGTAAATGCCATAATAATTGTGCTTCTCTATGTGTTAAATTTTCTTTAGAAGTGCCAAATGACAATTCTTGTTTTAACAAGTCAAAGGTATACTTTCCAATATTAATCGGTTCATTTTTAGATTTTTGCCGTTTTAATAAAGCATTAATTCGCACGATTAATTCTTCCATGCTAAATGGTTTCTTTAAATAATCGTTACCACCAATTTCAAACCCTTCAACAACATCTTTAACCTGTGATTTTGCTGTTAGAAAAAGAATAGGAATATGCTCGTTTTCAAAACGAATTTCTTTTGCCAATGTAAAACCATCTTTAATTGGCATCATAACATCTAATACTAATATGTCCGGAGCATCCGTTTTATATTGTTGAAATGCTTCTTCACCATTGGCGCAAAGTGTAACATCAAAATTCCGTGTAGTCAGACTTTCTTTAATAATTTGACCTAAAGCAGGTTCGTCTTCCGCCAATAAGATTTTTATTTTATGATCCATGAGCGAGAGAAATTTTAAAAATTGTTTTTCCTTTTTTACTATGAACACTGATATTGCCTTCGTGCTTTTCGATAATTTTTTTAGTGTAATGTAAGCCAATACCGAAGCCTTTTACGTCGTGCACATTACCGGTTGGAATTCGATAAAACTGCTCAAAAATCTTCTTTTGTTCGTTTTGGGGAATACCTGGGCCGTTATCCATAATTAATACGGAGGCATCATCTTGTATTAATATTTCAACCAATCCGTTTCCATATTTGATAGCATTATCTATCAAGTTTAATATGGCATTTTCAAAATGTAATATGTCTAAATTAAATTCTTTACTTTTTAAAGCTGAAGAAAACTGGATGGTTGCAGATGGATTTGCAATACGCTGTTTTTCTGAAATACTTTTTATTAATGAAACTACATCCGCTCGCTCTTTTTCTAAGGTAAACTGACCATTTTTTAAGGTTGCCGTTTCTAAAAGTTTTTCAACCATCAAGTTTAGTTTAATTAACTGTTCTTGAGACATGCTAACATAACTTTGCGCTCTTTCAGGACTTTTAATGGCGTCAAAATTTTGTAATCCTTCTAGTGCTATACCTATAGTTGTAATAGGTGTTTTGAACTCATGAGTAATATTACTGATTAGGTCATTCTTAATCTCTGAAAGTTTCTTTTGTTGATTGATTATCTTTAATAAATAAATTAAGCATAGTATTACTGCAGAGGATAAAATAAAAGATAAAAGAATGCCAAATGAACTTTTCCTTAGTGCAGCGGCAGTTGGATCTTTGTAAAACGTAATAAAAGATTGATGATCTCTTAAGTAAGTCGATTTTGAACCGACTTTGTAATCAAACTTTAACCTTTCTATATTGTTGGTTTGTAAAATTGAGTCACGATCTTTAAATTCAAAATAATAAGGAGTAGAAATGCTGTTTTTAGCCAATTGATTTAAAAATAGTGAATCTAATTGCTTCATGTTTATCGAATCCGTAGAAAAAGCAATCATTACGGATTGAATTCCCTTTAAAACTCGTAAACTATCAGTATTTTTTTTATCATGATAAATGCGTAATGGTCTTTTTTCAATTAGAGTGTCTTTTTCATTTAAGTCTTCAAACCCCATACTGTCTCCATCAAACAATAATTGATTGATGAGATCTGGCATTTTTTCAAATTCTTCAGGATCATCAGTTTTTATTTCTAATGAATTTATTTTAAATTTTCTTTTACTATTTAAACTTGTATCCGATATGTCTGATTGAAAATTTGCAAATAAGTTATGATTGTTATTAATACTGTCGTAGCTAACTATCGTTAAGAATTTGTCCTTAGAAATGGTACTATAATATTCATCAATTGCGTTGTCTAAACTATTCTGAATTTCATTGTTTACACGTGTTTTATTGTCAATATAATTTTTGTAATTCCAATAGAACTGCACGGCAATTGTAGTTACAATTGTAACCGCAATTAATATGATAATCCATTGATGTTTTTTAGTATCCATTCCAGTTCTATTTCGAATAATATTATTTTGTTTTAAAATCTATTTTTGCAATTTTAGACAATGTCTTTTGCATTTGTTTTGTCAGTTTATCAATTTCTGAAGATTTCCCTGTTATTTTAAATGTTAAATCATCTATGTAAATAGCCTCATTTAAATCTGTTGGTTTTTTACTATAAACAAATGCTAAAGTAATATTTTCTTCAGGTTCGTTGTTTTCAAACATTTCTTTAATCATATTCCAATCAAAATCTGATAATTCTTCAAAATTATCGGTTTCAATTTTAAAATCTGAAACTGTTGAAATCTTCATTTCTGTTTTTGTTTTGGATTGACAAAACCCAATAAAAGTAGTGCTTAGAAAGACAATTGTAAGGATTATATTTTTGTTCATGACTAGTGATTTTTTCGATTTAGTTGGTTCAAAAGTAAGTAGTTAAATTAGAAGGAAAAAGCCGGTTAACACTCGTTAACACTCATTAACGCTGAGTTGTACTAATGCCCGTTACTTTTGTAGATATAATTTAAACTTAAAAAAAATGAAAACACTTATTATAAACTTAGTTACTTTTTGTGCATTCTTGATTAGTTATTTGGTAAATGCACAAGATTTTCAGGGAAAAGCATATTATCAAACTCAACGTAAAATGGAAATGAGTCTTGAAGATTCTGAAATGTCCGATGCTCAAAAAGAAAAAATGGAAGCCATGTTAAAGAAGCAATTTGAGCGTACTTATATATTAACTTTTAATAAAGAGGCTTCAATTTATAAGGAAGAGGAGAAATTAGATGCTCCAACTGGTAATGTGCAATCTGGAGGGATGCGTGTAATGGTAATGGGTGGAAATGCTGGTTTAGAACAGTACAAGAATACAAAGACTAAAAAGTTTGCAAATGAGCAAGATTTATTTGGTAAGAGTTTTTTGGTAAAAGATGAATTAGAAACCTATAACTGGGAATTTACAGATGAATCAAAAATTATCGGTAAATACCTGTGTTTCAAAGCTGTGGCTAAAAGAGAAGTAGAGAGTATGTCTTTTAGGGTAGATAGTGATGATGAAGAAAAATCTAAAGATGTTGAAAAAGAGAAGAATGAGCGCGTATTGACAGCGTGGTATACTGCCGATATTCCGGTAAGTAATGGTCCAGACGATTATTGGGGCTTACCAGGTCTTATTTTAGAATTGCATGACGGAGATAGTATGTCTTATTTGTGCACTAAAATTGTAATGAATACTAAGGATAAGATTGAAGAGCCAACAAGTGGAAAAGTGGTGAATCAAGCTGAGTATCGAAAGTTAATGGAAAAGAAAATGAAAGAGATGCAGCAACAATATGGAGGAAGAGAACGGAAAGGCGGAAGCGGTGAGTCTATTAGTATTAGAATAGGGGGTTAATAGTTGATTAAACTTTTTGTAATTTTTACAGTCTTAGGTTTAAATGAATTATAAATAGTTTAGTTATGAAAAATACAATGACCCTTTTTGTTTTCTTAGTTCTATGTTCAAGCATTTTATCGTTTGGGCAAGGTTTTCAAGGAAAAGCCACGTACCAAACCAAAACCACGATGGATTTAAATTTAGAAGGGAGCAATATTCCATTAGATCAGCAAGAGAGAATAAAGGAGCGAATGAAAAGCCGTCTTGAGAAAGTATTTGAATTAAGTTTCAATTCAACTGAGTCTATATACAAAGAAGAAGAACAATTAGACAGACCAGGACAAGGAGGTAGAGGTATGCGATTTGGTGGGTTTGGAGCAGGGAAAAACTATAAAAACATTAAAGACCAACAATATACTCAGGAACAAAATTTAATGGGAAAAGAGTTTTTGGTAAAGGATGAATTGGAAAAATTGGAATGGGAATTTTTAGATGAATCTAAAGTAGTTGGGAAGCATTTGTGTTTTAAGGCAGTTGCTAAGAAGATGGCGCCAAATGTAGAGGCTTTTAGATTTGGAAGAGGAAGAGGAGGAAATAATAATGATACTTCCGAAAAACCGAAGGATTCTTTAAAAGAAATAGAAGTCGTTGCTTGGTATACACCAGATATTCCGGTTAGTCATGGACCGGATTCGTATTGGGGTTTACCAGGTCTAATTCTAGAAATTAATGCTGATAATACACAAATCGTCTGCACGAAAATTGTGCTAAACCCTAAGGAGAAAGCTGAAATTAAAATGCCAAAAAAAGGAGAGGTAGTTACAGCTGAAGAGTATAGGGAAATATCTATTAAAAAAATGAAAGAAATGCGCGAGATGTACGGAAATGAAAGGAGAGGTGGTGGAAGGCCTTCTCGAAACTAAAGAATACTTAAGCGTTTTTTAAACTCAATTAACTAAATGAAAAATATATTTTTTGTCCTATTTTTAATAGGATTGACTTCTTATTCTCAAACGGCTAGAGTAGAAGGAACAATTAAAGACAGTATAGGAAACCCATTAGAACTAGCAAATGTTATTGCTTTTGTAAAAGGATCTAACAAAGTTGAATCGTACTCTATTACAAACGATAAAGGAGAATTTAAATTAGTGCTTCCTACTAATAATACCTATAGTTTTAGAATCAGTTATATTGGTTTTGAAACGCAAAATTCAGAAGTAAATTTACCTGACGACTCTGCTGATATTACACAAAACTTCACTTTGAAAGAGGAGGATAATACCTTAAATGAGGTTGAGCTAACCTTTGATATGCCTGTTACCATAAAAGGTGATACCATTGTTTATAATTCTGACTCTTTTACCAACGGTGCGGAGAAAAAGTTAGAAGATGTTTTAAAGAAATTACCTGGTGTAGAAATTACTGAGGACGGGCAGATTGAGGTTGAAGGAAAAACGGTTCAGAAGGTAATGGTAGAAGGGAAAGATTTTTTTGATGGAGATTCCAAAATTGCATCTAAGAATATTCCTGCCAACGCAGTTGATAAAATAGAAGTATTAAGAAATTACAACGAAGTCTCACCGATGAGAGGAATGGGAGATGATTCTGATAATGTTGCCATCAATATTAAATTGAAAGAGGGGAAAAAGAACTTTTGGTTTGGAGATATTTCCGCAGGAGCTGGAACTGAAGAGGGATATTTGGTGCATCCTAAACTATTCTATTATAGCCCTAAAACGAGTGTAAACATCATTGCAGATTTAAATAATATTGGAGAAGTACCTTTTACAAGACAGGATTTTAATCGGTTTTCAGGAGGATTTCAAAACATGATGCGAAGAGGTGGTACAAGTTTCAATGTTTCTGACGGAGGTTTGGGTTTTTCTGCGATGCAAAATAATATGGCTCAAGAAGTAATTTCTCGTTTTGGAGCAGCGAACTTTACCTATTCACCTAAAGATGAATTAACATTAAGCGGATTTACCATTTTTAATGACTCCGAAGTAGATATGTTTACGCAAACAGTAACAAGAAATATTGTAACAGATAATTTAGAAGTTAGAGAAAGTGTAAATAGCCAACGTTCAAAATTAGGAATGCTTAAATTAAGTGCAAACTATATTCCTAATGCAGACACGCATTTCGATTATGATGTTATAATGAAAACATCTAAACAAGAAGAAATAGGAGGAATAGAATCCATCGTAAATGGAAATACTGAAAATATAGTAGACAATCAAGAACAAACGCCATCTTCTATAAATCAAAATTTAAGTTATTACAAAGTTTTGAATGATAAGAACGTAGTTTCATTTGAAATGCAACATTTGTACACTGAAGAAAATCCATTATTAAATTATTTAAGAAGTAGCCAACCTTTCGATAATATTATTCCAACTGTTCCACAAGCCGTTTATGACATGTCTCAACAGAAAGATGTGCGGACAACTAAATTTGATGGAAAAGTTGATTATTTCTATGTGTTGAATAATAAAAGTAATTTAAATTTTACACTAGGAAGTACCATAAGTCATCAAAATTTTGATTCAAACATTTATCAAATACTCACCAATGGAGATCGATTGGATTTTGGAGATGAAGAATTAATAAATGATGTAAAATTCCAATTTAATGATATATTCTTAGGAGCACATTATAAAGCTGTAACGGGTAAATTTACATTTACACCAGGGTTTACGGTTCACAATTATTTCACTGAAGATACTCAGTTGGGCACAGAGAATTCTGAATCGGATGTAGAAATATTGCCAGATTTATTAGTTCAATGGAAATTGAAGCAATCGCAAAATTTACGTTTTAGTTATTCCATGACTAGGGAATACACAGATATTAATAGACTGGCCGAAGGTTATGTGCTAAATAACTTTAATTCTATGTTCGAAGGAAATCGAGAACTAGAAAGCGCAGTTTATAATAGATTCAATGTGAATTTCTTTAGTTTTAGTATGTTCAATTTTACAAATATGAACGCTTCAGTTACCTATTCTAAAAAAACTAATGATATAAAAAATATTGCGAATTCTACAGGTTTCAATCAAACGATTAGTACACCATTTA
The DNA here is from genome assembly GCA_001874265.1 of Bacteroidetes bacterium MedPE-SWsnd-G1. GTDB lineage: Bacteria > Bacteroidota > Bacteroidia > Flavobacteriales > Flavobacteriaceae > Urechidicola. The sequence goes on along the minus strand of MPDD01000007.1, from coordinate 43,077 downwards.
ATTCTAATTTAGCCGATGAGGTTGTAAGTGGAAATGCACGCTACGGTCGCAGGTTTGGGAAGTTTAAGGCAAACGCGAGTGCCCGTTTAAACTACTCAAAATTAAATGGTATTGTAAATAACAGACCAAATGTTTCAGAATCATTTACTCAAAATTATACAGCAAGCTTTGCTACCAATTTTAAAACTGCACCAAATTTGGAAATTGGGTATGCCAAAACATTTAATCAGTACGATTCATCTACAAGAAGTAGTGATTTTACAACGGACAGACCTTTTGCCAAACTAGATGTAGTATTCCTGCAGGACTTCAGTTTTATAGCAGATTATAGTTATTATAATTATAGAGATGGAACTAATACTATAGAAAACACATATTCTTTTTTAAATGCAAGTTTGTTTTATCAAAAGCAAGATAGCCATTGGGAATTTATTTTTTCAGGTAAGAACTTAACCGATAATGAATCTATAAATAGAGACAATTTTAGCGAAACATTTACAACGGCTACAAGTTATTACGTAATGCCCTTGCGTTTAATGTTTACCGTTAAATATAATTTGTAATTATTCGAAAGTTTATACGACTAAAACATTGTGTCAATCGAACTGTTTTTAGAGGTTTGATTTCTATATATAAAAAAGCAGCAGAAGAATTATATTCTCCTGCTGCTTTTCACTTTATAGGTGCTTTATTAGATATTAAAAGCGTCTTTTACTTTTTCTAAATAGTCTAGTTTTTCCCATGTAAAAGTCTCTACCTCTAAGGCAACGGTTTTTCCTTCTGTAGATGTGAACTCTAAGGTTTTTACTTCTGGAGTTCTACCCATATGACCATAAGCCGCAGTTTCTAGATAAATAGGGTTGCGTAATTTCAAACGCTTTTCAATAGCCGCTGGTCGCATATCAAATAATTGTTCTACCACTTTAGAAATTTCACCATCGGTTAAATCAATCTTAGCAGTTCCATAAGTTTCAACATTTATAGATGTTGGTTGTGCTACACCAATAGCGTAAGAAACTTGAACTAAAATTTCATCAGCAACTCCGGCAGCAACTAAATTTTTTGCAATATGTCTTGAAGCATATGCCGCTGATCTATCTACTTTACTTGGATCTTTTCCAGAAAAAGCACCACCACCGTGTGCTCCTTTTCCTCCATACGTATCCACAATAATTTTCCTTCCTGTTAATCCAGTATCTCCATGCGGTCCACCAATTACAAATTTTCCTGTTGGGTTAATGTGGTACGTAATATCATCATTAAATAATGCTTGAAGATTTGATGGTAGTTGCGCAATTACTCTTGGAATTAATATGCCAACTAAATCCTCCTTGATTTTAGCCAACATTGGTTCATCTTCATCAAATTGGTCGTGTTGTGTCGAAATTACAATCGTATCAATTCGTTGTGGTACATTGTCATCAGAATACTCAATAGTTACTTGACTTTTTGCATCTGGTCTTAAGTAAGTAATTTCAGAATTTTCTCTTCTTACTACAGCAAGTTCCTTTAGTAAACGATGACTTAAATCCAATGCCAAAGGCATAAAATTTTCTGTTTCTTTAGTAGCATAACCAAACATCATTCCTTGGTCACCAGCACCTTGCTCATCATAGTTGCCTCTGTCAACACCTTGATTAATATCTTGAGATTGTTCGTGAATAGCGTTTAAAACACCACATGAATTTCCGTCGAACATATATTCTCCTTTGGTGTAACCAATCTTGTTAATTACATCTCTCGCTATTTTTTGAACATCTAAATAAGCAGTAGATTTTACCTCTCCTGCCAAAATAACTTGCCCCGTTGTAACTAAGGTTTCACAAGCAACTTTAGAACTTTTGTCGAAGGCTAAAAAACGATCGATTAATGCATCTGAAATTTGATCTGCAATTTTATCAGGGTGCCCTTCCGACACAGATTCTGATGTAAATAAATATGACATAGTCTTAACTTTTAATGTTTTAGAGAATCCAGAAAAAAAAGTAAAAGCCAAAGGGAAGTATACACTTACTGCTTTAGCATTTTTTGAAGAGGTTGCAATCAGTTCAAATTTTTCCTCTGAGATTCGGGTGCAAATTTATAACAATTAAAATCAATATCTATAGAAATAGTTGAAATATTTTATTTGTCATTTCTAGATTAGTTTCGGTTATACTGAGTTAAAAATAAAATTTTCTTCAAAATTTATTTGGTCAGCTAATTATTATTCTTTTATATTTGCCTACTAATTAACTAGGGTAATGAATAAAATATCTAACAAAATGCGCTTTATGATGTGTAAATATTATGCAGAGGCTTATTTTGGTTAAGATTTAACAATAGAATAACAAGCCTCTGATTTTTCAGAGGCTTTTTTTTGAATCAAATTAAAAACGATGAAAACGATAAACTGTATGATAATGCTTGGGTATTGCCACAATTGAAAAAGAGCCCAGTGGTACTACCGAAATGATGGCTCAACAAAAAACAAGTCAAAAAAATAAAATAAATATAAAATGAGTACTCAAAAAATTTCAACACAAGCATTACACGCGGGACACGATACAACAACTACAGCAGGAACACGTGCTGTGCCAATTTATCAATCAACTTCATATGTTTTTAATGATACAGATCATGCTGCAAATTTATTTTCCCTTGCAGAGCCTGGATTTATTTATACTAGATTAAATAACCCTACAAATGATATTTTAGAACAGCGTTTGGCGGCCATAGAAGGCGGTGTTGCTGCCGCGGTTTTTGCTTCTGGAACTGCTGCGATTTCAACCGGATTATTAACTTTGTTGAAAAGTGGAGATCATGTTGTTGCTTCAAGTTCGCTATATGGAGGAACCTACAACCTTTTAAATAACACCTTGCCTAGATTGGGAATTACAACTACGTTTGTAGATGCATCAGATGCAGCGAATTTTGGGAAGGCGGTTCAAAAAAACACCAAAGCCATTTTTGTAGAGAGTTTAGGAAATCCGAAACTAGATGTATTGGATTTAAAGGCGATTTCGGTGGAAGCGAAAGCGGCGAAAATCCCGTTTATTGTAGACAATACGGTTGCAACTCCTTATTTATTAAATCCAATAGAGCATGGAGCCAATATTGTAATTCATTCGTTGACAAAATATATTGGCGGTCAAGGAAATTCATTAGGAGGTGTAATAATAGACGCTGGTACTTTTGATTGGGCCAATGGTAATTTCCCTGAATTTACGGAGCCGAACCCAAGTTATCATGGATTAAATTATGCCGAAGCTTTGGGTGCTATTGCTTATATAGCCAAAGTTAGAATTGAAGGTTTGCGTGATTATGGCGGAGCCTTAAGTCCGTATAACGCATTTCAAATTATTCAAGGATTAGAAACCTTACCAATTAGAGTTGCAAAACATAGCGAAAATGCATTAGCATTGGCAAAATGGTTAGAGACAAATGACAATGTTGCCTGGGTAAATTATCCTGGTTTAGAAAGTAGTAAATACAGCAATTTAGCAAAAAAATATTTACCTAAAGGACAAAGTGGAATTGTAACTTTTGGTCTTAAAGGTGGTTTTGATGCGGCCAAAACGTTTACTGATAAAACAAAAATATTCTCTTTGTTGGCCAATATTGGCGATACCAAATCATTGATTATTCATCCAGTAAGCACTACACATCAACAATTAAATGATGAGCAGCAAGAAGCAAGTGGTGTAACCAAAGACTTGATTCGTTTGTCAGTGGGGTTAGAGGCTATTTCTGATCTTATTGCAGATATTGAACAAGCATTGGCTTAAAAATAAGAATTGTTAAATTTTCAGATTGAGAATAGGTGGCCAATGTTGCTTATTCTCAATTCTTATTTGAAATTTAAAGAAAAATTTCAAATTCATTGCGTGCTATTTTTTTTATGCATTACTTTGCGGTCAAGTTCAGATACTTATTGATTGTGTTATAAAGAAAGGCAGAGGGATTAGACCCGATGAAGCCTTAGCAACCCTTTACTTTTAAAGAAGGTGCTAAATTCTACCAAATTGGATAGATAACAGATGAATTTCAAAACAATTCACTTTCCTTATTTCATTTTCAATCGTATTAAATTAAAAGTTAAGTACGTTGACACAACAATTACAACATATTACAATTTCAGATTTTACAACTGAAACAGGTTATACATCAAATTTTGATTTGACGTATCAAATTTTTGGAAAGCCATTACATACAGCTCCAATTGTGCAGGTAAGTCATGCTTTAACCGGAAACTCAGAAGTTGCTGGAGAAAATGGTTGGTGGAGTGGAATTATTGGAAAAGGAAAATTAATAGATACTAATAAATTCACTATTATTTCTTTTGATATTCCTGGAAATGGATATGACGAGAATTCTGATAAACTTATCAAAAACTATAAAGATTTTAAGCCAAGAGACATTGCTAAATTATTTGGTTTAGGTTTAGAACAGTTAAATATTTTAAAATTACACGCTGTAATTGGACCTTCTTTAGGAGGAGGAATCGCATGGGAAATGGCAGTATTGTTTCCAGACTTAATGGAGCACTTGGTTGCTTTAGGATCTGATTGGAAAACTTCAGATTGGATTATTGCACACAATCTTACGCAAGAGCAAATATTGAATAATTCAAAAAGACCAATGCACGATGCACGTTTAATGGCGATGCTTTTTTATAGAACAGCCGTTTCATTTAAACATAGATTTAACAGATCGACCAATGAAGAGTTAGGGATATTTAACGCGGAAAGTTGGTTGTTGCATCATGGAAAAAGAATTGAAGAACGATTTAATCTAGAATCGTATCAATTAATGAATCATTTATTAACGCATATAGACATAACAAGAGGAAGAGGAGAGTTCGTCGAAGTGGCGAAATTGATTAAAGCAAAAGTTACACAGGTTACGATTGACACAGATATATTCTTCGTTCCAGAAGAAAATATTGAAACAGAAGCGTTACTTAATGAGGTAGGTGTTAGAAATGAATTAAAAGAAATAAAATCTATTTATGGTCATGATGGATTTTTAATAGAATTTGATCAATTAAATATTCTTTTGAAAGATATTTTTTTATAATAAATAAGTCACATCGAGCGGAGTCGAGATGTATAAATATAGAAATTATGAGTGATTACAATTTTGAAACAGAAGCGATAAGAACGCAAAATGAGCGTTCTCAATTTTCAGAACATTCTACTCCGATGTACGTTACATCGAGTTTTGTATTTGATGACGCCGAAGATATGCGCGCTTCTTTTGCAGAAGAGAAAGAGAAAAATCTGTATAGTAGATTTTCAAATCCAAATACAAGCGAATTTGTTTCAAAAGTTGTAAAAATGGAAGGTGCTGAAGACGGATACGCCTTTGCAACCGGTATGGCTGCCATTTTTTCGACATTTGCGGCTTTGTTAAAAAGTGGAGATCATATCGTGTCTGCGAGATCTGTTTTTGGTTCAACACATTCTTTATTTACAAAGTACTTGCCAAAATGGAACATAGAAACTTCGTATTTCGATATTAACAAACCTGAAGATATTGAAGGTTTAATTCAGCCAAATACCAAAATATTATATGCCGAATCTCCAACAAATCCAGGAATTGATATCATTGATTTAGAGTTGTTAGGAGCTCTAGCCAAAAAACACAATTTATTGTTGGTTATTGATAACTGTTTTGCAACTCCATACATACAGCAACCAATTAAGTTTGGAGCCGATATCGTAGTGCATTCTGCTACGAAGTTAATGGATGGACAAGGACGTGTACTTGGAGGAGTTGCGGTTGGAAGAAAGGATTTAATTCGCGAAATTTATTTGTTCTCAAGAAATACAGGGCCAGCAATGTCGCCTTTTAACGCTTGGGTGTTGTCTAAAAGTTTAGAAACACTAGCAATAAGAGTTGAAAAACATTGTGAAAATGCATTTAAAGTTGCAGAGTTTTTGGAAGAACATCCGAAAGTAAATTGGGTTAAATACCCATTTTTAAAATCGCACCCACAATACGAAGTTGCAAAAAAGCAAATGAAATTAGGAGGTAATATCATTGCCTTTGAAGTAAAAGGAGGTATAGAAGCGGGTAGAAATTTCTTAAATAAAATAAAAATGTGTTCACTATCTGCCAATCTAGGTGATACTAGAACTATTGTAACACATCCAGCTTCGACAACTCATAGTAAATTAGCCGTAGAAGATAGATTGGAAGTTGGAATTACGGACGGTTCTGTTCGTGTTTCTGTAGGTTTAGAAAATACTGAAGACGTAATCGCAGATTTACAACAAGCACTAAGTTAGGTTTTGTAAAAGTTTTTTCGCATTTTTACTTCCTATTCAAACTATCAATTTAATAGGGTTATGCTTTCAAAGAAAACGAAATACGGACTAAAGGCACTTACATTTTTAGCGCGCCGAGATGTAAAAGGTCCGGTACAAATTGCTGAAATTTCTAGGAGTGAAAACATATCTCAAAAGTTTTTGGAGAGTATTTTATTGACATTGCGTAAAGCCGGAATTCTTGGTTCTAAAAAAGGAAAAGGTGGAGGCTACTATTTAATTAGAGATGCGGCTGATGTTCCAATGACTGATGTTATTCGCGTGTTAGAAGGACCAATTGCTATGTTGCCTTGTGTTAGTTTAAATTTCTATGAAAAATGTGACGATTGCCCAGACGAAAATGCATGTAGCGTTAACAAGTTGATGATTCAGGTTAGAGATAGTACACTTCAAATTTTTCGCCATACTTCTTTGGCCGATTTAATTTCAGAATAATTTTTAAAATTTAACGTTATTTTTATCCTATCAAACTTGTAGGGTAATAGAAATAGTGTACATTTGCTGCTTTAAGTCTAGTAAGTCGATAGGAAATTACTTTTATAACGACAAAGGATGAAGAAAAGAACCTAAATGTAGTACTAATGAGCATACAATTAAATAGAGCGGAAGTTGAGAGATTGAATAAATCGTTGAGAGGTAAAAGTCCAGAAGAAATTATTTCATGGGCATTGGAGGTTGCTCAAAACCCAGTGGTAACGACAAATTTTAGACCCTATGAAGTGGCAATTTTAAATGCTGTAACATCGGTGAATTCAGATGTAAAAGTAATTTGGTGCGATACCGGTTATAATACTCCAAATACTTATAACCACGCTAACGAGTTAATTGAAAAATTAGAGTTGAACGTACATTTATACGTTCCCAAACAAACGACAAGTCATAGAGATGCAACACTTGGAATTCCTCAAATAGAGGATCCAAATCATAAATTATTTACAGAGCAAGTTAAACTAGAGCCATTTAGACGAGCCATGACCGAGCATCAACCGGATGTATGGTTTACAAATCTAAGAAAAGGGCAAACTGCATTTAGAGATAGTATCGATATTTTATCATTAAGTGCGGATGGTGTGTTAAAAGTAAGCCCGTTTTATAACTGGTCAGACACAGAATTAGATCTGTATTTAGAAGAAAGAAAATTACCAAACGAATTTAAATACTTTGATCCAACAAAAGTTTTAGAGAATAGAGAGTGTGGTTTGCACGCTTAAAGGAATTAGAATAAACTAACAAAGAACACTAATTATGCAAAGTTTTAGAACAGAATTCGAAAATCCAATTGTAGAGAGAGATATCATTGAATTGGAACGTAAGATTCGCGAATTTAAAGAGGGCAAGGTAGACGAAGAGAAGTTCCGAAGTTTACGTTTGGCTAGAGGAGTTTATGGGCAGCGTCAATTAGGTGTTCAAATGATTCGAATTAAATTGCCTTTTGGTAGAGTTACAAGCGATCAATTGCACCGTATTTGTGATGTGTCAGATGAATATTCTCGAGGACGTTTGCATATAACAACTAGACAAGATATTCAAATTCACCATGTGAGTTTAGATAGGACTCCAGAGTTGTGGGCAGAACTTGAAAAGAGTGATGTCACACTTCGTGAAGCTTGTGGTAATACTGTTAGAAATGTAACAGCCTCTGAAACGGCTGGGATAGATAGAAACGAGCCTTTTGATGTATCGCCGTATGCAGATGCCTTATTTCGTTTCTTTTTAAGAAACCCAATTTGTCAAGAAATGGGACGTAAATTCAAAATTTCTTTTTCTGGGACGGAGGCAGATACTGGTTTGAGCTATATGCACGATTTAGGTTTTATCGCCAAAATTAAAGATGGGAAGAAAGGGTTTAAAGTACTTGCAGGTGGTGGCTTAGGGTCGCAGCCTAGACATGGTGATGTGCTGTATGAATTTATAGAGTCGGATAAGATTATTCCACTAATGGAAGGTGTTTTACGTGTATTTGATCGTTATGGAGAACGTTCTAGACGAGCTAAAGCGCGAATGAAATTTTTGATAAAAGATATTGGATTTGATGCTTTTGTTGAATTGGTAAATGAAGAAAGATTGGCTTTGTCTAATCATAACCTTGCTATAGAAACAAAGGGGTTTGAACAACCTATCGATTTGTCACATATTGTAATTCCAGTCGTTGAAAACTACGATGTTGAAGCCTTTCAATTATGGAAAGAATCTAATGTGATTCAACAAAAACAAGAGGGATTATTTGCTATTGGAATAAAAGTGTTATTAGGTGATTTTTACACTGATAAAGCACGATTACTTGCCGATTTAATTAAGAATTATGCAGGTGATGAATTGCGTTTGTCATTACGTCAGAATATTTTAATAAAGCATGTAAAAGAGGAATTATTACCATTTTTCTTTGTGGAATTGGGTAAACTTGGCTTTGCTGAATTAGGTTATAACACAACTCAAGATATTACCGCTTGCCCTGGAACTGATACATGTAATCTAGGAATTTCTAGTAGTACTGGAATTGCAGAAAGATTAGAGGAGGTGTTAAAAACGGAATATCCGCAGTATACGAATAACAAAGATATTACCATTAAAATTAGTGGATGTATGAATGCCTGTGGACAACACAATATGTCTGAAATTGGGTTCCAAGGGATGACAATTAGAACAAAAGACAAACAAGTTGCTCCGGCATTGCAGGTGCTGTTAGGTGGAGGAAATTTGGGCAATGGAAACGGACGGTTTTCTGATAAGGTGATTAAAATTCCGAGTAAAAGAGGTGATGAAGCCTTGAGATATTTGCTAAACGATTATGGGAAAAATGCTGAAAAAGAAGAAAGATTTTTAAATTACTACGACCGACAAGGGGAGAAGTATTTTTATGAATTATTAAAACCATTGGCCAATATTGAAAATCTAATTCCAAGCGATTTTATAGATTGGGGTAATGATAAAAAATATGTCAAGGCAATAGGAGTAGGAGAGTGTGCAGGAGTTGTTATTGATCTTATTCAAACGTTGATTTATGAAAGTGAGGAAAAGATTGCCAATGCTGAAGAAACAATAGTAATTGAGAAATGGTCAGATAGCATTTATCATTCCTATGCAGCCATTGTGAATGCGGCAAAGGCCTTATTGCTTTCAGAAAGTAAAAAGACAAATACACATGCTGGAATTGTAAGAGATTTTGATTCGCATTTTGTAGAAACAGGAATCATTAATTTACCAACCAATTTTAGTACATTTGTATATCAAATTAACCAAAACAAACCTTCAAAAGACTTCGCTTTGAAATATTTAGAAGATGCTAAATTATTTGTAAAGTCGATTGAAGAATTTAGAGAAGTTGAACTTAAATCCGTAGTATGATGAAGAACGATTTATATCCAGTATTTTTAAAAGTATCTAAGCTCAATGTAATGATCATTGGTGGGGGTACCGTTGGTTTTGAGAAATTATCTTTTTTATTAAAATCGAGCCCAAATGCCAATGTGGTAGTTGCTGCAAAAGAATTCTCTAAAGATATAATAGCCTTGGCTAAAGTGCATAAGATCCCATTAATGTGGAGGCCATATACGAGCAATCTGCTACATAAACAACATATGGTTATTGCTGCTACTAATGATTTAGATGTGAATAAGGAGATTCATTATGATGCAAAACAAAAGCAGCTGTTAGTTAATGTTGCTGATACTCCGGATTTATGCGATTTTTATTTAGGAGGTATTGTTACAAAGGGCAACGTAAAAGTTGCAATTTCTACCAATGGTAAATCACCTACAATGGCGAAGAGGTTACGTCAATTTTTTGAGGAAGTAATTCCAGAGAATGTTGACGACCTTGTAGAAAATTTGAATATTTATAGAAGAACAATTAAAGGGAACTTTTCAGAAAAGGTTTCAAGATTAAATAAATTAACACAAAGTTTTATACTTAGAACGAATGATTAAAACAGATATATTAATAATCGGGGCAGGACCAGTAGGGATGTTTGCCGTATTTGAAGCAGGATTATTAAAATTAAAATGTCATTTAATAGACGCATTGCCGCAACCTGGAGGACAATGTTCAGAGATTTACCCTAAAAAACCTATTTACGATATACCTGGATTTCCAGAAGTAATGGCAGGAGAATTAATAGATAATTTAGCAGAACAAATTAAACCATTTGAACCTGGATATACCTTAGGTGAACGTGCTGAAACTATTGAGAAATTAGAGGATGGAACGTTTAAAGTTGTAACAAATAAAGGAACAGAACATTATGCTCCAGCGGTATTTATAGCAGGAGGATTAGGTTCTTTTGAGCCGCGTAAACCACCGATTCCAAGTATTGCTGATTTTGAAGATAAAGGAGTAGAATATATTATTCGAGATCCAGAAATTTACAGAGATAAAAGAGTGGTTATAGCAGGTGGAGGTGATTCTGCTTTAGATTGGTCTATTTATTTGGCCGATATTGCTAGTGAAGTTTCACTGGTACATAGACGAAAAGAATTTAGAGGAGCTTTAGATTCTGTTGAGAAAGTAGAAGAGTTATACAACGCTGGTAAAATAAACCTAATTACTGATGCTGAAGTAAAAGAAATTTACGGAACAAATCATGTAGATTCTGTCAAGATAAAGCATAAAGAGAAAGGTGAATTTTTAAAAGAAACGGATCACTTTATTCCGTTATTTGGATTGTCACCGAAACTTGGCCCAATAGGTAACTGGGGATTAGAAATTGTAAAGAACGCTATCGTAGTGAACAATGCCTTGGATTATCAAACCAACATACCGGGCGTATTCGCTATTGGTGATGTAAATACCTACCCAGGTAAATTGAAATTGATTTTATGCGGTTTTCATGAAGCAACTATTGCAGTGCAATATGCCTACAATATCATCAATCCAGGTAAACGATATGTAATGAAATATACAACTGTAAACGGAGTAACTGGTTTCGATGGAGAAACAAAGAAAGCGGAAGCGGCGGTTGTAAAAAGTATTGGATAATCATTTAGTAAGAAATTCTTAAATGAGTATTTTTGTGGTTCCCGAATTTTCGGGAACCTTTTTTAAATAAAAAAGTAATGTCAGACGTAAATATAAAAATTAAGGATAGAGATGGTGTAACCCATGATATTCAGGCACCAACAGATATGGCAATGAATGTTATGGAAGTGGTTAGAGCTTATGAATTGGCTCCAGAAGGTACAGTAGGTATTTGTGGCGGAATGGCCATGTGTGCGTCTTGCCAGTGCTACGTGCATTCAGATCATGAATTGCCAGAAATGAGCGTAGATGAAGATTTAATGTTAGCAGAGGCATTTTATGTAGAGGACAATAGCAGGTTGGGCTGTCAAATAGCCATAACCCCCGAGTTAGAGGGACTCGAAATTGAACTCGCACCAGAATCGGAAGTATAAAAGACAAACCCTCAATTTATTGAGGGTTTTTTTAAATAATCATTATAGTAATTGGTTGAGATATTAAATATCTTTGCCGCTACTTAAAATTGAACTTTGATATTATGTAATGTCATCCTGAGCGAGTTTGTGCTTATGAGTACTGGAGTGAAGGATCTTTTACTTGTAAAAAAGACGTTTTAAAGAATTGAAACTTATGCCGAATATTAAAGATATATTAAAAGAACGCATTCTAGTATTGGACGGAGCCATGGGAACCATGATTCAACAATACAATTTTACGGAGGAAGATTATCGTGGAGAGCAGTTTAAAGATTTCCATACTTCTGTAAAAGGAAACAATGATATGTTGTCTATTACACAGCCAAAAGCCATCAAAGAAATTCATGCGAAATATTTCAAGGCAGGTGCAGATATTGTTGAGACGAATACATTTTCCGGGACTACAATTGCCATGGCAGATTATGATATGGAGGAATGGGTATATGAGTTGAATTTTCAATCGGCAAAAATAGCCAAGGAGGTTGCAAATGAGTTTTCAGCAAAAGAGCCCAATAAACCAAGGTTTGTTGCAGGTTCTATTGGGCCAACGAACAGAACTGCGAGTATGTCTCCAGATGTAAATGATCCTGGATATAGAGCTGTAACTTTTGATGAATTGCGTATTGCATACAAACAACAAACGGAAGCCTTAGTCGATGGAGGGGTCGATATATTATTAGTAGAAACTATTTTTGATACTTTAAACGCAAAGGCAGCACTATTCGCCATCGAAGAAGTGAATGAAGAGAGAGGAATTAATATTCCAATTATGGTAAGTGGTACTATTACAGACGCTTCGGGAAGAACTTTATCTGGTCAAACAGCGGAAGCATTTTTAATTTCAGTATCGCATTTAGATTTGTTAACTGTTGGATTTAATTGTGCGTTGGGTGCTGATCAATTAACACCATATTTACAAGTCGTTTCAGATAGAACTGATTTTGGAGTTTCTGCACACCCAAATGCTGGTTTGCCTAATGCTTTTGGAGAATATGACGAAACACCAGAGGTAATGGCTGGAAAAATAAAGGAATATTTAGACAAGAGTTTGATTAATATTATTGGTGGTTGTTGTGGAACAACTCCTGAACATATAAATGCAATTGCTGAAGTTGCATCTAATTATTCTCCAAGAGAAGTATGATTTTAGAAGTAGCCATTTTAAATATCAAACAAGGGCTGTCAAGTGAATTTGAAAAAACTTTTTCGAAAGCACAAATAATTATTTCATCTATGAAGGGCTATATTTCTCATGAAATGAAAAAATGCATCGAAGAAGAAAATAAATATATACTATTAGTGAATTGGGAAACCATGGAAGATCACGAAATAGGATTTAGAGAATCACAGGAATATCAAGATTGGAAAAAACTATTACATCATTTTTATGAACCATTTCCAACGGTTCAGCATTATAAATAGATGTAATTTTTAATTAATAAAGTTACTTCAAGCCTAGTCGAGAAGTCTCAAAAAATTAAGTGAAGTTGAGTAATCAAAATAGAAATACAATCCAGAGAAAACCGATGAGATTATCCGGTTTAGAACCTCTTATTATTGACGAGCACAGCAATTTCATTAATGTTGGTGAACGTACTAATGTAGCAGGTTCTCGTAAGTTTTTACGTTTGGTAAAAGAGGAGAAGTTCGATGAAGCTTTGGCTATTGCACGTCATCAGGTAGAAGGAGGAGCGCAGATTGTTGATGTGAATATGGATGACGGTTTGATCGACGGAAAGGCAGCAATGGTTCGCTTTTTAAATTTAATTGCTTCTGAACCAGATATTGCACGAGTTCCGTTAATGATAGATTCCTCTAAATGGGATATTATTGAAGCGGGGTTGCAAGTTGTTCAGGGTAAATGTGTTGTGAATTCCATCAGTTTAAAAGAAGGAGAAGCAGAGTTTATTGAACATGCAAAGAAAATAAAACGTTATGGTGCAGCTGTAATTGTAATGGCCTTTGATGAAGTTGGACAAGCAGACACATATGAGCGAAGAATTGAAATCGCAAAACGTTCATATGACGTTTTAGTTGAAAAAGTAAATTTTCCACCAGAAGATATTATCTTCGATTTAAATATTTTTCCAGTTGCCACGGGAATGGATGAGCATAGAAAAAATGCAACCGATTTCATTGAGGCAACGCGATGGGTGCGTCAAAACTTACCACATGTTAGTGTAAGTGGTGGTGTGAGTAACGTGTCCTTTTCTTTTAGAGGAAATAATACAGTAAGAGAAGCCATGCACTCCGTGTTTTTATACTATGCCATTGAGGCAGGTATGAATATGGGAATTGTGAACCCTGCGATGCTAGAGGTTTATGATGATATACCGAAGGACTTATTAGAGCGTATTGAGGATGTTATCCTAGATAAAAGAGATGACGCAACAGAACGCTTGTTAGATTTTGCTGAAACGGTAAAAGGAACAAAGAAAGAAGTTGTTATTGATTTGTCTTGGAGAGATGAGCCTTTACAAGATAGAATTACAAGGGCCTTGGTAAAAGGAATTGATGAGTATATAGTAGAAGATGTTGAAGAAGCACGTTGCAATGCAGAAAGACCAATTCACGTAATTGAAGGGAACTTAATGACCGGAATGAATGTTGTTGGTGATTTGTTCGGTGCAGGGAAAATGTTCTTACCGCAAGTTGTAAAATCCGCTCGTGTAATGAAAAAAGCGGTTGCTCATTTGCTACCATTTATTGAAGAAGAGAAGAAGTCTTTGGGAACCGAAGGTTCGTCTGATTCTAACGGAAAAATTTTATTGGCAACGGTAAAAGGTGATGTACACGATATTGGAAAAAATATTGTTGGAGTTGTATTAGCATGTAACAATTATGAAATTGTTGACATGGGTGTTATGGTGCCACCTGAAAAGATTATTGAAAAAGCCAAAGAAGAAAATGTAGATATTATTGGGTTAAGCGGATTGATTACACCATCATTAGATGAAATGGTGTATTTGGCCAAAGAAATGGAAAGACTTAATTTTAAGTTGCCATTGATGATTGGAGGAGCAACAACTTCTAAGGCTCATACTTCAGTGAAAATTGATCCGCAATATAAAAATGCAGTTGTCCATGTAAATGATGCGTCTAGAGCGGTTACAGTTGCAGGCGATTTGTTAAATGAAGATTCAGATTCTTATATAACCGAATTGAAATCGGACTATGAAGAGTTTAGAGATAATTTCCTAAAGAGAACTAAGAAAAAGAAAATGATTTCTTTAGATGAGGCTCGTGAAAGAAAGTTCAAAATAGATTGGAATACTACAGAAATTACGAAACCAAATAAGTTAGGAACCTACGTTTTAGAGCATATAACATTAGAGCAATTGCTTCCATTTATAGATTGGAGCCCGTTTTTTAGATCTTGGGATTTGCATGGTAAATTTCCGGCTATATTAACAGATGAGGTGGTAGGAGATCAAGCAACGGAGTTATACGAAGACGCTCAAAAATTGTTAAAAGAAATTGTTTCTAAGAAGTTGCTTAAAACGAAAGCAGTTTTTGGATTGTTTCCTGCAAACACAATTAATGAAGACGATGTCGAAGTGGAAGTCGCCTCAAATGAAAAAAACATCTTTAGAACTCTTCGTCAGCAGTTAGATAAAAGAGAAGGGAAACCAAATTTTGCATTGGCGGATTTTATTGCTCCCAAAAATTCCGGAATTCAGGATTATATGGGTTGTTTCTGTGTATCAACAGGATTTGGAACTAAAGAATTAGCTGAGGCTTATGAAGCTAAGAACGATGATTATAATGCCATTATGGTAAAAGCCTTAGCAGATCGCTTTGCAGAAGCTTATGCAGAATTTTTACATAAAGAAGTCCGTACAAATTATTGGGGCTATGCTGCTAATGAAAAATTATCTAATGAAGAGTTAATCAAAGAAGGATATAAAGGTATTCGACCTGCGCCGGGGTATCCTGCTTGTCCAGATCACACAGAAAAATTAACGATTTGGGAAGTTTTAAAGGTGAAAGAAAGAATTGGAGTTGAATTAACAGAGAGTTTGGCCATGTGGCCGGCAGCCTCTGTTTCTGGATACTATTTTGGAAATAAGGAAGCGAAATATTTTGGACTTGGAAAAATCACTCAGGATCAAGTAGCAGATTATTCAGCAAGAAAGGGAGTAGATTTAAAAGAAGCCGAGAAATGGTTAAACCCGAATATTGTAGATAGTTAATGTCACACTGAGCCTGTCGAAGTGTCTCATCATATAAAATAAAACGATACTGAACTAAATTCAGCATAAATGAAAGTAACAGATCACATAAAAAATGCCAACGGGAAAACCTTATTTTCTTTTGAAGTGGTTCCGCCAGTAAAGGGGCAAAATATCAAGGATTTATATGATAATATTGAGCCTTTGATGGAATTTCAACCCCCTTTTATTGATGTGACAACATCAAGAGAAGAATATATTTATGTAAAACGAGAGAATGGGTTGTTAGAGCGTAAAGTTACGAGGATGCGTCCAGGTACAGTTGGTATTTGTGCATCAATAAAGCACAAGTTCGATGTTGACACGGTACCGCATGTATTATGTGGTGGTTTTACAAAAGAAGAAACAGAATATGTTTTGGTAGATTGTCAATATTTGGGGATTGATAATATCATGGCATTGAGAGGTGACGCCGCCAAACACGAACAATATTTTAAACCTACAGAAGGTGGAAATGCATTTGCTAGCGACTTGGTAAAGCAAATATCAGAATTGAATAAGGGTAATTATTTGCATGATGAAATTGAAACGAAACACACGTCTAGTTTCTGTGTAGGGGTTGCAGGATATCCAGAAAAGCATATGGAGGCACCGAGTATGCAAACTGATTTAATGAGATTAAAAGAGAAGGTAGATGCAGGTGCTGATTATGTGGTTACGCAAATGTTTTTTGACAATCAAAAATTCTTTGAGTTTTGTGATGCTGCAAAAGCAATGGGGATAAATGTTCCAATTTTACCAGGAATAAAACCTGTAGCGGTAAAAAGACACATGCAAATTTTACCTCAAGTGTTTAGCTTAGATGTGCCAGAGGCCTTAATAAAAGAAGTTCAAAAATGCTCAAATAATAAAGAAGTGCGCCAAGTTGGAATTGAATGGGCTATTCAACAAAGTAAAGAATTAATTGCCGCGGGTGTTCCAGGAGTGCATTATTATTCTATGGGTAAGTCGAGCAATATCCAGGCTATTGCGAAAGCAATATTTTAGTTAGTATAAAATTAGTTTCCTTAATACTGTTATAAATAAAACTGATAAAATTCATAAAATTCAGGGGATAATTTTTCTATTTTTGCAATGTAAAAACGAAATAATAACAGATTAAAAATAAAATTATGGCATTAGAAATAACAGATGCAACTTTTGATGAAGTAGTATTAAAGTCAGACAAACCAGTATTAGTAGATTTTTGGGCAGCATGGTGTGGGCCTTGTAGAATGGTTGGGCCAATCATCGAAGAAATTGCTACTGATTACGAAGGTAAGGCAGTTGTTGGTAAAGTTGATGTTGATGCAAATCAGGAATTTGCTGCTAAATATGGTGTACGTAACATTCCAACTGTATTGTTATTCAAAAACGGAGAAGTTGTTGATAAGCAAGTTGGTGTTGCTCCAAAAACAACATACACTGGAAAAATTGATGCCGCTTTATAAAAAGCAGGCTCCAAAGATAAATGAAGGCTCAACGAAAGTTGAGCCTTTTTTTATGTCATTCTGAACGTAATGAAGAATCTAAAATCTATTGAGAATTTTATTAAAAATTTGACTCTCTTTTTCATAGGGATGACAATTGACTATATTTGTTACTATGAGTAAAATATCGGTAAAACATATTTCTGAATTGAAAAACCTTGAATTGCTTGCAAGACAAGTGGTAGAGGGTTTTATAACTGGTATGCATAAAAGTCCTTTTCATGGGTTTTCGGTGGAGTTTGCAGAGCATAGATTATATAATAAGGGTGAAAGTACGCGTCATATAGATTGGAAATTATTTGCAAAGACGGACAAGTTATATGTAAAACGATACGAAGAAGAAACCAATTTGCGCTGTCATATAATTATAGATAATTCGGCTTCTATGCACTTTCCGGTTTTAGAAAAGCCATCAATTTCTAATTTAAATAAAATAGGATTTTCTGCAATTGCGTCGGCAGCCTTGTTAGAGATTTTGAAAAGACAGCGAGATGCTGTTGGTTTAAGTGTGTATTCTGATCAAATTGATTATTATGCTCCAGAAAAGGGAAGTGATGCACACAGAAGAATGTTGTTAAAGCAATTGGAAGACTTGTTGTCTTCTAAATCTAACAAGACGACGGAAACATATAAAGTATTGCATCAAATCGCGGAAAAAATACATAGAAGGTCATTAATTTTTTTATTTACCGATATGTTTCAGTCCGATAAGAAAGAAGAAGAGTTGTTCGAGGCCTTAAGACATTTAAAATACAATAAGCATGAGGTGGTTTTGTTCCATACTTATGATGGTAAGTTTGAAAAAAACTTTGATTTTGACAATAGACCTAAAAAATTTGTAGATGTAGAGACTGGAGAGGAAATTAATTTATATGCAGATTCCATTCAAAAGCAATACAAAGAAAGTATTGATAGGTACTTTAATGAATTGAAATTGAAGTGTATGCAGTATAAGATAGATTATGTGCCGGTTGACATTCAAAAGGGATTTGAAACAGTCTTGATTTCGTATTTAATTAGTCGCCAAAGATTTTTATAAATTTTCTCATTTTTCCTTTGCAGAATTAAAAAACACGAGTATATTTGCATCCGCTAACAGCAACGGTTTGGTAGTTCAGCTGGTTAGAATGCCTGCCTGTCACGCAGGAGGTCGCGGGTTCGAGTCCCGTCCAGACCGCAAAAAGCATCTCAATTGAGATGCTTTTTTTGTTTATAAGCTTTCCTTATTCCTAAACATAATTGTTTACCTTTAATTTCTTAATAATTCTCATTTTTTATATTCATGAAAGCGTTTAAATCATTTTTGCTGCAAATCTTTTTTCTTGTAAGTTTTGCTAACATTTCAGCTCAAATGGTAATAGATTCTACAAAAATTGTACGTGTGTTATCTTACAATATTTATCATGGAGAAACCGTAGGAGCTGATAAAAAATTCGATTTAGATTTATTAGCGAAAGTAATTAATGATGTACAACCAGATTTAGTTGCTTTACAAGAAGTAGACAATAAAACCAAGAGAGCAAGGAATTATGATTTGGTAACTGAATTAGGTTTAAGAACTAAAATGGCTCCACTTTTTGGAAAAGCTATGGATTTTGATGGTGGAGGTTACGGCGAAGGTGTTTTGTCTCGTTATTCATTTTTATCAACTCAGAATCATGCTTTACCGGTCAGAGAAAACAAAGAGCCGAGGGCCGCATTAGAAGTTCAAGTCCAACTTAAAAGTGGAGATACAATTCGGTTTGTAGGAACACACTTAGATCATACCAAAGATTCCACAGATAGAATTAATCAAGCTGTAGCATTAAACAAATTGTTTTCAGATTCAGATATGCCAACCATTCTTACGGGAGATTTAAATGCGGAACCAACTAGTGAGGCAATGCAGATTTTATTTGAAGAGTGGAGTGCATCACATAAGAATTCTGAATTTACTTATCCTGCAGATAACCCAAGAATTAAAATAGATTACGTTTTATTTAGACCAGCTCATAGATGGCGTGTAATTGAGTCGCGTGTTATCGATGAAAGTATTGCTTCTGATCATAGACCTATTCTTACAGTATTGGAGTTAGTAAATTAGGGAGTCTTTTTTTGGATGATAAGACATGAAATGTCGTGTTGTCTTTCAGTAATCCAAGGTAATTTTGAACTATAATAATCTTAAAAACTTATAGTTATGTTTCCTTATCAAAGAAAAAGAAAGAATAAAGAAGTTGAAAAATCAACAAATTCGAACGGAGTAAAAATTTCAAAAGTAAAAAGCACGGTTTCTAGAGTGAAACGTTTTTATTTTGACGCATATGATAACATCCAACGATTAATTCAAACTCAAAATTATACAACTCCGGTAGGATATACAAAAAGTCAATGGAAAGAAGTAATGGAAAATTTACAGTGTTCTGCTTACTTAAATTTAAGAAGATTAATGAATAACGGAGTACTTCTAACAGTAAATCTAACACAAAGTCAATTGAGTTCTTTACAAGGATATAGTTCTCAAAACACGATGCACGATTGGCATCAGATATATTTACAACAAGCAGATTAACAAGTGCAAGACCATTGTAACAAAAAAAAGCAACCTGTTTAGGTTGCTTTTTTTGTTGTTAATTTATTATTACATCATGCTATTAAAGAAAATAGCATTCATAAGTAGTTTGTTGGTTCCGTACCAAAACGCTCTAAAGTTGGTATTGTCTGTAAAAGACAATATTTTTCCTTTACTTAATCTTGAAACTTTAAAGGGTACCGTGTTTTTTAAACTGTCTAATTTTGGTTTAGAAATATAACCACTTAATAGGGGATTGTCAGTATATCTAATTGGGTTATTGTAACTATTTTTATCCGCTTCCATGAAAATAGAAGTGTTCCTAAACATTGCTATTTGATCGTTTTTGTAGCCGAAGTTAATCGGGTGTGACAGATCTAAATCAACTTGAAAAATAGCACCTCCAATATTCTGTGCGCCACTATAATCTCTCCTTTGTTCAAAAGAAATATTTGTAGCAGTTCTACTAAATTTCTTAAATTCTAGTTTGACAAGTTCTTGAGAGTTTAACCAGCTAAGTGTGTTTCTGTAACCAATAAAGGTTCCACCTCCTTGTATCCATTCTTTAAGGTTTGAAGTTGCTGATTTCGTTAAGTAACGCAAATTGGTTCCAATTATAGTTGTGTAAGAACTTAAATCTGCACCTGATAAATGTTGCGTGTCTAATTTTGTTATTGAAATATCATAACGTTGGTCTAATAAATGCCAAATTTCACCCGCATCATAACTGGAAATTCCTTCTCCGACAATTAGGGCAATTTTTTGCTTTTGAACAGTTCTAAATCCATTACTTCCTAAATCAATACCAATAGTCAATCCAGTATGTAAACCGTCAATTTGAACATGGTTTTCATCTGCAAGTTTCGAAACTAACGCATAAATTTGGTCAGAATTTAGTTTTTGATTTTCAACAGGAATAAGAATAGTTCCATAATCGTACAATTTATTATTAGTGGTGAATTGTTTCGTAGATGCTTTGGCTCTAATTCCATTTTCTAATAATTGATTTAACAATCGTGGTGTATAGTATTCATGCCATTCCATTACGTAAGCATAATCGCTTTTTTCCGATACATTACCTTGTTTAAATTGTAAATCACCTACTAGTGCTCCTGCATTGTTTAAAGATGCATCTTCTGTATAATCTAAATTAAAGGCTAGAGGGAAGGTCCATGCAGAAATGTCGTAAAATAAACTGTCTTGAAAAGTGGTTCTTTTTTCAAACATTGCTTGAATTAAGCGATTGTTTTTCTGATTTTTAGGAACAACATAACTATATCCTTTTTTATAGTTTTTTCCATTTAATGTTACATCGTTCTTTAATTCGTGAAATTTTATTTTATGACGATTTAAAATTTCTGCTAAGTGATATGTTTTTGCAGCATCTTTTTCATCACCAAAAATAATGGCTTTGTTTTCTTGTTCTCCACGTGCGTTCTTATAAAAATTACGTTGGTACGTAAGAATTTCTTCTCGCATATTTTGCGCAGCTTCTAAGGTAGACATTGCCGCAGTGTATTGATTTCTAATGGTGAATGGAAAGGTTAAGACTCCATTGCTAGATTCTTGCAAATGACCTCTAGAGCTTCCTTGTTCAAATAAAATTCCGATACTTCCATTTACATCTGGAAATGTTGATCCTTTTCCATAATAAAAGTCATCATAGTTTTCTTCAGTAAAATATAGTGAACCAATTTTATCCAATGTCTTTGCGTGGTAATTCCCAATTTTCCCGGTTAATTCTTGATTTAATTTTGGTGTTAAAGGATGCGTTCTACTAGGAATTCCAGGTTGAAAAAAGAATGTTGAATTTGTTCCCATTTCGTGATGATCTGTTAAGATATTAGGCATCCATTTATGAAATGATTTAATTCTAGCTCTAGATTCTGGCAGTTGAACAGGAAGCCAGTCACGATTCATATCAAACCAGTAATGATTAGTTCTTCCACCCGGCCAAACTTCGTCATATTCACGGTCATTCCCGTCAGCCGTTAAGTTTTTGTTTTTATTGGTATTTGCCCAATATGCAAAACGTTGTAACCCATCTGGATTAAACGCTGGGTCAAATAAGATTACCACATCATTCAGTAGTTGTTTAGTTTCTTCACTTTGTGACGCGGCTAAATAATAAGCGGCAACCAATGCTGCGTTAGAACCGCTAGGCTCGTTACCATGGATAGAGAACCCTTGATAAACAACAATTGGCATTTCTGCAACATCTAAGTTTTCTGATCCATTTTCAGTTAGTGCTACATGTGCCGTTCTAATATTTTCTAAATTAGAATGGTTGTCTGGCGCAGTGATTGTAAGAAGTAATAATGGTCTGTCTTCAAATGTTTTACCTCTATTTTCTATGGTAATTCTATCAGACGCATCAGCCAAAGCGTACATATATTGCGCTAGTTTGTCGTGGGTAATATGCCATTTTCCAACAGGGTGACCGATTACGCTTTCAGGTGTTGGGATATTAGGATCTAAATTGGTTTCAGAAATGTAATAAGACAAGTCTAAATTGTCTTGAGAAAAACCAATTGTAAAAGTAAGAATACTTAGGAGTAGGATGAATTTTTTCATTTGAAAACACTTTAATTTTAATGTGGTTTCCAAATGTACATAATTAGTGGAATTATTTTACAAGCTCGTTTACTTTTTCATAAACTAAATGAGATTCCCAACCTCGATACAATAAATAATCTGATAACTTCCTCTTTTTTTTGAAATGATTCGATTCATTAATTGATACGAACTTTTTTTCGGCTAATTCATTAAATGTAAAAAGATAATCCTCATTTGAAATTTCTTTTAATGCGGATTTGATATTATAATCGGAAATTTCTCTAAACTTCAATTCTCGAGTAATACGTTGTTTTCCCCACTTTTTAATGTTGAACTTTCCACGAGTAAAACTTTTTGCAAAACGTTCTTCGTTCAAGAAATTGTGTTCTATTAGGTGCACAATAATATGATCTCTAACCTCAGGAATCATTTTATAAGCGATAAGTTTCTTTTCAATTTCTTTATGACACCTTTCTTGATATACACAGTAGCGTTCTATGGCTCTTTTGGCTTCATCTACAGTATATGTCTTTTGAGAAATCATTGTTCGAAAATAACTAAAAGCAATGAAAGATGTTTTAATTATGAATAAAAAAACCGAAGCAAATTGCTTCGGTTTTTAAATTGAATTAAGAGGTGATTGCCATCCCTTTTTTATTTAGCCAAACTTTAAATTTGTTAATTAAATAAAATAGAATTGGTACCACAATTAAAGTTAAGAAGGTGGCTATAAACAGTCCGTAAATTACTGTCCATGCCAATGGACCCCAAAATATAACGTTATCACCTCCAAAGTAAATATTTGGATTGAATTCGATAAACAACGTATAAAAGTTAATGTTGAAGCCAATGGCTAACGGAATCAATCCTAAAATAGTTGTAATTGCTGTTAATAATACCGGCCTTAAACGAGCTTTACCCGCAATTACAATACTTTCATAAATTCCATTGATTGATAATCTTTCATTTTCGCCAATATTTTCTTCTACTTTTTTACGGTCAATAAGTAATTGCGTATAATCGAGTAATACAACTCCATTATTTACTACAATACCGGCAAGTGAAATAATTCCCATCATAGTCATCATAATAACAAATGATGAACCAGTAATCACAATTCCACCAAACACACCTATTAAACTTAAGAAAATCGCCACCATAATGATTGCTGGTTTTGAAACGGAGTTAAATTGGAAAATTAAGATGAAGAAAATTAATGCCAATCCTTTAAAAAAGGCTCCCATTAAAAAGGCCATTTGTTCATTTTGCTCTTCAATTTGACCTGTATAATCTACTTTTACACCTTCTGGAAGGTTTGTAAAAGTTTTCATTTCCTCTTGAATTTGAGCAACAATTACAGTCGCATCTGTATAGCCAGGTGCAAGCGCAGAATATACGGTCACTACTCTATTAAGATCACGATGCTTAATAGCACTAAAACCTGAGGTGTTCTTTTGTTTTGCAACAGCCGAAACAGGAATCTCTTTGATTTTACCGGAGGCCATGTCTCTAAAAGTGATTTTCTGATTGAAAATTGCAGAAGTGTTGTATCTATTTTCTTCATTAAATCGAACGTAAATATCGTAATCTTCTCCACTTTCTTTATAGATTCCCGCCTTGGCTCCAAAAATAGAGTTTCTTAGTTGTTGTCCTACTTGACCAGCATTAACACCGAGTTCTCCGGATTTTTTACGGTCAATTTCTACTAACATGGCAGGTTTAGATTTATTTACATCAATCTTGATTTCATCTATTCCTTCAATGTTTTTTGAATTGATAAATTCACGCATTCGTTCTGCAGTTACGATCAATTCATCATAATTTTCACCTTCCAGTTCCACATTTATAGGATGCCCAATTGGAGGTCCGTTTACATCTTTTTCTACAGAGATAAGAACACCAGGGTAAATACCCGTTAAAGCTTCCTGCACCGTTTTACGCAAAGTTTCACTATCTCGCCCTTTTCTATATTTATATTCTCTCATGGAAGCTGTAATCTTCGCTTTATGAGGCATTTCTGCAGTAGATCCTCCATCGGTTTGAGGGTTACCTGCACCTTCTCCAACTTGTGAAACAACACTTTCTACCAAATAGTTAAAATCACCGTCCATATTGTCTTCAGCATTCATAATGGAGTAAACCTGCTTCTCAATTTCTTTGGTAATTACATTTGTTTTATCAATATCAGTTCCCTGTGGATATTCGATATAAACTATAATTTGATTCGGTTTGTTATCTGGAAAAAATTCAATTTTAGTCCTTTGAGAAGCAACGGATGCTCCAAATCCTCCAAAGGCAACAAAAAGTAATATGAATGTTCCTATTGTTATAACATATGGTCTCCATCCTTTTAATGCTGCACGCAGTGTTTTTTCATACACACGTTCTAATCTTGTTAAGATTTTGTTCTGGAAAAAGTTCGCTGCTTTTCTTAATATGAATCGATAAACCCAAAGCATAACGGCCGTAAAGATCATTACAGTTCCTAACAGTTTGGCACTTCCTCCAACAAAGAAAATGAATAGACCAAGAAATATTAAGATTCCAGATATAGCAATAATGTTCTTTAAAGGCATTTCTTTATCTTCAGTTTTCATAAACTGAGATACCAATACCGAATTAAAGAAAATTGCTACGAACAATGAAGAACCAAGAACCACAGAAAGTGTTATTGGGAAATAGATCATAAATTGTCCCATTAATCCTGGCCAAAGGCCAAGAGGCACAAAGGCTGCCACTGTTGTGGCAGTTGAAATAATAATTGGAAAGGCAATTTCACTAATTCCTTTTTTAGCGGCATCAACACGAGACATACCTTCTTCATCCATTAAACGATAGACGTTTTCTACAACTACAATTCCATTATCCACCAACATTCCTAACCCCATAATTAGGGCAAAAAGAATCATGGTATTCATGGTATATCCTAAGGTACTTAATATCATTAAGGACATGAACATCGACATAGGAATCGCAAACCCAACAAACAATGCATTCCTAAACCCTAAAAAGAACATAAGTACACCTACAACCAAAATAATTCCGAAGATGATATTGTTTACCAAGTCATCTACCTGACCAATAGTTTTGGTTGATTGATCATTAGAAACGGTTATTTTAAGGTTAGACGGAAATACATTTGCTTTGGCATCATCTACAATTGTATAGATTTTTTCAGCTGCGGCAACCATGTTTTTTCCTGCTCTTTTCTTAACGTCTAGCATTACCACACTGTTTCCAGTTTCACGAGCATATGTAGTACGTTCTTTCTCTTTGAATTCTATTTTAGCAATATCTTGAAGATAAATAGGGTTGTTGAATTCAGATTTTACTACAAAGTTTTCTAATTCCGATGGATCCTGAATTTCACCAATAATTCTAATAGTTCTTCTCTGACCACTGGCAATTAAATTACCGGCAGACATAGTTGTGTTTCCATTTTGAATAGCAGTCATAACATCGTTGAAACTTACTTTAGCCGCCATCATTTTATAAATGTCTACTGCTACTTCAACTTCTTTTTCCTGAGCTCCACGAATATCAACTTGTTTAATTTCGTCAAGTCCTTCTATTTCATCTTCTAAGTATTCTCCAAACTCTTTTAGTTTCTTTACAGGGTAGTCTCCGGAAATGTTAATATTTAAAATTGGCATTTCTTCAGACATACTTAAGTCAAACACATTTGGCTCAACTTTAGCTCCATTAAATGTAGGCCAATCTTCTCCGGATGTTTCTGTATCTATTTCATCTTTTACTTTTTGTTTCGCGGCCTCAACAGAAATGTTTTCGTCGAATTCTACAATTACCATAGAAACATCTTCTTGAGATGTAGAAGTAATTTCTACAACATTACTAACCGTTTTTAATTTATCTTCAATCGGGTCGGTAATTAATTTTTCAATGTCTTCAGCTGTATTTCCAGGGAATATAGAATTGATGTAAATTTTTGTTTCTTTAATTTCTGGGAAACTTTCTCTTGGCATACTTTGGTATGCAGAGAATCCTAAAAACAGAATCAAGGCAATTACAACATATATAGTTGTTTTGTTATTTATGGCCCATGAAGACAGACCAAATTCCTTATCTAACTTTTTTTGTTTGTCAGTCATAGCAGTTTTTATTTAGTCAGCACCTTTACAATTTGCCCCTCGTTCACATTTCTCGCTCCTTCTTCAATTATTTCATCACCAACCTTAATTCCGCTTAGCACTTCAATAAAATCTCCTTGGGTTTTACCAGTTTCGATAATCTCTCTTTTAGCAGTTCCTTTATCTCCGTTTTTATCTGTAATGGTATATACATATTGTTCGCCATTAGCATTTTCAGTTATAATGCTTTGAGGAATTAAAATGGCATTTTCATTGGTGTAATCGTTAATTTTTAAGCGACTTGTAAGATTAGGCTTAATTTCTCCATCTTTATTCGGAATACCGATTTCGATTTTAAAAGACCTATTACTTGGATTGATATAGTTACCAACCTGTCTCACTTTTGTGAGAATTGTCTTTCCTAAAACAGGGAAGAAAACTTCAACCGATTTCCCTTTTTTAATATTTCGTAAGTTGTTTTCTGGAACTTCTGCTTCAATATACATGTTGTCTAAATTTACAATACGCATTAATTGAGATTGACCAGGAGCAACGACAGTTCCTTGTTCCGTTAAGACATCATCAATTACTCCAGAGAATGGAGCTCTTACGATGGTTTTAGAAAGCATAACTTTCATTTGTTCGGTAGCATTCTTTTGGGCTGTATAAGAAGTTTCAGCCTGTAAGTATTGGATTTCAGAACCGATTTTTTGTTCCCAAAGTCTTTTTTGACGTTCGTAGGTAGTTTTTGCTAAAGCCGTTTGCGCTTCTAATTGAAGTAATTGTTGACTAAGACCGCCATCATCTATTTTTGCCAATTCTTGACCTCGTATAACTTTCTGTCCTTCTTTAACATATACATTTGTCAAAAGCCCGGCATGTTCTGGAAAAATTAGAATATTTTGTTTGGTAACAACGTTCCCTTGAATTTCTAGATGATGCTTAAATTCTACTGTTGCTGTAGTAAAAGAAGTTACTAATGGGTTTTTAGCATCAGCACTATGTTTAGCTAATTCATCTTCTATTTTTTTAAGATCGGTTGCATTTTGTTGCTGAATTTTTTTCAATTCATTTCGCTTGGTTTTAAGTGCTTCAGGATTACTTTCTGCAACTATTTCATCAATAGAATTTGATGCGTTTTGGCCACATGAAATTATCAAAAGTGATAAGATTGCGATAGTTAGTATATTTTTCATTTTCAAGTTATTTAGTAGTTTTATTTTATGTTTAATGCGTTTTCTAAGGTTACTCTAGAATTTATTAAATAGAGTATAGATTCTAAGTATTCTCTTTGTCTAGAATACAATTGGTTTTGAGCGTTACTTAAGTCGAAACTTGTTGAGACGCCCTCAAAAAATTTGGTATTTTCCTTGCTTTCAATGCTCTCGGCCAATGCCATATTATCTTTAGAGATATTATAACTTTCAACGGCAAATTGATAATCATTTCGCGCATCTTGTAGTTCTACCGTTAAGCGTTGTTCTGTTTCCGTTAATTGCGTTTCTGCTTTTAATAAATCTATTTTAGCCTGTTGCGTTTTTGCATCTCTACTAAAACTGCTAAAAATAGGGACAGATAAATTTACGCCAAGTACAGAAGAAGCAAACCATTTTTGGTCGTTATTAAAAAACTGGAACTGATCATTGTTAGCGGCGGTTCCTACATTTACAAATCCGTTCAAAGAGGGTAGGTACTTGCTTTTTTCAAATCGCATAAGTAATTCTGATGATTCTTTGTTCGTATTCGCAATTTGGTAATCAATATGGTTGGTAATATCAAAATCTTGAGAAGTTAAACCTAAATTTAGATTTGAGACTAATAAAGATTCCAACGTTTCAGTCAAAGTAATTGGTGTATTTATATCCAGTCCTAAACCAAGATTTAAAAGTTTATATGCTGAAGCTTTTACTCTGTTTGTACTATTTATTTCATTAATAATTGCAGATAGAGTTAACTGAAGTTGTTGTGCATCTTGCTCTTCACTAAAACCGTTTTCTACCAGTTTTAAGGTTTGATTTAAGTTGCTTTCTAAAACAGTTTTGTTTTTTTCTAGAATTGACAAGTTTTCTTCAACAAGCAACACGTAAGTGTAAGCATTCGTTATTGTTTGTTTTACAATAAATTCTGTTTTTGACTTGGCATTTTCTCCTTGTTTTAGATATACTTTTACACCCTTTAAGCCAATTAAATATGAGCCATCAAATATTAGTTGATTTAGTATTACGGAAGCTGAAATATTTTGTTTTGTTCCAAAATTAATCGGAATAAATCCTTCAGGGGCTCCTGGTACTGGGTTGCCAGGAACAGGTGTTACTTGGTAATAGTCATCTAAATCTCTAATTTGATTGTATGGGTCAAAGGCAGCTGCTGGCAATAAAGATACTGGTTGTTTTAAATAATTTTGATAATCTACAGCTCCATTAACTTGTGGTAGCCCTATTGCTGTAGTTTCACGTACTCTTTGTTCGGCGATTTCTACATCCTTATTTGCATAGTCAATTTCATAAGCATTTTCCATTCCATAGGCAACGGCTTCATTTAGACTAAACGTTGTTTTTTCAACGTCTTGGCCATAAAGGGTAACGGATAATAAGGTGATTAGTAGTAATAGTTTAGTTTTCATTTTTCAATAATAGTTTTTCTAGTTTTAGTTTTCCTTTTTCTGTAGCAATTGCACGGATATGATAGTTTAAATAGGTGCTTGATAAATATTGATAATTAAATTCTTCTGGAGAAAATGTTTCTTCGTCTTTAATTCCGACAACTCCAGTAAAGTATATTCGTGCAATAAAATCGATATCTAAATCATCTCTAAATAGTCCTAATGCTATTCCTCTTTCTAAATTATCTTTCACACAACTTTTCATCAATTCTAATTGTCTTGTTTTTAGTGTTTGAAAAATTGCGGGGTAATATTTTTGTAATTGGTAATGAGATGAACAGGATTCATCTTTTAAATTTTCATGGGTATAATTTTTAATTGCAAACAGCTCTTCGATAGGGTCTTTTTGAGTTTCGCAAATACAATCAATACCGTGTGCAATCATATCAAAAAAAGACATCACTGTTTCCTTAACAAGTAATGTTTTGTTTTTAAAATGCGTGTAAATGGTTTTTTTAGAGATTCCCATTTGATCGGCAATCTCATCCATAGTAACACTTTTAAAGCCATATTTTATAAATAACTCACCGGCTTTTTCTAAAATTTTTTCTTTCATGTGTTGTTAAATAACGAGGCAAATGTAACTTGGAAACTTTTAACACACAAAAAGTTTCCAAAGTTTTTACAATTTTTTAACATTAATATTATGTCAAGAAGTATTTTTACAAAAAAATAATATTGTGATAGCCGAATTAAAGTTAGATTTCTTACAGTTTTTAGAGACAAAAATTAAAAGTAAAGAGCCTAAGAATTTGTACGACCCTATTACCTATATATTGGGATTGGGAGGAAAAAAGATTAGACCTTTATTAACCCTAATGATTGCAGATTCTTTTGGTGAAGATTATGTAAAGGCAATGGATGCTGCACTTGCGGTTGAGGTTTTTCATAATTTCACCTTGATTCATGATGATATTATGGATGATGCTCCGTTACGTAGAGGAAATGCAACGGTGCATGAAAAATGGGATGTAAACACGGGTATTCTTTCTGGTGATGCCATGATGATTATGGCGTATCAATGCTTTGATAAATATGAGCCTAAGACATTTAAGCAATTAATGCTGTTGTTTAGTAAAACGGCTCTTGAGGTTTGTGAAGGTCAGCAATTAGATGTTGATTTTGAAACTCGAAATGACGTAACTATTGAGGAGTATATTAAAATGATTTCTTTAAAGACATCTGTTTTAATAGCCTGTGCTATGCAGTTTGGTGCCATTATAGCCAATGCAGATAGTGAAAATGCTCGAAAAGTGTATGAGTTTGGACTTAATTTAGGTATCGCTTTTCAATTACAAGATGATTACCTTGATACTTTCGGAAATCCAGAAACTTTTGGAAAACAAGTCGGAGGCGATATCATTGAGAATAAAAAAACATTTTTGTATTTAACAGCTTTAATGAATGCCGAAAATTCAGATAAACTTATTTTGAAAGAATTGTATTGTTCAAAGTTGAAAGAGAACAGTAACAAAATTGATCAAGTTATGCGTATTTTTGAATCTTCAGGTGCTTCGAAAGCGACTTTAGAAGAGATTAAAAACTACACACATTTGGCATTTGAAAATTTGAAACAGATTGATATCGCGCCTGAAAAGAAGGAGTTTTTGAAACAGTTTGGTCAAAACTTGATGGAAAGAAATGTCTAAGGAAGAAACGTCTCTACAATTTATAGATAAAATTGCATCAGATAATTTGTATCCTAATTTATTAGAACAATTGAATAAGGATTTCCGATTCTTAGGTATTCCTGATGAGATCGAATCAACCGTTAAAGCGAATGAATTACAAAATAGGTTGATCACTATTATCTATAATTTGATAAACAGAAATTTTGCCGATTATCTTAATCTATTATATCGTATAGATATTTCAGAATCGGAAATAAAAAAAATGGATGGCTCAGATATTGAAAAATTAGCGGTCCAAGTTTCTACCCTAATTTTAAAAAGAGAATGTCAAAAAGTCTGGCTTAGAAATAAGCTCTAAGTACAGGAGAAATTGCCGACCCATAAATACTGCCCCTAGGTCCATCATCATATAAAACATCATATCTTATTCCCAAAGAAACATTCCCCGTGAAATATGCAATTCCTAAATAAAGTCCAGAAACCCAATAAGGATCTATATCAATAATTCCTTCAGTTCTGTTAACATTTAATTGCTCAAATTCTGCGGACAACTGCATGTAAGGTAATGGACTGTACATAGTTATTAAACTACCTCCAATCACATTTGATTTATAATCAAAAAAAGTATCTTTTCTTTCGGTATAATAGTAACTAATACTAGCACCTGTACTGAATCCATTATAAAAATCATAAATTGCACTTGGAGCAACTCCAATGGTGGTGAAATTATTGCTAAATCCTAGATTAACACTACCGCCATATCTCATATGGTCTCCAAACTTATCACCTCTATTTTGGCTAAAAGTGGATAAACTAAAGCTAACAATTAATAAAAGTAGGAAGTATAAGTTTTTATTCATAATAGGTCTTTTTAGCTAATGTAGTGATTATTTACTATTTGCATAAAAGTTGAAATTATTAATGAACAAAATATTGTACAGATTGTAAAAATATAGTAATATTGCACCCAGTTTCAGGACCCATAGCTCAGCTGGTTAGAGCACCTGACTCATAATCAGGGGGTCCAAGGTTCGAGCCCTTGTGGGTCCACATTTGAAACAAAAGACTTGTAAGAGATTGCAAGTCTTTTTTGTTTCATGACTTTAGTGTCAAAAGATGACAAGTAATGTCGTATTTGAAACCAAAAAGAGAACTTAATTTTGTCAAATATAAATAGGGTAAAAATTTGTCTTAAATCACTAGATTGTTGTTAGTTGGTTAATAAAATGTATATTTGTGAATTATGACTTCTATTAACCCCAATTAAAAGAAGAATGAAAAAGATAGTGTCTTACTGTATTGCTACAGTATTTACTTTTGTTTTATTGACAAGTGAAGATGGTCTTGCTCAAGGTCCTCCAGGTGGCGGTGGTCCTGGACCTTGTACGAATCCTCCTTGTAACCCACCAAACCCTCCAGGGTTAGCTCCAATTGATGGAGGTGTGGTTTTTTTATTAGTTTCGGGATTATTGTTAGGAGTGTCTAAACTCCGAAAAAAGGAAGATTAATTTTATTGTTGCATTAAACGCGCAACATATTTTCCTATAACATCAAATTCTAAATTTACAATTGTTCCAATTTTAAAATTCTTGAAATTTGTATGTTCAATGGTGTAAGGAATTATAGCAACACTAAATGAATTGTTTTTAGAATTTACAACAGTCAGGCTAACTCCATTTATTGTGATAGACCCCTTTTCAATTGTTACGTTTCCGTTAGATTTATCGTATTCGAAAGTAAATAAGTGACTGCCATCCATTGGTTCTATTCCAGTACAAGTTGCGGTTTGATCCACATGACCCTGAACAATATGACCATCTAGTCTATTCCCTAATTGCATTCCGCGCTCCAAATTAATCAATTCTCCAACTTCCCAAGTATTCAAATTTGTTTTATCTAATGTTTCTTGGATTGCGGTTACAACATACTCGTCATCCTTTACAGAAACAACTGTAAGGCATACGCCGTTATGGGCAACACTTTGGTCAATTTTCAATTCTGAAGTAAATTCGCTTTTTACAGTAATATGAGCGTTCGTATTTTCATGCTCAATAGATTTAATAATTCCAAAGGTTTCGATGATTCCGGTAAACATAATTCTCGATTTTATTGATTACTTTTGAGGTCTCAAATTTAAGCATAAACGAGTGAATGGAAGCGACAGATAAAATAAAAGTTGGTATTTCTTTGGGTGATATAAATGGAATTGGAATCGAAGTAATTTTAAAAGCGTTTAATGACAAGCGAATGTTAGATTTTTGTACGCCGATTTTATTTGGTTCGTCAAAGGTAGTATCGTTTTATAAGAAAGAAGTTTCACCTAATATTCAAATTCAGGTAATTTCTGATATAAAACAAGTTGTCGATGGAAAGGTTAACGTTTTAAATGTTTGGAAAGAAGATGTTGAGGTTTCACCTGGTCATAGTAATGAAATTGGTGGAAAATATTCTTTTCTTTCACTACAATCGGCGGTGAAGAGTTTGAAAGAAGGTTTTGTAGATACATTGGTGACAGCTCCTATTAATAAAGAGAATATTCAATCGGACGATTTTCATTTTGCAGGTCATACAGAATACTTGGAAAGTGAATTAAATGGAAGCAGTCTAATGATTTTAATGACGGATGAGTTAAAAGTAGGTTTAGTAACTGGGCATATTCCAGTTTCAGAAATCTCATCTGCTATAACAGAAGATTTGATTACTCAAAAAGTGAATGTACTATACAATTCATTGATGCAAGATTTTGGTATAGAAAGACCAAAAATAGCCTTTTTAGGATTAAATCCGCATTGTGGTGATAATGGGGTAATAGGAAAAGAAGATGAAGAAGTGATTAAACCTACCATTGAAAAAATTCAAGATGGAGGAAAATTAGTCTATGGACCTTATGCTGCTGATGGTTTTTTTGGGTCGAAAGCATATAAAAATTTCGATGCAGTGTTAGCGATGTATCATGATCAAGGTTTGGCCCCGTTTAAATCATTATCTTTTGGAAATGGAGTTAATTATACAGCGGGATTAGATAAAGTAAGGACATCACCCGACCATGGGACAGGATTTGATATTTCTGGTAAGGGAATGGCAGATGAAAGTTCTTTTAAAGCAGCTTTATTTAGTGCTATCGAAATACATAGAAATAGAGTCAATTTTAAGGAGTTAACTCAAAATGTGTTAAAAGTTTCAAAGAGAAAATAAAAAATAAACTTTGAGTTAGTTTTTACAGTTATTTTTTTATCTTTGCACGCTCAAATTGATGTTCGAAATGAAAGACTTAAAAGAATTTGAAATATCTTTTATAGGATTAAAGTTAGGAAAACATCAATTCAGTTATCAAATTGATAACACGTTCTTTGAGTTTTTTCAATACGATGAGTTTGATACGGCTGAATTGAAAGTTGATTTATTGTTCGAGAAAAAAAACAACATGTTTAATCTCGAATTTAATTCTAAGGGTAAGGTTATTGTTGCTTGCGACGTTACAGGAGAACCTTTTGAATTGAAAGTTAACGGACAACTATCTTTAATTGTAAAGTTTGGCGATGAATATGATGACGATAATGATGAGATTTTAATTATTCCTCATAATAGTTATCAATTAAATGGCGCTCAGTTTATGTATGAAATGGTAGTATTGTCTTTACCTATTAAAAAGGTACATCCAGGAATTGAGGATGGGACATTAGAATCAGAAGTATTGGAAAAGTTGAAAGAATTTGAAAAGAAAAAAGAAGAAGTAAAAGAAACTATAGACCCTAGATGGGCAAAGTTAAAAGAATTAAAAACGAATAAAAACGAATAAAAATGGCACATCCTAAAAGAAAAATCTCGAAAACAAGAAGAGACAAAAGAAGAACTCATTACAAGGCTTCAGTTCCTCAGGTTGCTGTAGATCCGACAACAGGAGAAGCGCATTTATATCATAGAGCACATTGGCACGAAGGAAAATTATACTATCGTGGGCAAATTGTTATAGATGCAACAGCTGCTGAAGCATAAATAGCAAAAACATAAAAAATGTAAAAAACTCTCATATTTGAGGGTTTTTTTATGCTTTTTAATCAAAAATGAATGAAAATTGATTGCTTTTGGCTTTTTTTAAAAATAATTTTCATTACTTTGACACACTTTTATAAGTAAAATTTTTTTCAAGTATGACTAAATTAACTGCAGCCATTACAGCCGTAGGAAAATATCTTCCAGAATACGTGTTAACGAATAAGATTTTGGAAACGATGGTAGAGACGAATGATGAATGGATTGTCACTCGTACAGGAATTAAAGAAAGAAGAATTTTAAAAGAGGATGGTAAAGGAACAGGATTCCTAGCCATAAAGGCAGCACAAGACTTGTTGTCGAAATCTCAATTAGATCCCAAAGAAATTGATTTAGTAATTGTGGCAACTGCCACACCAGATATGCAAGCTGCTAGTACAGGTGCATATGTTGCACATGAAATAGGAGCTTCAAATGCTTTTGCATTTGATATGGATTCGGCTTGTTCGAGTTTTCTATTCGGAATGTCTGTTGTTTCTGGTTTTATTGAATCGGGAAAGTATAAGAAAGTCCTTTTAATAGGTGCGGATAAGAACTCTTCAATGATCGATTATTCGGATAGAGCAACATGTATCATTTTTGGAGATGGAGCTGGAGCCGTATTGTTTGAACCAAATGAAGAAGGGTTAGGATTGCAAGATGAATATTTAAGAACAGATGGTTCTGGTAGAGAATTTTTAAGAGTGCTTAAAGGTGGATCTGTTAATCCGCTTAAAAAAGGAGAGGTTTTCGGAGCACATGAGTGCTTTGCGCATCAAGATGGAAAAACTGTATTTAAGAATGCGGTATTTAATATGGCTGATGTAAGTGAGAAAATACTTGACAGAAATAATCTAACAAAAGAAGATGTAAATTGGTTGGCTGCACATCAAGCTAACAAAAGAATTATAGACGCGACGGCAAACAGAATTGGTTTAGCAGAAGAGCAAGTTATGATAAATATTGAAAAATATGGAAATACAACTTCAGCAACATTACCATTACTTTTGGCTGATTACGAATCTCAATTAAAAAAAGGAGATACTATTGTATTTGCTGCTTTTGGTGGAGGGTTCTCTTGGGGGTCTATTTATTTTAAATGGGCATACAATTCATAATAATAGATAAAAAAAATCAACGTAAAAATTATATTTTATGGAATTAAAGGATATTCAAAACCTAATTAAATTTGTTTCCAAATCTGGAGTTAACGAAGTTAAATTAGAAAGAGAAGATTTTAAAATCACGATTAAGGCAGGATCTAGTGCTCCTGAAACAACAATTGTGCATCAAGCACCAATGATGGCTCAAGCAGCACCTATGGCAGTTGCGCCAACAGCGCCGCCGGCTGCGGCACCAGCAGCGGCTCCAGCAGATGCAGCTCCTGCAGCAGGTAGTGATGATTCTAAATACATAGAAATAAAATCACCAATTATTGGAACGTTCTATAGAAGACCTTCTCCAGATAAACCGAATTTTGTTGAGGTTGGAGATACAGTACAAGCAGATACAGTTGTTTGTATTGTTGAGGCAATGAAATTATTTAATGAAATTGAATCAGAAGTATCTGGTAAAATTGTAAAGGTGTTGGTAGATGAATCTTCACCAGTTGAGTTTGGGCAACCTTTATTCTTGGTAGATCCATCATAGTTAGTTTGCTATTAATTCTGAAGTTTAAATTTATAAACTTCTAATTCAATTGAGTTATGTTTAAAAAAATATTAATTGCAAATAGAGGTGAAATAGCTCTAAGAGTTATTAGAACCTGTAAAGAAATGGGGATAAAATCTGTAGCGGTTTATTCAACTGCAGATGCTGATAGTTTACATGTTAAATTTGCCGATGAGGCAGTGTGTATTGGTCCAGCGCCTAGTTCAGAATCTTATTTAAAGATTTCTAATATTATTTCAGCAGCTGAGATCACAAATGCAGATGCTATACATCCAGGTTATGGATTCTTGTCAGAAAATGCTAAATTTTCTAAGATATGTGAAGAGCACAATATTAAATTTATTGGTGCTTCTGCCGAAATGATTAATAGAATGGGAGACAAGGCCTCAGCTAGAGCAACTATGATAGAAGCTGGTGTTCCTGTTGTTCCTGGTTCTGATGGTGTTCTTGATACTTATGAAGATGCTGAAAAATTAGCAGAAGAAATGGGGTATCCCGTTATGCTAAAAGCAACTTCTGGAGGTGGAGGTAAAGGTATGCGTGCAGTTTGGGAACAAGAAAGTCTTAGAAAAGGATGGGATGATGCTCGCCAAGAATCAATGGCTTCGTTCAATGACGATACCATGTATATGGAGAAGTTGATTCAAGAACCACGCCATATTGAAATTCAGGTTGTTGGAGATTCTTATGGAAAAGCATGTCATTTATCTGAAAGAGATTGTTCTGTTCAAAGACGTCATCAAAAATTAACAGAAGAAGTTCCTTCTCCTTTTATGACCAAAAAGTTAAGAAAGGATATGGGAGAAGCAGCTGTGAAAGCAGCAGAATATATTAAATATGAAGGAGCAGGTACTGTTGAGTTTTTAGTTGACAAGCACCGTAACTTCTATTTTATGGAAATGAATACACGGATACAAGTAGAGCATCCAATTACGGAACAAGTAATTGATTTTGATTTGATTCGTGAGCAAATATTAGTGGCTGCAGGTGTTCCAATTTCTGGAAAAAATTATGAGCCAAAATTACATTCAATCGAATGTAGAATTAACGCAGAAGATCCACATAACGGATTTAGACCTTCACCGGGTAGAATTGAAACTTTACACGCACCGGGAGGTCATGGAGTGAGATTGGATACGCATGTATATGCCGGGTATAGCATTCCTCCAAATTACGATTCTATGATTGCAAAGTTGATTACAACAGCACAAACAAGGGAAGAGGCGATTAATAAAATGAAGAGAGCTTTAGATGAGTTTGTTATTGAGGGAATTAAAACTACGATTCCTTTCCACAGACAATTGATGGATAATCCTGATTATGTTGCAGGAAATTATACAACGAAGTTTATGGAAGATTTTGAAATGCAAGCTTAGTTTTAGTTTCAAATTATAATATAGAATAAAGGATATGAGAAATCATATCCTTTATTTTTTTATTTTTGATTTCAAATTCAACTCGAATGAAAGATAAGTCCTTACATATTGATGGTATAGATAAGATTATTTTAAAAAAGTTAATTGACGACGCACGTACACCAATCTTAAGTATAGCTAGAGAAGTTGGAATTTCAGGCGCTGCTATACATCAACGCTTGAGAAAATTGGAGGCCTCAGGATTAATTGCTGGTTCAAAATTTGTATTGAATCCGAAAGTACTTGGTTATAAAACATTGGCCTTTGTTGGAATCTTTTTGGATGCTGCTAGTAAAAACTCGGCAGCAATAAAAAGACTAAAGGAAATCCCCGAAGTAATTGAAAGTCATTATACCACGGGGAATTATGCTATTTTTATTAAGATTCTTTGTAGAGACAATGAACACTTAATGAATGTGTTAAACGTTGAGATTCAAAATATAAAAGGAGTTGCTAGAACTGAAACTTTTATATCGCTAGATCAACATATTGACAGACAAATTAGTTTGTAATTAATCTCGTCCTGCGTATATCATTATATAGTATACTAGTGTAGCAAGGGCGCCGAGTGCAGCAACTACATATGTCCGCGCAGCCCAATTTAAAGCATCATGTGCGCCAGCTTGCTCTTCTTGCGTTAACATGTTTTTATCTCCTAGCCAGGCCAAGGCTCTATTACTTGCATCGTATTCTACTGGTAATGTAACAAAGCTGAAGAACACTGTTGCTGCAAATAATACGATTCCAAGTGGTAATAAGATCGGGAATGACTGAAAGAATATACCGGCCATAATTACCCACATTGAAAGTTTGCTGGCAATACCAACCATTGGCACTAAACTAGATCTGAATTGTAACCATGAATACGCGGTTGCATGTTGAACGGCATGCCCAACTTCGTGAGCCGCAACGGCGGCAGCCGCAGCGTTTCTTTGATTGTAAACGGCCTCACTTAAATTTACAGTTTTATCTTTTGGATTGTAGTGATCTGTCAATCGACCTGGTGTAGATATAACTTGTACGTCATAAATCCCATGATCATTTAGCATTTGCTCGGCAATTTCTCTTCCTGACATTCCATTTTGCAATGTCAATTTCGAGTATTTTTTGAATTTACTTTTTAATTTGGATTGCACCATCCAACCTGCCAATGCAATTACACCAAAAATTATATATCCTATTACCATATTTAATATTTTTAGAGTTTCAATTTAATTATTATTAATACGTAATTTTACTGCATAAAGTATTCCAATTCAAAATTAACGACAAAATGGCAAAACAACCCAAGATTCTACTCATTTATACTGGAGGTACTATAGGTATGACAAAGGATTTTGAAACTGGAGCCTTGAAAGCATTTAATTTTGATAAATTACTTACACATATTCCAGAATTGAAACATTTAAATTGTGAAATCGAAAGTTATACATTTAAAGAGCCAATAGATTCTTCAAATATGAATCCTAAACATTGGATTACAATTACCGAAGTAATTGAAGATAATTACTCCAATTTTGATGGGTTTGTGGTGTTGCATGGTTCGGATACAATGTCATACTCAGCATCTGCAATTAGTTTTATGTTCGAAAACTTATCAAAGCCAGTAATTTTTACAGGTTCACAATTACCAATTGGAGATTTAAGAACAGATGCAAAAGAAAACCTTATAACTTCTTTGGAAATCGCGGCTGCTCAGAAAAAAGGAAGGCCTATAATTTCAGAAGTTTGCTTGTATTTCGAATATAAATTGTACAGAGCAAATAGAACTACAAAAGTCAGTGCGGAAAATTTTGAGGCATACGCTTCTCCGAATTATCCAGCATTGGGTGAAAGTGGGGTTCATCTTAAATTTAGTGAGAACCTATTATTACAAAATAGAAGGTTTAAAAAAATTAAAATTAGAAAGCGATTAGAAGAGAATATTGTTTTGTTGAAACTATTTCCAGGAATTACTGAAAAGGTGGTGCGTAGCGTATTAGAAATTGATGGTTTAAAAGGTGTAGTATTGGAAACCTTTGGATCAGGAAATGCACCTACAGATAAATGGTTTGTGAATGCTCTAAGAGATGCCATAAAACGTGGCATTAAAATTGTTAATACTACGCAGTGCACAAGTGGAAGTGTTGTACTTGGTTTATATGAAACAAGTGTTCAGTTAAAAAAAATAGGCTTGATAAGCGGTAAAGACTTAACAACTGAAAGTGCTTTGGCTAAATTAATGTATCTGTTAGGTGAAAAAATTCCGAATACTCAATTTAAAGAGGTTTTTGAAACACCATTAAGAGGTGAAATGATGCGTTAAAAGATCGCAGTTTTGAAATTGCTTAGAAGAATAATTGAGATTTAAGAAAATCGTTAAACAATTGACAATAAAAAGATTGATTTTTATTAAAGTCTTAGTGAAGTTTTAATTATTGTTTATTTAAAAATAAAACTTTCACGAACCAACATTTTTTTGTTACTTGGCAATCGCAAAATTTTGCAATTTAGGAGAGATGGCTGAGTGGTTTAAGGCGCGCGCCTGGAAAGCGTGTTTACGGGAAACTGTATCGGGGGTTCGAATCCCTTTCTCTCCGCGCTAAATTGTTTTTTTGCAAAAATGTTATATCTTTAACCCATAATCTAATTTAATAAAATAACAATTAATTATTACACAATGAAAAAATTATTTACTATCCTAGCAATTACAGGATTATTGTTTTTAGGAACGACGCAAACAACGTATGCACAGGATGACACACAGACAGAACAAGTTGACGGCGAAAAAGGTTTTCATCAAGAACTAAAACAACGATTCATTCAAGGAGGTCCTTTCTTTATGGGGATTGTATTAATTGCTTTGATATTAGGTCTTGCAATTGCTATTGAAAGAATCATATATTTGAATTTAGCAACTACAAACACTAAGAAGTTAATTGGTTCGGTTGAGGAAGCATTAGCATCTGGAGGTGTTGAAGCAGCTAAAGAAGTTTGTAGAAATACAAAAGGACCTGTTGCAGCTATTTTTTATCAAGGTTTAGATCGTTCTGACGACGGAGTTGAAGCAGCAGAAAAAGCTATCGTTGGTTACGGTGGAGTTCAAATGGGATTATTAGAGAAAAACATCTCATGGTTAACATTATTTATTGCATTGGCACCAATGTTAGGGTTCATGGGAACTGTAATTGGTATGATTAAAGCATTTGATAATATTGCTGCATCTAACGAAATGTCTCCAGCAACGGTTGCAGGTGGTATTCAGGTAGCATTATTAACAACAGTATTTGGTCTTGTAGTAGCAATTATACTTCAAATTTTTTACAACTATATCATCGCAAAAGTTGATAGTATTGTAAATAATATGGAAGATGCTTCTATCTCATTAGTAGACCTTTTGGTTGCTCACAAAAAATAAGACATTATGACAAATAAATTTTATACAATAGCAAAATATGGTGCCGCAGCTTTAGGTATTATTGGTATAATTCTTTTAGTAAGAGTTATTATGGGTGGTGAGGCTGTTGAGACTGATGCTGAATTGCAAACTAGTGTTGTAGATCCATTTGTTTCCTTTACTATAGTAATGCTTGTAGTAACGACTGTTTTAGCCGTAGGATTCTCATTGTTGGGTCTGTTGAAAAACGGTGCGGCATTAAAAAAGGCACTTTTAAGTGTTGGACTATTAGCGGTGTTTTTTATCATTGCATATTCTGTATCTAGTGATGGAGAAGTAACTAACAAATTTGGACAAGTAATCGAATTTGGTGAAAAGGGATCAATTTCTAAAAATGCAGGTGCACTTATCATTTTCTCCTACTTTTTAGGAGCGATTGGTTTGGCTTCAGTATTATGGGGGTCTGTAAAGGATATGTTTGCTAAAAATTAATTTAGGACATGGCAAGAAGAGACACACCAGAAATTAACGCAGGTTCTATGGCCGACATCGCGTTCTTACTATTGATATTTTTCTTAGTAACGACAACGATGGATGTTGATGCAGGAATTTCGCGTAGGTTGCCGGAGAAGCAACCAATAGATGCGCCACCACCGCCAGTTATTAAAGAAAAGAACGTATTCGAAGTTATTCTTAATAAGAATGATGACCTTTTAATAGAAGGCGATTACAAAGAAGTAAAAGATGTTCGCCAAATGGCAATGGATTTTATTGATAACGGAGGAGGAATAGGTAATGCAATAATTCCTTTTGGAGAAGAAGTTGGAAAGGAATGTGATTGGTGTCAAGGGGCAAAAGACCCGGAATCATCAGATCATCCTAATAAAGCTGTAATTTCTTTAAAAACAGACAGGAGTACGTCGTACGGTATGTTTATTAAAGTTCAGAATGAGTTAGGAGCAGCGTATACAACTTTAAGAAATAGATTATCTCAAGAGGAATATGGAATTTCATATTCAGATTTAGTAATTGCCTTGGAAAAGGATAAAGCTAATGAGTCTATTAAATCGAAGATTAAAAGAATTCGTGCAATGTACCCTGAGATTATTTCTGAATCAGAAAACAATTAATTAAAAAAAGAATACATGTCTAAATTTAGCAAAAAGAAAAAAGGATTGCCGCCAATTAATACGGCGTCGTTACCTGATATTGTATTTATGTTATTGTTCTTTTTTATGGTTGCAACAACAATGCGTGAAACTACTGTTATGGTAGCACAGCAAATTCCAAATGCAACGGAAATTAAAAAATTACAAGACAAACGATTGATTAGTTATATCTATGTAGGTGAAGCTCAAGATAAAGATGCCTACGGAGAAGGAGATAAGATTCAATTGAACGATAAGATATCGGATGTAAAGGAAGTAAGAAGTTTTATTTTTGCTGCTCGTGAAGGAATTAACGAAGACGAGCGTGATTATATGACAACCATGATAAAAGCAGATGAGAACTGTAGTGTTGGTACTATTAATGACATTAAAAAGGAGTTAAGAGAAATCAATGCATTAAAAGTTACGTATTCGGCACGTCCTGGAGAATTGAAATAGTTTTTTATTAAATTATATTTAGAAGCGGCTATCATTTTTTGGTAGCC
>MPDD01000060.1 GCA_001874265.1 Bacteroidetes bacterium MedPE-SWsnd-G1 | reverse complement strand
GAAATTATTTAAACTCTAGAAGCGCCGATGCGGAGTCATATATAAAGTATTATGAACTTTCGGTTACCCATTAAAATTTATTAGAAGAAATTTAATTAGTTATAAAATAAAAACATAACACTAAAATATATGAAGTTTAAAACATTAAAAACAGTTATTGCAAAGACACTCTTATTAGTAAGTGGAGTTTTGATTGTAGTTGCTTGTTCAGAAAATAAAAATCAAAATAAAACGGCTAACGATGTAATTCCATTCTTTCAGCATTGGAATTTAATTTTAGGTGATGGATCTAATGTTGGTCAGGCGACCAATTTTGAGAACAAAAATTTCTTTTATGCGGCTACTGAAGACAAAGTAGATTGGGTAGTATTTAAATCTCCTAATGCTGGAAACACACATGGTACTTCTAATAATACAAGAACTGAATTAGCCCAATTAAAAAAGTGGTCTGCATTAACCGATGCTAAAATGAATGCAACTCTGAAAGTCACAAATGTATCTACAACAGGAGATGC
Source organism: Bacteroidetes bacterium MedPE-SWsnd-G1 (assembly GCA_001874265.1). GTDB lineage: Bacteria > Bacteroidota > Bacteroidia > Flavobacteriales > Flavobacteriaceae > Urechidicola. The sequence continues at coordinate 5,907 of MPDD01000060.1, read as the reverse complement.
ACGTGTTGCAGCTTCATATTCTGTGGTTGTTGGGCAAATACATAGTGCAGACGGTCACGAAAATGAGCCGCTTAAAATATTTTACAAAAAGTTTCCTGGACACGAGAAAGGATCTGTTTTTTGGAATTATGAAATAAATACATCAGGTGATGATAATTCAAAGAGATGGGATTTTTCTTATCCAATTTGGGGATATGATTTTTCTGTTGTAGGGACCGATATAGATGTCTATCCAGAAGAACCAAAAGACGGGATTGCTTTAGGAGAGGAGTTCAGTTATGAGGTAAAAATAGAAGAAGGTATGATGTATCTAACTTTTACGAGTGAGGGACATGAGACAAAAACATTCACAAAGAATCTTATTTCTTCTGAGTATTCGAAACCTTCTGATATACCAGAACAAGTTCAAAATTTATTTGTGCCAATTGGTCAAGATGGTGTAGAACGAGAGAAAGCATATTCAGACGAAGGATTGTTTTTTAAACTGGGAACCTATAATCAAACGAATGGTAAAGATCCAAAAGTGAATAAAGTTTGGTGTTCTGGTGCCGTAACACATGGAGGTGATGTTCAAAAGCAATATGCTGATGGAAATTATGCCGAGGTTTGGTTTAAAACTGCAACTATTGAAATAAGTGAAGATGCTTATTCAAATGCAGGGTATTTTGAAGCGAATGATGGGCTAAGTACTAAAACGATTTATCCAAATGAAGTAATTCCTTTCATGGATAAGTTCAAAATATTAATGGGTAATGGAAAAACAGTAGAAGATATTACAGAATTTGAACACAAAGATTTTTTCTATACAGTAATAGATGGTACAAGAAGATGGGTCGTGTACAAAACACCTAATTCAGGAACTACTTCAAAAAATTCGAGTAATACAAGAACTGAATTGCACGAAAAAAGAGAATGGACTCCAGAGCAAGGTGGTAACTTAACGGGTACTTGTAAAGTAATGCAAGTTTCTGTTTCTGGAGATGCTAGAGTCGCAGCGTCTTATTCTACAGTAGTTGGGCAGATTCATAGTGGAGATGGTCATGAAAACGAACCATTGAAAATATTTTATAAAAAGTTTCCTGGTCATGAAAAAGGTTCTGTTTTTTGGAATTATGAAATTAATACGGACGGAGATGATAATTCATTTAGATGGGATTATTCCACGGCCGTTTGGGGAAATGACATGTCAGTTGTCGGTAAAAGTAAAAATGACTACCCTGCAGAACCAATAGATGGAATAACGTTGGGCGAAGAATTTAGTTATGAAGTTAATGTTTACGAAGGAATTATGTACCTCACCTTTAAAAGTGAAGGTCATAAGACTAAAACATTTACTAAAAACTTAATCAAATCAGATTTTGTAAATCGATCGGACCTTCCATCACAAGTTGAGAAATTATTTGTGCCAATTGGGCAGGATGGGACTGAGAAGCCTACTGCATATAGTGGAGAATTGAATTATTTTAAACAAGGTGTATACAATCAAACGAATGGAAAAGCGCCTGAAACGAATATGGTTTGGGCTGCTGGTGCCGAAACTTACGGTGGAGATATAGCAAAACAATATGAAAATGGTTGTTATTCTGAAGTATGGTTTAGAGAAGGGACTGTGGGCCCTGGTGTTCCGCAAGATTAAAACCTCAAAACAATTATTTCAGTTTTAGAGTTTCGAAAGCGAATAAAAATGGATAATTAAAGGATGAATCAAATTAAAGAAATTAGATAAAAATAAAATTATGAAACGATTTAGTGAAAAATACATCAGTGCAAAAGAAATGGATTGGGAAGAACTTGGTGGAGGAGTATCAAGAAAGTTCTTAGGTTATGATAACCAAATCATGATGGTAAGCGTAAAATTTGAGAAAGGAGCATTAGGTTCCCCACATCAGCATTTTCATACACAAGCAACTTATTGTGTTTCAGGTAAGTTTGAATTTGAGATAGATGGAGTTAAGAAAATTGTAGAAGCAGGTGATGGTGTCTATATAGAGCCAAATTTATTACATAGTGCAGTTTGTTTAGAAGAAGGACAACTAATTGACACATTTAGTCCTGTAAGAGAAGATTTCTTAACTGGTGATGGACCATCTTATTTTGGAGACAAGTCATAGAAATAGATAGATTCAGAATAATTTCCACAGATAATTCGTTACAATTTTAATGGGTAGAGCCCTTGGTAGCAATGGCTGTATTGTGAGTTAAATTCGAATGATTTAAGAAAAAAAGAAAACGTTTTCGAAAAAAAGTTAAAATTGTTTGTTTAATAGGTAAAATAGTATATATTTGGAAAACCAATTTGGTAAACCAATTTGGTAAACCAAAAAATGAAAACAAACTTAACCTATTATAGTGGATGCAATGAAAGAATAATACACAAAAAAAGGATAGGGGGCAACCTATCCTTTCGAAAATACTTCATTTGAGTGAGAAGTAAATTAACATGTTAATATTCGATAAAAACACATTTCTACAAAACTAAGATATTTATTTTAATCTTAGTCCCGAATTAGTTTTTATTGAGTATAGGGATTAGAGTTCTGAAAAGGAACTTGTGCTTATAGTACATTAAATATGGAACAAATTAAAACTAATTAATATAGACTACTTATGAATTTAAAAAAGAAAATAACGATTTTGGCTTTGCTCTTTATAGGAGGGTTAATGTATGCTCAAAATAGTTATGAATTAAAAGGTACAATCGTTTCCTCAGATGGAAGCGGTGCGTTACCCGGTGCAAATGTTGTTGTACAAGGTACAACCAACGGAACAAATACAGATTTCGATGGTAATTTTACGATTACAGTAAAAACCGGAGATGTATTAGAATTTTCAATGCTTGGGTTTAAAACTCAAACATTAATTATTGCAAATCAGAACAATGTATCGATTTCATTAGAAGTGGATGCAGATGAATTAGAAGAAGTGGTAGTAATAGGATACGGAACTTCTAAAAAATCTCATTTAACAGGTTCGATTTCAAAAGTTGTAAACGATGATTTAGATCAGATTGCGGTATCAAGGGTTGATGAAGCGCTTGTTGGTCAGGTTTCTGGGGTTAACATTCAAGCAACAGATGGTGAAGCCGGTGCTGCTCCAACTATTAGTATTAGAGGTGTTGGTTCTATGGCAGGTGATTCTACTCCATTAATTGTTGTTGATGGTGTTATTGTAGATTCTGACTTTTTGGGATCTTTAAATATGAATGATGTAGAATCTTTTGAAGTGTTGAAAGATGCCGCATCATCTTCTATTTATGGTTCTAAAGGTGCTAACGGTATTATTATGATTAGCATGAAAGAAGGTGTAGAAGGTAAAACACGTATCAGTTACAATATGTTTACTGGTATGAAAGAAGCTAGACATAGTGATCCTTATACTTTCTCAATTGCTGAAACTGCTGCTGCAGAATTAGCTGCGAACGGAGTGCTTTCAGATAGAACAAAGTATAAGCAACTAATAGGTATTGACAGATCATGGCAAGATGTTATCTTCGATGGTGGTACAATTACGAGTCATGCTTTATCTGTAAGAGGTGGTAATGACAAAACAAAGTTTATCACAAGTTTAAATTATTCAGATGACGAAGGTGTTCTATTAACTGATAATTTTGAGAAGTTTGGAGCTAGACTTAAAGTTGATAGCAAAATAAATGATAAGTTTAAAATTGGAGCAAACTTTAGTCCTTCGTATACAGTTAGAAGACGTTTTGACGGTTCTACTCATGATATTTTAAGACAAACAAATTGGTTGCCAGTTCGTCATGATGACAATACAATTCAATATGTTGATAGAGGAGTGTATCCAAATGTTCAAGTTGGAGATTATGCAAGACAACGTCATTTTGATAATTACGATTTATATGGTGACGGAAGTACACTAGTTGATATTAGTAATACTTCGAATACAAATCCAGCGGCTAAAGTATTAGAGCGTGAGCGTTTTGATAAGAAATTCAAGTTATACGGAAGTTTTTATGGTCAATATGAAATTATTGATGGATTGAACTTTAAAACCCAGTTATCAGGTTCTTATCAAGATACAAAAAGATCTAGATGGCAAGGTGTAGAGTCAAACAGAAACGGTGCTTCTGCAGCGCAAATGAATGAAATTACACAAAGAGAAATTTACATTATTTGGGATAACTTCTTAACGTATAATAGAAATATTGGAAATCATGATTTCTCTGCAACTGCCGGTGTTGTAACTGAAACTAGAGATAGTTTCTTCTCGTCTATTTCAGGAACGGGTTACACAAGTGATGCTGTAAAACAAATTACAAATGCATCTGTAATTTCTGGTGCTGATGCATTCGAATGGGAGAAAAATGGAATATCATATGTAGGAAGATTTAACTACGCCTATGATAATAAGTATTTAATGTCTTTAAGTTTTAGACGTGATGGTAGTTCAATTTTCGGTTCAGATTATAAATATGGTAATTTCCCATCAGCTTCTATAGGTTGGAATATATCTAACGAAAGTTTTATGCAAGATAGCAATGTTGTAAATAACTTAAAAATTAGAGCAAGTTATGGTGTTACTGGTAATGATAGATTAAATACTGGAAGTGTAGATCCTGATGTTAGTAGTAGTACAAGTTCATTAAGTACAGGAAATATTTTAGTGGATTACTATCCATCTTTAGCATTATTAAATGCAACTACTGCAAGTATTGACGGAGCGGTATTACCAGGATTTTCTCCTTTAAATATTGCAAACCCTGAATTACAATGGGAGCGTTTAGTTGAGATTAACCCAGGTGTTGACTTTGGTCTTTTTAATAATAGAATTTCTGGTTCTATAGATTGGTACCAAAGAACAAGTGATCAATTATTATTAAACAATCCGGTTTCATATACAACAGGATTTAGCGATGCTCTTGTAAACTTAGGAGAAGTAAAGAACGAAGGTTGGGAATTTGAATTAAGAACTAAGAATATTTCTAATGAAAACTTTAGTTGGAGTTCTTCTGCAATAGCAACATTGAACGAAAACACATTGGTTGATTTTGCAGATTCAAACGGTCAAATTCAAAATATTGATGCAAAAAGAGCAGCAGAATGGATCAACTTAGAAGGAATGCCAATCTCTACATATTACGGTTGGGTTGTTGATAGAGATATTCCATTAGAGTATCTTAACAATGCATATCACCCAGTTGGAGGTGAGGCACAAGATGTGTATGTAAAAGATTTAAATGGTGATGGTTTAATTGATGATGATGATAAAGCAGCATTAGGAGATCCATACCCAGAATTAGTTTGGAGTTTTACGAATAACTTTAAATTTGGTGCTGTAGATTTAAGTTTCATGTTCCAAGGTTCTCATGGAGCGGAAATTAGAAACATGGGTGATCAATACTTATTCAATCACTTTAATAGTTCTCAAGATTTTAACACGAGCACTACACCAGATCAAGAATTTATTAAGCAAAAAATATTTACAAACGATATTATTCAAGATGCTTCTTATGTAGCGTTGAGAAATGTAAATATTGGGTATAATTTCTCAGATGATGTACTTTCAAAATTACGTATGTCAGCATTTAGAATTTACGTTACTGGTCAGAATTTAATGTATTTAACGGCTGACGGTTATACAGGTTTCAATCCTGAATCAATCGACAGAACGTCTCCTACTACTTATGGTTATCAAAGAGCGGGTTCACCAATCTATAACACGATTTCTGTAGGTTTAAATTTAGATTTTTAAGAAATAACAGTTAACGAATAATATACATATTATGAAAAAAATAAAATATATAATCTTACTACTAATTGGAGGCTTTTATGCTTCGTGCGGTAGTGATCATTTAGAGCCTGTTCCAAGTTCTGGAATTACTTCTGAATCTTATTATACAACCGAAGAGGAAGTAGAAACGGGTATTATTAGTATTTATGATGCATT
>MPDD01000006.1 GCA_001874265.1 Bacteroidetes bacterium MedPE-SWsnd-G1 | reverse complement strand
ATATTTGAAAAAAATGATGCGTTCTTTTTAATTTTTGCCATACCTAGTATTGCTTTATTTTATTTCGGGTCTTTTCCTGAATTAAACTTTTTGTTTTTTATTGCATTGGGGATCTTGCTCTATGGAATCACCTATTTTTTAATTCATGATGTTCTTATACATCAAAGATTTAAATGGTTTAAAAAAACCAAATCAAAATTTTTAATTGGATTAAGAAAAGCGCATAAAGTTCATCACAAACATCTAGGAAAAGAAGATGGTGAATGTTTTGGAATGTTAAATGTTCCAAACAAATACCATCATATGTAATTATGGGCCAATACAGTTACTTAGCGGTGAACCTAGGATGTATTTTGGTGCCATTCCTTTTTAGTTTTCATAAAAAATATCCTTTTTACAAAAAATGGAAATCTTTTTTTTACGCCAACTTTATAGTTGCTATTCTATTTATAATTTGGGATATTCAATTCACTAAAATGGGAATTTGGGGCTTCAATCCAGATTACTTAATCGGGTTTAATATTTCCAATTTACCGATTGAAGAAATTCTCTTTTTTATTTGTATTCCATATGCCTGCGTATTTACTTATTTTGCTCTTTCAAACTTATTTAGTTTTAGTTTAAAAATTAAAACTCAAAAAATTATTTCAATTCTTTTTGGAATTATATGTTTAGCCATTGCAATTTACTTCAATAATAAATGGTATACATTTTCAGCTTTTATGCTTAGTTCTTTAATTCTGCTATACTCCTATTTTAAAAAGACAGAAATGTCATTTATATATATTAGTTATCTCTTAATAATTCCTTTCTTCTTATTAAGCAATGGTATTTTAACCGGAATGTTAACTGAAAGTCCAATTGTATGGTACGATGGCATTAACAATATAGAATTTAGAGTAATTACAATACCAATCGAGGATTTCTTTTATGGCTTTTCCTTAATAGCCTTAAACATTTTATTTTTTCAGTATTTCGATAAACGATTAACTGCTTAACATTCATTTTTTACAAATACAATGCGTTTTATCACAATTACATTACTTCTTATTATAAGCATAACCAATGTCACTGGTCAAACAGGTGCTATTGCCGGAAGAGTGTATGACGAACTTAATAATGAACCAATTCCATTTGCGAATGTAATTATAGAAAACACCGATTTAGGCACAGTTACAGATGATCAAGGGAATTATACAATAACTAATTTAAAACCTGGAACGTACAATATTTATGCAAGTTTTATAGGGTTCAAAAGAGAATTAAAACAAGAAATACTAGTTTTTGCATCTAAAACTACAACAATTGATTTTGCATTAATAAAAGATGAAGCATTGTTAGATGAAGTAGTTTTGCAGACTTCACCTTTTAAAAGGCAAACATCTTCTCCTGTTAGTAAAAACAGAATTAGCGCTTCCGAAATCTATAGAAATCCGGGAGGCAATAGAGATATATCAAAAGTTGTGCAAGTACTACCTGGTGTTGCTACAACCGTTTCATTCAGAAATGATATTATTGTAAGAGGAGGAGCACCGAATGAAAATAGGTTTTTCTTAGATGGAATTGAAGTGCCAAACATTAACCATTTCGCAACACAAGGTGCATCGGGTGGTCCCGTCGGTATGATCAACGTTAATCTAATAAAAAATGTTGATTTTTATGCCGGTGCTTTTCCTGCCAATAGAGGTAATACTATGAGTTCGGTCATGGAGTTTGAACAAATTAGTGGTAACAAAGATAAACTCTCTGGAAGCTTTAACATTGGCTCTTCAGATATTGGAATTACATTGGACGGTCCAACTGGTGAAAATTCCTCTTTCATTTTTTCAGCAAGAAGATCATATTTGAAATTCTTGTTTGAGGCGTTAAAACTACCTTTTTTACCCACATATAATGATTTTCAATACAAACATGATTTTAAACTCGATGATAAGAATGAATTGACAATTCTTGGTCTCGCGGCCATTGATGAATTTGAGTTAAACGAAAATGTTAATGACGGTGTAACTGATGAAGATGACATCAATAGAAACAATTATATTCTTGCCAATATACCAGTTAACAATCAGTGGAATTATACTATTGGAGCACATTGGAAGCATTATGCAAAAAATAGTAATCAAAGTTTTATTATTAGTAGAAACCATTTAAATAATGAGGCCGTTAAATACTTAGATAATCTAGAAGTACCCAATAATTTACTACTTGACTATAATTCTCAAGAAATTGAAAACAAATTACGCTTTGAACATAATTTTAGAAGTAATGGATGGAAGTGGAATTTAGGAACAGGCATAGAATTTATAAAATATACGAATACAACTTTTCAAAAAACTGAAATAAACGGCTCAGTCGAAACCATCGATTTCAACTCTGAACTTAACTTTTCTAAATATGCACTATTTGCACAGACTACCAAGTCTTTTTTAGATGATAGATTTGCTTTATCTTTTGGAATCAGAACTGATTTTAATAGTTATTCGGATGATATGTCAAACCCTTTAGAGCAAATTTCTCCAAGACTTTCTGCTTCTTATGCATTTAACCCAAAATGGGTACTTGGTTTTAATGTTGGAAGATATTATCAACTACCTGCTTATACAGTGATGGGATTCAGAGACAATAATGGATTCTTAATAAATAAAGAAAATGACATTAGCCATATTAGTTCGGATCATGTTGTTACAGGAATTGAATTTAAACCAACAAATTACTCTAAAATAAGTTTAGAAGGTTTTTATAAAAAATATAGCGATTACCCATTTTTATTGAATGATGAAATTTCACTTGCAAATTTAGGTGGTGATTTTGGAGTTATTGGAAATGAACCTGCCAATTCAACCTCAAAAGGAAGAAGTTATGGTGTTGAATTATTATTACAACAAAAATTAAGTTCTACGGTATATGGCCTAATTTCTTATACATGGGTAACAAGTGAATTTCAAGATAAGAATAATATATATGTTCCTTCATCTTGGGATAATGGCCATATTCTAAATATTGTTGCTGGCAAAAAACTAGCAAAAGACTGGGAAATTGGTGCGAAATTTAGACTACTAGGTGGTGGGCCATACACGCCTTTTGACATTGAATTATCTTCGCAAAAAGAAATTTGGGATGTAACACAAAGAGGGATAAATGATTGGGATTTATTAAATTCAGAAAGAACGGGTTTACTACACCAAATGGATGTTCGAGTTGATAAAAAATGGTATTTTAATAAATGGTGGTTAAACGCATATTTAGATATTCAAAATATTTATAATTCTGAAACAGATGTACCACCATATTTGGATGTGCGTCGAGATTCTCAAGGAAACCCGATTGAAAATCCAATTAACCCAAATGCATACGACACCTATTTAATTGATGATAGTAGCGGTAATGTATTACCATCGATTGGAATAATGGTTGGATTTTAGGTAGGATTATACTTCACATAATGCTTGATTTTTACTTACATTTGTTTTTGAAAACAATTGTAAATGCAGAAAAACATAGCCGTTGTAATGGGAGGGTATTCTTCAGAATACTTGATTTCACTTAAAAGTGGTTCCGTAGTTATGAATCATTTGAATAAAACTTTATATAATGCATATGAAGTTCATATTTTCAAAGAAAAATGGGTCTTGCTATTCGACAACAAAGAATTTGAAATTGATAGGCATGATTTTTCTACAAACGTAAACGGTAACAAAATTCAATTCGACTGTGTATTCAATGCAATTCATGGAATGCCAGGTGAAGATGGACAATTCCTTTCGTATTTAGAATTAATTGGTATTCCTCATACCTCTGCCCCATCATATCAAATGGCATTAACATTTAATAAGAGAGATTGTTTAAGTGTGGTTAAACCATACGGAATTAAAACTGCAGAATCTTACTATTTAAATTTAGGAGATCCCATCATTCCGAGTGAAATAATAGGAAAAGTAGGTCTTCCATGTTTTGTAAAAGCCAATAAAGCTGGCAGTAGTTTTGGGATTTCAAAAGTTTATAAGGCTGAAGAATTGGACACTGCAATTGCAAATTCATTTAATGAAGATGATGAAATTATCATCGAATCATTTTTAGATGGAAAAGAGGTTTCTGTTGGGGTGATTAATTATAAAGGTTCAACCAAGGTATTGCCAATTACCGAGATTGTTTCTGAAAATGACTTTTTCGATTACGAAGCAAAATACCAAGGAGCATCACAAGAAATAACACCCGCTAGATTAACCAAAAATGAACGACAAAAAGTTGAAAATATTGCTAAAAAAGCATATGAAGTATTGCGCATGTCTGGCTTTTCTAGAAGTGAGTTTATTTTTAAAAACGGAGAACCTCATATGTTAGAAATGAATACTGTTCCAGGTTTAACCGAAGAAAGTATTCTACCTCAACAAGCGGCGGAGGCAGGAATTAGCCTCGAAGATTTATTCGGAAATGCCATAGAGATGGCGTTAAAAAATTAAACCATTATGAAAAGAGCAGTTTTTCCAGGATCATTTGACCCAATTACATTAGGACATGTAGATATCATTAAAAGAGCCATTCCGTTGTTTGATGAAATTATCATTGCTATCGGAATAAATGCTGATAAAAAATACATGTTCGAAACCGAAGCACGTAAAAAATTCATCGAACTAACTTTTAAAGATGAACCTAAAATAAGGACAGAAACCTATACCGGCTTAACAGTTGACTATTGCAATAAAATAGATGCCAATTTTATTCTACGAGGGCTTCGAAACCCGGCAGATTTCGAGTTTGAAAAAGCAATTGCTCAAACCAATAGAAAATTATCTGGTATAGAAACCGTCTTTTTATTAACAAGTGCTGAAACATCTTATATAAGCTCTAGTATTGTTCGCGACATTTTACGCAATAATGGAGATGTTTCTGTGTTAGTACCAACATCCGTTCTTAAATAACAACCAACAATGAATAAATCCCAATTTTATAGTTTTTTAATCGTTCTTTTTTTAACAATTAATACTATTGCTCAAACTGAAGAAGTTGTAAATGATTCCATACCATTATATACTTTTGAAACGGCTTTTGAACAAAGTGGCGGAACACAAACAGCAACGTATGAACAAACAATTTTGTTCTATGAAAATTTAGCAAGTAAATACCCGGAAATAACTATTAGAAAAGTAGGCACAACCGATTCTGGACTACCTCTACATTTAGTAATTTTTGATAATGAGCAGGTTTTTAACCCAAGAGATACAGATAAAACCGTGGTGTTAATAAATAATGGAATTCATCCTGGAGAACCTGATGGAATCGATGCAACCATGATGGCTTTGCGAGATATTGTGAAAAGTGATCAACTAAAATATGAATATGACAATATCATGATTTGTGTAATTCCTATTTATAATGTTGGTGGAAGTTTAAATCGTAATTCAGGAACAAGAGCAAATCAAAATGGACCAGAATCCTATGGTTTTAGAGGAAACGCTTTAAACTATGATTTAAATAGAGATTTTGTAAAAAATGATACTAAAAATTCTCAAGCCTTTGCAAAATTATTTCACTTGGTCAACCCAGATATTTTTGTGGATAATCATGTGAGTAACGGTGCGGATTATCAATACACTCTTACACATCTTTTTACACAACATAACAAATTGGGCGGTAAAATTGGAGACTATTTACATCATAAAATGATGCCAGATATTGAAGAGAAACTGATTCAGAAAGGGCATGCAATTACGCCTTATGTAAATGTATTTAACAGTGTTCCGGAAAAAGGCTTTTCTCAATTTTTTGATTCCCCAAGATATTCTACTGGTTATACAACACTATTTAACACCTTTGGGCTTATGGTTGAAACACATATGTTAAAACCATACAAACAAAGAGTCGAAGGCACTTATGATTTAATGTTTTCTGTATTCGATTTTGCTATAGAAAGTGGTGAGTCAATTAAATATTTGCGTAGTACGGCTGCGGACGATATTGTTTCTAATGGAACTTATCCAATTCAATGGAAACTGGACTCTACAAAAACGCGAACATTAAGTTTTGAAGGATATGAAGGGTCTTTTATTAAGAGCGAAATAACAGGACAAAAAAGATTGAAATATGATAGATCTCAACCTTTTACAAAACCCGTTACTTATTATGATAATTTTAAGGCAACAAAAGAAATTTTAATTCCAAAATATTACGTGGTTCCAAAAGTCCTTACACGTGTTGTTGAAAGATTAAAACTTAATAATATTGAAATGCATCCCTTGAAATCTGATATTGCGATTGAAGTGGAATCCTATAAAATAAAAGATTACGAAACTGGTAGACGCCCATATGAAGGACACTATCTTCATAAAAATACGGAGATTGAAAGTACTATAAGGCATCAAAAATTCAATGCTGGAGATTTTTTAATCCCGACTAATCAACCTGGAATAAGATATTTAATAGAGGTGTTAGAACCTGAAGCAACCGATTCATTTTTTAACTGGAATTTCTTCGATGTTATTCTGCAACAGAAAGAGCATTTTTCACCTTATGTTTTTGAAGACCTAGCCTTGAAAATTTTAGAGGACAATCAGCAATTAAAAACTGCTTTTGAATTAAAGAAAGAGCATGATGAAAAATTTGCAAGTAATTGGTATGCTCAACTTAATTACATCTATGAAAACTCTAACCATGCAGAAAAAAGCTATTTACAGTATCCAATTTATAGAATTCTAGAATAACTTTATTGACACTTCGTTTTTTTAATATTCTGTTAAAAAGAATATCATTCTTAAAAAACTGCTTAAAAAATCATTAACTTGGAGCTTTCTAATCAAAAAACTACTTACCAAGTTATGACTACACTAAATGTTAATGGGAAAAAACATTCGATTGATGTTGACCCAGACATGCCTCTTTTATGGGCTATTAGAGATATTATTGGATATACTGGAACCAAATATGGATGCGGAAAAGGACTTTGTGGTTCGTGCATGGTATTGATGGACGGACAGGCCATTAACTCATGTCAAATGAAAGCTGCGACAGCAGAAGGTAAAAAAATAATTACCATTGAAGGTGAAAACAAAAATTTACAATTACTGCAAGAGTCTTGGGTAAAGCACAACGTACCGCAATGCGGATTTTGTCAACCTGGACAGTTAATTACAGCGACTGCTTTATTAAACTCAAACGACAACCCTTCTGAAAGGGATATCGAAAATGCAATGTCTCGGAACATTTGTAGATGTGGTACTTACCAGCGAATTAAGAGTGCTATTATTGAAACAGTTGAACTTAAAAATTCGTAATTATGGGAGCAGTTAGAAACATTAGTAGAAGAAGTTTTATCAAAGGAATTGGGTTGGCTTCAGGTGGATTAATTATTGCATGTAACAGCAATCCTTTTGCTTCAGAGCCAAAAGATTTGATTGAATTCAATCCGAATTTATTTGTGCAGTTAAATTCTGATGGAAGTTTGGTTTTAGTAGCTTCTCGCTCGGAAATGGGTAATGGTGTCCGCACCTCACTTACTTCAGTAATTGCAGATGAAATGGAGGCTGATTGGAAAAGAGTAAGTATAAAACAAGCAACTGGAGATGCTAAGTATGGCGACCAAAATACTGATGGTTCAAGAAGTATACGGTATTTATATGAAACCATGCGTAAAATGGGTGCTACAACTAGAACTATGCTAGAACAGGCAGCAGCGAAGAAATGGGAAGTTTCGGTTGAAGAATGTTCGGCAAAAGATCATTTTGTACATCATACCAGTGGTAAGAAAATTTCTTTTGGAGATTTAGTAGAAATTGCAAAAACACTAGAAGTTCCTGAAGAAGTTACATTTAAATCAAAAGACAAGTTTAAATATATAGGCTCATACCTCGAAGGAATTGATGTTCCTAATTACGCGAATGGAAGTGCAGTTTTTGGATTAGACAAGAGAGTAGACAACATGAAATTTGTTGCTATAAAAAGATGCCCTTCCACGTTTGGAACTGCAAAAACTTTCGATGATTCTGAGGCATTAAAAATAAAAGGTGTTGAAAAGGTAATGCAATTAGACCGAGTTCCAAGACCTTTCGGAGCATTGGGTGGAGTTGCTGTTGTTGCAAACAATACTTGGGCAGCATTCCAAGGTAAAGATGCATTAAAGGTAGATTGGGATTTAGGAGCAAATGGATCATATGATTCTGATGATTACATGGAATTACTGACCAAAAACGTTCATAAAAAGGGGACCGTTGCTAAGGAAAGTGGAAATGTAAATAAAGCATTTAGAAAAGCAACTAAAATTATCGAAAGCACTTTTAAAGCACCGCATTTAGCGCATGCTCCTATGGAAGTACCAAACGCAATAGCAGTTGTTAATGGAGATACCTGTGAAGTTTGGGCTCCAACTCAAGATCCACAAACAGCAAGAACTGAAGTTGCTGAATTTTTAGGAGTTGAAAAAGAAAATGTAACAATTAACATAACCTTTTTAGGCGGTGGTTTCGGTAGAAAGTCAAAGCCAGATTATATTGTTGAAGCCGTTGCAATGGCAAAACAACTTAATAGTCCAGTACAGGTCATATGGTCTAGAGAAGATGACATTCAACAATGTTATTTCCATACCGTATCATCGCAATACATGAAAGCAGGAATTGATGCGGATGGCAATGTTTCAGGATGGCTACATCGCTATGCCTTCCCATCTATAATGTCAACCTTTAATCCTGCAGCAGATGGACCGGCAGGCTGGGAAAATGGAAGCGCCACAAACATGCCTTATTTAATTCCAGATATGCGCGTTGAAACCGGTAAAGCTCCGGCACACGTTCGTATTGGATGGTTACGCTCTGTAATTAATATTCCACACGGTTTTTCAGTGAATGTATTTATAGATGAATTAGCTCATGCGGCTGGCAAAGACCCTCTTGACTTCCGATTGAATATGATTGGAACAGAAGATAGAATAGAAGGAGGAGAAGGTGATTATAAATGGAATACCAAACGTTTTAGACATGTATTAAAACAAGTTGCAAAAAATGCGGATTGGGGTAAAAAATTACCGGAAGGTCATGCACAAGGTATAGCCGTTCAGTATAGTTTTTTATCATATGTTGCCTCTGTAGCTGAAGTTTCTGTGAAAGATGGGAAGGTAAAAGTTCATAAAGTTCACACCGTAGTAGATTGTGGAGTAGCTATTAACAAAAATACGGTAGAGTCTCAAATGGAAGGTGCTGCTGTTTTTGGAATGTCTTTGGCGTTGTACGGAAAAATCACTGCAAAAGATGGTGCTATTGAACAAAGTAATTTCCACGATTATCAGATGGTTCGTATGCACGAGGCTCCAGAAATTCATGTAGAAATAGTTGATAGTGATGAAAAGCCTACTGGCGTTGGAGAGCCAGGTGTACCTGTTATTGCACCGGCTATTGTAAATGCTGTTTTCAAAGCCACAGGAAAGCGATATCACAGTTTACCTTTATCAGATCATAATTTAGTATAACCTATGCAGTTATGGATTGAAAAACTACTGGAATTTAAAAAACAAAAGATTCCTGTAGCTCTAGTAACTATTACCAAAATTAAAGGTTCTTCACCTTGTAAGGTAGGTGCAAGAATGTTAGTTACCCTAGACAAAACCATTCATGGTACAGTAGGTGGAGGCAAATTGGAATTTCAGATTATTAACAAAGCAGCGGAAGCAATTCAATCAAACACTATACTTGAATTTTCATACACACTTGGCCCAGAATTTGAACAATGCTGTGGCGGTATAGTTGAATTAATTATTGAACCCATGAATTTAGAACCCAATTTATATCTATTCGGTGCCGGTCATATTGGCCAAGAAATATGTAATATTTTAAAAGACACTCCTTATAAAATTCATTTAATGGATACAAGAAAAGGATGGGAGAATGAAATTAACATTGGAGAACACGTCAACTATTCAAGTATTGACTTCGACTTGTACAAATCTCATATTCAATGGGGAAGTAATTGCTACATGGTTATAATGACACATGACCACAAATTAGATTACGAAATTACCGCCTTGGCCCTAGATGAACAAACCAAATACATTGGCCTTATTGGAAGCAAAACAAAAAAGGTAAAATTTCATAATATGCTGAAAAATGAATTGGGTTTTGAAAACGGAATTGAACCAGTTAATTGCCCAGTTGGATTAGATATTGGCGGAATTACACCGAATGAAATTGCTATTAGTGTGGCCGCAGAATTATTAAAAGTCCATTATGGAAAATAACACTGTTGCAATTCTTCTTGCTGGAGGTAAGTCAGAACGAATGGGAGTTGCTAAAGGTTTATTGAAATATGGTAAAACCTTTTGGGTTCTAGAACAAATCAACAGAATTGGAAAAAGCGGAATCCAAAAAGTTTATATAGGTTTAGGTTATGATGCAGAACATTATTTCTGGGCTATAGATTGGTTTGAGCAAGCTACGAAGCAGTTTGTTCAATTTATGGGAGTAGCCGTGAAGGTAATTCTAAATCCGAGGCCAGAAAATGGGTCTTTTTCCACTTTACAAACAGTTTTAAATTCAATTGATTTAAAAACAAACGTAATTTTGAATCCTATAGATGTTCCAATCTTAAACCAAAAAGAACTACCACTTATCACTAGAGGTAAAAACCTGGTTACTATGCCATCTTATTTAGGTAAAAATGGACATCCGATAAAATTAGATTCCTTATTCTGGAATTCATTACTAAATCTGAATTTAAACAGTGATTTGGCACGCTTAGATCTCCAAATCAAAAACTTACCATCACACCAAATTACTATGATTCCTGTTAATGACAATTCAATCACAAAGAACTTAAACACTCCAACCGAGTGGAAACAATTTTTAAAGGATAGTTAAGTCAATTGTTGTATGTTTACAAAAAGTATACTTCATCTTTAGAGATCATAAAAAACTTTAAAAACCATTACCAAACTAACTAATGAATAACGAACATAAGATTCCTGCTTCTGGCTTTAAAGGATTAAAAGAAAATTGGAGAAGTGACCTAACAGCAGCCTTAAGTGTATCTTTAGTTGCCTTACCCCTTGCATTAGGAGTCGCGGTTGCATCTGGCGTTACTCCAATGGCCGGATTAATGTCCTCTATCATTGCCGGAGTAGTAACCACATTTTTTAGAGGAAGTAATTTAGCTATTAACGGTCCTGCGGCCGGCTTAATCGCCGCCATTTTAGGTGGACTTGCTGTTTTGGACGGCAATATCAATTATGTGTTAGCAGCCATTGTTGTTTCCGGCGCAATTCAGGTGTTGTTTGGATTGTTAAAAATGGGACGCTATGCAAAACTATTGCCTTCATCAGTTTTACATGGAATATTAGCTGCAATTGGCGTTATTATATTTGCAAAACAAATTCATTTTGCTCTAGGGACAAAAACTGAGGCGGATACCATCATTAACATTCTAATAGATGCTGTTTCCAAAATACCTGAACTGAATCCATTTGTATTCATCATTTCTTTATTAGGCGTATTGGTGCTCGTCTTTTATAAAAGAATAAACATCAAATTTATAAGAGTTATTCCCGCTCCAATGTGGGTATTGGTATTGGCTCTTCCAATCGTTTTTGGCTTTGATTTCTTTCACGCCCATGGTATAGAACTATTTGGACATACCTACAATGTTAGCCCTGATTTGTTGATTAGCATTCCAGAAAATCCATTAGATAGTATCATGCATCCAGATTTTAGTAGAATCGGCACTTGGCCATTTTGGACAACTGTACTCTCTATTACTGCTATCGGAACTGTAATTACCATGGCAAGTGCTAGAGCCGTAGATAAATTAGACCCTTACAAAAGAACCACAAACCTAAATAAAGATTTGTTGGGTGTTGGATTAAGTACGATGGTTTCTGGAGCATTAGGAGGGTTACCAATTATAAACGTAATTGTAAGAAGTACAGTAAACGTAAATAACAATGCAAAAACCAAATGGTCTAATTTTTACCATGGTCTTTTCTTAATATTATTCGTGGTCCTATTAGCCCCAGTTTTAAGAAGTATTCCTTTAGCCGCTTTAGCAGCCATTTTGGTACATACCGGATTTAAATTAGCATCTCCAAAAGTATTCAAAAATACATATGACCAAGGTGTAGAACAATTATTGTTCTTATCCTCTACCCTAATCATCACATTATACACAAGTCTTTTATATGGAATTATTGGTGGAATTTTAATTACCTTAACACTACACATTTTATTGGCTAAAGTTGGATTCCGTAACTTCTTTAAAATGATTTACAATTCAGGATCTAAAGTGTATCAATTAGAAAACGGTACTTATGATGTAAAATTAAAAGGCGTAGCCAACTTTTTATATGCTTTAAGGCTAGATAAGTTATTAGAAGATATTCCAACAGGGTCAACCATTAAAATTGACATGTCCCAAACTAGATTGGTTGATTTATCGATTATGGAAAATTTGATTGAATTTAAACGTACACATGATAATAATGGTGGTAATGTGCAATTAATGGGATTAGACAATCACACCTCTTCAACCAGCCATAACAGAGCCTTAAAAGTTGTTACAGGAAGACGTAAAAAACGAATTACCAAACGTCAGATTCGTTTACAAAAAATGGCAATTGCAAACCACTGGTCATTCCAAAGAGAAGTGGATTGGAATACATCCTATTTAAGAAATTTCGATTTCTTCAAATCCAGACCTATTGAAATGAAAAACAACTCATTACAAGGCATGGATACCGAAAATAATACACATTGGGAAATTGCAGACATCATATTTGACGAAGGTGCCATGTTAGCCCTAGAAGTCTATCAAACAACCGTTCAAATAGTTCGTTTACCAGTTCGCATTCCAGACTTTATCATAGATAAAGAAGGACCTTTTGATAAGATTTTTGACAAAGTAAAAGTGCTTTCTGGAGGAAAAGGCGACATAGACTTTGTTAAATCGCCAGAATTCTCGAATAAGTTTTTATTAAGTGGATCAGACGAAGCAGCCATACGAAAATTCTTCTCACCAGAATTAATTAAGTTCTTAGAAGAAAATGAAATTCATCATATTGAAAGTAATGGTGAAGCTTTAATGATATTTAAATATTTACATATTGCCAGAACGGATGAAGTTCAACACATGCTAGAGTTTTCGAAAAATCTATTAAAAAACATGAAACTAAAATGAAACGACTTATACAATTTGGAGTCTTATTAAGCCTAAGTTTTTTATTGATATCATTTGTAAATAAACCAAAAAGATTTAATATGGATAAGGATTTATTATTAGGTCATTTTGATTGTAAAACTGATGTGGATGATATTCATTCTGCTGCGGCCTTTTACATGTTATTCAACAATAAAGAATTTGAAAAAATAAACTTTCATGCAGTGGCGGGGACTTATGGCGTACAAGATGGTTTATATGTGCCACCAAATGAATTATTTGAATTAGCCTTTAAAAAAAATTGGACTGATGCTCATAAAGATTTTGACAAAGCAGTTGAAAGAGTTAAAAAAATTGCACTAAAAACGCTCAATAAAAACGGTAATATTTGGATTGCTGATGCAGGTCAATCAGATTTTTCTGCTGCGTTGATAAAAGCGATATTAAAAGAAAAACCTGAAATAGACCTTACTAAACGAATAAACATTGTTCAACACAGCGAATGGAACGAAAAAGTAACTTCTGAAAAAAGTTTGAATTATGTAAAAAACAACATTTCATACCATAAAATACCTGATGGCAATGTAGTTGGAAATGGATCTCCAGGATTACAATCTTCAGATTTTAATCAATGGAAATCGAAAATAAATGATGAAAACCTTGATGAAATTTGGTCGCTTGCAGTTGAAATAGGTCAAAAATATAATGGGGTTGATGGAAGGTATAATAATGAAGCAATTGGTAAAGGAGGACTTGATTTTTCTGACATTTGTGAAACATGCTATATTCTAAACATTGATGATATTGTAGATGTAAAAGATTTTTTTAATAGATATTCTTATTAAAACCATGACTCAAAAACGTATTCCTTGGCATTTCTTATTACTGCTAATTTTAGCTGGTGAATCCGTTTTTATTTTACCCTTTGTTTTAGCACGTGTTTTTAGACCAACTGTTCTAGATGCCTTTGGATTGGATAATTTACAACTAGGCTATTGTTTTTCCACTTACGGAATAGTTGCACTAGTTTCTTATGTATTTGGAGGACCTTTAGCAGACAAATACCCTCCAAGAAAATTAATTGCTGTAGCCCTTTGGATGACAGCTTTAGGCGGATTGGTTTATGCAACCTTCCCTGATTATTTAACACTTAAAATATTGTATGGATATTGGGGTTTTACCACCATATTTTTGTTTTGGGCTCCAATGATTAAAGCCACTAGAGTTTGGGGAGGATCCAGTTCACAAGGAAAAGCATTTGGTTTTTTAGATGGAGGGCGAGGTCTAGTAGGAGCACTTTTTGGAGCCATGGGATTATTGATATTTTCCATCTTTATAAACTCTAATCTATCCGAAATTTCTATCGAAGAAACAAAAAATGCATTTAAAAATGTTGTGATTACCTCAACAATAATTGTTGCATTTGTAGGTCTTTTGGTTTGGTTTTTTATGAAATTAGATAAGGGAATTGAGAAGAAAATTATTATAGAAAAAATCACTCTTTCTGAAATTAAAGAAGTTTTAAAATTACCTTCAGTACTACTTTTGATGGTAATTATATTATGTGCTTATGTCGGTTATAAAATTACAGATGTATTTTCTTTGTATGCCCAAGATGTAATGAAATACAATCAAGTAGAAGCGGCAAAAGTGGGCACTTTCCTCCTATTTGTTCGCCCTATTGTCGGAGTTGCTATTGGATTTTTAGCAGATCGTACTCAAACAACCTATTGGCTTATTATTGGATTTATAGTTGCCATTGCAGGCTCACTATGCTTTGCCTTAGGTATTATTTCTGATAGCACAACTTTATTATTTTTTATTTCTACTTTTATTGTTGCTATAGGTGTATACGCAGCACGTTCGCTCTATTTTGCAGTAATGCAGAAAGGTCAAATTCCATTAGTTTTAACGGGAACTGCTGTAGGACTTATATCTATAATTGGCTATGCTCCAGATATTTTTGCAAGCCCTATGATGGGATACTTATTAGAAAATTCTCCTGGTGAACAAGGACATCAACATGTATTTTGGATGCTTATTTCCTTTTTTACAATTGGCCTAATAGCTGCATTGTACTATCATAAATTATATGGTAAATCAAAGGTTGATGATAAATAAATTATTCTTATTCTAGTTAATAGTTTTTTCTGCTTGTACCACAGATACTAATAATACGGATTCCAATAAAGAAATATTAGAAAACATATTACCCACAATAATTGATAATGTCTACCAAGACTATAGATTGCAGGAACCTCCACCTCCATTTAAACTAGATGGAATGTCAGATTCCAATCATCAAAAAAATCTAGATAGGCATGAAGAATTTTTAAAAGAATTTAAAATAAGAAAAACTGAAATTGAATTAGACACATCACGCACAATACTCGTAATTAATGATTCTATCAAGTCTCCCTATAAATCCAACTACAACCATTTAATTAAACATTTCAGTAACTATCAGGTTAAAACTGATTCCTTAATTCAATCAAGTGTTTATAAAATTGATTTAAATAAATTTAAAAGCACAAAATTTATTTTTAAGCGCAGTTCAGGCTTCCCACAAAATTCAGAAATATGGCATAAAGAATATCCTTTTCATCTCGGGGCTGCAATTTCATTTACTACAATTACATTCGATACTAATCACAAATTTGGAGTTTTAGATGGTGGAATAGTCTATGGGCGTTTGAATGGTCACGGATTTAGAATCTACATTAAAAAAGAAAACAACGATTGGATAATTGATTTTATAGAGGAAACTTGGATCTCATAAAAAAAGGAGCACTTCCGCGCTCCTTAAAATAATTGTTCTTACTTCTAAGTATATTTATTTGTCTAGCAATTTATATTCGCTTAATCCTTTTGTGAATTTTTCTGGGTCCTCAGCTAAATGATAACGTGGATCATCTACATCTTCAACAATAATCTCATTGAACTTAGCATCTGCCTTATATAATAAATCTTTACAGTCTTGACTCAAATGTTTTAGACGCACCGTTTTTCCAACGGCTTCATACTTTTTGACTAAATTTAAAATTGCCTCAAACGCAGAATGGTCACTAACTCTAGATTCGACAAAATCTATTTCAACTTTTTCTGGGTCACCCTTTACGTCAAATTTTTCATTAAAAGCAGTAATTGAACCAAAGAATAATGGCCCCCAAATCTCGTAAATTTTAGTACCATCATCTTTCATACGTTTTCTAGCACGAATTCGTTTTGCGTTTTCCCAAGAGAACACTAACGCACTTACTATAACTCCTGAAATAACTGCAATTGCTAAATCAAATACCACCGTTAGAGAAGAAACCAAAATCAATACAAATAAATCAGTTTTGGGAATTTTATTAATTATTCTAAAACTTGACCATGCGAAGGTTCCGATAACTACCATAAACATAACTCCAACAAGCGCTGCTATTGGCACCTGTTCAATTAATCCAGAAGCAAATAGAATAAACATTAATAATGTAACCGCTGCAACAATACCAGATAAGCGCGTTCTACCGCCTCCTTTAATATTAATTATTGATTGTCCAATCATAGCACAACCACCCATTCCACCGAATAATCCAGTTATAATATTAGCACC
This sequence comes from Bacteroidetes bacterium MedPE-SWsnd-G1, assembly GCA_001874265.1. Lineage (GTDB taxonomy): Bacteria > Bacteroidota > Bacteroidia > Flavobacteriales > Flavobacteriaceae > Urechidicola. The sequence continues at coordinate 82,838 of MPDD01000006.1, read as the reverse complement.
TCCTTGTGCCATACATTCGCGGTTTCCATTTCCACGTGTTTCTGTTAATTCATCAATTAAATTCAAAGTCATTAAAGATTCAATTAACCCAATGGCCGCTAGTATTAATGCATAAGGGCCAATAAAATACAATGTCTCTAGATTCAAAGGGATCTTGGCAAAAGTCTCCATATTTGGTAACGGAAAACCACCTTTCAAGCCTTCTCCCCCACCATCTCTAATAAATGAACCAACGGTAGAAACATCTAATCCACCAAAAATTACAATTCCGGATACTACCAAAATTGCTATAAGTGCTTCAGGGAATTTCTTAAAACCTTTTATTTTTGGTAACCCCCACATAATTAACATGGTTAAACCAACTAAACCAACCATTAAATACAATTCATTTCCTTGCAACCACGATTTCTCACCATCAACAGTTTGCTTAAACATTCCTAATTGAGATAAGAAAATAACAACAGCCAATCCATTTACAAAGCCCATCATTACAGGATGTGGAATCAATCTTACAAACTTCCCTAATTTCAATACACCTGCCAAGACCTGTATAATTCCCATCAAAATTACAGTCGCAAATAAATAATATAATCCAAGGTTATCACCATCAGCACCCATCGCATTCCCTTCAGAAACCAATGAAACCATAACCACAGCTAATGCACCTGTAGCTCCAGAAATCATTCCTGGCCTACCACCAAAAATCGAGGTAATCAAACCTACCATAAAGGCTGCATATAACCCCACCAGTGGATCTACACCTGCCACAAAAGCAAATGCAACAGCCTCCGGTACTAAAGCTAATGCTACTGTAATTCCAGAAAAAATATCATTTCTAGCGTTCGTTACTCTTTTACGTATAAATTTTTCCATGGTTTAAATTTTGAAAGCGGCAAAAATACAGTTTTTGCCCTATTTAGAACTATGTTATCTAATTAATTGAATAGCAACTGTATGTTTCCGTATGTATTTTCCATTGCTTCAGAAATTTCATTTTTATTCTTAAACACAACATTTGTAATTCCTTCCTCTACTTGTGGAATCAATTCACCTTTATAATTTGTTTTCATTGCATACCAATAAGTAATTTTCAAAGTCTCTCTTCCTTTCCTTTGAAAAATGTGATACGTTTTTGGAAGTTTCTTAATAATTTCAAGTTTAGAAATACCGCACTCCTCTTCAACTTCTCTTATCGCTGCTTCTCTCTTCTTTTCCCCATTCTCAATTTTCCCTTTTGGTAAATCCCATTTTTCGAAACGATAAATAAATAAAATTTCACCATTTTCATTTTGAACTTTACCTCCTGCCGCTTTTTCAATTTTAAAAAACCATTTGAATTCTTTCCATAATTTTTTCAAATCATTATGGTATAAATAAATAGATTCTATTGTTTTAGATTTTGCCAGTTTCAACAAGTATTCAATGGTTATTTCATCTTTTAAATAAAAGTTCTTTTTAGTTGATAATTCAATATTTTCAGTTAAATAAATTGGGATATCCTCAATAAAAATTGTGTACATTTGTAGCATGATTATGAACAAAGATACTGCAAAAAAAACTGCTGAAAGTTTATTGCAAATTAAAGCGATAAAACTGCAACCAAACGACCCCTTCACGTGGGCTTCAGGTTGGAAATCTCCAATTTACTGTGATAACAGAACAACATTGTCTTTTCCAAAAATTAGAACCTATTTGCGTCAAGAATTGGCCAAGATTGTATTGGAAAAATATGGAAAACCAGATGTAATCGCAGGTGTTGCAACTGGTGCAATCGCAATTGGTGTATTGGTGGCCGAAGAGTTAGGGGTGCCTTTTATTTATGTCCGGCCTGAACCTAAAAAGCATGGACGTCAAAATCAAGTTGAAGGCTTTTTAGAAAGCGGTTCAAATGTTGTGGTAATTGAAGATTTAATAAGTACAGGTAAAAGTAGTTTGAATGCGGTAAAGGCTTTAAATAAAGAGAGCGTTACTGTTAAAGGAATGATTGCGATTTTTACATATGGTTTTGCGGTTGCAGATGAAAATTTTGAAAAAGCAAAAGTTGAGCTTACAACCTTGAGCAATTATGATGCTTTATTAGAACAAGCAAATGACACTAATTATATTTCTGAAAAAGATTTAGACACTTTACAAGATTGGAGAACCAATCCAAGTGAATGGAAACAATAACTAATTTAGATAATGCATAAGATTCTTTAAATATGAATTTAGAAACTCCAAAAATTACGGTATCAAAATCTCAAGAAGAACTATTCAATTTTGTTACAAATCTTAATAATTTTGAACAATTAATGCCAGAGAACAAAGAGAAGTTTGAGGTGGACGGTGACTCTTTTATTTTTGCGTTAAAAGGAATGCCAGAAATAAGATTGGTATTGAAAGAAAAAAATGAATTTGATTCCGTTGTATTAGGTGCTGCAAGTAGTAAATTATCTTTTACTTTAACTACTACAATTACTGCTATTTCAGACAATAGTTCTGAAGTTCAATTATTATTTGCAGGAGATTTTAATCCAATGATGGCAATGATGGTTAAAAAACCATTGCAAAAATTCATTGACACTTTATCTGACAATATTAGCAAACTGTAAATAGTTTTATTCAAAATATAAAGCGCACCCAATGGGTGCGCTTTTTTTGTATATTCGGTTTTCAAAACTTTACAATCATTTAATATGATCCAATCCTATAAAAAAAAATATCAATTAGCAGATAAGTACGACGCCATTATAATTGGTACAGGAATGGGAAGTTTAACTACAGGAGCACTTTTAGCAAAAGAAGGCAAGAAAATTTTATTGTTAGAAAAGCATTATACTGCTGGTGGATTTACACATGTATTTAAAAGAAAAGGATTCGAATGGGATGTGGGTATTCATTATATTGGCGAGGTAGGGAGACCTAATAGTCCAATAACAAAATTATTTGAATATATCTCCAATGGTAACCTGAAATGGGCAGACATGGGAGAGGTATATGACAAAATTATTATTGGTTCTAAATGTTATAACTTAGTTAAGGGAGTTGAGAATTTTAAAAATCAATTAAAAGAATATTTTCCGGAGGAACATATAGCAATTGATACATATGTTGATCATATTTTTGCCGCCAATAAGGCCATGAGTAAATTTTATGCAGTTAAAGCCATTCCCGTTTTATTGAGCAAAATTCTAGGTAAGTTTATGCAGAAAGATTATCTGAAATATGCCGACAAAACAACCTATGAACTCATTAGTTCAATAACCCAAAATAAAGACCTAATAAAAGTATTAACTGGACAATATGGCGATTATGGTTTGCCTCCAAAAGAGAGTAGTTTTGCAATGCACGCCTCAGTTGTAAAACACTATTTTAGTGGTGGAAATTTTCCCGTTGGTGGATCATCTAAAATTGCCGACACCGTTACATCCGTTATTTCTGATCAAGGCGGTACTACACTTGTTAATGCTGGTGTTGAAGAAATTATAATTAAAAACAATAAAGCAGTAGGAGTTAAAATGTTAGATGGAAAAGAATTCTTTTCCAAAACCATTATTAGCGGTGCAGGAGTTATCAATACCTATAAAAAATTACTTCCAGTAACCGTGGCTGAAAAATATGGTCTATTAGATAAGTTGAAAAAAGTAAATCCGTCAGTAGCACATGTGAGTTTGTATATTGGACTTAATGGTTCTCCAGATGAATTAGACTTACCAAAGAACAATTTATGGATATATCCAGAAAAAAATGATCATGATACTTGTGTTGAGAACTATTTAAAAGATTTAAATAGCGAATTTCCAGTAGTGTATGTTTCTTTTCCCTCCGCTAAAGATCCAGATTGGTCTAATAGGTATCCTGGAAAAAGTACCATTGATATAATTACATTAGTTCCTTATGAATTGTTTGAGCCTTGGAAAGACTCCAAATGGATGAAACGTGGAGAAGATTATGATGAATTAAAAGAGTCTATATCAAAACGATTATTCGAAGTTCTATTTAAGCAGTTACCGCATTTAAAAGATAAAATTGATTGTTATGAATTGTCATCTCCGTTGAGCACTTCACATTTTGTAAATTATGACAAAGGCGAAATATATGGTTTAGATCATACTCCGGAAAGATTCCGACAAAAATTCTTGCAACCTAGAACACCTATTAAAGGATTATTTTTAACAGGCCAAGATATTGTAACTGCTGGTGTTGGCGGGGCATTGTTTGCAGGGCTTATAACTGCATCTGCAATAACTGGTAAAAACTTTATGAAGAAAATTTACAAATCCTGAATATTTTAATCAATTCTCTTATACAAACTTCAATTCTTTAATTTCGAATTCTTTTCTCTCTTTGGAGTCTAATTCTAATAGTAATTTTCCATTTTGAGAGACACCAACAATCTTCCCTTTTAAAAGATTGTTATTCGAGTCTTTATAATTTGACATAATATCAAATCGGTACAATTCATCTAAGTATTCCACATCAATTTCCGTAAATTTTCTGTTTTCAAGAAAATACATGTGCGATTTAATCGAATCTACAATAGCAGTCAAGACAACATCCAAATCCCATTGAGAACCGCTCAAGTTTTTCATTGAAATTGCATCAATCTGTTTTGGAAATTGCTCCTGATTTACATTAAGCCCTATTCCAACAATTGAATGTGACACAATACCATTTTTTAGACTGTTTTCTATAAGAATTCCGGCAATTTTCTTTTCATCTGCCAATATGTCGTTTGGCCATTTAACAACAATCTTATTTGGCAAAAGTTTAACAAGTGCCACCTTAACAGCAAGTGATATTATTTTACTAATGTAAAACCTGTCTTCAACGGACAAACTCCTAAACTTAAGCAAAACACTAAAAGTAAGATTCTTACCACTTTTAGAAAACCAAGAAGCATTGTATTGCCCTCGACCTTTTGTTTGATCTTTTGCACAAACAACAGTATAATTTTCAGCATCATTTTTCCGAATGTACTCCTTTAAAAAAGTATTAGTTGATTCGGTGGCATTAAGTTTGATTAAATGCATAAAAATATTATATTACAATCTTATTTATTAATATGGCATTAACCATAAAAATCAATAACTTTGTAGCAAAACTAAACATTTTTTAATGACTAAAAATAAAGTTAGTGCCGATCAATTAATAACGGTAATTATCAAAGGTATTGAAGAAGTAAAAGGAGAAGATATTCAACTATTTGATTTACGAGAAATTGACAATACAGTTACCGATTACTTCATAATTTGCACAGGAAACTCAAACACACAAGTCAGCGCTATATCAGGTTCCATTCAAAAAATGGTAAGTAAAGAGTTACAAGACAAACCTTGGCATGTTGAAGGCGAAGGAAATGCCGAGTGGATTTTAATGGATTATGTAAATGTTGTCGTTCATGTTTTCCAAAAATCGGTTCGAGAGTTTTACGATATTGAAGGTCTTTGGGGTGATGCCACCATCACAACAATTACTACAGCCTAATTAAAAAATTGAATTACATCCTATTTAACTTATATAGATGAGTAAGAAAAACGAAAAGAAAGACGCTAAAGAGCAAGGCAAATTACCAAAATTTAACTCCTATTGGGTTTATGCAATTATTTTTGCATTAATTTTAGGTTACCAATTAATGAGAGGCGTTAGTAACGTTTCTGATGATCTATCTAAGAACGATTTTAAGGTGATGCTTGCCGACAATGATATTGAAAAAATAACTATTGTAAATAAGGACGTTGCCCAAATAATATTGAAACCAGAGGCACTTACTAAAGAAAAATACAAAGACATCGGAAAGCCTTCTTTGTTAAAAGACCCAGGTGCACCACATTACACATATGATTTTGGAGATTTACAAAATTTCGAAAATGACTTAAATTCTAAAAGATCAGAGTTAAATTTAGATTTTGACACCGCAAATAAAAGTCAAGGAGACTTAATGTCTCAGCTTATTGGCTGGTTACCGCTTATTGTTTTGGTAGCAATTTGGATTTTCTTTATGAAAAGAATGTCTGGAGGTGCCGGTGGAGGTGCTGGAGGTCAAATTTTTAGTATTGGAAAATCAAAGGCGAAATTATTTGATAAAGATCAAAAAGTAAAAGCGACTTTTAAAGATGTTGCAGGTTTAGAAGGTGCAAAAGAAGAAGTACAAGAAATTGTAGATTTTCTAAAGAACCCAGAAAAATACACCTCTTTAGGAGGGAAAATTCCAAAAGGAGCATTATTAGTAGGCCCTCCAGGAACAGGTAAAACTTTACTGGCAAAAGCAGTTGCTGGTGAAGCGGACGTACCATTTTTCTCGCTTTCCGGATCTGATTTTGTTGAAATGTTTGTAGGTGTTGGTGCATCTCGTGTAAGAGACTTGTTTAAGCAGGCTGCTCAAAAAGCTCCGTCTATCATATTTATTGATGAAATTGATGCAATTGGAAGAGCACGTGGAAAAAGTAATATGACTGGTGGTAATGATGAACGCGAAAACACATTAAACCAATTACTTACAGAAATGGATGGTTTTGGAACCGATGTTAACGTTATTGTTATTGCTGCAACCAACCGCGCCGATGTTTTAGACAAAGCTTTAATGCGTGCTGGTAGATTTGACCGTCAAATCTATGTTGATTTACCAGATTTAAATGAACGAAAAGAAATATTCAAAGTTCATATCAAACCATTAAAACTTGGTAAGGATGTTGATTTAGAATTTTTAGCACAACAAACTCCAGGGTTTTCTGGTGCTGATATTGCAAATATGTGTAATGAATCTGCATTGATTGCTGCTAGAAAAAGTAAAAAATCTGTAGGACACCAAGACTTTTTAGATGCTGTTGATAGAATTATTGGCGGATTGGAAAAAAAGAATAAAATAATTACTCCTGGCGAAAAAGAAACAATTGCTTATCACGAAGCTGGGCACGCAACTGCTAGTTGGTTCTTGGAGCATGCGGCACCTTTAGTTAAGGTTACAATAGTTCCAAGAGGGCAGTCATTAGGTGCTGCTTGGTATTTACCAGAAGAACGCATGATTGTTCGTACAGAGCAAATGTTAGATGAAATGTGTGCTACTCTAGCAGGTAGAGCTGCTGAAAAATTAATTTTCAATAAAATTTCTACAGGTGCTTTAAACGATTTAGAAAAAATCACACGTCAAGCTAGAGCAATGGTAACAGTTTATGGCTTAAACGAAAACTTAGGTAACATAACATATTACGATTCATCCGGTCAAAACGAATACGGTTTTACCAAACCTTATAGCGAAGAAACTGCTAAATTAATTGACAAGGAAATTTCTAAAATTATTGAAACTCAGTACGAACGTGCTATTGCAATTTTAACTGAACATAAAGAACAGTTAGTTGAATTGGCTAAACTTTTATTAGAAAAAGAGGTGATTTTCAAAACTAATTTAGAAGAAATTTTTGGCAAACGTCCTTTTCAAAAAGAGGAAAAAGTAGCATTGAAATCAAAGTCTAGTAATGAGACAAAAACTGAACCAACTATAGTAGATATAGATACTAAAGTTGAGGATATAGATAAGGATGTAGAAATTGATGAAGAACCAGTTTCTGAAAACTAAAAAACAATTATTTTTTAATGAGTTTTTTTAATAAAATATTTAAAAAAAATAAGGCATTCTCTGAAGAAGAAATTAAAGAACAGAGTGTTACGCTTTCTTTAGATGATTCATTTGTACATAACTTTATTAAATTAGGTGGTAAATTTTTGTATTGCTTAAAAGATCAGGATGTTACAAATAACATTCAAAATATTTTAAAAGAAAACGATTGGGACACCATTTCAGTGAGAGATGCTGATCTAAACAAATATATCTCATCCTTAAAGGTTCATACGGATGGAGGTTTTAACAAGAACATTCCTTTTTTCACTTCTTGCGAGTCACTTATTTCAGAAAACGGAAATATACTTTTTTGTGAACGCCAATTAATGGATAAAAAATTAGCAACCTTATCTAACGACTTTATTGTTTTTGCTACTACTAGTCAGATAGTTAAAAGTAAAGGGGAAAGTCTAACAGGAATAAAATTAAAATATAAAAAAAATATTCCAGGTAATATCAGTCCAATAAAAAACTATGGAGCTAAAATTAGCAACGATGATTTTATGAATTATGGCACTACTAATTCAAAAAACTTATATTTGTTGCTATTAGAAGATCTTTAAGGAATGAACAACTTTACCAAACGAATTTTATCTGGAATAGTATATGTAGCTGTTTTAATATTCTCAATACTATTTCATAAAATCTCTTTCTTAGTACTCTTTTTTATAGTGATGCTGTTTTGTTTGTATGAATTTTTAAAAATGATACAATTAAAAAGTGTTTTCCCTTATTTAATAGGAATTTCGGCGTTTATTTTCGGAAACATTCTTAACGTTGAAGATGTGCCTTCTAAAATGATTCTAAGATATGCAGGTGTAGCCCTGTTCCTTACTATTTTCTCTTCATTTGTTTGGATTCTATTTGCCAAGAAAGAAGAAATTGTAAATCATTTAGGTAAAATATTTTTATCTGTCATCTATATAGTAATCCCGTTTATATTAATTGCACAGATTCCATTTCTTAATAATGACCCACAATATGCTAGCAATGCAATTTTAGGTGTATTTCTATTAATATGGTGCAATGATACCTTTGCCTATTTGGTGGGGAAAAATTTTGGAAAAGTAAAACTTCTAAAACATATTTCTCCTAACAAAACAGTAGAAGGGTTTATTGGTGGACTTGTGGCATGTCTTATTGGTGGCTTTATAATTGCGCAATTCTTTACAGAACTAACTACCGTTCAATGGGTTGTAATATCTTTATTGGTTAGTACATTTGGTGTTCTTGGCGACTTAATTGAATCTATGTTTAAGAGACAAGCGGGTATTAAAGACAGTAGTAATCTTATTCCAGGACATGGTGGTTTTCTAGATCGGTTCGATAGTGTTATCTTTGCAGCACCTTTTATTTTTATTTACTTACAATTCATTTAATATGTTTCACAAAGAAGGGTTTAAAATTATAAGTATTGCTTCTGTAATTCTTTTAATTGCAATTTTAAGTATTGATTCTTTAATCGATATATCATGGCTTGCCATGTCAATGCAATCCGTATTTATCATTCTATATATATTAGTTTTACAATTTTTTAGAAATCCTACTAGAAATACTGTTGTAAATGATTCAAATGTTATCGCCCCTGTTGATGGCAAAGTAGTTGTTATTGAAGAAGTTGAAGAAACTGAATTTTTTAAAGACAAGAGATTACAAGTATCAATCTTTATGTCTCCGTTGAACGTACATGTTACAAGATACCCAATTAGTGGCTGTGTTAAATACAGTAAATATCATCCTGGCAAATATTTGGTTGCCTGGCACCCAAAGGCATCAACTGAAAATGAACGCACAACAATAGTGGTTGAGAATGAAACTTTTGGGCCAGTACTTTATCGACAAATTGCAGGTGCAGTAGCTAAAAGAATTGTAAATTATGCTGTTGAGGATACTACAGTAACACAAGGTACAGACGCCGGATTTATTAAATTCGGTTCAAGAGTAGATTTATTTTTACCATTAGGAACAAAAATTAATGTTTCTTTAAATGATAAGGTAAAGGGTGGTGAACAAATAGTTGCCTCCGTTTAACCAATAGCGGAAGCATATTCTTATGAAAAAGGATCTTAACACTAGGTTTAATGATGCCTATCAACTGGCATCGAACACTTCGGAAAAACTTCCGCAGGATGTGATGCTCCAATTTTACGCTTACTATAAACAAGCCACCAGAGGAAACAACTATGAGCAACCATCTGGAAATATTGAATTAAGAAATGCCTTTAAACTAAATGCTTGGTTTCAATTAAATCATCTTAGTGAAGATGAAGCTAAATTAGAATATATTAAACTTGTCAAAAAATATTTAAAATGAAAAAAAACATTCTATCCTTAATCATATTATCAGTACTATTCGTTTCTGTTTCTTGTAAAAAAGAGGTTAAATCAGAAGACAAAAAAGCACCTGAGAATTCATATACATTGGATTCTAAGTCTGCAAAAATCGGCTGGACTGCATATAAAACAACAGATAAATTAGCCGTAAAAGGAGAATTTACGGATTTAAACCTTAAAATTGGAAAGTCCACTTCAAATCCAATTGAATTGATCAATAGTACAGAATTTAATATTCCTGTTAGTAGCATTTTTACAAATAACGATGATAGAGATTCTAAATTGAAGCAATTCTTTTTTGGTGCTATGAAAAACACAACGGCATTAACAGGGAAACTTCATATTAATGAGGACAAAACAGGGACCTTAACTGTTACTATGAACGGCATTTCAAATGAAGTTCCTATCACATACACTTTAGAGAATAATGAATTTATTCTAACCGGTACAATGGACTTAAATAATTGGGATGGTCAAGAAGCAATTGCGAGTATTAACAAGGCTTGTTTTGACTTGCATAAAGGTGCCGATGGCGTTAGCAAAACATGGGATGACGTTCAGATTGATGCTAGCATAAACCTAATTAAAAAGTAATTTAAACTGGAATTATACGAATAAAAAAACGCTCCAATTGGAGCGTTTTTTATTCGTAATATATCTTACCGATAATTTTTAATAATCCAACTGAGACAAATAAGATAATTTCAGTTTAAATCCAGCCAACTTCTTTTCGATTAAGGAAATATTCTTTTGCACATTTTTCAAAAGAGGATTGTCAGATTTTGCATTTGCAAAGAAATTAATATTATTCTCAAGTTGTTGTTTCTCACGTATCAACTCGTCAATTTTCTTTCTTAAATACAACTGTTCTCCATCTAATTTTCTAAAATTATTCCGCGCTAATAAGCCCTCAATCTGGTTCTTAAAACGCATCATTTCCAACTCGTTAGGATCAATTGATAATTGTCCAAAAACTTTATCTATTAATTTGGAAAACTTTGATTCTACATGTCGCATACTATAAGGAACCTTTCCTAGAGAATGCCATTCTTTGATCTGTTCTTTTAGCGCCTCAATTTCAACTTTCTCAATATCTTGAGTTTGCGTTTTTATCAACTCTAATAGGGCTTTTTTCTTATTTAGAATTTCTTGTTCTTCTTTGCTCCCTTCATTTTTGTATTCATGAAAACGATCAAAATAGTGGTTACAAGCATTTCTAAATTGATTCCATATTTTATCAGAATACTTTCTTGGAACATGTCCTATTTGTTTCCATTCAAACTGAATTTTCTTCATTAATTCAGTTGTCTCCTCCCAATCTTCGCTGTCTTTAGCAGCCTCGGCTCGCTCAATCAATTTTAGTTTTTTTTCTAAATTTTGTTGTTGCTCACCTTTTATATTCTTATAAAAGTTATTCTTTTCTTTATTAAACTTTTTTGTTGCTCCTTTAAACTTTTCCCATATTTTATCACTTTCTGATTTAGGAACACGACCAATTTTAAAGAATTGATCTCTTAAACTTTCAATTTTCTTTATACTCCCTTGCCAATCGTTGTGAGAAGTATTTTTAGAAGTATCTACTTCTTCAATTTGCTTAATTACAACAAGTTTTTTCTCAATATTTTCTTCGTACTTTCCTTTTAAACCTCTGAAATAATCGTGGCGTTTATCATGAATCTTCTTTGTTGCAGCACTAAACTTACCCCAAACCTCTTCTCTAATATCTCTTGCTACTGGACCAATGTCCTCTTTCCACATTTTATGAATTACCTGCAATTGCTTAAAGGCTGCATTTACATCTGGCATTTCTGCCAATTCCTCCACCTTTTTTACAAGTTTTAGTTTTTCATCTAAATTATGCTGAAAATCAAGATCTCTAAAATCATTACTTAAATGTAATAAATCATAAAAACGCTCTACATGATGATGATAAGTTCTCCAAGTGTCATTATACTTTTCTCTTGCTACAGGACCTATTCGTTTCCAACGTTCCTGCAACCCTTTAAATTGAGTGTACATTGTTTTAGAATCTCCGTTCTTAATCAAATCTTTTAATTGCTCTATAACGCTTAAACGCAGATCTAGATTTCCACTTAATTCGGTCTCAAGATTCTTATAATACTTATCTCGTTTTTCCTTGAAATCCTTTACCAAAGTATTATAGCTGGTCTTTAAAGGATTAGAATATTTAAAATCTATACTTTCTCCACCCTCTGCTAAAAATTGTGCTTTCTTTTCTGCAAGTATTTTAGAGAACTTAGAATTAAACACATTTTTAATACTATTTACTTGCTTGTTTATCTTTTGAACCTCATTGTTATTAATAATTTTCTCCAATTCAACCACGAGTTCCTCCAACTCCATAGTCTCATAGTTCACCTCTTCCTCTTCATTTTGTTCTTCTTCCTTTTCCGAAGTTTCTGCTATCTGATCATCTATTTCATTAACAACTTGTTCTTCTGTCATATCAGAAGAAGCATTGTCATTCTTATTTTCCGGTTTATTATTTTCAGATTCAGAATTGATTTCTTCTGATTCGTTGGGAAGGTTTTCATTTGCAGCGTCTAACATTTTCTATAATGTTTAAAGGTCCATAATAAGCCAGGAATTAAAACTGAAACCCACTCTTAAAGTTCAGTGTACCTGACATTGTTTCTACAAACATACTTAAAAAAAATCGTAAGTATTAAGGCGTGGATTATTTATTCCATATCTCCCAAGATTTCTCTGCCTGAAGTTCTAGCATTTCATGTCCATTTTTAATTGAGGCACCTACATTTTTACCATTAGTTAAAAACTTTGTTTGAGATGGGTTGTATATTAAATCAAACAAATAATGTTTATCCGATAAATGTTCATAAGGAATACTAGGACAGTCTTGAATATTAGGATACGTACCAACTGGAGAACAATTAATGATTAAAGTATGGCTTTCCATAATCTCTTTGGTAACCTCTTGGTAAGACAATTCATTTACATTTGAAGGGTTTCTAGAAACAAATACAAATGCTATCTCTAATTTTTTCAGCACAAAAGCAATAGCTTTTGAAGCACCTCCTGTACCCAAAATCAATGCTTTTTTATGATGATCTTTTAATTGAGGTTTCAGTGAGTTTTCAAAACCATAGATATCAGTATTATATCCGATTAACTGATTATCTTCAGTAATTTTTATCGTATTTACTGCACCAATCTCCTTGGCTTCATCATCTATATCTGAAAGGTATTTTATTATGGATTCTTTATAAGGTATAGTAACATTAAATCCACCAAACTCCTCTTCTTTATGATAAACTAAAAATGGAAATTCGAATATTTCTGGGAGATCAAAATTTTGATACGAAACATTTTCAATCTTTTCTTTTTTAAACTTATCTGTAAAATATCCTTGAGAAAACGAGTAGGAAATGTCCTTTCCGATCAATCCAAATTTTTTATGCATTTTCATTAATCTTATTTCTTTTTGAATAATAATCTAAAAACAGAATAACCCCTATCCCTAAAACAATATAGCCCAATGCTATCCAAGACTCTGACATATTCATTTCTGGAATGTACCGCTTGTAATTTTGTATAATATAGTCACCATTCATATCCGTTAATAATTGATCTCCATTTTTCTTATACACCGCCTTTTTCCATGGCCATACATTACCCAAAGAACCTGTTATAAAACCTAAAATCACTGCAGTAACAATATGATTCCAGCGCTTTAAAACGTAACTTAGAATATGTGAAATAGAAACCAATCCAAATACTGAACCTGCTGTAAAAACTCCTACAATTTTAAGATATCTAATTCTATTCGGGTCATTTATAAATTCCCAGTTCCATGTAAAAATATCGGTAATTGTCTTATATAACATGGTAACAGAATCTACCAGTAACAATACATAATTCCCCATTAATATAAGAATAAAAGAACCTGAAAGACCCGGTAAGGTCATACCCGACACACCAATTATTCCACAGAAAAACACAAACCATAAATTGTCATTTTCTGTAGCTGGACTCATAAAACTAATCGCAATTCCAACAGTCATTCCTAATGCGATAGAGACAATTCTAATTACAGTCCATTTATTAAAGTCTTTTCCTATGTAGTATATTGAACCTAGAATCATCCCAAAAAACCAGCTCCAAACGTATAGTTCATAGTGCCTTATTAAATAATCTAATAAAATGGAAACACTAAAATATGAAAATACGCTTCCGCCCATTACTAAAAGTAAAAAACGACCATTAACATATCTATAGAAAGGTTTAAATCCCCTATTAACTAATAATTTAAAAGCTTTAAGATTTATTTTTTGGAATGAATAAATTAACTCTTCATAAAAGTCTAACACAAAAGCTACCATACCCCCAGATACACCTGGAACTTTATTCGCTGCACCCATAGACAATCCCTTAAAAAAGAGAAAAACATTATCTATAGACGAGCGATTATTAAGCATCCTTCACTGCAATTTTTTCCATTATAATTATTGATATAAACCCACTAATTGCCAATATCAATGCTAATACAAATTGATTCTCTCCTTCAAAATTAAACGGAGAAATACTTTGCTCTTTTAAAATGATTAGTTTGTCTTCTATCATTTTTGATTTGATTACTTTTTTCCAAGGCCAAATTTTGTTCAAAGAGCCAAGCACAAAACCTGTTAAAACAGCAAGGGTAAGATCCTTATAATTATTAAACATCCACTTTAAGATTTTAGAAAACGTTAATAATCCAACAACCGCTCCGAGACCTACTGTTATAATTATTTTAAAATCTCTATTATGAACTGCTTCTAAAACTGTTTTATACGCACCTAACAATACCAAAATAAAGGCTCCTGAAATACCAGGTAAAATCATAGCGCAAATTGCTAAAGAGCCTGCTATAAATAAATATAACAGAGATGAACTGTCTGAAATCAGTGGCTGTAATGTTGAAATATAATAGGCCAATATCGTACCTAATAAAAAGACAACAATTGTTCGTATGTTCCATTTCGAAATGCTTTTACCAATAAATAACACACTGGCTAAAACCAGACCAAAAAAGAAAGACCATAACAATACAGGTTCATTGTCTAACAACCAAGAAAGCACCTTAGCTAAAGACACAACACTAATTCCGATACCTACCAAGAGTGCTAACAAAAAGTTTCCGTTAACGTGGTTCCAAACAGATTTTATTCCTTCGGTTTTAAGCTTTCCTATTAAACTAAATTTTATAGAACTTATCGAAGACAATAATTCTTCGTAAATACCAGATATAAAAGCAATTGTACCACCAGAAACGCCTGGTACAACATCGGCAGCCCCCATGGCTATACCTTTTAAACTTATAACTAAATATTGCTTAAATGAACGATTTTGCATTGGTTGTTGTTTTTGTAAAACAAATGTAATGCTTTAAACAGAAAGAATCCTGCTCTTTTTTTTAATAAAATAATTGAAAACTAAATTTGATCTATATCGATTTTTTATGCTTAAGAATTTCTTCTTTTACCATTTCTAAATCGAACACTCCAGGGAATAATTCTTTAAAAATTGTATGGTATTCAAAATCAGATTCAAGTCCCTTACGCAGGTACTTAAGTCCTTTTTCATCATCTCCTAAAATTAAATTTAGGCATCCAATTCTGTATTCAATTTCAGCATGAATAGGATATTCTCTCATGGCTGTGATTAATACCTTTAAAGCATCTTCAAAATCACCAATAAAGTTCAATACATCAGATAAACCAACAAAAATGTCTAGACTTTTATCATTGTACTCAATACAATTTTTAAATGCTTTGATTACTTCTTCATAGAAATCTAATTTCAAATTAATCTCAGCATACTTTCTCCAATACAAAGTATTTGATTCGTCAATTGCAATCGCTTTATTTATAAAATATAAGGCTTTTTGGTATCGTTTTTCTTCACAATACAAATTGGTTAGTGCAATCCATCCTTTATCCAATAATGGATCTTCACGAACGGTTTTCTTAAAATATTTTAGCGCCAAATCTCTATTACCCAACTTATAATTACACTCTCCTACTCTGCAATAAGCAAATGCTGTTGGATCATCTAACTCAATCGTTATTAGGTAATTTTCAATAGCTTCCTCGTATTGTTTTAATTGTTCTAAGGTTTTTGCCTTTTCTAAATATGCACCAACAAAACTTTCGTCTATAACAACTGCATAATCAAATGCTCTTAAGGCAGACTCATATTCTTCTAGAATAAAATGCTGTCTTCCCAATTGATGCCAAGCAACTTCTGAAAACGGTTCTCTATCAATAAATGAAGTTAAATAAGTAATTGCTTCAGCATGTTGATTTTGCATATCGAAACAATAAATTACATTATATAAAGAGGAATAATCTTCGTAATCGACTTCCAAACATTTGGCAAAACTCAGTCTAGCGGAATCAAAATTATCTAAGTACAAATATTCAACACCAATCATGGCTAAAATATCTGATTGCTCATCGGTAAATGCTAAGGCTATTTTTAAAGAGTCTATTGCTTTAAGATGTTCTTTACGTTTTGATAAAATTGTAGCCTTCTGTACATAAACCTCTTCATTATTAGGCTCTATGGCGTGTAATTCGGTCAAAATTCTATCTGCTTCTTCTAACTTATCTTCATAAATCAAGAGTTCTGCATGTAATAATTTTAAATTAATAGAAGTTGGGTGTTGGTCTAGTCCCAACTTAATTGCTTTGTGAGCTAAAGATTGTCTTCCAACATCAAGATAATACTGTATGATACCTTCGAATTCTGTCGAATCAAAAAAGTAAACACTATTCGTCTTCAGCATAGATTCGAATTTCGAAAGAGACAACTTTTTATTCTGATTGGAGTTATGAAGCATAAACGTTAATTCATTTACACTTTAAAAGTAGTCCTTGAACTCGTTCATATTAGAAAATACTGTTTTTGTTTTTAACAATTTAATTAACAATATGTATATTTGTACTCCGAACAGCGTTTGGAAAAACATCTTATGAGTCACAAAAATTTACTTAACTCAACAGAAATTCACATCATTTTAAATCGATTGGCGTGTCAGTTAATTGAAAACCACAACGACTTCTCAAACACCGTTTTAATTGGACTTCAGCCTCGTGGCATTCATTTAGCTAATAGGTTAAAGAAAATATTGAAAGAAGATTATAAAATTGACAACATTAATTCTGGTGATTTAGATATTACTTTTTATCGCGACGATTTTAGAAGAAGGGATGCACCACTAGAAGCCAACAAAACACATTTAACTTGTGAAATTGAAAATAAGAATATTGTATTTATAGACGATGTTTTATATTCTGGCAGAAGCATTAGAGCGGCCTTATCGGCCATTCAATCGTTTGGTAGGCCTAACAAAATAGAACTTTTAGTCTTAATTGATAGAAGGTTTAGTAGACACTTACCTATCCAACCTAATTATAGAGGTAGGCAAATAGATGCAATAAACAATGAAAAGGTTGTGGTTCAATGGAAAGAGCAAGATGGAAAAGACGCAATTTACCTAATAAAAAACGACTAAAATGGGTCAATTAAGCGTAGAGCATTTACTTGGAATAAAATACTTGCAAAAAAGTGATATTGATTTAATTTTTAAAACTGCCGACCATTTTAAAGAGGTAATAAATAGACCAATCAAAAAGGTTCCTTCATTAAGAGATATCACCATAGCAAATCTTTTTTTTGAAAACAGTACAAGGACAAAACTCTCATTTGAACTTGCTGAAAAAAGATTATCGGCAGACGTAATCAATTTTTCCGCTGGCCAATCTTCCGTAAAAAAAGGAGAGACTTTAATTGACACGGTAAACAATATTTTATCTATGAAGGTAGATATTGTTGTAATGCGTCATCCAAATGTTGGTGCGGGTGTATTTTTATCACAACATGTAGATGCGAAAATAATAAACGCAGGTGATGGAACACACGAACATCCTACTCAAGCTCTTTTAGATTCCTATTCTATTAGAGAAAAATTAGGAGATGTAAAAGGAAAAAAAGTTGTTATTGTTGGAGACATCTTACATTCTAGAGTTGCTCTATCTAACATTTTTGCCTTAAAACTACAAGGTGCTGAAGTAAAGGTTTGCGGACCTACAACATTAATTCCAAAACATATTACAAGTTTAGGTGTTGAAGTTGAGACAAATCTTAAAAAAGCGTTAGAATGGTGCGATGTTGCGAATATGTTACGTGTTCAAAATGAACGGATGGATGTAAGTTATTTTCCTTCGACAAGAGAATATACTCAGTTATTCGGGGTTAATAAAGATCTTTTAGATTCTATAGATAAAGATATAGTAATTATGCACCCAGGACCTATAAATAGAGGTGTAGAAATTACAAGCGATGTGGCAGATGCTAAACAATCAATTATTTTAAATCAGGTAGAAAATGGTGTGGCCGTAAGAATGGCTGTAATCTATTTATTGGCACAACAAATAAAAAGATAAACGAATGGATTTGCAAAAAAAAGACAATTACATCCTCGTAACACCAACCGAAAATTCGGTTGAGGGATTTTATGGTTCTTTTTTAGAGGAGGTTAAAATTCTTGAAAAAGAACACCTTGTCCTGCATTTTTCTGAAACATTTAACATTACTATTCAAGAAATCCTACTATTTTTGAATATCGCTAATGATTTTCGAGAAAATGGCATGTCATTTGTGATAATATCAAAAGGAATTGATATTGATGATGTTCCTGATGAAATTAACATCGTTCCTACTTTAACTGAAGCGATTGACGTTTTGGAATTAGATGCGATTGAACGTGATTTAATGAATTTTTAAAAAGTAATAGGCTTATTGATGAAAAAAATACTTTATATACTTCTTTTAAGTATAACACCCCTTATTTCAGCAAACAACCTTCAATTAAATGAAGCTCCTAATGTTTTTCAAGAAAAAAATATTGATAAGTTGTCTGCCTACCCAAACCCTTTAACTGCAAAAACAACAATCACTTTTTTTAGTGCAAGTACACAGTTTGCAGTATTCACAGTTAAAAATTTATTAGGCAAAACCGTTTATATAAACAGAGTTTTAGCAAATCCCGGTAAAAATGACTTTATCTTCTTTAAAGAAAAATTAGATGCAGGAATGTATATTTACTCTATACAGACCGATTCTGGTATTATATCTAAGCGACTTATAATAAAATAAGTATGAAACTTACAATATTAGGCTGTCATAGTGCTACTCCAAAAACGACTACGCACCCAACGGCTCAAATATTAGAAATAAAGAACCATTCCTTTTTAATTGATTGCGGAGAAGGCACACAAGTGCAAATGCGAAAATACAAAGTAAAATTCTCTAAGATCAAACGTATTTTTATATCACATTTACATGGGGATCATGTATTTGGTCTTATCGGTCTTATTTCAACTTTTCGCCTATTAAACAGGGAAACTGAATTAACAGTTTACGGACCAAAAGGAATTAAAGAGTTAATTGTCACCCAACTTAGGTTATCCGAATCATTTGCTGGTTACCCTATCAAATTTCATGAACTATCATCTAAGGAAAGTGAGTTGATTTTTGAAGATAAAAAAGTAGCAGTTTATACAATACCTCTTAAACATAGAATATACACAAACGGGTTTTTATTTAAAGAAAAGATTGGAGAACGGAAATTAGATATGAAAGAGATTTCAAAATATGATGAAATTGAAATTTGTGATTATCAAAATCTAAAAAATGGTAAAGATTTTAAATTAAGCAGTGGTACAATAATTAAAAATGAAAAACTCACAACAGACCCAAACAAACCTTTAAGTTATGCTTTTTGTAGTGATACCATGTATCACGAACCCATTATACCAATTATACAAAATGTAGATTTATTATACCATGAAGCCACTTTTTTAAAAGATAAAGAAGATTTAGCCTTAAAAACGAAACATAGTACAGCACAGCAAGCCGCTATGATTGCAAAAAAGGCGAATGTTGGCAAACTTATTTTGGGTCATTTTTCAAATAGATATAAAACATATGAAGGATTTGAGTCCGAAGCGTGCAAAATATTTTCGAATACTTCTCTAACTAGTGCAGGAGCAGTTTTTGAATTAAATTAAATATCATTTTCTATAAATTACTATCTTTATTTTTAAAGACTAAACAAACTAAAATAATATGAAAATAAAAATCTCCATTCTAATTTTACTATGCTCAATATTTTTTTCAAATGCACAAAACGGTGAGATTAAGAATTACTACGATTCTGGTGAGTTGGAGGAAGTCATTACATACTTAAACGGAAAAGAACATGGGTCATTTAAAACTTATTACAAAAATGGACAACTTTCTGAATTAGGTACAATGAAAAATGATGAACTAGATGGCAAATATATTTCTTATACAGAAGATGGTTTATTTGAAGAGGAGTTCACCTTTAAAGATGGAATTGAACATGGACCATATAAAACTTATTACAAAAATGGACAAGTTTCTGAGATAGGTACAATGAAGGATGGGATTGAATATGGTCCGTTCAAAACATATTGGGAGACTGGAGAATTACATGAAGAAGGAACCTTAATCGCGTTTAAGGATGAAGACGGTTATTACGATGACCCTATTCTTAATGGGAAATATGATGTATATCTGCCAAACGGTAAGCTTATTCAAAGTTTAACTTACGGAGTAGATGAATACAATGACGAAATTCTAATTGGAGAAGGCTTTAGAATTAATTATTTTGAAAGTGAAGATCTTGAAAATTTAAAAATTAGAGATATAGAGTATTTACTCGATGGTGAATTACATGGGAAATATACTACTTACCATGAAAATGGTAAAATTAATGGAGTTGGAGAATTCTTTAAAGGGGAAGAAGTAGGTATTCATAAAGAGTATTACTCAAATGGACAGTTAAGCATTAGTACAAGCTATAAAGAAGGAAATGCTATTGGACCAGAAGAGCATTATCATAGAAATGGTAATCCAAAAAAGAAAGGAAACAATGGTTTGACATCTAGTGGTCTTGGACCGTATTATAGTTCAGTTGGTGTCTGGACGTATTGGGATTATTATGACAATGGACAATTAGAAAGAAAATATAACAAAGATGAATATGGCGACTATGAAGGATACTATATAGAATATACCGAGAATGGAGATCTACATGCTGAAGGATACTATGTGAATGATGAACAAGATGGAAAATGGTTTGATTCCCAAGATGGAATAAGTTATAATGTTGTTTACGATGATGGTAATGTGATTAGTTCAGAAAGAGCCGATATGGTCGTTTTTCAATTCACGAACAAATGCTCTAAAAAAGTACAAATTTTATTGAGGTATAAGGATGACGAAAATGACGGTGATTGGACAACACGAGCCTGGTATCAATTAGAATCTAATGATACTGCATTACTTGGAGAAACCAAGAATAAGATTTATTATTACTTTGCCGAGACTATTGAAGGTGATAGAAGTATAGTATGGAAGGGTTCAGATTCATCTACCTATCGAGATGGAAAAACGTATAACTTAAGAAAAAGAACAGCGAACTCATTTGGAAAACACACTACTAAGTTAACTTGTGACTAAAGCAAATCAAAAACTTTATAAAACCGAATCAACTTGATTCGGTTTTTTTTGTTTTGTTAAAGTACTGTTAAACCTATTTAGAAAGGGTAACAGTAAATGATTAGGGTCGTCATATAAACAACCAAATAGACTAAAAAACTAATCATGAAAAACCTTATTTGCCTTTTGGCATTGTCGTTAAGTTTTGCTTTTAATGTAAATGCAACGACCGACGAATCTGACAAAACTGGAAAAGTTTCTGGAAAAATTACCGATGCTGAAACGAATGAATCATTACCATATGTAAATATTGTAATTAAAAATGCTGCCAATGAAATTTTAACCGGTGGAATTACAGACGACCAAGGGCAATTTGAAATTAAAAAAATCCCTTTAGGTCAAAATATAGTGGAAGTCCAATTTATTGGATATAAAACAGAAGCTCGTACTATCAATTTCACTAAAGACGATGCCGTGCATTCAATTGGGACCGTCGCCTTAATTGTAGATGCGGCTCAACTAGATGAAGTAGAAGTAGTTGCAGAAGTATCTACAGTCGTTCAAAAAATAGATCGAAAAGTAATTAATGTAGGTAAGGATTTAACGGCCGCTGGAACTACGGCATCGGAATTATTAAACAATGTGCAATCTGTAAGTGTCGACTCTCAAACTGGGCAGATAAGTTTAAGAGGTAACGAAAATGTACGTGTTCTAGTAGATGGAAAACCAACAAATGTAAGTGCCGCACAGTTACTTCAACAGATTCCATCAACTTCAATAAAACAAGTGGAATTAATTACAAATCCTTCTGCAAAATACAACCCAGAAGGAATGAGTGGAATTATTAACATCGTACTTCATAAAAGTGCAAATCAAGGGTTTAATGGTACTGTTAACACTGGAGTTACACAAGGAGAAAACACCCGTTTTAACGGTTCATTAGATATGAATTACAAGACAGGAAAGGTAAATTTCTTCGCGAACTATGGTCATAACAATGGAAAAAATGACAATTACGGTTTTGTCCATAGAGAAGACAATAATTCTTTGCAAGAGTTTGATTTTGAAATGGACAACAAATCAAATGTGTTGAAAGCCGGAGCCGATGTTTATTTAAATGAAAAAAACACTTTCTCATTTTACACAACACAAAATCAATTTGATAGTGATAATTCAGGTACTCAAAAAATCACTGATGATGGAACTCTTGTTATAGATGGCTTTAATACTGCGGTTAGCGATACCAAAAACGCATCCTATAACTTCAATTATAAATTAGATTTCGAAAAAGAAGGACATAATATAGAATTTGATGCTTCAATTGCCAATTTCAAAGGCCCTGAAGATGCCGAAAATGGAGACTATCTAAATCCGGATGATGTTTTTAACAATTACGTTGCTAATATCGAAAACAAGCGTGAAAGTCATTTATATAACCTAGATTATACAAACCCATTAACCGAAACTAGTAAATTAGAAATAGGACTGGAAGTTCGCGGAAGCCACTCAGAAAATTTCCAAACTACTACGCAACACGAATTTCTATTGGATGATAATGGAGATAGGATTCCTGACCCAGCAAATCCAGGAGAATATTTAACTCAAGTTACGCCAGATTCTAGTTTTGATTATGTTAGGGATATTTATTCTGGTTATGTTAATTACATGCAGCAATGGGATAAACTAACCATGCAAATTGGTGCTAGATTAGAGCAATATGAAATTGTAGGAACTTTTAACAAAGGTGAAACGCAAACCGTTGAAGATCAAATTTTCTCAATTTACCCTTCTGCATTTTTTACTTATAATCCTAGTGAGAAAAACCAATTTCAAGTTAGTTATAGTCGAAGAGTAGACAGGCCTTCTCTTCAACAAATTAACCCGATTAGAGAATGGAGTACTCCTCGTATAACTTCTGTAGGTAATCCTGCTTTAAATCCACAGTTTACAGATTCTTACGAATTAAACTATACGCGTCAATTAGAAAAAGGATCAGTTACATTTGGTACTTTTTACAGGCAAGTGCATGACAATATTACACGTATTTTAAATGTTGACCCGTTAGATGAAGATAAAGTACTGTTGTCATTTACAAATACCGATAGTAACAGTAGATATGGATTTGAAGCTTCATTTAATTATGCCGTAACAACTTGGTGGAGAGCTAATGCTAGTGCCGATTTATATGTGCAGAATGAAACAGGTACCGCCAATGGAGATGAATTAGAAGTAACAAATAATGCATTTAATGCTAGAGTTAGTAACAATTTTACTTTAAACAAAGACCTTAGACTACAAATGTTTGCAATGTATAGAGGCGGTGGACAAAGTATTCAGTTTAAAACAGATCCGATGTGGATGATTAATCTAGGTGCTAGTTACAATGTTTTAAAAGGTAAAGGAACCTTAACATTTAGAGTGAACGACATTTTCCAAGGAATGAAGTTCAAATTCGAATCTGAAAACCCATATCCTTCAGCTGGTCAATTTAATTGGGAAAGTAGAACGGCATACTTAGGCTTTAACTACCGATTTGGAGGAGGAAAAAACAAAGAAAGAAGAAGAAAAAATAGAGATGATAATGAAGCCCAAGGTGGTGGTGGGTTTTTATAGAATACTTTTATAAAAATGTATTGGAATAAAAGGCTCGCAAATTTGCGAGCCTTTTACATTTCCCATTCACGGTTTTCCGTGATATCGAATCACGGTTTTCCGTGATGCTAAAAATTCACGGATTTTGGGGATACCGTTGCATGTATATATCATTTATCTTTGTCTTAACTTTATTTCAGTTAATAATAGTTATTTTAAAAAATGATTTGGAGTATTTGGGGTTCTTTAAATTATTTGACAAAAAAAAATCCAAGTCCCCACGACTTGGATTTTTATTTTATACAATAATTAATTACCATCTCATTATAACACTTCCCCAAGTAAATCCACTACCAAAGGCGGCTAATACTACTAAATCTCCATCTTTAATTTTTCCTTTATCAAATGCCTCTGTTAAGGCTATAATTACTGATGCAGCTGTTGTATTACCATACTTCATAATATTATTAAAAACTTGACTATCTTCAAGTCTAAATTTCTTTTGAATAAACTGTGCAATTCTCAAATTTGCCTGATGCGGTATTAACATATCAATATCTGTTGGCTGTAACTTGTTTTTTGCCAAGCCTTCCATAATTACTTCAGAAAAACGAACTACCGCATGCTTAAACACAAAAGTTCCATTCATATATGGGTAGTACGATGTATCATCAGGATCATTTCGTTCTAATATAGCCGGTACCCAGTTAGCAATACTTGGTCCATCAACTGTTAATTCTCTTGCATGTTTCCCTTCAGAATGTAAATGAGACGATAATATACCTTTAGTGTTGTCTTCTGTTCTACTTAAAACAGCCGCTCCTGCTCCATCTCCAAATATTACAGACACTCCTCTACCTCTAGTCGTTTTATCCAATCCACCTGAATGATACTCAGAACCTATTACCAAAACATTCTTATACATTCCTGTCTTAATAAATTGATCCGCAACTGATAGTGCATACACAAAACCAGAACATTGATTACGAACATCTAATGCTCCAATAGTTGGCATCTCTAACATATCTTGAATTTGAACTCCACAACCAGGGAAATACATATCTGGGCTTAAAGTTGCAAAAACTATAAAATCTATATCATCTTTGGTTAGCCCTGCTTTTTCAATTGCTATTCTGGCAGCCTTTGCTCCCATAGTAGCCGAAGTTTCTCCACTACCTTCCTTTATCCAGCGCCTTTCTTTTATTCCTGTTCTTTCTTGTATCCATTCATCATTAGTATCCATCATTTTTGATAGATCATCATTGGTTACCACATTGTCAGGAACAAAATGCCCCATTCCAGTTATTATCGAATTGTACATAATCTTCTATTTTATTTCAATCAAAGTTAGCAAATTAATTTTTGTTATGCGCAGCATAAGAAATCAAAATGACATCTTGTCACAAACTTTCATTTGGTATTTTTTTTGTCCAGTAACAAGTATAAAACATTAAAAAATATATTTAATATGGCAACTGGAAACATTAATGTAACAGCAGAAAATATTTTTCCTATTATAAAAAAGTTCTTATACTCAGATCATGAGATTTTCTTAAGAGAACTTATTTCAAATGCAACCGATGCAACTTTAAAGTTAAAACACCTATCTACTTTAGGCGAGGTTAAAGGTGATATTGGAGAACCTAGATTAGAAGTTATCGTTGATAAAGACAACAAACAAATCAGAATTATTGATCAAGGAATTGGTATGACTGGTGAAGAAGTTGAAAAATATATAAATCAAGTAGCCTTTTCTGGTGCAGAAGAGTTTGTAGAAAAATACAAAGACAAAGTTCCTGATAGTGGCATTATTGGTCATTTTGGTCTTGGATTTTACTCTGCCTTTATGGTCGCTGAGAAGGTTGAGATTTATACAAAATCATACAAAGAGGACGCAAAAGCTGTTCGTTGGGAGTGTGACGGAAGTCCACAGTATACATTAGAAGATACCGACAGAACGGAAAGAGGAACAGAAATTGTTTTACATATTGCTGAGGATTCTGAAGAGTTTTTAGATGAGGCTAAAATTGGAGGATTACTTTCTAAGTACAACAAGTTTATGCCTATTCCGATTAAGTTTGGAACAAAAGAAGTAAATGATCCTTCGCATACTCCAGAAACTACAACGGACAAAGATGGTAAAGAAACGACTGAGCCACATAGACAAATTACTGTTGATTCAATTATCAATAATCCAAATCCGGCTTGGACAAAACAACCAAGTGAATTAGAGGAAGAAGATTACAAATCATTCTACAGAGAATTGTATCCAATGCAATTTGAAGAGCCTTTATTTAATATTCACTTAAACGTAGATTATCCATTTAACTTAACAGGAATCTTATACTTCCCTAAGTTAACACAAAACATGGATCCTCAAAAGGATAAAATTCAGTTATACCAAAACCAAGTATTTGTAACGGATAATGTAGAGGGAATCGTGCCTGATTTCTTACAAATGTTACGTGGTGTAATCGACTCACCAGACATTCCGTTAAATGTATCTAGAAGTTATTTACAAGCCGATGGCGCTGTGAAGAAGATCTCTAGCTACATTACACGTAAGGTGGCTGACAAACTAGCAAGCCTGTTCAAAAATGACAGAAAAGCATTCGAAGAAAAATGGAATGATATTAAAATTATTATTGAATACGGAATGTTGTCTGAAGATAAATTCTTTGAAAAAGCAGACAAATTTGCACTATATCCAACTGTTGGTGGAGACCACTATATCTGGAATGAGTTAGTTGAAAAAATTAAAGATGCCCAAACTGACAAAGATGGTAAAACTATTGTTTTATATGCCTCTGATGCAAAGGCACAACACAGCTATATTGAAGATGCAAAAGCAAAGGGATATGAAGTATTATTATTAGACTCTCCAATTGTTTCTCATTTAATTCAGAAGTTAGAAACTAGTAAAGAGAATATTTCGTTTGTGCGTGTAGACGGAGATCACATTGACAACCTTATAAAAAAGGATGACAACAAAATCTCAAAATTAAGTGAAGATGAGCAAACTAAATTAAAGGAAGTACTAGAAGGATCAATTCCAAAAGAAACTTATACTGTACAGTTAGAAGCGATGGACTCTTCCGCTAATCCTTTTATAATTACGCAACCAGAATTTATGCGTAGAATGAAAGAGATGCAAGCAACTGGTGGTGGCGGCATGATGGGTATGGGTAACTTCCCAGACATGTACAACTTAGTTGTAAATACAAACAGTGATTTAGTTGGTGAGATTCTGAACACTAAAACCGCTAAAAAACAAGAACGTTTAATTAAGCAAACGTTTGATTTGGCCAAGTTGTCTCAAAACCTATTACATGGTGAAGAGTTGACCAATTTTATTAAACGTAGTTACGAATTGATTAAATAATTTAGACTATAAATAATTGAAACCCGCTTATAAGCGGGTTTTTTTGTACCTTTATTTTTCGATGCAATTCAAAATTGAAATACCTAAGCCCTGCCATGAAAAATGGAATGAGATGTCCACAACCGAAAGAGGAAGGTATTGCGCTTCTTGTAAAAAGGAAGTTTTCGATTTTCGATTTATTACTAAACAGGAGTTAGGCTTACTCGTGAAATCTAATTCCGAAATTTGCGGTAGATTTAACCAAAATCAAATAAATCAAAAACTCAGTATACGTGAAAAACCGAAGTTTGGAAGACTGGCGTTACTTTTAAGTATTCCAACATTTTTGACTTTAAACTCTCCAATATTTTCCCAAAAGAATGAAAATCAAATTGAATTTAACGAAACAAAAAATTCAACTGAAAATTTAATTCTTAACGATTCCATTGTTATCTCAGGTAATATTAAAGATTTGAATGGACCACTACCGGGTGCCAATATTTCAATCGATAGAATAAGAAAAGGTACCACGACTGACTGGCATGGAAACTTTGAATTAATATTAAATCGTTCAGAAGTCAAATTAAATGAAATTATAACTGTTTCTTTTATCGGATTTGAGGTAATCAAACAGAAAATTATGTTAAATACTAATCATATAACAATAAATGAAGTAATGACTGATTCCAATTCCTTAATAGGCGAAGTCGTAATTACTTCCTATGAAAAACCTTCAATTTTTAGACGAATTGGAAATTTGTTTAAGAAAAAAGATGAATGCACTAACGAAAACCATAAACATTAATCATGAAATACATACTATCACTTTTTATTCTAAGTTTTTTACTTTCTTGTCAAAATCAAAAAAATTCAATTTCAATTAATTCTGAAAAATTACTTCTTAATTTAAAAGCCATTGCCCACGATTCTACTGAAGGTCGTTTTTTTGGAACTGAAGGCAATAAGAAAACTCAAATTTACTTAGCTAAAGAATTTGAAAAATTAGGTGCTATACCAGCTTTTGAAAATAGTTACATACAAGAATACCCTTATACTTTTAAAGGTAAAAGAAGACAACGAATATATCCAATTGCAAACCCAAATGAAGATTTTAGTAATGTGCCAGACACAACTGTTATTGGAGGAAATGTTGCAGCCTATTTAAAAGGTAAAACGGATAAGACAATTGTTATTACAGGTCATTTAGACCATTTAGGTATTAGAAAGGGTAAGATATATAACGGTGCAGATGACGATGCATCAGGAACTGCCGCATTGCTTGCAATGGTCGAATATTTCAAAAATAAACAAACGAAGCACTCCTTGGTGTTTGCTGCAGTTGATGCAGAAGAAATCGGTTCTTTAGGAGCGGACTATTTATTAAAGAATTTTCCAATGGATACTGCCAAAATAACCATGAATATAAACATGGATATGATTGCGCATAGCGATTCTACAATTTACGCATCTGGGCTTTATCATTACCCAAAACTAAAAAAACCATTAGACGATCTAAATACTCACTTGGTACTTAAATATGGACATGACGATCCGAATAATGATGACTTAGATGATTGGACAAATTCTTCTGATCATAGAATATTTCATAGAGCGGGTATTCCATTTATTTACTTTGGTGTAGAAGACCATAAAGATTATCATAAGCACACAGACACCTTCGATACCATAAATCAAGAATTTTATGTTGATGCCGTTGAAATGATTATTCAGGCAATAGAAAATTATGATGCTTTTTTAGACTAAATGATCTTTAGAGTTATTTAAGGCTATTTTACCCGATAAAATATCGAAGTACATTTTAAAATCTGACTTTAAACTCCATAATGGGTACTTAAAAGTTGCTGGTTGATTTTGCTCAAAGAAAAAATGACCAACCCAGGCAAAACCATAACCCGCTAACGGTACCAATATTAACAGTTTTGGCTCTCCGTGATATATTGCAGTTAATGTTAGTGCTAATACTATTGTGGTACCTAGAACATGTAAGAATCTACAAACAGTATTACTGTGCTGCTTTAAATAAAACTTATAAAACTCTTCGTATGATTGGATTCTTTCTTCCATAAAAAATTTCAATTTATCTTTTAGTTACTGCAAAGTTAAGTAATAAACAG
This sequence comes from Bacteroidetes bacterium MedPE-SWsnd-G1, assembly GCA_001874265.1. Taxonomy (GTDB): domain Bacteria; phylum Bacteroidota; class Bacteroidia; order Flavobacteriales; family Flavobacteriaceae; genus Urechidicola. The sequence goes on along the minus strand of MPDD01000006.1, from coordinate 53,269 downwards.
AACATAAATTTAAGTAATAAAAAAAGCACCAATCTTTCGATTGGTGCTTTTTAATTTATGCTTCACCTGTCGGTCCAAAATTAATTGGAATTGGAGGTTGCTCATAATCTTTAATTTCGCCATGGGCTTTCTCAAACCTATTAACATTATCAGCCAATGCTTTTGCCAACCTTTTTGCATGTTGTGGAGTTAAGATAATTCTCGACTTCACTTTTGCTTTAGGTGTACCGGGCATTATATTGATAAAATCTACGATAAACTCTGATACAGAATGATTGATAATTGCTAGGTTCGAATACGTTCCTTCAGCAACTTTCTCGTCCAATTCAATATTTAATTTACCGTCTTTTTGTGGTTTTTGATCTGCCATGGATTAAAAATTAGAACTTTCCATTTCCTCTTTTGAGCCAACGATAAGTTTATCATATTCTCTTAATCCTGTTCCTGCAGGAATACGCTTACCAACAATTACATTCTCCTTTAATCCTTCTAAGGTATCAATCTTACCATTTACGGCAGCCTCATTTAATACTTTCGTAGTTTCTTGGAACGAAGCAGCAGAAATAAACGATTTCGTTTGTAACGATGCTCTTGTAATTCCTTGTAATATTTGCTCTGCAGTAGCAGGTTGTGCATCACGCGCAACAACTAAAGCCTTGTCTTCTCTCTTTAAAAGTGAATTTTCATCCCTTAAATCACGTGGCGAAATAATTTGCCCTGCTTTTAAGTTTTCAGAATCTCCAGCTTCTTCAACAACTTTCATTCCATAAATTTTATCATTATCAGTAATGAAATCATTTTTATGAACTAAGTCGTTTTCTAAGAATAACGTATCCCCAGAATCGATAATCTTAACTTTACGCATCATTTGACGTACAACTACCTCAAAGTGCTTATCGTTAATTTTCACCCCTTGTAAACGGTACACTTCTTGAATCTCATTTACTAAGAATTCTTGAACCGCTGTTGGACCTAATATACTTAAGATATCCGCCGGAGTCGTTGCACCATCAGATAATGGCATACCTGCTTTCACAAAATCGTTCTCTTGAACTAAAATTTGATTAGACAGTTTTACCAAATATTTCTTGATATCTCCGTATTTAGATTCGATAATAATCTCTCTATTACCTCTCTTAATCTTACCGAAAGAAACCACACCATCAATTGCAGAAACTACTGCTGGGTTAGATGGGTTACGTGCTTCGAACAACTCCGTTACACGTGGTAAACCTCCTGTAATATCTCCTGCTTTACCAGACTTACGAGGAATTTTAACTAATGTTTGACCTGTTTGAATAGCATCACCATCATTTACGATTAAGTGTGCACCTACAGGTAAACTATAAGATCTTAAAACCTCTCCATCTTTACCTTCAATTAAAATTGTTGGTATTACTTTCTTGTTCTTAGATTCTGTAATTACTTTTTCTTGGAATCCAGTTTGCTCATCAATCTCTACAGAATAATTTACATCCTTCTCTAAGTTTTCGTAAATAACTTTTCCTGCAAATTCAGAAACAATTACACCGTTAAATGGATCCCACTGACAAATAACATCACCTTTCTTGATTGTCTTTTTATCTTTAATAAAGATAAATGAACCATAAGGAATGTTCTGAGTACTTAGGTTAATTCCAGTTTTCTTATCAGTAATCTTAATTTCTGATGTTCTAGAAATTACAATGTCAACTTCATTACCTTGACCATCATCACCTTTTACAGTTCTTAAGTCTTCAATAGTTATATTACCGTCAAATTTACTTTCTAACTTATTATCTTCAGAAATGTTACCCGCAACACCCCCAACGTGGAACGTTCTTAATGTTAACTGAGTACCAGGTTCTCCAATTGATTGTGCAGCGATAACACCAACTGCTTCACCTTTTTGAACCATTTTTCTTGTTGATAAACTATGCCCATAACATTTTGCACAGATACCACGTTTAGCTTCACATGTTAATGCTGAACGAACTTCAACAGTATCTATTGGTGATGCCTCAATGCTCTCCGCAATTAACTCTGTAATTTCTTCACCAGCAGAAACATATTTCTCACTAGTTAAAGGATCAACTACATCGTGTAAAGAAACACGTCCAACAATACGCTCACTTAATTTTTCAACTACTTCCTCATTTTTCTTTAAAGGAGCAATCTCTAAACCTCTTAATGTACCACAATCAACTTCATTTACAATTACATCTTGCGAAACATCAACCAAACGACGTGTTAAGTAACCCGCATCTGCCGTTTTCAAGGCAGTATCGGCAAGTCCTTTACGCGCACCGTGCGTAGAGATAAAGTATTCAAGAATTGAAAGTCCTTCTTTAAAGTTAGAAAGAATTGGATTTTCAATAATTTCACCACCACCTGCAGTAGATTTTTTAGGCTTTGCCATTAATCCACGCATACCAGTTAACTGACGAATTTGCTCTTTAGATCCCCTTGCTCCAGAATCTAACATCATAAATACTGAGTTAAATCCTTGTTGATCTTCACGTAAACGTTTCATAGATAATTCTGTCAAACGGTTGTTTGCAGAACCCCAAATATCAATAACTTGGTTGTAACGCTCCTTGTTTGTAAGCATACCCATGTTATAGTTGTTTCTAATAGAATCAACCTGCTCATTGGCATCAGAAATCATCTTTGTTTTTTCAGCTGGAATAATAATATCACCTAAACTAAATGAAAGACCTCCTTGGAATGCAAATTTGTATCCCATATCTTTAATTTCATCTAAGAAACTTCCAATTGCAGGAATACTAGTTACTTTTAGAATCTCACCAATAATATCTCTTAAAGATTTCTTAGTTAAGACTTCATTAATATATCCTGCTTCTTTAGGAACAACTTCGTTAAATAAAACTCTACCTACAGTAGTTTTGATTAATTTCTTAACCTGCTCACCATTTTCATCTACATCAAACGTTCTAACTGTAATTGATGCATTCAAATCAACACGCTTTTCATTGAAAGCAATCGTAACCTCTTCTGGCGAATAGAAAGTTAATCCTTCTCCTTTCACTTTAAAGTCTGGAGTAGATAACCTTTCTTTAGTCATATAATATAACCCAAGTACCATATCCTGAGAAGGTACAGTAATTGGTGCACCATTGGCTGGATTCAATACAGAGTGAGATGCTAATAATAACAACTGTGCCTCTAATATTGCTTCTGGTCCTAATGGTAAGTGAACCGCCATTTGATCCCCATCAAAATCGGCATTAAAGGCCGTACATACTAATGGGTGTAATTGAATTGCTTTTCCTTCAATTAATTTTGGCTGGAATGCTTGGATACCTAAACGGTGTAATGTAGGCGCACGATTCAGTAATACTGGATGTCCTTTTAATACATTTTCTAAAATATCCCAAACAACAGGTTCTCTTTTGTCTATAATTTTCTTTGCAGATTTTACAGTCTTAACAATTCCTCTCTCAATCAATTTACGGATAATGAAAGGCTTGTATAATTCTGCTGCCATTCCTTTTGGCAATCCACATTCGTATAATTTTAATGTTGGTCCAACAACAATTACAGAACGCGCAGAATAATCAACACGCTTACCTAACAAGTTCTGACGGAAACGTCCTTGCTTACCTTTTAATGAATCTGATAAAGATTTCAAAGGTCTGTTAGATTCTGTTTTTACTGCTGATGATTTACGTGTGTTATCAAACAATGAATCTACAGATTCTTGTAACATACGTTTCTCATTTCTAAGAATAACCTCAGGCGCTTTGATTTCAACTAAACGCTTTAAACGATTGTTACGAATAATTACTCTTCGGTATAAATCATTTAAATCAGATGTTGCGAAACGACCACCATCTAATGGAACTAACGGACGTAATTCTGGTGGAATTACAGGAACCGCCTTCATAATCATCCACTCTGGCTTATTCTCTCTATTTTTATTAGAATCACGGAATGCTTCAACAACATTTAAACGCTTAAGCGCTTCAGTTTTACGTTGTTTAGAAGTTTCTGTATTTGCTTTATGACGTAATTCATAAGACAACGCATCTAAATCGATACGTGCTAATAAATCAATTAAACATTCAGCACCCATCTTAGCGATGAATTTTTCCGGATCATTATCGTCTAAATATTGATTCTCGATTGGGAAAGATTCCTGAATATCTAAGTATTCTTCTTCTGTTAAGAAGTCCATTTTTTGTAATGGTTCTCCTTCAGCATTTTTTGCACCTGCAGGTTGAATTACCACGTAACGTTCGTAGTAAATAATCATATCTAACTTTTTAGATGGCAAACCTAAAAGGTATCCCATTTTGTTAGGTAATGATCTAAAGTACCAAATATGAGCAACAGGGACTACCAAGTTAATATGTCCAACTCTATCTCTACGTACTTTCTTTTCTGTTACTTCAACACCACAGCGATCACAAACGATACCGCGGTAACGAATTCTCTTGTACTTACCACAAGCACATTCGAAATCTTTTATTGGGCCAAAAATTCGTTCACAAAACAATCCATCTCTTTCAGGTTTATGTGTACGGTAATTAATGGTTTCTGGTTTTAACACTTCACCTTTAGAATCTCCTAAAATTTTCTCAGGTGATGCTAAACCAATTGATATTTTATTGAATTTTTTTACAGTGTACTTATCGTTTCTTTTTGCCATGATAATGGTTTCGAATTTTATGTAAAAATTAAATAAAGTAGTTAGGAGTTTTACAACTCCTAACTACAAGTTTTTATTATTCCTCTAATCTAACGTCTAATCCTAAACCTTTCAGTTCGTGCATTAATACGTTAAACGATTCTGGTAAACCTGGTTCCGGCATAGAATCTCCTTTTACGATTGCCTCGTAAGTTTTTGCTCTACCCAAAACATCATCCGATTTAACTGTTAAGATTTCTCTTAAGATACTAGATGCTCCATAAGCCTCTAATGCCCAAACTTCCATCTCTCCAAAACGCTGACCTCCAAATTGCGCTTTACCACCTAATGGCTGCTGCGTAATTAATGAGTATGGTCCAATAGAACGTGCGTGCATTTTATCATCAATCATATGACCTAACTTAATCATATAAATGATACCAACCGTTGCAGGTTGATCAAAACGCTCTCCAGTTCCACCATCATACAAGTAAGTATGACCATATCTTGGTACTCCTGCCTCATCAGTTAATGCATTGATTTCATCAATATTTGCACCGTCAAAAATAGGAGTAGCATACTTGGTATCTAATTTCTCTCCAGCCCATCCAAGAACTGTTTCATAAATCTGCCCAATATTCATACGAGAAGGTACCCCAAGTGGATTTAATACGATATCTACTGGTGTTCCATCTTCTAAGAATGGCATATCCTCTTGACGAACGATACGTGCAACAATACCTTTGTTACCGTGACGACCCGCCATTTTATCACCTACTTTAAGTTTACGCTTTTTAGCAATATAAACCTTCGCTAATTTTACAATTCCTGCAGGTAATTCATCTCCTACAGAGATCGTAAATTTCTCACGACGTAATGATCCTTGAAGATCGTTTAATTTAATTTTATAGTTGTGAATTAATTCAGCAACATGTCCATTTAAGTCCTTATCAGTTGTCCAAGAACCTCTAGTTAAATGTGCATAATCTTCAACAGAGTTTAACATTTTTTGCGTGTATTTCTTACCTTTTGGTAATACTTCTTCACCCAAATCATTTTTCACTCCTTGAGAAGTTTTTCCATTTACCAACGCAAATAACTTATCAACTAATTGAGTTTTCAACTCATCAAACTTCACCGTGAACTCCGCTTCTAGACGAGCGATATCCTCCTTATCTCTAGCTCTCTTTGTCTTATCTTTAACTGCTCTTTTAAACAATTTTTTATCGATAACAACACCGCTTAATGATGGAGATGCTTTTAATGAAGCATCTTTTACATCACCTGCCTTGTCACCAAAGATGGCTCTTAATAATTTTTCTTCAGGTGTTGGATCAGACTCACCTTTTGGTGTAATCTTACCAATTAAGATATCTCCAGGGTTTACTTCAGCTCCGATACGAATCATTCCATTCTCATCTAAGTCTTTAGTAGCCTCCTCAGAAACGTTTGGAATATCATTTGTCAATTCCTCTGCTCCTAATTTTGTATCTCTCACATCTAATGAATACTCATCGATATGAATAGATGTAAAGATATCTTCTTTTACTACTTTTTCAGAAATTACAATCGCATCCTCAAAGTTATACCCTTTCCAAGGCATAAAGGCCACTTTCATATTTCTACCTAAGGCTAATTCACCTTTTTGAGTAGCATATCCTTCACAAAGAACTTGTCCTTCTTCAACTCTATCACCTTTCTTAACAATTGGCTTTAAGTTAATTGATGTTCCTTGATTCGTTTTTCTAAACTTAATAAGTTTGTATGTTTTCTCATCAACATCAAAACTTACTTTGCGCTCTTCATCAGTTCTATCATATTTGATAGTAATGATTTGAGAATCTACATATTCTACAACCCCTGCTCCTTCAGCATTGATTAAGATACGAGAATCTTTTGCAACTCTACGCTCTAAACCAGTACCTACAATTGGAGACTCTGGACGTAATAATGGAACTGCTTGACGCATCATGTTTGATCCCATCAATGCACGGTTCGCATCATCATGCTCCAAGAATGGAATTAGCGATGCAGATATAGATGCAATTTGGTTTGGTGCAACATCCATAAAGTTCACCTCAGTTGGCTCAACTACTGGATAATCCGCCTCAACACGCGTAATTACTCTATCAGCTTCAAATTTACCTTCAGCATCTAAAGGTAAGTTTGACTGGGCAAACTTCATTCCTTCTTCTTCCTCTGCTGATAAATAGATTGGTTCATCTGTTGTATTTACAACCCCATCTTCTACCTTTCTATAAGCCGTCTCAATAAATCCTAAGTTATTTACTTTAGCAAATACAGCTAAAGAAGAAATCAAACCAATGTTTGGTCCCTCAGGAGTTTCAATTGGACATAAACGACCATAATGAGTATAGTGAACATCACGAACCTCGAATCCTGCTCTTTCTCTAGATAAACCTCCAGGTCCTAATGCTGATAAACGACGTTTGTGTGTAATCTCTGCCAATGGATTTGTTTGATCCATAAACTGAGATAATTGGTTTGTACCAAAAAATGAATTAATTACAGAAGACAACGTCTTTGCATTAATCAAATCAATTGGAGTAAACACCTCATTATCACGAACGTTCATACGCTCACGAATAGTACGTGCCATACGAGAAAGTCCTACTCCAAACTGAGAAGCTAATTGTTCACCAACTGTACGTACACGACGGTTAGACAAGTGATCAATATCATCAACTTCAGCTTTAGAGTTCACCAAGTTAATTAAGTTCTTGATGATGGTAATAATGTCTTCTTTTGTTAAAACTTTAATGTCCATATCAACATTAAGTTCTAATTTTTTATTCATTCTAAAACGACCTACTTCACCTAAGTTGTAACGTTGTTCTGAGAAGAATAATTTATCAATAATACCTTTTGCCGTCTCATAATCTGGCGGCTCAGCATTACGTAATTGTCTATAAATATGCTCAACAGCCTCTTTTTCAGAGTTTGTTGGATCTTTTTGCAACGTATTATGAATAATTGCATAATCAGCCATTTGATTATCCTCTTTATGCAAAAGAATAGTCTTTGAACCTGATTCTACAATTTCGTCTATATGTTCTTTTTCTAAAATAGTATCACGGTCAAATACAATTTCGTTACGTTCAATAGATACTACCTCTCCAGTATCTTCATCAACGAAATCTTCGAACCATGTTTTTAATATACGCGCAGCTGTTTTACGTCCTAAAACTCTTTTTAAACCGCTTTTAGAAACTTTTACTTCCTCTGCTAAATCAAAAATCTCTAAGATATCTTTATCTCTTTCGAAACCGATAGCACGGAAAAGTGTCGTAACTGGTAATTTTTTCTTTCTATCAATATAAGCATACATTACTTGATTGATATCTGTTGCAAACTCTATCCAAGAACCTTTAAAAGGAATTACCCTTGCTGAATATAATTTAGTTCCGTTTGCGTGGAACGATTGTCCGAAGAATACCCCTGGAGAACGGTGTAATTGAGAAACTACTACACGTTCTGCTCCATTAATAACGAAAGTTCCACTTTCAGTCATATATGGAATGGTTCCTAAATAAACATCTTGTACAATTGTTTCAAAATCCTCATGCTCTGGATCAGTACAATACAATTTAAGACGTGCTTTTAAAGGCACACTATGAGTTAATCCTCTTTCTATACATTCTCTAATGGAATATCTTGGAGGATCTACAAAGTAGTCTAGAAATTCTAAAACAAATTGATTTCTAGTATCAGTAATTGGGAAGTTGTCGGTGAAAGTTTTATATAAACCTTCGGCACTTCTTTCGTCAGCTTTTGTTTTTAATTGAAAGAAATCTTGGAAAGATTTTATCTGAATATCTAAAAAATCTGGATATTCAGTAGTCAATTTTGCTGATGAGAAGTTAATTCTTTCGGTATTAATTTTCGTTGCCAATGGACACATTTTTTAATTAAAAGTCAGTTAAAAATATAAGAACGAATATATACGCAAAATGGTTTAGGTCTATTTGGTTACCCAAAGACCTAAACCTTTATTTGTGTAAAGAGGAGATGCTTACTTAAGCTCTACCTCAGCTCCAGCCTCTTCTAAAGATTTTACAAGACCTTCAGCCTCGTCTTTAGAGATACCTTCTTTGATTGGCGCTGGTGCGCTATCAACAATTCCTTTAGCTTCTTTCAATCCTAAACCAGTTAATTCTTTAACTAATTTTACAACTGCTAATTTAGAAGCTCCTGCTGCTTTTAAGATAACATCGAATTCAGTTTGCTCATCTGCTGCATCTGCTCCACCTGCTGCTGGACCTGCTACTGCTACTGCAGCTGCTGCTGGCTCAATTCCATATTCATCTTTTAAAATAGCTGCTAATTCATTAACTTCTTTTACTGTTAAGTTAACTAATTGTTCTGCGAAATCTTTTAATTCTGCCATTTTCTTTTGTTTTAAAAATTTGTATTTAGTATTATATTTAGTGCTTATTCTTTTTCTGATAATGTCTTAACAATTCCAGACAATGTTGTTCCTCCTGATTTTAATGCAGAAATAACATTCTTCGCTGGTGATTGTAAGATTCCAATAATTTCTCCGATTACCTCTTCTTTAGACTTAATGCTTACAAGTGCATCTAATTGGTCATCTCCAACATAGATTGCTTCTTCTACATACGCTCCTTTTAAGATAGGTTTGTCAGAATTCTTGCGGAACTCTTTAATTACTTTAGCCGGTGCATTACCAACTTCAGCAATCATAATAGATGTATTACCTTTTAATGTTTCAGGTAATTCACCAAATTCTTTATCAGATTTTTCCATCGCTTTTGACAGCAATGTGTTTTTAACAACTGCTAATTTTACATCTGCTTTAAAACAAGCGCGACGTAAGTTAGAAGTACTCAATGCATCCAATCCTGAAATATCAGCCAAATAAATGATATTTCCATCAGCTAATTGAGTTGTTAAATCTTCTATTACTTGTGATTTTTCTTCTCTTGTCATAATATAAAATTTACGAAACTGATTTAATATCAATAGCAACTGAAGGGCTCATAGTAGAAGACATATAAATGCTTTTAATATAAGTTCCTTTTGATGCTGTTGGCTTCAATTTAATAATCGTTTGAATTAACTCATTTGCATTTTCTGCAAGTTTATCAGTGTCGAAAGATGATTTTCCAATCGCTGCATGCACAATCCCAGTTTTATCAACTTTAAAGTCAATCTTACCAGCTTTTACATCTTTAACCGCTTTTGCAACATCCATTGTTACTGTACCAGTCTTTGGGTTAGGCATTAATCCTCTTGGCCCTAAAACACGTCCTAACGGTCCTAATTTACCCATTACACTTGGCATAGTGATAATTACGTCAACATCTGTCCAACCTCCTTTAATCTTTTGAAGGTACTCATCTAAACCAACATAATCAGCCCCTGCTTCTTTAGCATCTGCTTCTTTATCTGGTGTTACCAATGCCAATACTTTTACATCTTTTCCAGTTCCGTGAGGTAATGTTACAACCCCTCTAACCATTTGATTAGCTTTACGTGGATCTACACCCAAACGAATTGCTAAATCAACCGATGCGTCAAATTTTACATTAGTAATTTCTTTAATCAATGCAGATGCATCACTCACGTTTAACGATTGTGATCTATCCACTTTAGCTACAGCCTCTTTTTGATTTTTAGTTAATTTTGCCATTTCTTAAAAATTTTTAAAGTTTAACTGGAGCTGTTCCTTTCACCTTGATACCCATAGATCTAGCAGTACCTGCCATCATTAGCATAGCTGATTCAACAGTAAATGCATTCAAATCAGGCATTTTGTCTTCTGCTATAACTTTTAATTGATCCCAAGTAACGGTAGCTACTTTGTTTCTATTTGGTTCTCCTGAACCTTTTTTAATCTTTGCTGCTTCTAAAATTTGCACTGCAGCTGGTGGAGTTTTCACAACAAAATCAAAAGACTTGTCTTTATACACAGTAATTGCTACTGGTAAAACTTTCCCTTGCTTGTCTTGAGTTCTAGCATTAAATTGCTTACAGAACTCCATAATGTTAACTCCGGCAGCACCTAAAGCTGGTCCAACCGGTGGTGAAGGGTTTGCAGCTCCTCCACGCACTTGTAATTTTACAACCTTGCTTATTTCTTTTGCCATCTTTTAACTTAATTAGGTTAGATATTTCAATTTTGTTGGAAGCTAAAACGAAATATCAATAAATATTAATGTAACAATTATGAAATTTTTTCTACTTGCATGTAACTTAGTTCCAATGGTGTTTTTCTTCCGAAAATCTTTACCATTACTTCTAATTTCCTCTTCTCTTCATTTATCTTCTCGATAGAACCGTCGAATCCATTAAAAGGACCATCAACAACTTTTACCGTTTCACCAACCATATAAGGAATCGCTACATTTTCATTTTGAATCGCTAGTTCATCAACTTTACCTAGCATTCTATTTACTTCAGATCTTCTTAACGGCACAGGATCTCCTCCTTTAACTTCACCTAAAAATCCAATTACTCCTGGAACCGCCTTCACAATATGAGGAATCTCTCCACTCAAATTTGCTTGAATCATGATGTAACCAGGAAAATAAACTCTTTCTTTGTTTATTTTTTTTCCATCACGCACTTGAATAACCTTTTCTGTTGGAACAAGAACTTGATCGATGTAATCACCAATATTCAAACGAGTGATTTCATTTTCGATATAGTTTTTAACTTTATTTTCTTGCCCACCAATAGCTCTCACTACATACCATTTCTTAACAGAATCAGCCATAACAATTTATCGAATTAAAATAGTTTAAAATACTCGCCAAGAACCGATTGAAATGCTTTATCTACTACAAACACAGCCAATGCAAAAATTATAGTAAAAATCGCAACTACTACTGTTGACTTTTGAGCTTCCGAAAATGGAATCCAAGTCATTTTTGTACTTAACTCTTCATAAGAGTCTTTAATATATTTAATAAATTTCATATTCGTATTCTATATTTTGCACGGGCGGAGAGGCTCGAACTCCCGACACCTGGTTTTGGAGACCAGTGCTCTACCAACTGAGCTACACCCGTAAATGGAAGCTGCTTTCTCTAAATTAGAGAAGCAGCTTTCATAACTTTTAATAGGGTGTGGTTAATTAAAGAATTTCTGTAACCTGACCAGCACCTACTGTTCTACCACCTTCACGTATTGCAAAACGTAAACCTATGTTCATTGCAATTGGTTGGTGTAATTCAACAGTTATCGTTAAGTTATCACCTGGCATTACCATTTCAACTCCATCAGGTAAGTTAATAGTACCTGTTACATCTGTAGTTCTTACGTAGAACTGTGGACGGTAGTTGTTATGGAATGGTGTGTGACGACCACCTTCTTCTTTCTTAAGTACGTATACCTCAGCTTTAAATTTAGCATGTGGAGTTACAGAACCTGGCTTACAGATTACCATACCTCTTTTGATATCAGACTTTTCAATACCTCTTAATAAGATACCTACGTTATCTCCTGCTTCACCTCTATCAAGGATCTTACGGAACATTTCAACACCTGTAATAGTAGAAGCCAATTTCTCAGCACCCATACCAATGATATCTACTGCGTCTCCTGTATTCGCAACTCCTGTTTCGATACGACCTGTAGCAACAGTTCCACGACCAGTAATAGTAAATACGTCCTCGATTGGCATTAAGAAATCCTTATCAACTTCACGCTGTGGCAACTCAATCCAAGTATCTACAGCATCCATTAATTCCATAATAGTGTCAACCCATTTTGGCTCAGCATTCAATCCACCTAAAGCAGATCCAGCAATTACCGGAGTATTATCACCATCATACTCATAGAAGTCTAATAATTCTCTAACTTCCATTTCAACCAATTCTAATAATTCCTCATCATCAACCATATCCACTTTGTTCATGAATACAACCATTCTAGGAATACCTACTTGGCGACCTAATAAGATGTGCTCTCTAGTTTGTGGCATTGGACCATCAGTAGCAGCAACAACTAAAATAGCACCGTCCATTTGAGCAGCACCAGTTACCATGTTCTTTACGTAATCGGCGTGACCTGGACAGTCAACGTGTGCGTAGTGACGAGTAGCAGTTTGATACTCTACGTGAGAAGTGTTAATAGTAATACCTCTTTCTTTTTCTTCTGGAGCGTTATCAATCTGATCGAAATCTCTTACTTCAGAAAGTCCTTTATCAGCTAATACCTTAGTAATCGCTGCAGTTAAAGTAGTTTTACCGTGATCTACGTGTCCAATAGTACCTATATTAAGGTGTGATTTGGAGCGGTCAAAATGTTCTTTTGCCATGATTATTAATTTTTAATTCTTAGTTATATATATAATTTAGTGTTCAAACTTTACATATTTGAGCCAATGACGGGAATTGAACCCGTGACCTCTTCCTTACCAAGGAAACGCTCTACCCCTGAGCTACACCGGCTAAAAAATTTGAGCGAAAGACCGGGTTCGAACCGGCGACATTCAGCTTGGAAGGCTGACGCTCTACCAACTGAGCTACTTTCGCTTTTTTTTATCCAATCCTCCAAAGGATTCTGACTAAAATATTGTGGTGAGAGAAGGATTCGAACCTTCGAAGCTTGCGCAGCAGATTTACAGTCTGCCCTCGTTGGCCACTTGAGTATCTCACCATTATTTTCAAAGAACAAAAATTGAATACAATATTCAATTTCTTTTCAAAAAAATTAAGCCCTTTTTGTGGAGCTTAATCTCTAATTTTGGAGCCGATGGAGGGACTCGAACCCACGACCTGCTGATTACAAATCAGCTGCTCTAGCCAGCTGAGCTACATCGGCTTTTTCTGCTAAAAAAACAGCCCGCTATTTCTAACGGACTGCAAAGGTATAAAGTTTTCTTTTTTACGCAAAACTTTTTTCGTTTTTTTTTACTTTTTTTACACGTGATGTGCACGTTGTTTTTCTTTACGCTTGTTTAACTGTCTTTTAAGGGTATCTGTACATAAAGAAATTCCTTCTTCAAATGTTTTACAAACCTTTTTTACGATTATATCGTCACCTGGCACATTAATTTTAACATCTACTGTCTTATTTTCTTTTTCACTTGTTTGCTGTACTTTTAAAAACACTTCTGCATCTACAATTCTATCATAATACTTTTCTAATGTTGAAACCTTCTTCTCTACAAATTCTACCAAATCTTTGTCAGCATTAAAATTTACCGACTGAACAAATACCTTCATAAATAATCATTTTTTTGCGCTCCTAGGATGAGCTCGGTTATACACTTCTTTTAACGTACCCAAACTACTATGGGTATATACCTGTGTTGAAGCTAAACTAGAGTGCCCCAACAGTTCTTTCACTGAATTTAAATCTGCACCCTCATTTAACAAATGAGTTGCAAAAGAATGCCGAAGAACGTGAGGGCTTTTTTTAACCTTCGTTGACACCGTACTAAAATACTCATTTATTATTCTATAAACAAGTGTGGGATACAATTTATTTTGTTTATCCGTAAAAAATAGATAGTCAATTGACGGGTTCAATTCCGACCTTATTATTATATATTCTTGCAGAGAGTTTTGAACAGATTTTAATAAAGGAATAAATCGTTCTTTATTTCTTTTACCTAATACTTTTAAAGTGCCATTTGACAAGTTCACATCACTTAACTTAATCTGAATCAATTCGTTTCTTCGCATTCCTGTTGAATATAGTAACTCAACAATTAACCGATCACGTACAGACTTGTAATCATTTCCCGAATTCAACAAGGCAATAACTTCTTTGATTTCCTTCTCAGAAAACGGAACCTGCACTCTTTTAGCTACTTTTAGAGTTTGATGTTTTGCAATCGGATTCTCTTTAATCTGTTGAATCTTTTGTAAAAACTTATAAAAGGATTTTAAGCTACTTACCTTCCTATTAATAGACCTGTTAGAAACGCCTGAATCCACAAGACTCACAATCCAAGATCTTACTTGAGAGTAGTTTACATCAACAATGTTTAAATTATCAAACTCTTTATTGCAAAATTGCTGAAAGGTAGATAAATCGTTTTTATAGGCGGTTATAGTGTGTGTCGAATATTTTTTTTCGAATGATAAATATTCTAAAAACGATTTTATAGGCATAAAAAAATCCGTTAGAAAACAAATTTACAAATTCTAACGGATTAATTTTTATATGAAAGAAACATTATCCTTGCTCTTCTTGTGTTCTTAATCTCTGAACATAAGCTGCTTTAATGTTTTGCGCTCTTTTCTCTACAGAAGGCTTTGTGAAATGCTTTCTATTACGCAAATTCTTCATTGTCTTTGTACGGTCAAATTTTCTCTTAAAACGTTTTAACGCTCTATCTATGTTCTCTCCGTCTTTTACTGGTATTATCAACATAACTTGGTTCCTCCTTTCTTAGTTCTCCTATTTTTTTAGGGTGGCGCAAAGATAAAAACTATTTAACAACTAGCAATTAAATTTTATAAAATTATTTACGTTGCTGGTTTATACTCTTTTTTATCTATAATCATTTTTGCAATTACTTCTTTTAATATTTCAGAAGTACCACCACCTATCGGACCTAATCTACTATCGCGCAGCATCCTAGCCATTGGATAATCTTCAATATATCCATATCCTCCTAAAATCTGCAAACAATTATAGATTACTTTATCTGCCAATTTTGTCGAATTTAATTTAGACATACTTGCCTCTTTTACGACATATTGCCCAAGCTCCATTCTTTTGGTTATTGAATAATTAAACTCTTTATTCATTTCTATTTCACTAGCCATTTCTGCTACCGAATGCCTCAATGCTTGAAATTTATCTAATGATTGTCCAAAGGCATGCCTTTCCGCCATGTAATTTACTGCGTACTCCAAGGCAAATTCTGCTCTCGCATGCCCGTTTACACCCATTACTAATCGCTCTAATGCAAAATGTTGCATTATATAAGGAAATCCTTTATCTTCTTCACCTAATAAATTACTTGCAGGGATTACAACATTATCAAATGCTATTTCTCCAGTATCTGATGCTTTCCAACCTAGTTTATCTAATTTAGTTGCAGACAAACCAGGTGTATTTCTATCCACTACAAAAAGACTAATTCCTTTACCTTTCAACTCAGGACTCGTTTTTGCAGCAACTACTAAATAATCAGAATACACACCATTGGTAATAAACGTTTTAGATCCATTTAACACATAGGTATCATCAACTTTTACAGCGGTCGTTCTCATTCCTGAAACATCAGATCCAGCAAAAGGTTCAGTAATACACAAACATCCTATTTTATCTCCTTCTATACTTGGAGTTAAATAATTTCTCTTAATCTCTTCAGACCCCTCCTTACTAATATGAGTCATTGCTAAAAAAACATGGGCCCACATTGCTGCAGCAAATCCACCCGAGTTAATCTTCTGTAATTCTTCTAAAAAAATAACAGTATAAAACAAATCTAAATTCAACCCTCCATAAGCCTCTGGATAATTCACACCGAAATAGCCCATCTCTCCAAACTTCTTCCAAATAAACCTATCTATAGTTCCTGTTTTTTCCCATTTATCAATATGCGGAACGACCTCTTTCTGCAAGAAATCTTTAAAACTTTGCCTAAAGACATTATGTTCTTCCGTAAAATACATGCTATTCATTTTCAATTTTCATCATTTATTTAGCTTCCAAATATACGGCGATTCTATCGAACAACTCCAAAGGAAATCCTTCTATATTTTTTAACTCTTCTAAGTCTTGAATTTCTGCAACCTCATCTCTATAATCAAATATTAGTTTGGTCAATTCATAATCTATGTATGGAAGTCGCAATACTTCCTTAAAAGTTGCTGCATTAATGTTTAAAGGTGCAATTATTGGTTTTGAAAGTACCGTGTACTTTTTTAAAACTTCCAACACTACTTCAGGCTTTAAACCATAAACTTCACTAAGTTGATCATCGTTCATAAACCCACCTATAGAATTTCTAAATTTTACAATTCTATTAGATAAGGTTTCCCCTATACCATAAATTTTAATAAAATCTTCTTCTGTTGCTACATTCAAATCTTGCTTAACAATTGGGTGGTTAACTTCATACTTTGTTACACTTGGTCTATACTTCTTTTGTGTTTTCTGCTTATTTACCCATTCCGGAAATTTAAAATATGGAGAAATCTCTGCCAATAAACTATCTGAAATTTTAGTTACTTCCTGAAACTGCTCCGTTGAATTTATGTATTCTCCTTTAGCCCTAAAAGCCAAAAGGCGATCAATCTCATCGGTTGACATCCCTATTTGATATCCTTTAAAATCAGTAATAAAACTTGGATTGAATGGAAAAATTTTAGGCTTTGATACTGCTATAGATTCCTTTTCTAAAGAATCTAACTCCTTCTGGAACTTTTCAATATTTACTTGATCTGTATGAGATACTTCATAAGTTTTAGAGCCTATATAATTAGGAAACCAAAACCAATAAAAAAATTGAACAACAACGATTAATATCAACAAAAAGAAAATCCCATTTCGTTGGCGTTTGTTATACCAAAAATGGGATTTTAATTTTTTCATAAAAAAGGGTGTTTACGCCTTCATTCCTTTAATAGCATCTACATATTTAACCATTTCTTCTCTCACCTTAGGGAATAAGAAGAATAGTCCAATCATATTAGGGAATACCAGTGCTAAAATCATGGCATCTGAGAACTTAACAACTGCATCTAAAGTTGTAGCCGCACCAATTACCACAAATAATAAAAATAAAATTTTATATGTTAAATCCGCCGCTTTTCCTTTTCCGAATAAATACTTCCAAGATTGTAACCCGTAGTAAGACCAAGAAATCATTGTAGAAAATGCAAATAAAACAATTGCGATTGTTAAAATATATGAGAATCCAGGAATAACAGAATCAAATGCCTGAGATGTTAAATCTACCCCTCCTATTGCTTCTCCTGTAGCGTTTAAAATCACGTTACTATTTCCATCACCACCATAAGCAAAGACGCTCTGCATATCCGTTCCGTTAATATTAAAGAAAATAATAACCAAAGCAGTCATTGTACAAATTACAACTGTATCAATAAATGGCTCTAATAAAGCAACTACTCCTTCAGATGCCGGATACTTCGTCTTAACCGCTGAATGCGCAATTGCTGCTGAACCTGCACCTGCTTCGTTTGAAAATGCTGCTCTTTGAAAACCAACAATCAATACTCCAACAAAGCCTCCAAGACCTGCCATAGGAGTAAATGCTCCATTCATAATCAATCCGAAAGCATCATCTACATAACTTATATTTGCAAAAATAATTATTAAAGAAGCTAACACATAAATTCCAGCCATAAACGGAACAATTTTCTCCGTAATTTTTGCAATTCTTTTAATACCTCCAATAATTACAATTGCCACTAAAATAGCCATTATAACACCGATAATTACTCCTGTATTTCCTCCTTCTAAATTAAACAGAGAACTTAGTTGCACTGCTGCTTGATTAGATTGAAATGCATTACCTCCTCCAAAAGAAGCTCCAACACATAAAACTGCGAATACAATCGCTAATATTTTTCCTATAACGGTAAATCCTCTTTCTTTTAAACCTTTACTTAAATAATACATTGGACCTCCATGAACCGTTCCATCAGCATCAACATCTCTGTATTTTACACCTAATGTACACTCAACAAATTTTGTAGCCATTCCAAGCAAACCACAAACAATCATCCAGAATGTTGCTCCAGGACCTCCTAAGGCAATTGCTACAGCAACACCAGCAATATTTCCTAAACCAACGGTTCCAGAAACTGCTGTTGCCAATGCTTGAAAATGCGAAACTTCTCCTTCTTGACTTTCATCTTTAATTGTTCCGATAACGTCACCATCAATAGACATTCCTGTATGGTCATCACCAGATTCATGATGATCTAACTCGTCATATTTTCCTCTAACTGTATTAATAGCCATAGGAAACTTAGTAATACTTGGAAATTTAAAATAAACTGTAAAAAACAAGGCTCCAAGTACTAATAAAATAACTACTACCGGAATATTATATTCTCCAAAAGGAACTGTTGAAAGAATGAATCCTTCCCAAGCAACTGCTATTGGCATGAACCAATCATTAATTTTTTCATCTAATCCTTTATCTTGAGCAAAAATTAGGGTCGGAACTACTGCAAAAAGTAGCGTTAAAAGTTTTCTATACATAATATTTAAATGGAAATTATAATTTCGTTAGTAATTGCTCGCAATATCCTAAAATTTTAAGGTATCATCAAAATATTTTAACAAATACTTAATACAAAGATTTTAATTTTTCTACTTGTTCAGGTCTACCAAGCACAATTAATTTAGAACCTTTATCAAGAGTTATGTCTGCTTCTGGATTAACGATATAATCATTATTCCCATTTTTAAATCCAATAACAGAACAACCTGTTTTTTTTCTTAAGTCTAAATCTCTAATTGATTTCTTCAGATAACTCGATGGAAGATTATCTACCAATACTTCCTGTAGGTTAGCCGATAACTCTCCTTCCATTGAGAGCATATCAACAAATTCAATAATATCTGGTGTTACCACCAATGATGCCATATGATCTCCACCTAACTTATCTGGCATAATTACATTATCCGCACCCGCAATTTTTAATTTTTTATATGTAGACTCTTCAGATGCCCTACTAATTATTGTTATCTTTTTATTTAATTGCCTAGCAGACAAAACAACAAATAAGTTGTCTGCGTCTGAAGGTAAAGCCACAATTAAACATTTTGCTTTCTCTATTCCCGATGCCTCCAAAACATCATCATCGGTAGCATCTCCTTTTATATATAAAACTTCCTCCTGCTCTAACTGTAAAAGTTTATCATCACCTTGCTCTATAACTACACATGTTTGATTAAACTTTTTCAATTTTGTAACAGCCTGCTGCCCATTTCTACCATACCCACAAACAACTGTATGCCCAACTAAATTGTCAATTTTCTTTTGCATGTTTTTATGTTTTAATTCTTTAAAAAAAGTACCAATTGCGATGTTTTCTGAAATTACTTTTAAAACATATCCATACAAGAATACGCTTAAAAATATAAGACCGATTGTGAAAATTTTTGCCTCTATAGATAACGGGTGAATCAACCCAAAACCTACAGTAGAAACTGTAATTACAGTCATGTACAAGGCATCAATAAAATTATCTCCAGAGATAATCATATACCCCGAAACACCAATTGATAGTACAATAAATAAAAGCCCTACTGCCGCATAAAGTTTCTTTTTTACATCCATATATTACAAATCAAAAACAGAACTTCTTTTGGTATAAATCATATCTTTTAATTTCAATAAAAATGCCAATGTTAAGTACAAGGCAAATGATAAACCCACTGTTACAAAGGAAATGTAAATAAAAAATAAACGCACGTGGGTCGCACGCATTCCTAATTTATCTGCAAATCTAGAAGAAACTGCGAATCCATGGCGTTCGAAAAAATGGCGGATAGAATTTATCAATTTCACTTAAAAGATATTTAATGCAAGATAGTATTTTTGTTTCTTTTTATTAAAGTATTGCTATCAAAATATAATCTTATATTTGTTTTAAGGAATACCTTTTATAATCTATTATAAGTTTTACTTTTTACTACATATTACGCTTTTCAATGAAATCAATTTCCCTAAAATTCATTATTACATTATTCGTTTTTTTTTCAATGCAACAAGTATACGCACAAGTCAGTTCTGAAACAACTGGCTGTATAGAAGGCGATTGCATAAATGGTAAAGGAATTAAAATTTATTATGGGGAGGGGAGATATGAAGGTCATTTTTTAGATAGCAAAAGAAACGGAAAAGGAACCTACAAATATACAAGTGGCGACACCTATGAGGGTGATTGGTTAGATGGTAACCGACATGGAAAAGGAACCTTAAAATTTCGAAACGGTGGAAAACTTGCAGGAGATTGGTCATATAATAGTTTCAACGGAAAAGGGATCAAAATATATGATGATAGTAGTTCTTATGACGGTGATTTTTTAAATGGCAAAAAAAATGGATACGGAACCTACACATATGCAAGCGGAAATTCATATAAAGGAGATTGGGTAGATGGCAAAAGAAACGGAAAAGGAACCTTCACATATGCAAACGGAGATAAATATGAAGGAGATTGGTTAGATGGTAACCGACATGGAAAAGGAACCTATTTATACGCAAACGGAGGTTCATATAAAGGAGATTGGTTAAATAATTATGCGCATGGAAAAGGAACTAATACATATGCAAACGGTGCAAAATATGAAGGAGATTTATTAGAGGACAATTTTAGTGGAATAGGAACCTTTTTATACGCAAACGGAGATAAATATGAAGGAGATTGGTTAGATAACAAAAGACATGGAAAAGGAATTATTATTTATGAAAACGGGGATAGGTATGAAGGAGATTGGTTAAATGGTTATGCACATGGAAAAGGAACTAAAACATATGTAAATGGTGCAAAATATGAAGGAGATTTATTAGAAAACAATTTTAGCGGATTAGGAACCTTTTTATACGCAAACGGAGATAAATATGAAGGAGATTGGTTAGACAACAAGCATAATGGGTACGGAACTCTTACATTTGCAAGTGGTGCTGAATATGAAGGAGACTGGTTAGATAACAAACGTAATGGTTTCGGAACCCTTACCGCTGCAAACGGTGCAAAATATGAAGGAGATTGGTTAGAAAACAAAAAACATGGAAAAGGAACCTATTTATTCGTAAACGGAGATATATATGATGGAGATTGGCTAAATGACTATGGACATGGGAAAGTAATTATAATTTATGAAAACATGGATAGATATGAAGGAGATTGGTTAGAAAGCAAAAGACATGGAAAAGGAACATATACGCTAAAAGATGGGACCGCATATGAAGGAAAATTTAAAAATAATGTAATGCATGGGAATATTAAAAAAACCTTCAAAAACGAAATTAGCCATCAAAAATGGGATAATGGCACCTTTATTTCTGAAGAGAAAATTAGTTATACTGCTACTAAAAAGAATGACACTAAAAAAGATAGTTCCGTTAAAGATTTTTTCTCTGAAGATACCACAATAGACGATATATTAGATGGTGAGTTCGATACGACCGTTTCTGACCTAGAAAAAGAAAGAAACATAAACAGAAACCCATACTGTATACTAGGTGATTGCCAAAATGGTTATGGAACCTACAAACTTAAAAATGGTGATAAATATATAGGGAATTTTTCTAATGGAAAAAAACATGGATATGGAAAATATTTGTTTTCTAACGGGTTATATTATGAAGGAAATTGGAAAAACGGTGACAAGCACGGAGAGGGATATGAGACACTAAAAAATGGTCTTTCGTTTAGAGGAAATTATTCCTACAATCAAAGAACTTATGGGGAATTTTATGAATACGGAGATTTATTTTACAAGGGAAGCTTCAGGTCCGATGAGTCCAAATTAAAAGGTACAGAATATTACAGAGACGGAAGCAAATATGTTGGTAGTTTTAACAGCTATGGAAAACGCCATGGCTATGGAAAACACTATAAGAATGGTAAAATAATCTATGCAGGAAATTGGAAAAATGGACAAGAGACTGACAAAAAAAACAACTCTAGCAGCGGTAAATCTAGTAATTTATTGAGTCCAACTGTTCAAAAACAAATAAACAGTTATAAGTACTAATTTATTTGAATCACAACAGTAATACTATAAAACCTAATCAACATAAACCTGCAAAAATATAACGCGTTCTAGTTGCAGACTTACCTAAAATATCAACATACTAAGAAGAAAATGCAAAGCCATGGCGTTCGAAAAAATGTCGAATAGAATTAATCAATTTCAGTTATATGATATTTGAAGGCAAGGCACTAGAATTATCAGAAAATCAAATTACCTAATCAACTATTGCGTCTACAATATATTGTTGAATTTCGGTTCTTATATTTTCTTCACCTAATTTATTATTGTCCATGGTAGGATATACTCTGTTTGATAGAAAAACATACACTAATTGAGTTTTAGGATCCGCCCAAGCATAAGTACCGGTAAATCCACTATGTCCAAAACTTTTATCAGACATACAACCACAGGTTGCCATACTTTCATCATCTAACTGCGGTTTATCAAAACCCAATCCTCGCCGAACATCTTCATCTAAAAAATGACGTGTATTAAAAACCTTAATTGTTTCAGGACTTAAAAAACGATCTCCACCATAATAGCCTTTCTGCAAATACATCTGCATCATTTTTGCAACATCTATTGAATTACCGAACAAGCCAGCATTACCGCTAACTCCATTAAACATAGCAGCTCCCATATCATGTACATAACCATGAAGTGTATCTCGTCTAAAGTAATTATCAACTTCAGAAGGAACAATTCTATCCAAATCTATGTTATTGACTGGATTATAATCTAGTGTCGAAGCACCCAATCGATCATAAAAATTTGCATTATTCAATTCATCCATTCCTTTTCCGTAGGTATCTTTTAGATACCTTTTAAATAGGTAAAAAACCAATCCACTGTACTTATAGCCAGACTTCTCTCTTAAATCTGATTCATAAATTCTTTTATAAATGGTGTCAGTAAATGAATTTCTTAAATATAAATCTTTGCTTACTTGAATAGAATAATCCTTTGATTTTTCAGAACTATACAATTCAACCAATGGATCTTTAGAAATACTATCCAAAGTTTCTACATAATAAGGAATCCAGGCTTGTAAGCGCGCATTGTGAGATAGCACTTCTCTCATTGTTAAACTGTCCTTATTTGAACCTTTTAAATAAGGAAGTAATTCACCCAATTCAGAATCTAATTGAAACAAGCCATCTTCATAACTTTTCATTATCATTGGCAAGCCTCCTAATATTTTAGTGAGTGACGCCAAATCATACACATCCGTTAATTCAACCTCTTTTTTTTTTGAGTAGGTATGAAAGCCAAAATTTTTATGATATAGTACTTTCCCAAATCTAGCAACTAAAACTTGACCTCCCGGCGCCATTTCTTCGTCAATTACTACTTTAAAAATAGAATCTATTCTATTCAATTTTTCAGAATCCATTCCAACCTTTTCAGGCATGGAATAACCTAAACGTAATAAATTTGAAGAAAATAAACCGTCACCTTCTTTGAACTCATTTTTAATTGAAACGGGTATTTTCCCTTTTGCCGAAAGCGCGCCAAAAATCATCTGTGCAGATATTTCCTGAGACACCTCACTATTTTGATATGACAACAAAACACTTTCAATATTTCTAAAATCCTTTATTTGCAACAAACTATAAGGGCTTGCGAAAACATCTAAAATAACTTTATTATTTTTAGATATCTCTTCTAACCATTCTAATTCTTTCTCACTAAACTTAAAACTTTTCCAAGGATTTACATTTGATTTATGATATCCTACAATGACAAGATCGTAGGGTTTTAGACCTTCAATTAAACTCGAAATATCTTCAGATTTAGCCACATCAACATTTGTATACTTCTTCAGATAATTTATAAAAGTAGTATTATCACTATCGCCTAATTTTACGTATGCTATTTTTTGTTTTTCTAAACTCCTAATTGGAAAAATTTCATCGTCATTCTTTAAAAGAGTCATTGAACTTTCAACCAAATCTCTAAATAAAACTTCATTTTCTGAAGTATTTAAATCTTTGAGTAGTCCTTCAATTTTAATAGGCTCATACTTATGTAAACCCGCCCAATATTTTGTTTTTAAAATTTTTCGAACAGAATGTTCTAATCTTTCTAAAGTTAATTCTCCAGATTCTAAAGCTTTATGAAATCTTTTAAATGTACCAGGTACATCTAAGGGCACGTCTAACAAGTCATTCCCCGCAAGTATGGCACCCAGATTTACATCTGCAGAAGATGCAAAATTTGCAGAACCTTTCATATTTAGAGCGTCTGTAATAATTAATCCTTTAAAGCCTAATTCATCTTGAAGTAAGTCAGTCACAACATTTTTAGATAAAGAAGAAGGAATTTCTTCTTGGGGCTCTAAAATTGGAATACTTAAATGCGCCACCATAATACTGGCTATTCCTTCGTCAATAATTTTTCTATAAGGGTATAATTCTACCTCATCCAATCGTTTTCTGTTAAAATCTAATAAAGGTAGGGTATGATGTGAATCCGTTGCCGTATCTCCATGACCCGGAAAATGCTTCGCACTCGCCACAACATTCATGCTCTGCATACCTTTGGTAAAGGCAATAGACTTTTGAGCAACATTTTCCTGATTCTCACCAAAAGAACGATTGCCAATAATTGGGTTTTTTGGATTGGTATTCACATCTACAACAGGTGCAAAATTCATGTGAATTCCTAATCTGTTACAATGCTCACCAACCTGCTTTCCAAATTCTTCTATTAATTTATTATCCTGAACAGCACCTAATGTCATATTCCAAGGGTATCGAAATGTTTTTTTCAAACGCATATTCAATCCCCATTCTCCGTCTATTCCAATTAGCATCGGAATTTTAGATTTGGCTTGATATTTATTAGTTAACTCCGCCTGTTTAACGGGTAAATCTTGAAAAAAGATTAGTGATCCTAAGTGATACTTTTCAATTAATTCTAAAATCTGTTTTTCATGCTTTTCATCCTTATTAGAATAGGCCGCAACCATAAACAATTGTCCTATTTTCTGATCCAATGTCATCGTGTTTAAAACACTATCAACCCATTTTTTCTGACTTTCTACATCAACGGTTTGCAATGGATCTTTCTGTTGAGAAAAAGAGATTAAGAAACTAAATAAAAAAGTTGCGACTAAAAAATGCTTCATTCTATACTTATGATTTTATTAGATTCAAAAACCGATTATGCCAGCTTTTATGAATAGGAACTTCCCAATTTAAATTTAATTCTTCTTTGGATTGAACCATATTATTAAAAACGATTGTTTCTGAATTGATCTTACCTTCTTTTAAATAATTTTGAAAATCCATCATGGAAACAGTATTGATATTCTCGCCAATTCTGAAAGCAATATTTAATTTATTCATTAAGTCTAAATTAAACTCATCCTCAATTAACTTTATTGTTCTTACGGATGAATCAATAGAACAACCGGAAGCCTCGTTCACATTTTCATCTACTGCTAATACAATAAATTGATTGTATTTAACCCTAAAGGATGCTTTCAAATCTTCGCCATGACGTTGCCAAGAATTCACAAATATCATTAAACTTTCATTAATTTTTTCAGATTCAATCTTGGAAAACTCGCGATTAGATTGGTACACCCATACACGTGCATTTTTCGGAAGTGATTCAAATGTTACAAACATTCTAAAATAATTTATTGTTAAAACTTCTTAATTTAATAGATGTCAAAACTTTCTTCGTATACAAAGGAAAATCTGATTTTTGAATCCACCCATAATATCCTTGGTCTTTTTCTAACACCTCGGCTACTTTTTTTCCTTTGTATTTTCCAAAAGTGAATATTTCATCTTCATCCTCATCAAACATAATAAAACCGGCAAAATCGGCTCTCTTTTTATGTGTAGAGTATTCACTTAATGACTTCGCATCATTTTCTAGATCTTCATACTTTTCAAGTTGCGCCAATAAAATTTCATACGTCGCTTTCGTATCCGCCTCTGCAGAATGCGCATCAGTTAATTCCTTGTCGCAATAAAATTTATATCCGGCACTGAGTGTTCTTTGCTCCTTTTTATGGAATATAACTTGAACATCTACAGCTACCCTATTTTTCATATCAAAATCTACACCAGCCCTTAACATTTCTTCTGCCAATAAAGGAATATCAAATCTATTTGAATTGAACCCTGCTAAATCGCAACCTTTAATCATCTCACTTACCTTTATCGCTAGCTCCTTAAAAGTTGGCTCTGTCACAACACGTTCATTAGTTATACCGTGAATATCTGAGGCTTCTTTTGGAATTTCAATTTCAGGATTTACCAACCAAGTACTGCTTTCCTTATTTCCATTTGGCATTACTTTTAAAATCGAAATTTCTACAATTCTATCATTTGCAATGTTGATTCCTGTTGTTTCTAAATCAAAAAACACCATCGGTTTTTTGAGGTTTAATTTTGTCATATTTTCTGTTGATATATTGATGCTAAAAGTACGGATAAATTCGCGTTTTTATAGTTATTAAATTGCTAAAAGTTTTAATAATATCATCAATTTTTTTAATTAAATAATCAATATTAACAATGCCATTATTTTTGAAATATTCTTATTAATTTATCCATTTGTAGTATAATTCAAAAGCATTTATGAAAAATACCGTCATCATTCAAGCCAGTTCACGAAGCAATGGAGATTCCTTTAAAATTTCCGAACAACTTTTAAAACTAAAGGGAATCGATTTTATAGATTTAAATACTTTATCTATCAATCATTACGACTATGACTACCAAAATAAAAACGATGATTTTAACCCATTAGCTACAAAAATTGCAGAAAAATATGACAACATCATTTTCATAACACCAATATACTGGTACACTATGAGTGGATTGTTAAAAGTATTTCTAGATCGATTTTCGGATCTAATTAGAATTCATAAAGATACTGGTCGAAAATTCAGAGGTAAAAATGTTGGCCTTATCAGTGTAAATAATTCCGATGCCTATCTCAAAAATTTCTCAGAGCCAATAGATTTATCATGCCAATATTTGGGAATGAACTTTAAAAAATACTTACATGTCCCTGTCATAGATGAAACTATATCAAACAAGAGTATAGAAGAACTAAAACAGTTTTACAATCTTTTTTAAATACTATTTACTTGCAAATAAAGAGACATCTGTTTTAGAAATTTCCGACTCACCTAAAATCAATAAGCGTTCGACTACGTTTCTTAATTCTCTAATATTTCCCGTCCAATCATACTGTTGTAATAAATCCATCGCTTCTTTAGAAAATGTTTTTACAGCCACACCTTGTTCTTCTGATATTTTATTTGCAAAAAACTGAATTAATAAAGGAATGTCCTCTCTTCTTTCATTTAATGCTGGCACCTTTATGAGAATAACTGCCAATCTATGGTATAAATCTTCTCTAAAACGACCTTCCGAAATTTCTTTTTTTAAGTCTTTATTCGTAGCGGCAATTACTCTAACATCTACTTTTATATCTTTATCACTACCTACCCTACTTATTTTATTTTCTTGCAAGGCTCTAAGAACTTTTGCCTGAGCAGACAAACTCATATCTCCAATCTCATCCAAAAAAATAGTACCCCCATTTGCGGCTTCAAATTTACCAGCTCGGTCTTTATTTGCTCCTGTAAAAGAACCTTTCACGTGTCCGAACAATTCACTCTCAATCAACTCAGAAGGAATAGCAGCACAATTCACTTCAATCATAGGCGCTTTTGTTCTATTACTCTTTTCGTGTAACCAATGTGCAACCAATTCTTTACCAGTTCCGTTTGGTCCAGTAATTAATACACGGGCATCTGTAATCGCGACTTTTTCGATGATACTCTTTATATGAACAATTGCATCACTCTCGCCAACCATTTCATATTTCTTACTAACTTTCTTTTTAAGCCGCTTGTTTTCTACAACCAATTCTTTTCTATCCAAAGCGTTTCTAACTGTGTTTAGTAAACGGTTTAAATCTGGTGGCTTAGAAATATAGTCAAATGCCCCCAAGCGCATAGTATTTACAGCTAATTCCAAATCTCCATGACCAGAAATCATTACTATTGGAATTTCAGGTTTTACTTTCTTAATTTTTTCGAGCACCTCCATTCCATCCATTTTGGGCATTTTAATATCACATAAAATTAAATCGAAATCCTCTTTTTGAACTTTTTCAATTCCTTCTAATCCATCTTCTGCTTCATCTACTAAATATGTGTCACTCTCTTCAGAAATAATCTTCTTTAACACCCGTCTAATGGCAGATTCGTCTTCTATTATTAATATTTTTGGCATCCTTTGTTTCTTTTAACAATTAATTTTAATACCGCATCCATTTATACAATTCTTTGTACGTAGGTTTCTTACCATACATCAAAATTCCAATTCGATATATTTTAGCGGCAAACCAAACGATAATCAAAAACGTTGCCAATAATAACACTAGTGAAATTAAAATTTCCCACCAAGCTACACCAAATGGGATTCTCATTAGCATAACGATTGGAGAAGTAAACGGAATCATAGAAAAGACTGTTGAAATTGGGCCATGTGGATCACTAATTACAGCGGCAAAACCTACATAAACTCCTAACATTAGCGGTATTAAAACAGGCAACATAAATTGCTGCGTATCAGTCTCATTATCTACGGCAGCACCAATAGCAGCATAAATTGAACTATACAACAAATACCCTCCAATAAAATATATAATAAAAGAAATGAACATTGTGACCAATGGTAATTTCATAATTTCTGCAAAAATTAGCTGAGCCTCATTACTTGCCACTTCTTTCATAACCTCACTTTGTTCTACCGGAACATTTACGCCTTCTAAATTAACTGGCTCTACACCAAATATAGAGGAAGCAATAACTCCAATAATTACTAAAAGTATACCCCAAATTGTAAACTGAAGTAAGCCCGCTAAAGCAGTTCCAACAATTTTACCCATCATTAATTCAAATGGTTTTACTGAGGATATGATTACTTCAATAATTCTACTTGTCTTCTCTTCAATAACACTACGCATTACCATGGCTCCATAAATAATTATGAACATCATGATCATATATCCAGCAGACATCCCAATTCCAATCTTCATACCATTGATCAATTTCGAAGATTTCTCACCTAAAAAGTCAGATAACTGAATGGAGGCAGAGACTTTGGAATTATTTAATTTCTTAATATCTAATCCCAATTGCTTCATTCTTTCTTCTTCTAGCCTACCTTCTACCAAGCTCTCTAAGGTGGACACCATTATTATATTGGGTGATTTCTTGGAATAAAATTGGACGTTTGAAGCGACGTCGACAATACTATCTTTTCTTGGTATATAAAGGAGCCCATAAAACTCATTCGACTCAACCTTAGATTTTGCAATTTCAAAACTGTCACCAGAAAAATTCTCGTAAAGTACCGATGGAGAACTTTGAAAATCGCTTTCTAGAAAATATCCAGACTCATCTAAATACGCGATAGTTTTAATACTATCCTGATTTAATTTTGTTAAGAACCCTATTAAAACACCTAAGCCAATTACAATTAATGGACTTAATATGGTCATAACCAAAAATGTTTTATTTCTAACCTTAGAAATAAATTCTCGCTTAATTATCAATTTTAATTTATCCATTTCGATGAGAATTTACAGCTTTAATAAAAATATCATTTACACTAGGAATCATTTCAACAAAATGACGTAATTCTCCTTTAGAGCTTAAGAAAGTTAACAAATCATTAGAAGTGTCATTTTTATCAATCTTTATTTTTATTGCCAATTCTTTGTCATTAATTGCAAGATTTGAGGGCTGGGTTGTGAACTTATCTTCAATCTCTTTTTGTAATTGTTTTGGTTGCTCAACCTTTAAAACCACTTCATATAGATTTGATTTAAATTGTTGTTTAACAACGTTTAATTTTCCGTCTAAAATCTTTTCAGAATTATTAATTAAAGCAATATGCTCACACAATTCCTCTACTGATTCCATTCTATGGGTTGAAAAAATAACTGTGGCTCCTTCATCTCTTAATTGCAATATTTCATCTTTTATTAGATTGGCGTTAATAGGGTCAAAACCGCTAAACGGCTCATCAAATATTAACAACTTAGGACGATGCATCACCGTTACAATAAACTGAACTTTTTGAGCCATTCCTTTAGAAAGTTCTTGTACTTTTTTATTCCACCAATCTCCAATTTCAAATTTATCGAACCAATATTTTAACTGGGCTTTAGCTTCATTTTTAGGCATCCCTTTTAATTGCGCTAAATACAGGGCTTGCTCGCCAACTTTCATGCTTTTATAAAGTCCTCTCTCCTCTGGCAAGTATCCAATTAAATGAACGTCCCCCGGAACTAGTTCTTTTCCATTAAAAAAAATAGACCCGCTATCTGGTAAAATAATTTGGTTAATTATTCTGATGAGGGATGTTTTACCGGCTCCATTTGGACCAAGCAACCCAAATACACCACCCTGCGGAACATTTATAGATACATTTTTTAGAGCGGTATAATCTCCATATTGCTTTACCAACTCTCGTACCTCAAGTAAATTACTCATTTATATTATTTGTTTTTTCAAATATACTCAATTAGTATTCTAGAACAATTGAAAATATTTTTTCAATTTACTATGCATGCATAATATATTTTTATATATTTGAAACATGATTAAAGAAAAATCAATTGACCATCATTTAAGAGCAACCTGGCAAGCAGTTGCAAAAATGTACAATGAGCAAGCCACTAAACACGATAGTACAATGGCTGTTGCTTTTGTTCTATTGAACATAGATTATGAAAACGGAACGCCATCCACAGCACTTGGCCCGCAAATGGGTATGGAAGCGACAAGTCTTTCAAGAATACTAAAAAGTATGGAAGAGAAAGGTGCTATTTACAGAGAAAAGAATCCTAAGGACGGACGAAGCGTTTTAATAAAACTTACTGAATTAGGAAAAGAGAAAAGAGAAGTTTCCAAATTATCGGTGATCCGATTCAATGAGGTCATCAGAAATAATGTTTCACAAGAAAAATTGGATAACTTTTTTGAAGTTACCGAAACCATAAACAGATTAATATCAAATAGAGATATTTTCTAATAAAGATTAATGAACAATGAAAAGACGAATTAAAAAAGTAGCAATTATCGGATCCGGGATTATGGGATCTGGTATTGCTTGTCATTTTGCAAATATTGGAATTGAAGTCCTGTTATTAGACATCGTTCCTAGAGAGTTAAATGATCTTCAGAAAAAGAAAGGCCTAACTTTAGAGAGCAAAATTGTTAGAAACAGCATCGTAAATGCTGCATTAACGACCTCTTTAAAATCCAAGCCATCTCCAATTTACGATCAAAAATTTGCCAGCAGAATTTCTACGGGTAATATCGATGATGATCTTTATAGAATTGCAGATGTAGATTGGGTAATGGAAGTTGTAGTTGAACGCTTAGACATTAAACAGCAAGTTTTTGAAAAAGTAGAACAATACCGTAAACCTGGCACTTTAATTACTTCCAATACTTCCGGTATTCCAATTAAATTTATGAATGAAGGGCGTAGCGAAGACTTTCAAAAGCACTTTGCGGTAACTCACTTTTTTAATCCGCCTAGATACTTAAAATTATTTGAAGTTGTACCTGGACCAAATTGCAAACAAGAAGTCACCGATTTCTTAATGATGTATGGAGAAAAGTTCTTAGGTAAAACTTCGGTTTTAGCAAAAGACACTCCTGCGTTTATTGGAAATAGAATTGGAATATTCGGCATTATGAGTTTATTCCATCAAGTAAAAGAATTAGGATTAACCATTGAAGAAGTCGATAAACTTACGGGCCCTGTAATTGGACGACCTAAATCGGCAACATTTAGAACTGTTGATGTGGTTGGTTTAGACACTTTGGTTCATGTGGCAAATGGTTTATATGAAAACTGCCCGAATGATGAAGCCCATGAGTTGTTCAAACTTCCAAGGTTCATCAACACAATGATGGAGAATAAATGGTTGGGTAGTAAAACGAAACAAGGATTCTATAAAAAGGTGGTGAATGATGGTAAGAAAGAGATCCTTTCTTTAGATTTAAATTCACTGGAATATCGTTCCAAACAAAAGGCCAAATTTGCCACCTTAGAATTGACAAAAACGGTAGACAAAGTAATTGATCGTTTTAAAATTTTAGTAAAAGGAAAAGACAAAGCAGGAGAATTCTACAGAAAGAATTTTGCAGCGATGTTTGCTTATGTCCAAAACCGAATTCCGGAAATTTCTGATGAATTATATCGTATAGATGATGCAATGAAAGCAGGTTTTGGTTGGGAACACGGTCCTTTTGAAATATGGGATGCCATTGGTGTCGAAAAAGGAATTGAGTTAATGCAAGCCGAAGGATTTGAATCCGCTGCATGGATAACGGAAATGTTAGCCTCAGAAAATACAAGTTTTTATTCAGTTAGTGAAGGTGCTAAACATTACTATGCAATTCCAGATAAAAAACAGGTGAAGGTACCAGGTCAAGATTCCTTTATTATTTTAGATAATATCAGAGAGTCAAAAACAATTTGGTCTAACAGCGGAGCATCTATCCAACATTTAGGAGATGGAGTTTTAAACGTCGAATTCCAGTCAAAAATGAATACCCTTGGCGGTGAAGTTTTGGCCGCTATCAATAAAGGAATTGATTTAGCAGAAACTGAATATGACGCAGTAATTTTAGGAAATCAAGGTCCTAATTTTTCTGTTGGCGCCAATCTAGGTATGGTATTTATGATGGCTGTAGAACAGGAATATGATGAATTAAATTTCTCTGTAAAATATTTCCAAGACACGGTTATGAGATTAAGATATTCTTCTTGCCCAACAATAGTAGCACCACATGGTTACGCTTTTGGTGGAGCATGTGAAATGTCTTTACATGCCGATAAAGTAATTGCAGCAGCAGAAACATATATGGGATTGGTAGAATTTGGAGTAGGGATTATTCCTGGTGGTGCCGGTTCTAAAGAAATGGCGGTAAGAGCTGGTGAAGGTCTTCTAAAAGACGATGTTAAATTGAATAAACTAAGAGATTATTTTATAAATGTAGCTATGGCTAAAGTCGCTACATCGGCTTATGAGGCTTATGATTTAGGATTCTTAAAACCACACAAAGATTTGGTAGTGGTAAATAAAGAACGACAAATAGCAACTGCAAAAAGACATGCAATTCAGATGTTAGAAGATGGTTATTCACAACCAACTCCGAAACAAGTAAAAGTATTAGGACAACAAGCATTAGGTATGTTTTTAGTTGGAACCGATAGTTTAGAAAAAGGTCATTATGCATCAGAGCATGACAAAAAAATGGCAAATAAACTAGGTTACGTTATGGCCGGAGGAGACTTATCAGAACCGACAATAGTATCAGAACAATACTTATTAGATTTAGAAAGGGAAGCCTTTATGAGTTTATGTACTGAACGTAAAACTTTAGAGCGAATAGAGCATATGTTAAAGACAGGTAAACCGCTTCGTAATTAAAAAGATAAGAAATGAAAACAGCATATATAGTAACAGGATACAGAACAGCAGTTGGAAAAGCTCCGAAAGGTGTTTTTAGGTTTAAAAGACCTGATGAATTGGCTGCGGAAACTATTGAGCGTCTTTTAAAAGATGTGCCTCAATTAGATAAAACCAGAATAGATGACGTCATAGTAGGTAATGCTATGCCAGAAGCAGAGCAAGGGTTAAACGTAGGTAGATTAATCTCTTTAATGGGATTGAAGATTGACGATGTACCTGGTATGACCGTGAATAGATACTGTGCCTCAGGGTTAGAAACAATTAGTATTGCCGCAGCTAAAATTCAGTCTGGAATGGCAGATTGTATCATTGCAGGTGGTGCAGAGAGTATGAGTTATATCCCGATGGGTGGATACAGACCTGTTCCAAATTACAAGGCGGCGAAAGAAGGAAACGAAGAATATTATTGGGGAATGGGATTAACTGCCGAAGCAGTGGCGCAACAATATAAAGTATCAAGAGAAGATCAAGATGCATTTGCATTTAATTCACACAAAAAAGCACTTGCCGGATTAGATAATGGAATTTTTAAAGACGATATCGTTCCAATTGATGTGGAACACATTTTTATGAATGATCAAGGAAAGAAAGAAACTAAAAACTATACCGTAGCACAAGATGAAGGACCGCGTAGAGGAACTTCTATAGAAGCATTGGCAAAGTTACGTGCAGTTTTTACTCAAGGCGGAAGTGTAACTGCTGGTAATTCTTCTCAAATGAGTGATGGTGCGGCATTTGTTATGGTAATGAGCGAAGAAATGGTAAAAGAATTAAATATTGAACCAATTGCAAGAATGGTTTCTTACGCTGCTATGGGTGTTGAACCTAGAATTATGGGTATAGGTCCAGTCGCAGCAGTTCCAAAAGCATTAAAGCAAGCAGGACTGTCATTAAATGATATTGATTTATTTGAACTAAATGAAGCATTTGCTTCACAGTCAATTGCCGTTATGAGAGAATTGGATTTAAATCCAGATATCGTAAACGTAAATGGTGGTGCTATTGCTTTAGGACATCCTTTAGGTTGTACAGGTGCGAAACTATCAGTGCAATTATTTAATGAAATGAGAAGAAGAAAAAATAAATATGGAATAGTAACTATGTGTGTTGGAACCGGTCAAGGTGCCGCAGGTGTTTACGAACTTTTAAATTAATAACAATGAATACAATAAAAGGAGGAGAATTTTTAATTAAAGAAATTAAAGCCGAAGATGTTTTTATTACGGAAGAATTTACCGAAGAACAACAGATGATGAAGGAAGCGGTTATTGAATTTATTGACCGTGAAGTATGGCCTCACAAGGAACGTTTTGAAAATAAGGATTATGATCTTACCGAAGAAGTAATGCGTAAGATTGGAGAAATGGGCTTTTTAGGTGTTTCAATTCCTGAACAATATGGTGGAATAGGCATGGGCTTTGTTTCAACTATGTTAGTGACTGATTATATGTCGGCTGCAACAGGATCTATAGGAACTGCTTATGGAGCACATACCGGTATTGGTACAATGCCTATATTCTTGTATGGGACTGAAGAGCAAAAAATGAAGTATTTACCTGCCTTAACTTCAGGTGAAAAATTTGGAGCTTATTGTTTAACTGAACCCGGTGCAGGTAGTGATGCTAATTCAGGGAAAACAACGGCTGAATTGACTGAAGATGGTAAACATTATAAAATTAACGGGCAAAAAATGTGGATCTCCAATGCTGGGTTTGCCGAAGTTTTTATCGTATTTGCGAGAATTGAGGATGATAAAAACATTACTGCTTTTGTATTAGATTATGACAAAGACAACCCTAATGGAATTACCTTAGGAGAAGAAGAAGATAAATTAGGTATTATCTCCTCCTCTACTCGTCAAGTATTCTTTAATGATACAATTGTCTCTATAGATGCAATGTTGTCAGATAGAAACAAAGGATTTAAGATTGC
This sequence comes from Bacteroidetes bacterium MedPE-SWsnd-G1, assembly GCA_001874265.1. Taxonomy (GTDB): domain Bacteria; phylum Bacteroidota; class Bacteroidia; order Flavobacteriales; family Flavobacteriaceae; genus Urechidicola. The sequence continues at coordinate 17,475 of MPDD01000006.1, read as the reverse complement.
ATTAAACTCCTTAAATGTTGGAAGAATTAAATTAGGTGCAGCTTGTTTAGATGCTGGTAGAAGAATTATTACAGAGTCTACAAAATATGCCAACGAACGAATTCAATTTAAAACACCAATTTCTAGTTTTGGAGCTATTCAAAAGAAATTGGCAGATATGAGTACTCGCATTTTTGCAAGTGATGCTGCATCCTATCGTGCAGCGAAGGATATTCAAAATATGATTGATGCAAAATTGGCTGATGGTAAATCACATCAGGACGCAGAATTGGATGCATTCCAAGAGTATGCCATTGAATGTGCCATTATCAAAGTATTTGCATCAGAATCTTCTCAGATGGTATCGGATGAAGGAATACAAATTTTTGGTGGAATGGGATTCTCTAAAGAATCACCTATGGAAAGTGCTTGGAGAGATGCCAGAATTACCAGAATTTACGAAGGAACAAATGAGATTAATAGACTATTAACCGTGGGAATGTTGCTTAAAAAAGCTATGAAAGGGTCAATTGATTTGATTACACCTGCTATGGAAGTTGGTAATAGTCTAATGGCAATTCCTTCATTCGAAACTCCTGATTATTCTGAAGTACTTTCAGAAGAAAAGGCTATGATTGAAAAATTAAAGAAATTATTTCTGATGGTTTCTGGTAAAGCCGTTCAGACATATGGAATGGATTTAGACTCTCATCAGCAATTAATTCTATGTGCTGCAGAAATTATGATTGAAATCTACGTGGCTGAAAGTGCAGTTTTAAAAGCTGAAAAAGTGGCTAAATTGACATCTAAGAAAGAAGCAGAAGGACAAATTGCAATGGCAAAATTAAATCTTTATAATGCTGTAGAGAAAATGAATACAGTAGGTAAAGAAGGTATCGTATACTTCGCCGAAGGTGATGAACAACGTATGATGTTAATGGGACTTAAAAGATTTACAAAATATGTAAATCAACCAAACGTAATTGAATTACGTAAAACCGTTGCATCGAAAGTTATTGCTAAAAACGAATACTGTTTTTAGCAGTTTGGTTAGTTGGTTAAAAATCTCATCTAAATTAGATGAGATTTTTTTTTACCTTTGAGTAATTAACCTTCAAACCAACTCTTCATGAAATATGCAACAATTCTCTTAACCCTAGTTGCTTTATCTAGTTACGCTCAAAATACAGAAGTCTATATTTTTGACATTAGTATTGAACAAGAATTTGTAATGATTTCTAATGGAAAAAATGTTTCTAATAATCCTGGTTATGATAGCCAACCCTCTTTTATCGATAATCATACACTTGTTTTTTCTTCAACTAATAAAGACCAAACAGATATTGCTCTATATAATGTCAAAAAAGACAAAAAAAGATGGATCAACGAAACTAAGAGTAGTGAATTCTCTCCTACAAAAGTAATAAACGAAGATGCCATATCCTTAATCAAACAAGGATTAGATAATACTCAAAAATTGTATAAATACGGTATTAATGATTCTACACAAACTGCTTTAGTTGAAGACCTTATCGTAGGTTATCATACTTGGGTTAATAATGAAACTGCAGCCTTGGCCATTTTAGAAAACAACGGATTATCTTTAAACATATACAATACTAAAACTAAAGAAAACGAGACTGTGGTTACAAATATTGGTCGTTCACTGCATAAAATTCCAAAAAGCGATTTAATTAGTTATATCGACAAATCTGAACCACAATGGAAAATAATGTCATATAATACATCCTCTAAGAGTTCTGATTTTATTATTAATGTAATTGAATCCTCTGAAGATGTGTTTTGGACATCAAAAGGGATACTCGTTACAGGTGTGGATAATAAAATTTACAAATTTGAACCTAACAAAGATGAAGACTGGGTGAAAATTGGTACGCTTAAAGATGAATCTTTAACAAATATTACAAGAATCAGCATTAACAACGACACTTCAAAATTAGCGATTGTCGTAGATATTAAATAATTACGAATTACTTTACTTTACTCATGAAAAAAATTATTTCAATGGCAATGCTTTTAAGCGTTGCTTTTTTATCGGCTCAAGAACTTTCAATGGATCTTGTTAAAAATATGAAACCTAGAAGCATCGGCCCTGGAGGAATGTCTGGACGTGTAACCGCTATTGATGTGGTTTTAAACAATCCAGATATTATGTACGTTGGAACGGCATCTGGTGGACTTTGGAAATCTAACTCAGGAGGTATCAATTGGGAACCAATTTTCGAAAAAGAATTAACCGCTTCTATTGGTGCTGTTGCAATTCAACAATCAAATCCAAGTGTTATTTGGGTTGGAACCGGAGAAGGGAACCCTAGAAATAGTTTAAATGGTGGATTTGGGGTTTATAGATCTTTGGATGGCGGAAAGAATTGGCAGGCGATGGGATTGGAAAAAACCAGACATATCCATAGAATTATTATAGACCCATCAGATCCAAATACAATTTATGTGGCAGCAATAGGTTCTCCTTGGGGAGAGCACCCAGAGCGTGGTATTTATAAAACCACGGATGCCGGTAAAACTTGGAATCAAGTATTATTTGCAAATAATAAAACTGGTGCTGCAGATTTGGTAATGGACCCATCGAATCCGAATAAATTAATCGCTGCAATGTGGGAACACAAAAGAGATCCTTGGTTTTTTAATTCAGGTGGAGAAGGTTCTGGACTTCATATAACTTATGATGGCGGTGAAACTTGGAAAAAAGTAACCGATGAGGACGGTTTTCCAAAAGGAAATTTAGGAAGAATTGGTATTGCAATTGCTCCTAATAAACCAAATACCATTTATGCCTTGGTTGAAGCAAAGAAAAATGCTTTGTACAAAAGTACCGATGGAGGCTTTAAATGGAAAATGGTGAATGACAATTCAGTAGGAAGAGGGAATACTGGTATTGGAAACAGACCGTTTTATTATTCTGAGATTTACGTAGACCCAACTAATGAAAATAGAGTTTATACAATTTACACTTATGTTAATGTAAGTCAAGATGGTGGAAAATCTTTTAAACAATTAATGCCTGCCTACGGGGTAGATAACGGTGTACATCCAGATCATCATGCTTGGTGGATTCATCCAACTAACGGCGATTTTATGATTGACGGTAATGATGGTGGCTTGAATATTACCAAGGACGGTGGCAAAAACTGGAGATTTATAGGAAATATTCCGGTTGCTCAATTTTATCATATAAATGTTGATAATGAATACCCGTATAATGTTTACGGAGGAATGCAAGATAATGGTTCATGGCGTGGACCTGCGTACGTATGGCGTGCACAAGGAATACGAAACTCCTATTGGCAAGAGATTAGTTTTGGAGATGGTTTTGATGTGGTGCCAGATAGAGATGACTCTAGGTATGGATGGTCTATGAGTCAGCAAGGATCGGTTAGTAGGTATGATTGGCAAACTGGAAACAATTACTCCGTTAAACCAACACATCCAGATCCTAATGTGAAATTGCGTTTCAATTGGAACTCTGCTATTAATATAGATCCGAATGAAAATAATATCATTTATTTTGGGAGTCAGTTTGTACATAAATCTACCGATAAAGGAGAAACCTGGGAAATTATATCACCAGATTTAACTACAGATGATAAAGAAAAACAAAAGCAAAGTGAAAGTGGTGGTTTAACAATGGATGCAACTGGAGCTGAAAATCATTGTACAATTTTAGTAATAGAACCTGCCCCAATAGAACCAAATACGTTATGGGTCGGAACTGATGATGGAAGAGTTCATGTATCTCAAAATGGGGGTGCAGACTGGAATGATGTTTCTAAAAACCTAAAAGGATTACCTGAAGGAAGTTGGATTGCTCAAATAAAAGCATCTAATAAAAATAAAGGAGAAGCATTACTAGTAGCAAATGATTATAGACGCTTTAACTATGAGCCATATGTTTATAGAACTACAAACTATGGTAAATCGTGGAATCGTATTGTTGATGGTACAGATGTTCAAAGTTATGCTTTGTCAATTATTGAAGACTTAGAAGAACCAAACCTATTATTTCTAGGAACTGACGATGGGTTATATATATCCATTAATGCCGGAGAATCTTGGACTAAATGGACAGAAGGCTTCCCAACTGTTTCCGTTAAAGATTTAGTAATTCATCCTAGAGAGCATGATTTAATTATTGGAACATTTGGACGAGCTGCTTGGGTGTTAGATGATATTAGACCGCTTAGAGCAATTGCCGCCAATACGGAGGTATTAGAAAAAAATATTGAATTATTTAGTCCTCCAATTGGTTATCATGCAGCCTATCAACAACCTACTGGAAGTCGATTTGGTGCGGATGCCATGTACCAAGGAACCAATAAAAACTCCGGCGCTCATTTTACATATCTTTTCAATAAAAAAGAGACTCCATCTGAGTCTGCCAAAGTTAAATGGGATTCTATTCAAATGAATATTTATGACGGAGAACGATTGATTCGGACTTTAAAAAAGAAGACTCCAAAAGAAAACGGAATTCAAAAATGGACTTGGTATATGGATGAAAAAGGAGGTGACAGACCTTCTAGAACAATTTCAAAAAGAAAAACTGAATCCGGTGGGGTAAAAGTAAAACCTGGAACTTACAAAGCCGTTTTGAGTTATGGAAATCAATCATCAGAAACGACAATCCGTATTGAGAATGATCCAAGAATTGAAAAGTCATCTCAAGCAATTTCTGAAGTTTATGATGCGTTAAAGGATATTCAAAATCTTCAGCAGATTGAGGCCGATGCGGTAAAGCAATTGGTTGAGAGTAAAAATATAGCAGATGCATACAGCAAATCTTTAACTAAACTAGATAAGAAAAAGTTTAAATCCGAAATTTCATCATCCAAAAAAATTATTAAGAAAGTTGATTCTATTATAGCCTTGTACATTGGTAAAGTTGATAAAAGACAAGGTATAACAAGTGATACTATTGTGAATGTAAACCAACGTATAGGTAGTGCAAGTAGATATGTTCGATCACGTCAAAATGGAATTACAAAAACAGAAACTATTTTAATTGATCAAGCTAAAGAAGCACTTTCAAATGCTTTAGATAAAACCAATACATTTTTTAATGATGAATGGAAGACTTATAAAACGAAAATGGAAAGTTTAGAACTTTCTCCGTTTAAAGAAACTGAAGCATTTAAATTAGATTAGTTTTTGTAACTCATTTGATTTTTAACCTTAAAAAGCCAATTAATTTTTGATTGAATTACCGAATATATCCACAGAAAAAATTGCTATTAAACTAAAACCATCTGCGGAAAATTTGGTTAAAAAGGGCCATCCTTGGGTTTTTGAAAACAGCATTCTAAAACAAAATAAGGAAGGCAAATCGGGTGATTTGGCAGTGATATTTGACAACAGAAAGAATAAATTTGTAGCTGTTGGTTTTTATGACCCAAATTCTCCCATCCGGATTAAAATATTACAAGCCAATAAAGCCGCTAATATTGACACTAAATGGTTCGAAAACAAAATAAAGGAAGCCTTTGATAAAAGGCTTCCTTTATTAAAAACCGAAACCAATAGTTATAGATTGATTTTTGGAGAAAATGATCATCTTCCGTCTTTAATTGCAGATGTTTATAACGAAGTTTTAGTTGTAAAACTTTACGCATCGTTTTGGTTTCCATATTTAAAGCAGGTATTACCCATATTAATTAAAACGAGTCAGTCAAAAACTTCCGTTTTAAGGTTAAGTAGAAATGTTCAAAAGGAAAAGAATTTTCTTAATCTAAAAGATGGGCAAGTTTTGGATGGCTCTTTAGATAATGAAGTTGTTCTTTTTAAAGAACACGGTATCAACTTTTCAGCAAATGTAATCCACGGACATAAAACGGGTTATTTCTTAGACCATAGAGCTAATAGAAAACGTGTAGGTGAATTATCAAAAGGAAAATCAGTATTGGATGTTTTCTCTTACGCTGGAGGTTTTTCTGTGCATGCATTGGCAGGAGGTGCAAGTTCAGTTACAAGTTTAGATATAAGTAAGCCCGCACTTGAAATTGCGAAAAGTAATGCAAAACTTAATTCTTTTACTGGTATTCATAAAACTATTGCCGGCGACGCTTTTGAAGAACTTGAAAAACTTGCAACTAAAAAAACATCCTTTGATATTGTAGTAATCGACCCTCCTTCTTTCGCAAAAAGTGCTCCTGAAATTAATAAAGCATTAACTAGTTATAAAAAACTGACAAACTTAGGTCTACGTCTTGTCAAAAAAGGTGGAACACTAGCTTTAGCCTCATGCAGCAGCAGAGTTTCTCCAGATGAATTCTATGCATTGGTTGAAGAAACAATTCAAAGAAAAAAACTTAATTATACCATATTGGATAAAACAAAACACGATATAGACCATCCAATTGGTTTTAAGGAAGGCGCCTACTTAAAATGTATTTACATCCTAATTCACTAGAATATTCGATAATTGTTAGTTTTTTAAATAGTTTACGTCCATTAGGGAAGTAAAACATTAAAATTTAACAATGGGTAACTTTATTATTAGAATTGGGCTCGGATTATTATTTGTTTGGGGAGGAATGGAAAAATTCTTCGAAGGCTATTTTGGTGGCGTAGGATTGGAAAAAATGGCGGGTTCTTTACAGAGTATCGGTTTTGGATTTTTAGGAGAAACTGGAAATTATATATTAGCCATTCTCTTAGCTGCAACAGAACTCATTGCTGGACTTTTAATTTTGGCTAATAAAAAGTTGACTTGGGCCTATTACTATTGTGCCGTAATTATGTTGGTGGCATTAATTACAGTGTATTTTCCAAGGGTCAATTGGATGCAGTCTATGATTCACATAGCCTTGCTGACTACATTTTTAGGTTTAGGAATTGAAGCAAATCAAAAAAAGAAAGCGTAAAGCTTTCTTTTTTAATTTATGATTGAACAGGTTCGGCGTATAAATCGTAATCCGCTGCTTCCGTTACTTTAATAGTAGTAAAATCTCCCGTTTTCAAATAATATTTAGAAGCATCAATTAGCACCTCATTATCTACATCTGGTGAATCAAATTCAGTACGACCTACAAAATGATTCCCTTCTTTACGATCAACAACTACCTTGAACTCCTTCCCTATTTTCTCTTGGTTTAATTCCCATGAAATCTGAGATTGAATCTCCATAATTTCATTCGCGCGTTGTTGTTTTATTTCTTGTGGCACATCATCTTCTAAGGCATATGCCCCTGTATTCTCTTCATGAGAATAGGTAAAGCAACCTAACCGTTCAAAACGCATTTCCTCTACCCAAGATTTTAACGTTTGGTAATCTTCTTCAGTCTCTCCAGGATACCCAACAATTAATGTTGTCCTGATAGCCATACCAGGAACTGCCTCTCTAAATTGTTGTAACAACTTTGTTGTTTTCGCTTTTGTAGTTCCACGTTTCATACTCTTTAAAATAGGGTCTGAAATGTGCTGTAATGGAATATCTATATAATTACAAATCTTTGGCTCGTTGCGCATTATTTCTAAGACATCCATCGGGAATCCTGTTGGGAATGCATAATGCAAACGAATCCATTCAATTCCTTCTACTTTTACTAGAGCTTGTAATAACTCCCCTAAATTTCTCTTTTTATATAAATCTAATCCGTAGTAAGTTAAGTCTTGTGCAATTAAAATCAATTCCTTTACTCCTTTAGCAGCTAATTTCTCCGCTTCAATAACTACGTCTTCGATAGGAGTAGATTTATGCTTTCCTCTCATTAACGGAATAGCACAAAAACTACATGGTCTATCACAACCTTCTGCAATCTTTAAATAGGCGTAGTTTTTAGGGGTAGTCGTTAGACGCTCTCCTATTAACTCGTGTTTATAATCTGCCCCTAAAACTTTAAGCAATCCAGGTAATTCGGTTGTACCGAAATATTGATCAACAGCCGGAATTTCCTTCTGTAAATCTGGCTTATAACGTTCACTTAAACATCCCGTTACAAAAACCTTGTCTACATCTCCTTCTTCTTTTTTACGCACATAGTCTAATATGGTATTAACACTCTCTTCTTTAGCGTTATCTATAAAACCACAAGTATTTATAACAACAACATTTCCTTCTTCTTCATGGGCCACTTCTTTGCCATTGGCTTTTAATTGTCCCATCAACACTTCAGAATCATAAACGTTTTTAGAACAACCTAAAGTAACAACGTTTATTTTATTTTTTTTGAGTGATTTCGTGCGCATATCATTCTATTTTTTGGACTGCAAAGGTACTTAAACCTTTTCAAAATCGTTTAGTCATATACTAATATTGTGTAATTTGCATTAAATGAAAAATAGACTCTTAATTTTATTGGTTAGCATTTGTATTCTTGGATGCAATTCCGATAATAGTGAAAATCCTGAAATACCAAATGAGTCAATTTACTTTCCGCCTAATAATTCCTCCAATTGGGAAACCATAACCCCAACAGATTTAAATTGGAAAGAAGGTGAAATAGCACCTCTACTTGAATTTGTTGGCAATTCAAACTCGAAGGCATTTATAATTTTACACAAAGGAAGGATCGGATTAGAGTGGTATTCTGATGACTTTTCTGGTTCTCAAAAATGGTACTGGGCATCAGCAGGAAAAACCTTAACAGCTGCAATGTTAGGTATTGCTCAACAGGAAGGCTTCTTAGAAATCGATGACCAATCTAATTTGTATTTAGGAAATGGTTGGACGGATGCAACTCAAGAACAAGAAGATAGAATTACTATTTTTAATCAACTTACCATGACAAGTGGTTTGAATGATTTAATATTTGATTGCACGGATCCCAATTGCTTGAAATACAAAACTGACCCAATGAGTAAATGGGCCTATCATAACGGCCCTTATACCTTATTGCAAAATGTTTTAAGTAATGCCGCTGGAACAACATATGACTCTTATTTTAATACTAAACTAAGGGATAAAATTGGTATGAACGGATCCTGGTTAAGCAGTAATTCTTACAATAGTATTTATTTTAGCACTGCTAGAAGTATGGCTAGATTTGGTTTGTTAGCATTAAATAAAGGTACTTGGAATGGTGAAGAAATCATCAACCCAATTTATTTTGATGAGATGACAACAACTTCACAAAATCTAAACAAATCCTATGGCTACTTATGGTGGCTAAATGGTAAGGACAGTTTTATGCTACCTCAAATTCAAACCGTTTTTAATCAAAAATTAATTCCGAATGCCCCAGATGACTTAATAGCAGGGCTCGGTAAAAACGACCAGAAACTATACGTAATTCCAAGTTTAGATATGGTTGTTATTAGAATGGGAGAAGCGGCAACTAATGACAACTTAGTCCCTATTAGTTTTGACAATGAATTATGGAGTTATATTAATAAAATGATAGATTAATCATACCCAGCCGGTGTTTTTCTTTGTAAGGATATTTGTTCATATCCATACGCCCATTGCAATAATTCTCGTTCTCCTTTTGGCGAAATAAACGTCAGCCCATATGGTTTGTTGTATTTATCATAACCCATAGGAACTGTAATAGCTGGATATATTGCAACGGCTGCAAAACCTGCATGGTAATTATTGATAGATAAAATCCCATCTAAATTATTCGCCTCCATTGGTACATCAAAAAATTGTTTCCCTTTTATTTTTAAAGAGTCCTTTAAAACAACAAAGTCTTCATCTGAAATAGGATCATTTACAATTCCGTAAAATAATTTTTGCCCGTATGGCATTGTTGTTAAAGAATCTGTTTTATTGTAAACTATCACATCGGATACTGATGAAGCTGTAATATTTTTATTTGCAAAGCCCGATAAATACTTTGGTAAATCATTGCGCATATCAATATTCAATAAAGTTAAAAATCCATTTAACCGAGGCCTTTCGGGTTCAATTTCAACAAGGACTGCACCACTATTCTCCAATGCATTTACTGCTTGTTTATACAAAGGGTTTTCCATCAAAGACTTTATAAACCCAAATCGATTGCCTTTTATAAATTCCACGGGATCTTTCATCAAGCCCTCCCCATTAAAAGCCAAAGTATCAGTTTTAAAACTTAATACATCTTTAGAATCATACCCCTTCATTGCATCCAATAAAATGGCATTATCTATAACATTTTTTGTCATCGGGCCAGGAGTGTCTAATGTGCTCGAAATTGGAACAATTCCAGATCTACTTAAAAAACCAATTGTAGGTTTTAAACCTACAATTGAATTTTGGCTTGATGGTGACAAAATAGATCCTGAAGTTTCGGAGCCTACTGTTGCCACAGCAAAATTGACCGATGTTGCAACCCCGCTTCCGGAACTAGAACCACCAGTATCCAAAACTGCTCTACCATATGCATTGAGTGTCTGCCCTCCAACAGCACTATAACCACTCGGACAATCACCACAGAAAAAATAGGCCCATTCACTTAAATTCGATTTCCCTAAAATAAGTGCTCCTCTATTCTTTAATTGAGATGTTATAAAAGCATCGCCAGTCATATTCTCAGCCAAAACAATCGCTCCTGCTGTTGTTGACATTCCAGTAGCATTAATATTATCCTTTAATAAAATAGGCATCCCAAAAATTGGATGCTTTATTTCATCATTATCCAATTCAATATCCTTTTGCTTCGCTTCTTCCACCACATTCGGGTTAAGCGCTATGACACTATTTAAAGACAGATCGTTGTTTCTATCGTATTTCTTGATTCGATACAAATAAAACAAAGTCAATTCTTCATAACTTATTTTACCACTGGAAATATTACGCTGAAGCGTTGGAATATTTTGCTCCCAAATAAATGGTTTTACACGATTGTAATCTTGTTCAGTAAAATCATTCCAATATTTTTCAAATGGTTTCCATAATTCATCCACATTGATGTATTGAGAATCTAAAACTTTATAATCATAAGGAACTGGTGCCTCATCTTCAGTTACATCTTCATTAGTTCCCTCCTGTTTACAAGAAAATAGAATTATTAGAATAATTAAATAGATAAAATTAGTTTTCATAAGAATAGATTTGAAGAAGCAAAATACAAAAAATTGAAATGCATAAGCACACGTACTTCATGAATTCAAATTTATTAGTTAATTTTATATTTGATTTAAAAACTAAAGTATCCATGGCTAATTACGAACGCGTTTTTAAAATGAGTTTCGCAAGTGTTTATCCGCACTATGTAACCAAAGTTGAAAAAAAAGGAAAAACGATAGAAGAATTGCATACCGTTATTTTTTGGCTAACAGGTTATAATGAGCAAGGTTTACAATTGTTAATTGATGAAAAATGGGACTTTAGAACATTCTTTGAAAAAGCGCCGCAGTTGAACCCAAATGTGGATAAAATTAAAGGTCTTATCTGTGGCTATCGCGTAGAAGAAATTGAAGACCCATTAATGCAGAAAATTCGCTATCTCGACAAATTAGTTGATGAGTTGGCTAGGGGAAAAAAAATGGAAAGTATTTTGAGAAAATAAATGGTTAAAAAAATTACTACATCCACTTTGATCTCTTATGCAATCCCCTTAATAATTGCGTTAGTTATTATTCTTGATTTTTCACTACCAGGAAAGGTTTACGCTGAAGATGCTGTTACAATAGAAAAAGAACTACAGCGATACTACAATGCCGGTGGTAATTATCACTACTCGTATGAAGTAGTTACACCAGAACGTCGGTTTGCCGTTTCAGAAACCTTTGCAAATGAAGTAAGAGGAAAATCAATTAGTTATTCAGTTTCTTTAATTTTTAATCAAGTGAATAAGCATGGTTTAGCAAATTCAAGTAAAACTAATATTTATTCCTTTCGAATTGCTTCTGGGTTGGTATATCCTCTTTTCGTAATTTTTATTTTATTCATTCACTATAAGTACAATAAGAATTGGACCACCTTACTTTTTGTTCTGCAAGTTATTCTTTTAGCAGACCTGTTTTTAGTGATGAATTAACTTTGGAAAAAATATTTATAACTCATACCTGGCTCTAAATGTGATCAATCTAGGCTGAATGAAAATTCTAGATTCCGAAACAAACAATGTTGTAGAAGTATTTGTTAATTTAGAATCTATATCTAATAAATTGGTTGCAACTAATTCAAATTCCCATTTTGCATCTCTATTTTTACGATAGGCAACAGATGCATTCCAAGTCTGAAAATCATCACTATTTCCATCTTTTAATCTCTGATTTGTATATGTATAATCAGTTTTTAATGTGACTGAATCCCATAAGTAAGCATCTATTTCTAATGAAGGTGCATTTGTGTAAAATGTTGTTGAATTAGTACCTTGATCCGTAGAATTTATTCTATAATAATATCGCAAATTAAAATTTGGAGCTTTTCTAAAATTAGAGCGCAAACTTGGCGTATAACTTTGATTAAAACTTCTAAAAATAGATCTACGCGTATCTACAAACTGATTACTTTTATTATAGTTAAAACTAACATTTAGAGATGCTCTTAAAGCCCCAAAAGTTCGTTGAACTCTTCCAAAAGTCGTGGCACTCTCATCTGCAAAACTCGAATTAAAAAAAGTGTTTGTCGTAATCACATTTTCGAAAAATGTGATATTTCTAATACGATCAATATTTTTTGAATAGGACAAACGAGCAAAAACATTGGTGTAATTAAACAAGTTAAAACTAGAATATAACAAACTTAAATTATGAGCCAGAGCATTCTGCAATTCTGGTTCTCCAAATTGGATACTACTAAAGTTATTATATACAATACCTCTGGCCAATTTTGTTACATCGGTAAATTGATTTTGCATTGCATATCTAAACGTTAAACTCTCGTTATTCTTAATTTGAATTCTACTTTCGAAATCTGGTAATACTCTAAAAAAATCTTCTGAATAAGAAACTCCAAATTGCTCATTTTTATTTCCATAACTATGCAATGAAAACCCAGGAGTTATTGTAAACTTTCCAGTTCTAAACCTATAATGAGCAGCTAAATAATTGTCTCTAAAATTATATTCAATATTATTTGTCGCCAATCCGTCATTAAATGTTGGTGTTGGATTAAATTCAGAACCACCATCTAAAAATTGAAATAATCTTGAATCAAATTGTTGTTTGCTAAAAATTGTTCCCAATGTCAAGTTTAAATTACTTTTCGGGTTTAGAATTAAATAATAATCTAATTTGGCATCTAACTGATTTGATTTGATTCGTCTGTCTTGTGCTACATTATAATTTTGTTGATTTTCGTCTAAACCTAAAGAGGCTGCCGTAGCATCATAACTATCCTTATCTTCTATTAAAGCGTTGTAAAATGGATCCTCATCTTTTAGTAAATGTTGAACCTCCAATGCAAATATATTGTCTTCATCAAGGGTGTAATAGTAATTTAAGTTTTGGTTAATACTAAACGGAGTTCCCTCATCCTTTTGATACGTATTACCCAAAACAGAAGACATCAGATTTTGCACTTGTTTATCATTTGATACTCTTCCTAATATATCATAGTCTAATTGATTATTATAATTTGGCTTATACGCTGCACTTAATTTAATTAATCCTTGGTTAGAGCGCTCTTCGCTTGTTTGTTCTGTTAGTTCATTTGGTATTCCTAAATCAGAATCCGTATACTGCTTTATTGTTCTTTGCTTGGAATTAAGCAACGTGGAGTTAAAAATTGCAAAACCACTTACGTCAAAAGTTGGTTTTACAGCCCAACTAAAATTGGACGCCGCAAGCGAATTCTCTATAGATATTGCATTGTTCTGACTAGTTAAAAAACTTAGACTATTATCGCCAAGATTTAAGTTAGTTCCACTACTACTGCTAGGTGCCCTAAAACCACCTCCAAAACCACGCAAATCTCTTGGTGTCAAAACTACTTCACCAATATTATTGATATCGCCAATAAAATTAAAAGTAAATTCAGGGTCATAATAAAATAGTTTGGGTTGAAACAAATACAATCCTTCTTCCGAACTTGCATAACCTGCACCGCCAGTAACGTTACCAAACCAAAAATTTTCTTTTCCTTCCTTTAATTTGATATTTAAGGCTACATTATCACTGTTATTAGTCACGTTCCTTAATTGCCCAACCTCAGCATAATTCCGTAAAACTTGAATTTTATCTACCGCATTGGAAGGAATATTCTTCGTTGCTAGTTTAGTATCCCCATCAAAAAAATCTTTGCCATTTACCATTAGTTTATTAACTACTTTCCCTTCAACTTCTATCTGACCATCTTGATTTATCTCCACTCCAGGTAATTTCTCCAATACGTCTTCTAGTTTGCGCTCTGAACCATTTTTAAAAGAGTCAGCATTATAAACAATCGTATCTCCTTGCACTTGAACAGGCATTTCATATGTTATTTCAACTTCATCTAAGGCATTATCAGGTTTTAATGTATATTCTTTATAAATAGTATCTTCTGCAGTTTTTATTTCATCATCTTCACCAGACATTCCGATATAACTCACCTGAATTGTATACGTTGTATTCTTTTCAAGAGTTAATTTAAACCTACCCTTTTCATTGGTAAAACCATATGATTCCATAGATTGTGTAGCCTTATTCATGGCTACGACATTGGCCAACTCTAAAGGTGTTCCTACACTATCTTTTACTATTCCTTCAAAAGAAATTTGAGCAATACCTGTGTATCCAATTAAAATGAATAGTGCAATAATTAAACGTTTCATAAAGTTCAAATAAGTTAGGTTAGTATTGACTATTTAAACTAGTTACTCCTTCTACCACGTGTTCTGTTATTTCTCATTTCAACCATTTTATTAGAAATAATTTCTTGATACTCGGCTTTGGTAACCTCTTTTCCTTTTTCAGGAATTTTAATATTCGTTTTCTCATCTGGATTCATCACTATTTTTGAACAGAGCATTGTTGTATTTCCAACATTTACTTCCAAAATTAAGCCCGGTAAACCCCAATACTCTAATGGCCCTTGATTTAATGGGATTTGAGGTGTGTACCATGCAGTAACTTCTGTCATTGGCTCTTCCTTTTCCTCACCCTCATCATCGGTTTTCTGAAGTTGACCCCAAGAAAAATCATACCAATTCAAATCCTTGTTCGGAATAACTGCTGTTGCCTTAATACATAGATAATTTCCTATTTTTTTAGTTTCTTTTCCAATTTTCCAATCAAATTCAAGTAGTTTGTCTTTTACTAAAAATTGTTTTCCATAAAAATCTTGTTTTTGTAAAAGAGATTTTGTCTTCACATTTTTATATTGTAATCCCGGAGTAAAATTTTTCCCCCAGGTGTCTGTTGCTCCGGAATAAGCATCAACCTTCTCGTCTTCCTTAAAAGTAGACCCCTCTTTATTAAATGTTAAAATGTAAGTCTTCTCCAGCCTATTCTTTAGTCTTTCAGCAATTTGTTTTTTCTGTGCTTCACTCATGGTTGCACCAAAACTCCCTAACTCCATTTTAGATTTTGAAAAATAATAAGCCTTCCCTTGAAAGTCTTGAGACATCATAAAAAGAGGTAGTAAAAGACCAATAACAAATGTAGATTTAGATAAAATTGAACGTTTCATAACTATATATATTTATTTTGTTCAACAAATATACAATAAAAGTTAGACAAAATAAGAATTATTAGATAAACTTCTCGAAACTATGCTACTTTCTGAAACAAAAAAACGAGTCTCTATTCAGAAACTCGCTTTACTAATATTATCTTATGCAATTTATTTAAAAAAGGAATCTACAAACTCTACTTTATTAAATACTTGTAAATCATCAATTCCTTCACCTACTCCAATATATTTAACAGGAATTTGGAATTGGTCAGATATTCCAATTACAACACCTCCTTTTGCCGTACCATCTAATTTGGTTACCGCCAATGAAGTTACTTCCGTTGCTTTTGTAAATTGTTTTGCTTGTTCAAATGCGTTCTGACCGGTAGAACCATCTAATACTAACAAAACATCATGTGGTGCATCACCAACCACTTTTTGCATAACGCGTTTAATCTTAGTCAACTCATTCATTAAGTTAACCTTATTATGTAAACGACCCGCTGTATCAATAACAATTACATCTGCATCTTGAGTCACTCCCGATTGCAAAGTGTCATAAGCAACTGAAGCTGGGTCTGAACCCATGTCTTGTCTAACAATTGGCACATCCACTCTATCTGCCCAAACTTGTAATTGATCAATTGCTGCTGCTCTAAAAGTATCGGCTGCACCCAAAACAACCTTCTTGCCAGATTTCTTAAATTGAGATGCCAACTTACCAATGGTAGTTGTTTTTCCAACACCATTTACACCCACCACCATTAAAACGTAAGGCTTTTTATTTTCAGGAACAACAAATTCTGTTTCGTTACCTGTATTTGTTTCAGAAAGCAATCCCGCAATTTCTTCTCTTAATATCGAATTTAACTCATCTGTGCCTAAATATTTATCCTTCGCCACACGTGCTTCGATTCGGTCAATAACTTTTAAGGTTGTCTCTACGCCAACATCAGATGAAATCAGAACTTCCTCTAAGTTATCCAATACATCATCATCTACTTTAGATTTCCCTGCCACTGCCTTCGATAATTTTGTTAAAAACGTTGCATTCGTTTTCTCCAATCCTTTATCTAAGGTTTCCTTCTTTTCTTTTGAAAATATTTTTTTAAAAAAACTCATTCTTCTTGGTTGTTAGTCGTCGATTTATTTTAATAACACTTAATAATTTTTGGTGTTTTAAAATTTTTAAACTTCAACAAATATAACATAAAAAAAGGCTATTTTCAATTGAAAATAGCCTTGTAATATTGAGTTGGTAAACGCTTACTTTTTGCTAAAAAAGTCGTTTACTGCTTTAGGATCCATAATAGCTTCAACAAATGTATAAGCACCAGTTTTAGGTGACTTTACCATTTTGATAGCTTTAGATAATCTCTTTGAACCTGTTTGTAACGATGCTACTGCTTTCTTTGCCATGACGTATCTATTTACTTGATTTCTTTATGAACAGTCATTTTCTTTAAGATTGGATTAAATTTCTTAATCTCTAATCTATCCGGAGTGTTCTTTTTGTTTTTAGTTGAAATATATCTTGAAGTACCTGGTTTACCAGATGCCTTGTGCTCTGTACACTCCAAAATAACCTGAATTCTATTTCCTTTGCTCTTTGCCATCTTAATATACTTTTATTATTAGGAAATTACTTAGTTAAGAACCCTTTTGCTCTTGCTTCTTTCAGCACAGCAGAAATTCCTAATTTATTAATATTCTTTAAAGCAGCTGTAGATACTTTTAAAGTTACCCACTTATCTTCTTCAGGAATATAAAAACGCTTTGTAATTAAATTAGCGTTAAATTTTCTTTTAGTTCTATTCAATGCGTGAGAAACATTGTTCCCAACCATTGCTTTTTTTCCTGTAAGTTCACAAACTCTTGACATTTCTATACAGTTTTATTGTTATCTCAAAACGAGGTGCAAAAATAGAAAAGGCGACGGTTTCCCGTCGCCTTTTCATCCACTTATGAGGCGAGATGAATATTGAACCTGCTGCGAA
>MPDD01000059.1 GCA_001874265.1 Bacteroidetes bacterium MedPE-SWsnd-G1 | reverse complement strand
ATCTTTAAATAGAGGAGAAGTTGCCTCTGTAAAATCAGATATTGAAAACGGTATTACTAAGTTGTTATATGTTGCTCCAGAGTCTTTGATAAAAGAAGAATATGTAGATTTTTTGAAAGAACAAAAGATTTCATTTGTTGCGATTGATGAGGCCCACTGTATATCTGAATGGGGTCATGATTTTAGACCAGAATATAGAAACCTTAGAAATATTATTGGAAAAATTGATGACGTTCCAATTATTGGTTTAACAGCTACTGCCACGCCAAAAGTTCAAGAAGATATTTTAAAGACTTTAGGAATGAGCGACGCTAAGACATTTAAAGCGTCCTTTAATAGACCTAATTTGTTTTATGAGGTTAGACCTAAAACAAATAATGTAAATGCAGACATTATTCGCTTTGTGAAGCAACGCGAAGGAAAATCTGGAATTATTTATTGTTTGAGTCGTAAAAAAGTTGAAGAAGTAGCACAGGTTTTGCAAGTAAACGGATTAAAAGCAATACCATATCATGCAGGCTTAGATGCTAAAACAAGAGCGAAGCATCAAGATATGTTTTTAATGGAAGACGCGGATGTAGTTGTTGCTACCATAGCATTTGGTATGGGTATTGATAAACCTGATGTACGTTTTGTTATTCATCATGACATTCCTAAAAGTTTAGAAAGTTATTATCAAGAAACGGGTAGAGCAGGTAGAGATGACGGAGAAGGTTATTGTTTGGCGTTTTACTCTTATAAAGATATTGAAAAGTTAGAGAAATTTATGGCGGGCAAACCTGTGGCTGAGCAAGAGGTTGGTCATGCCCTCTTACAAGAAGTTGTTGGTTATGCAGAAACTTCTATGAGCCGACGTAAATATTTATTGCATTATTTTGGTGAGGACTTTGATGAAACTACTGGTTTAGGTGGTGATATGGATGACAATGTCCGCAATCCCAAAAAGAAAGTTGAAGCAAAGGAACACGTTAAAATGCTTTTGGAAATTGTAGTTTCTACCAAAGAGAAGTACAAACCAAAAGAAATTGTAAATACCTTAATCGGGAAAGAGAATGCAATGCTTACTTCGCATAGAACCCATTTACAACCGTTTTTTGGTGTTGGAAAAGATAAAGAAGGACTTTATTGGATGGCTTTATTAAGACAGGTTTTGGTCGCAAATTTGATTCGAAAAGAAATTGAAGAATACGGCGTGGTGAAGATTACCGATGCAGGTAAGGAATTTATTAAAAAGCCAACTTCCTTTATGATGTCTGAAGATCATATTTATGAAGTAGATGACGATGGAAGTATAATTACAAATACAAAGAGTTCAGGTGTTTCTACTGATGAAAAATTGATGGGGATGTTAAAGGATCTGCGTAAACGTGTGGCAAAACGACAAGGTGTTCCGCCATTTGCAGTTTTTCAAGACCCATCATTAGAGGATATTACACTTAAATACCCTATTAGTATTGAGGAATTATCAAATGTACATGGAGTAGGAGAAGGAAAAGCAAGAAAGTTTGGAAAGGACTTTATTGCCATGATAAAGGAATATGTTGATGAAAATAATATTTTGAGACCAGATGATTTAGTAGTTAAAAGTACTGGGGTAAATTCTTCACTAAAATTATCAATTATTCAGAATACAGATAAAAAGATTCCATTAGAAGATATTGCAAGGTCAAAAGGATTAGAGTTTGAAGAATTAATCAAAGAAATGCAACGTATTGTGTTTATGGGAACTAAATTAAATATTAGTTACCATATTGATGAAATATTGGATGAAGATCAGCAAGAAGAGATCTATGACTATTTTATGGAAGCAGAAACTGATGTAATTGAAGAAGCGTTAACTGAATTTGATGGTGATTACGACCAAGATGAACTTCGATTAATGCGTATTAAGTTTATTAGTGAAGTCGCTAATTAAATCAACGCCGCAACTGCAAATCCAACTACGATAGCAATAAACTTGGCCCTATTGAATTTATGATTCTCTGAACTTTCAAAAATTATAATGGTTGAGATATGTAAAAAGATCCCAACAATTATAGCGGTGATTTGTGCCTTGTAATTTATAAGTAGTGGAATATGTTCACCTGCTAAACTTCCTAAAGGGCTCATTAGGGCAAACAGAATAAGAATAGCCAAACTTTTTGTTATTGATGTCTTTGCATAAACCAAGAAACTTCCTAATACAATTGTAATTGGAATTTTATGAATCACAATAGCCCAAAGTAGTTCTTCATGGTTGTGGTCATGTACAGGGATTCCTTCAATAAAAGCATGTAAACACAAACTGACGAATAGAATAACAGGTAAGTTATTTCCATGTGCATGAATATGGCCATGTTCTGCTCCTTTAGAGAAATAATCCATAATTAATTGTACCAAAAGACCTAAAATAATAAACAAACCGATGTTGTTGATATTACTATTAAACACTTCGGGCAACAAGTGTGTTATGGTAATGGCGAGTAAATATGCACCACTAAATGAAAGTAGGAGTTGGGTAATCTTTTTACTCGGATTGAAAGCAAAAACAATTACAATTCCGACAATAACGGAAAGAAATAGAACTAGTAAACTCATTTAGATAAAATTAGTATTAGGCGGTTTGAGTTTTCCTCATCATAAGCCTGTAAGTCATAATCACCAAAGGTATGCTTTAAATGTAAGCCCACAGTTTTCAAATATTGCTCTATCTTTTCAAGATCTAGGTATTTTATTCGTTCAAAGAATTTATGCGTTTCGTTTTCTGTTGCTAATGTAATTTCTTTAACGATAAAATTGTTTTCGAATTTTCTTTTTATGTCAAATTTGAGATCATTCCTTATAATTGTCTCCTTTTTAACCAATGTTTTTACGGCTTTTTTAACATTTAGAAAATCAATAACAGCAATACTTTCTTCGCTTTTTAATCCGTTTTTAATGTTTGTTAAAACCTTTAAGTCATCAGCATCATTTTCGAAATACCCAAAACTCGTAAATAAATTAAAAATGGCATCATATTTTAAATTTAGAGGGTCTCTCATGTCTCGTTGAACAAACCTTAAGGTTTCATTGGCAAATTCATTTGCATAATCAACACTATTCTGCGATAAATCTGCACCAATGGTGTCAAATCCGAGTGAGTTTAGAAATAATGAATGTCTTCCTTTTCCACATGCCAAATCTAACACACGGTCATTTTTCTTTAATTTTAAAAAGGCCACCAGGTTAGCCATAAATAAGCGCGCTTCCTTTTGGTCACGATTTTTGTATAAAATGTGATAATAGGGAGTGTCAAACCACGATGCAAACCAATCTGTTGAAGTATTCATATTAAAATAATGTGGAAGCAAAAATACACTATCTTTGCAACAAATTTTTGTAGATGAATGAAAACTTTAAAATGGTTGCAACAACCATGTTTGGCTTAGAAGAAGTCCTTGAAACTGAACTTAAAAATTTAGGAGCTCAAGATGTTAAGCCAGGTGTTAGAAATGTATCTTTTAGAGGTGACAAGGGGTTTATGTATAAGGCAAATATTGCGCTGAGAACAGCCATTAGGATATTAAAACCTATTAAGACATTTAAAGTTTTTGATGAAGAGGATTTGTATGAAGGTTTACAAAAAATTAATTGGGAAAAATACATGAGTGCTGATAGTACATTTGCTATTGGAGCCGTTGTAAATTCAAAATTTTTCACAACCAATTCGCATTACATAAGTTTAAAATCTAAAGATAGTATTGCAGATTATTTCCGTCATAAATACCATAAGAGACCGAATGTAGACGTGAAACATCCAGATGTTAGAATCCATGTGCATATTCAAAAGGAAACATGTACGATATCGTTAGATTCTTCAGGAGATTCGTTGCATAAGAGAGGGTATAGAACTTCGACTAATATAGCGCCTATTAATGAGGTATTAGCAGCAGGTTTAGTGTTACTGTCTGGCTATGATGGGCATAGTAACTTTATTGATCCTATGTGCGGTTCTGGAACTATTTTAATAGAAGCAACCATGATTGCTTGTAATATACCTGCAAATATCAATCGCCCTGAGTTTGGGTTTGAAAAATGGGATGATTATGATGAGGATCTTTATTTTAAAATTCAAGATTCATTATTGAAGAAAATTGTGAATCCGCAATTTAAAATAATGGGATTTGATAAAGCACCATCAGCAGTAAGAAAAGCGAATGATAATATTAAGAGTGCAAATTTATCGGAGTTTGTAGCAGTACATCACGTTAATTTTTTTAATTCCATAAAAGAAGTATTTGGTTCAACAACGATTTTGTTCAATCCACCTTACGGAGAACGTTTGAATATTGATACCGAAGAATTTTATAAGAAAATAGGAGATACTTTAAAACATGGATATCCTGATTCTAAAGTATGGTTTATTACTTCAGATATTCAAGCTCTAAAATATGTTGGATTAAAAACTTCGAGAAGAATTCCACTTAAAAACGGAGATTTAGACTGTAGATTTGTACGCTATGATATGTATGCAGGTAGCAGAAAGGCAAAGAAAAACCCGATAGAAGACTAACGGGTTCATACTTATTTTATTAAGAGAAAAAATTAGTTGTTAGATAAAACTGATTTTTCTTTTTCTATTACACTTGCAGTTGAAGGTTTTTCAACTAAACCTTTAATTCTTACAACTTTTCTAGCTTCTGTAGCATTTGAAATGATTGTAACCGTTTTAGAGAAACCACCTGTTCTGTTGGTGTCGTATTTAACTTTTATTTCACCTTTTTCTCCTGGTAAAATTGGTTTTTCTGGTTTTGTTGGAACAGTACATCCACAACTTCCTTGAACTGTTTCTATTATAAGTGGAGCGTTACCTACGTTTGTGAAAACAAACGAGCGCTCTCCATTAGATCCTTTTACAATTTTTCCATAATCAATGGTCTCATGCTCAAATTTAAATGCGGGGCCATCTTGCTTTTCCGTTGAACTATCTTGCGCATTCAGTGAAATTGTGAATACCGATAAGAACAATACTAATGCTAATTTTTTCATAATTTAAAACTGTTTAAGAGGTAAAACTACCACTTTTTTTTTGTTTTCAAAATATTTTACAATGATTAGGCAGAATCGTACATTTGCAACTTCTAAAAAGATAAGACAATTTTATATGAATATTCCAACAAAATATAGTCCAATTGAAGTAGAGAAGAAGTGGTATGATTACTGGATGAAACACGATTATTTTCATTCAGAACCAAATGAAAAGGAGGCCTATACTATTGTTATTCCACCACCTAATGTTACGGGCGTTTTACATATGGGACATATGCTGAATAATACGATTCAAGATGTATTAATTCGCCGTGCACGGTTAAAAGGATACAATGCTTGTTGGGTACCAGGAACAGATCATGCCTCTATTGCAACAGAAGCAAAAGTGGTTGCGAAATTAAAAGATGAAGGAATAGATAAGTCTGATTTAACACGAGATGAGTTTTTAGGACATGCTTGGGATTGGACAGAGAAACACGGTGGAATTATTCTTGAGCAATTAAAAAAGTTAGGAGCTTCTTGTGATTGGGAAAGAACATCATTTACAATGGATGAAGTGCGTTCAGAATCTGTGATTCAGGTATTTCAAGATTTATATAAAAAAGGGTTGATTTATCGAGGATATCGCATGGTAAATTGGGATCCAGAAGCGCAAACAACACTTTCTGATGAAGAGGTAATTTTTGAAGAGAAACCTGGAAATCTTTATTATGTAAATTATAAAATTGAAGGATCTGAAGATGTTTTAACAATTGCAACGACACGGCCAGAAACAATTTTAGGAGATACTGCAATTTGTATCAATCCAAATGACGAACGTTTCTCGCATTTAAAAGGAAAAAAGGCCATAGTACCAATTGCAAATCGATCTATCCCAATTATTGAAGATGAATATGTTGATGTAGAATTTGGAACGGGATGTTTAAAGGTAACTCCTGCACATGATCAAAATGATAAAGTTTTAGGAGATAAGCATAAACTTGAAGTGATCGATATTTTTAATGATGACGCCACACTAAATGCTGGTGGAATGCATTATGAAGGTAAGGATCGATTTGTTGTACGTAAAGAAATTACAAAAGAACTTGAAGAATTAGGTTGTTTGGTTAAGATAGAACAACACATGCATAAAGTAGGAACTTCAGAAAGAACAAAGGCTGTAATTGAGCCGAAAATTTCTGCACAGTGGTTCTTAAAAATGGAAGATATTGTAAAGCCGGCTTTAAAAGCGGTTTTGGAAGATGAAGATATCAAATTCTTCCCTAAACATTATAATAATACCTACCGTCATTGGTTAGAGAATATTAGAGATTGGAATATCTCTCGTCAGTTATGGTGGGGGCATCAAATTCCAGCATATTTCTACGGAGAAGGAGTAGAGGATTTTGTAGTTGCTACTTCAAAAGAAGAGGCATTGGAATTGGCTATAGAGAAATCTGGAAATAATTCACTTTCGGTTTCAAACCTTAAACAAGACGATGATGTGTTAGATACATGGTTCTCTGCATGGTTATGGCCAATTTCGTTATTTGACGGAATTAAGAATCCAGGTAATGACGAGATTAATTATTACTATCCAACAAACGATTTAGTTACAGGACCAGATATTATTTTCTTCTGGGTA
>MPDD01000058.1 GCA_001874265.1 Bacteroidetes bacterium MedPE-SWsnd-G1 | reverse complement strand
TTTAAAATTATAGTTGATGTACTAGTTATTAAATAACGGTAATATAATAAATGATTAATTCTATTAGAATGTTTTTGTAAACATTGTATAAAATTTATCGTTACTTTTAGATTTATTTTACACTAACCAAAATAACCAAATGAAAAAAATCTATTTTCTAGTTTCAGCACTATTCCTTTTAATAGCAATAAACCCTGTTAATGCACAAGATTATTTTTTTAAGAATCTAGCACCTTTTGATACATCAATACCTACACCAGAGGACTATTTGGGGTATTCAATTGGAGAGCAGCATACCAGGCATGATTTAATTGTTGGTTATTTAACCAAATTAGCCGAAATTTCTGACAAAGCTTCTATAGAGATTTATGGATATACTCATGAGAGAAGAAAATTGGTGATGTTTACAGTAACCTCTTCAGAAAATTTAAATAATTTAGAGTCAATTAAATCGGAACATTTAAAGTTTACCAATCCAGAATTAAATCCTCAGAATTTTGATGAGACTCCAATTATTATTCAATTAGGATATAACGTGCATGGTAATGAGCCTTCTAGTTCTGAAGCGGCACTTTTAACGGCCTATTCATTAGTTGCATCAAACAGTGATGAGGTGAAAAATTATTTAGATAAGGCTGTGGTTTTTATAGACCCAACAATTAATCCAGATGGTAGGGATAGACATACACAATGGGCAAATCAATATAAGGCTAAACAATTGGTTTCTGATAATTCAGATGCAGAACATAATGAGGCATGGCCAAGAGGCAGAACCAATCATTATTGGTTCGATTTAAATAGAGATTGGTTGTTGGGTGTGCATCCAGAGAGTCAAGGAAAATTAGAATGGATACATAAATGGTATCCGAATGTCGTTACCGATTTTCATGAAATGGGAACAAATAGCAATCACTTTTTTGAACCAATGAAGCCAATAGGTTCTTGGGACCCCATTATGCCTAAAGAAAATTATGAAGATTTAAACAATTTATTTGCACCGTATTTTTCAGATGCATTAGATAAAATAGGTTCATTTTATTACACAAAAGAATCGTTTGATGGTACATACCCTGGGTACGGATCTTCTTATCCAGATTTGCAAGGGGGCTTAGCTTTATTATTTGAACAAGCGAGTTCTCGTGGACATGTTCAAGATACAGATTATGGTAAAATGACGTTTGCGTTTACGATTAGAAATCAATTTACATCTGGTATTGCAACAATTAAAGCAGCTGTTGAAAATAAGGCATATCTAAGAGAGTATCAACAAGACTTTTTTAAAACGGCAATGACAAAGAAGGCTAAAACTGGATTTTCGGCATATGAATTTGGAGATGATTTTGACATGAACCGAAATAAGGCATTTGTAGATCAACTGTTAACGCATAAAATTAAGGTGTATCAAAACGATAAAAAGTTTGTTGTTCCTTTAGCGCAGCCACAGCACAGAATGGTTCAAACCATGTTCGAAACATATGAAAAATACAGAGACAGTGTGTATTATGATGCATCAGCATGGAGTGTTGCTAATTTTTACAATATAAAGTACAAAGGGGTTACTTCGGTAAAACTAGGAGCAGAATTAACAACATCAAACGGAATTGTCAATAACACAAAAATCGAAAAATCTAGTTACGCTTATATCATAGATTGGGATGATTACAACACACCGGCTGCATTGTATTTTATGCAATCGAAAGGTTTAATTGTAGCCACAGCTTTTAAGCCGTTTTCTATAAATACTACTATTGGAGATAAGAATTTCAATTATGGTAGTTTACTAGTTCCTATAAGTAAACAGAAAAAATCTGCAGAGGAAGTGTTTGAAATAGTTTCCAAGGCCCAAGAAAAATTTGATGTACCTGTTTTTGGTACAGAAAGTGGTTATAGTATTAAAGGGATTGATTTGGGATCTAATAATTTTAGAACGGTGCAAAAACCTAAAGTAGCAATGCTTGTTGGAGAAGGAGTAAGTTCTTATGAAGCTGGAGAAGTTTGGCATTTGTTAGATACGCGAGTTCACATGCCAATTACAAAATTGAGAATGAATAACTTTAAAAGAGCAAACCTAGATAAGTATAACACATTGGTAATGGTTTCCGGAAGTTATGAGAATTTAGATTCTATACAGAGACAGCGTTTAAAAAATTGGATTGGTAGAGGGAATACTTTAGTTTCTTTAGCTGGTGCTTCTAAATGGATGATTGATAAGAAAATTGTGAAGGAGCGTTTGGTAAAAAAACCAAAGCCAAAGGAAAAGCCTCAAACAAAAAGGTTGCCTTATGTAGAGGCATCGGAACATAGAGGAAGAGATAGAATAGGGGGTGTTATTTTAGAAGTAGATTTAGATGTTACACATCCGTTAGGATTTGGATATAGGAGCGGAAAATTGCCGGTATATAAAAACAATATGGTCTTTTTGGCGCCAAGTGAAAATGCGTATGCTACAGTAGCAAAATATTCCGAAAACCCACATATAGATGGCTTTATCACAAAGAAAAATATTGACACTTTCATTAAGCCATCGGCTTCGATAATTGTAAGTTCTACTGGTCAAGGAAGAGTTGTATTATTTGCTGATAATCCAAATTTTAGAGGTGCATGGTATGGAACAAATAAGTTGTTTCTAAATGCATTATTCTTTGGAAGTAAACTATAGATTGTAAACCGATTCTAATTTACGCCCTTAACATTCATTTTTAATGTATAAATTGAATTCATGGCCGTAATAAATAAAATGTTTTTATTGGGCCCTCCAAAGGTAACATTGGCAGTCCAACTTTGAGGGATTGGTATATTTAGAATTTCAACTCCTTCAGAGTTAAATGCAGTTACGCCTTTTTGATTGGTGATATATATATTACCTAATTCATCTATAGTCATTCCGTCTGAACCTGAAGAAGTGAATAATGTTTTATTAGTTAAACTTGCATCATCATTTATCGTAAAAGAATATATTTTTTCAGCTCCAATATCTGCAACAAATAAAGTTTTATCGTTCGGTGTACCAATTATACCGTTTGGTTTAATGAAATCATCATGAACCATTTTAAGTGTTTTTTTATCTGGCGACAAATAATATAGATTTTGAGATGTTTGTTCTTGGGCTGTTCTTGTCCAATATGGTCTTTGATAGTAGGGGTCGGTGAAATAAATGCCTCCCTTTTTATCAAGCCATAGATCGTTGGGGCCATTTAGTTTTTTGTCTTTGTAATTGTCAAGAAGGATTGTAATTTTCTTATTAGAATCTATTTGCCATAACTCAAATTTTTCATCGGCACAGGCCAACAAATTTCCGGAGGTGTCAAAATACAATCCGTTAGATCTTCCTGATGGTTCCAAATAAATGGAAATGGTATTGCTATCTGCATCCCATTTGTGAATTCGATTATTTGGTTGGTCAGTAAAAAAGACGTTTCCATAGTTGTCTGATGCTGGCCCTTCTGTAAATTCGAAAATATCCGAAATAAGACGAAGTGTTGCACCTTGACCAACTAAATTTGATGAATTTGTTGTATTAAATGATTGACCAAAAATGGAACTGTTCGAAATACTTATTAATATGAATAAATAAAGAAAGGGAGTCGATATTATTGTAGTTCTCAAAGTTCAATGTTTTTTGCTGAGAACAATATAATAAAGAAATAAGAAAGTTCTTAGGTTAAAGGTGTTATCCTTTTTTCCAAAGTTCAAAGTCCTGTTTTATTTTTTCATCTGTTAAAGGATACAACCCTTTTATAGATTTACCTTTTGTTACTTGTTCCATAACAAAGTTTTCAAACAAGGTCATTTCTGTACCAACATTAACCACTTCCTGAACAAGATTTTTTGGAATGACAATTACACCATCCTCATCTCCTACAAGCACATCTTCAGGAAAAACGGCGACATCACCACAGGAAATAGGTTCATTTAAGGCAATGGCTTCGTGTAGGGTTAAGTTAGTAGGGGCCGAAGGTCTTTGATGATAAGAAGGAAATTGTAACTCTGAAATTTCTTGAGAATCTCTGAATCCACCATCCGTAATGATTCCTGCAGTGTTTCTTTTCATCAATCGAGTTACTAAAATTGAGCCGGCAGATGCTGCTCTAGCATCTTTTCTACTGTCCATGACCAAAACGGCATTTTCTGGGCAAGTTTCAACTGCCACTCTTTGAGGATGTGCAGGATCTTTAAAAACTTCGATAGAATTTCGATCTTCTCTAGCCGGAATGTATCTCAAAGTAAAGGCTTCACCTACCATGTTTGCTTTTCCTTTGCCTAAGGGAATCACGTTTTGTATTACTTGATTTCGTAATCCTTTTTTGAATAATAAAGTTGCAATTGTTGCTGTGCTCAAGCGCGCTAACTTCATTCTATTTTCATTAGTTAAGTGTCCCATACTCAGAAAATTTGTGTTAAAATATTTTTTTACGTTACAAATATACATATATTTGGTCAACCAATCTGGTAAACCAATTTAATTTAATTACTCATGAATCAAACATCTAGAAGAGCATTTATTAAAAATACCTCTCTATTTGCAGGGTTTATTCCTTTCATGGGGTTTTCGCTTAATGATTGGTCAATGGCTAACGGTAATGATGAATTATCTGTTCATATATTTTCCAAGCACCTTCAGTTTTTAGATTATAAGGCAGCAGGACAAGTAGCGGCAGAATTAGGATTTTCGGGATTGGACTTAACGGTAAGGCCTAAAGGTCATGTATTGCCAGAACGTGTTAAGGAAGATTTACCTAAGGCAATTAAAGAAATTCAATTAGGAGGATCTACATGTAATGTTATGACTACCGCAATTGAAAGTGTTAGCAATCCCTTAGATGTTGAGGTGTTGCAAATAGCATCGGATGTAGGGATTAAATATTACAGAACGAACTGGTTTAAATATAAAGAAGAACTGACTTTAGCAGAATCTCTAGATTTCTACAAAGAAGAGGTTAAAAAAATTGGGGAATTAAATAAGAAATTGGGATTAGTTGGTTGTTATCAAAATCATGCTGGGACCAAAGTTGGGGCCTCTTATTGGGAGATTTATAAATTGTTAGAATCCGTAAACCCGAATTATTTCGGAGCACAATACGATATACGTCACGCTTTGATTGAGGGTGGGTTGTCATGGGAAAATGGAGTAAAACTACTGCAATCATCTATTAAAACTATTGTGCTTAAAGATTTTAAATGGGTCAATATTAATGGAAAATGGAAAGTACAAAATGTACCTATTGGTAAAGGTATGGTAGATTTTGATTCTTATTTTAAATTATTAAAAAAGTATAATTTAAATCCTCCCGTAACACTACATCTAGAGTATGATTTAGGTGGAGCAGAAAAAGGGAAATCAACTATTAACGTTGATAAGAAAGTGGTGTTTGAAGCAATGAAGCAAGATTTAACAAATGTTCAAAAAATATGGAAGAATGCTTAATATAAAGATGAATTTTAAGTTAGAAAAAGTGTGTGCATTGGTATTGATGCTTTTTTTAATAGGTTGTACAAACAATATTGAAAACAAGATTTTTGTTCAAGATTCAGACCAATTAAAAGCCGCAATTGAGAATGCAGTTGCAGGAGATATTATTACCCTTAAAAACGGTGTTTGGAAAGATGTTGAGATTAAGTTTGTAGCAGACGGTGAAAAAGGAAACCCAATAGTTTTAAAAGCAGAAACTCCTGGAAAAGTTTTTATCGAAGGTGTTTCTAATTTGAAGTTTGGGGGTAATTATTTAGTTGTTGATGGCTTTTATTTTAGAAATGGTTTTACGCCTTCAAATGCGGTTATAGACTTTAAAATAAGTAAAGATAAAGTAGCTAATAATTGCACAGTTAGAAATACTGTCATAGAAGATTTCAACCAATTATCTAGAGATAGAAAAGATCATTGGGTTGAGTTTTGGGGTAGACATAATGTATTAGAACGTTCTTATTTATCTGGGAAATCTAATGAAGGTCCAACCGTAAGAGTTGAGATAAAAGGAAATAGAAATATTAAGAATTACCACAAAATAATTAACAATCACTTTGGTCCAAGACCAAGAAAGGGAGGGCCAAAGGCAGAAACCATTCAATTAGGTGATAGTTTTTCTTCGATGTCTCCAAGTAATACTTTAGTTGCGAATAATTTATTCGAAGAATGTAATGGAGAGGTTGAGATCATCTCTAGTAAAACAAATTATAATGAGTTTAGAAACAACGTTTTTTATAAAAGTGAAGGTTCCTTAGTAACTAGGCATGGTAATTATTGCATTATAGACGGAAACTACTTTATTGGTGACGGAAATTCTAAAAATTATGGAGGTATAAGACTGATAAATACCGGACATAGTGTAACAAATAATTATTTCTATAATTTAAAAGGAGAGAGTTTTAGAAGCCCTCTAGCCGTTATGAATGGTATTCCTAAATCCCCTCTAAATAGGTATAATCAAGTAACCGATGTGGTTGTAGCATATAATACATGGATTAATAGTTCTATTCCACTTCAATTCGGTGTTGGTGAAAATTTAGAGCAGGCGGAAGTGTTACCTGCGTCAGAACTTAGGTCTGCGAGGCCTCTTAGAATGTTAGTTGCAAATAACCTATTATATACAGATAATCCAAGTGAGCCTGTAATTATGGAGCACGACAAAGCTGATGGAGTGCGTTTTGAAAATAATTATATTAATAATTATAGCGATTCACTAAAACAATATGATGGGTAGATTTCAGCTAGTTTTC
>MPDD01000057.1 GCA_001874265.1 Bacteroidetes bacterium MedPE-SWsnd-G1 | reverse complement strand
GAATATTTTTTATGTTACAGAATGGAATATAAGACATGATAACCCCACTAGATATGGAGGGTTCTATGAAACCAGAATTGACTACCAACAGAGTATTGATTACGGACTAGATGTAAATTATAAACTCTATAATTATTTTAAGTTTTGCGAGTATAAATATGGGATTCGATTTAGATCTACACGATAAAAAAACCACCAATCTAGAAGATTGATGGCTTATATTCATTTTAGTTAATCCTTATTAATTAGTAAATCTAACGGGGCCTCCTCTACGGATTTCTTCATCAGACTCCATTTCGAATTCATCGAAGTTTTCTCTAAAGGCATTAGATAATTTAAAGGCCATTTTATAATAGGCTTCGTCATCATTCCATGTAGATCTTGGGCTTAATATTGAATCTGGTACTCCAGGACAAGTTCTTGGTTGAGCCAATCCAAATACAGAATGTACATGGTAATCTTCATAACAATACGACCCTAAATCACCATTTAAAGCTGCGTTAATCATGGCACGTGTATATTTTAAACTAATTCGTTTTCCAATTCCGTACGGTCCACCAATCCATCCAGTGTTAACCAGCCAAACATTTACACCAGATTCTTTCATTTTAGCGCTTAACATCTCGGCATACTTTGCCGGGTGCAATGGCATAAATGGGGCTCCAAAACATGCCGAAAACGATGGTGTTGGCTCATTAATTCCTGCTTCTGTACCTGCAACTTTCGCTGTATAACCAGAAATAAAATGGTACGCCGCTTGATTTGGTAATAACTTAGAAATTGGAGGTAATACGCCAAATGCATCACAGGTTAAAAAGAAAATGTTCTTTGGATTTCCAGCTACCGACGGTACTTGTATATTCTCTATATGATGAATTGGATAACTTACACGGGTATTTTGAGTTTTTGAAACATCTGAGAAATCAACTTCATTCGTACCTTCTTTAAAAACAATATTTTCTAACAAGGCTCCTTTTTTAATAGCCCCAAAAATTTCAGGTTCATTCTCTTCTTTAAGGTCGATTGCTTTAGCATAACATCCGCCTTCAAAATTAAAAACAGAGTTATCTGCAGTCCAACCGTGTTCATCGTCACCAATTAATTTTCTATTTGGATCTGCTGACAAGGTTGTTTTTCCCGTCCCTGACAATCCGAAGAAAATTGCGGTTTCACCATTTTCACCAACATTAGCAGAACAGTGCATTGGCATGGTGTTCTTTTCGACTGGTAAAATAAAATTCAACGCGGAAAAAATTCCTTTTTTCACCTCACCTGTATAACCGGTACCACCAATTAAAATGGTTTTACGCTTAAAACTTAATACTGCAAAATTATGCTGACGCGTTCCGTCTTCTGCAGCTACTGCCATAAAACTAGGTGCCTGCATTACAGTCCATTCAGGAGTAAAAGATTCTAATTCTTGAGCAGTTGGACGTAAAAACATGTTATATGCAAATAAGTTTACCCAAGGCAATTCTGTAATTACACGCAAATTCATTCTGTACCTGTCGTCAGCACAAGCATATGCTTCACGTACATACAATTCTTTTCCTGATAAATGTTTTGTGATTTTTTGATACAATTTATCAAAAGCATCTTCTTCAAACGGTAGGTTAATGTCTCCCCACCAAACTTTGTCTTTGGTCAATTCATCTTTAACAATAAATCTGTCTTTAGGTGAGCGCCCAGTGAACTCTCCTGTATTAACCGCTAAAGCACCAGAAGAAGCCTCTTTACCTAGTCCTTTGTCAATACAAATTTGATGTAATTCATCGGCTGAAAGATTGTACTTAATTGTAGCATTTTCAATACCATAGTCGGTTAACGAAATCGATTTCGAAATTATGTCGTTAGTTACCATTAGTTTTTTTGATTAAACGTTGTTAATGAGGCAAAACTAAGTTAAGTTTTTTAATTAAAATTGCTAAATCATCATTTTTTGAGCTTAATTTTACAATACCAACATTTTACTTGTCTTTGAAAAATGAAATCGATAATTTTATCCAGCCTAATATTAAAATCAATCCTCCGAGCGGAGTAATAAACCAAATTGATTTTGCCGTTATGTTTGCCATTGTAATTGCATAAATGGAACCTGAGAAAAAAAGAATTCCCATGAAGAAAAGAATACTTATATTGTTTTTAGTTTTGACACTAAAATTACCATACATATTTACAAGTAATAATACTATTACATGATACATTTGATAACGTACTGCCGTTTCAAAACTGTTAAGAGCTTCTGGACTTAAAATTTCTTTTAAAGAATGTGCTCCAAATGCTCCTAAAATAACCGTAAGCATACCTAGAATTGCCGTAATTATTAAATTTCTTTTTTTCATTTATAAAAAGTTTAAAACAAAAATATGATTTCAAACCAACAAGATGCTTCATCATCAAATAAAATTGTGACAATTTTTGATTCTCCATTTTTACATGAAGTTCAAATTGCGAGAGAAAGATTAAAAATTGAAGGTATTGAAAGTTTTATTCCAGATGAACATTTAACAACCATCGGTTTTGTTACGGATTATCGACTTCAAATACGGTCTTTTGATGCAATTAAAGCAAAATCAATCCTAAAATCTATCACTGAATGAGAAATATATTAATTATCGGAGCAGGAAGGTCTTCCTCGTCTCTTATAAAATATTTATTAGATAAATCTGAAAAAGAAAATTTACATCTAATATTAGGTGATTTAAATATTGAATCTGCTAAAGAAAAACTAAACAATCATCCGAATGCTACTGCATTAAAACTTGATATTTTTAAGGTTGAAGATCGAAAAAAAGCGATAAAAAATGCAGCTATTGTAATTTCTATGCTACCTGCTAGATTTCATATTGATGTAGCGAAAGATTGTATTACCTATAAAAAAAGCCTGGTTACTGCATCATATGTTTCTCCTGAGATGAAAGCATTACACAACGATGTAGTTGAAAACAATTTAACCTTTATGAATGAAATTGGGGTAGACCCGGGAATAGATCATATGAGCGCAATGGAGCTTTTAGATTCCATTAGAGATAGAGGTGGAAAACTGTTACTTTTTGAGTCGTTTACAGGTGGATTGGTCTCTCCCGATTGCGATGATAATTTATGGAACTATAAATTTACATGGAACCCAAGAAATGTTGTAGTTTCTGGACAAGGAGGAGCCGCTAAATTTATTCAAGAAGGAAAATACAAATACATTCCATATCAAAAATTATTCAGGCGTACAGAGTTTCTAAATATTGAAGGTTATGGAAAGTTTGAAGCTTATGCCAACCGAGATTCGTTAAAATATAGAAGTGTATATGGCTTAGATGCAATCCCTACTTTGTATAGAGGAACTATTAGACGTGTTGGATTCTCGAGAGCGTGGAATATTTTTGTGCAACTAGGAATGACCGATGATAGTTATAAATTAGAGGGATCTGAAAATATGACCAATCGTGAATTTATCAATTCATTTTTAGCATATCATCCAACGGATTCTGTTGAATTAAAGTTACGTCATTATTTAAAGATTGACCAAGACGATATTCTTTGGAGTAAGTTAGAAGAATTAGACATTTTCAACAGTTCAAAACTAATTGGAATTAAAAATGCTACACCAGCACAAATGCTCCAAAAGATATTAATGGATAGCTGGACCTTGAAACCCGATGATAAAGATATGATTGTAATGTATCATAAATTCGGTTATGAATTAAACGGAAAGCAGGAACAAATAGATTCTCAATTGGTCGTTTTAGGAGATGACCAAGATTATACGGCCATGGCAAAGACCGTGGGATTACCTGTCGCAATTGCATCTTTAAAAATATTGAATAATGAAATCAATAAAAAAGGTGTTATTATACCAATTGATAAAGAAGTTTACGCGCCTATTCTGTCGGAACTCAAAGACTTCGGAATTGTTTTTAAAGAAAGAAAAGTGCCTTTTTTAGGATATAATTCGGAAAATATTAGTTAGTATCATATAAACTCTATATATTTGGTAGGTTATTATAATCAACCTGTTGATGAATACAATTACTGTCGAGAAAAGAACATTTACAGAAAAGTATCTTTCAGAATTAAACCAAAAGTACAGAGCCCTCTCGGTTACAGAGCGCATCGAACAATTGTACAAAGATTTTGATGTAAATGAAATAATGCTTACAAGTTCATTTGCTACAAGTTCAGCGTTTCTTCTCCATGAATTTTCGAAGGTAAATAATGACCAAATCATCTATTTTATTGATACAACTTATCATTTTGAAGAAACTTTAACTTATAAAAAACAACTTACAGAGTTATACGGCTTAAAAGTAGAATCAATAAGTGGTAACCCAATAGATAATGACTTTACAACTAGAAATGAAACTTGGAAAACCATGCCCGAATTTTGTTGCGATATCAATAAAGTAAGACCATTGCAACAAATAAAAGAACGTTTTAACGTATGGGTCTCAGGATTAATGGAATGGCAAAGTGACCATCGAGCAACACTCGATATATTTGAATTAAGAAATGGTATTTTAAAATTTTACCCGTTGCTCGATGTCACTAAAGAAAAAAGAGAACAATATATAAAAGCACATGAATTGCCATTCCATCCTTTGGTTTCTAAAGGTTATAGTTCTGTAGGTTGTAAACATTGTACGGTTCCAGGTGATGGAAGATCTGGGCGATGGAATAACTCTCCAAAAACGGAATGTGGATTACATCTTTAAATAGAAATCTTGAACTAGGTCAATATATTCTTGAGTATAAACATGTCTCTTAATTTCAATAACTAATTCCGAAAATTCTGGCTTTACTTCCTGAAAAGATAACTGTAATAGACTTCTCTTAATTTCAGCCTTTTCTGTTCCTTTAACTCTAGTAATTCTATTTGGATACAAATTATAATTCGACGCTATTTTTAAAAATGACGCTTCTTCTTTAAAAGGAATTATATAGGCACATTCTCCTTTTTCTGCCAATAATTTAGCAGTACCTTTCAAAAGTTCCTCATAGGATAAACTCTCCACATGACGAGCTTTTAAACGTGCAGATACTACGGTATCTTCTTTTACTGTTGATGTATAAAACGGGGGATTAGAAATAATAAAATCATACTTTTCATTTTCCATTTCTGAAACAAACTCATTGAATGAAGCATGATAACAAAACAAACGATCTCCCCAGTCCGATTGCTCAAAATTTTCGACGGCCTGCTCATATGCTGCATCTTCAATTTCTAAAGCATCAATAACTTCCGCATACCATTTCTGTGCTATTTGCAACGCAATCAACCCGGTTCCTGTTCCAATATCTAAAATAGAAAAGGCTTCTTTTAGTTGGGCCCAAGCACCTAATAACACACCATCTGTACCGACCTTCATGGCAGTGTTTTCTTGACGAATGGTAAATTGTTTGAATCTAAATTCTGAAGACATTTATTCTAGATAAAGATCAATCAACCCATCAGGGGTCTCAACAAGGATTGTCTTATTTTCTCGATCAATTTTTTTTATAAAATGATCAATCATCGGAATTAACAACTCTACTCCTTCTCTATCAACTTCAAAAAGTGGTTGTGCTGTGGCATCATTTATTGCTGTAATTTCACCTACAGCACCATGATTCAAATCCTCTAATGTAAATCCGATTACTTCATGAAAATAAAATTTATTTCCCTCAAGTTTCGGAAGCATATTTAAAGGCAGATATATTCCAGATTTCATAATTCCGTCTGCATCCGCTTCAGAATCTACTCCTTCAAATTTTACACGTAATTGATTTCCTTTTTGGAGTAAGGTTTTCTCCATAAAAAAAGGAATCAGATTTGCGCCATGTTGCACAAATACTGATTCCAAATTTTCGTATAATTCGGGTTCGTCTGTATCTAATTTGATAACTACTTCACCCTTAAAACTGTGTTTTCTAACAATTCTACCAAGATAAAAACAATCGTCTTTTTTCATGGTGGTTAGAAAAATAAATTACTCTGCAATTTCTTCAGTTGCTTCCTCAGCACCTTCAGCCGGAGCTTCAGCGCTTTCCTCAGCTGCTGCTTCTGCTGCTGCCGCTTCTGCCTCAGCCTTAGCCGCTGCTTCTGCTTCCGCTACTGCGTTCTTACGAGCCTCGTTTACTTCTTTTTCTGCTGCTAATGCCGCTGCTTTTGCATCTGCTTGTGCTTTTGCTAGACCATCAACTTTTGCAGTAACTAAACCTGCTTTTTCATCTAACCATGCTTGGAATTTCTTTTCAGCCTCTTCTTCAGAAAATGCTCCTTTTTTAACTCCTCCCATTAAGTGATGCTTTAATAAAGCCCCTTTGTAAGACAATAATGCTCTCGCAGTGTCTGTAGGTTGTGCTCCATTTTGTAACCACTTTACTGAACCATCAACATCTAAGTCAACTGTTGCAGGGTTTGTATTAGGATTATAAGTTCCTAATTTTTCTAAGAATTTACCATCTCTTTTTGCACGAGCATCCGCTGCTACGATCCAATAAAATGGTTTTCCTTTTTTACCGTGTCTTTGTAATCTAATTTTTACTGACATTTTTTTAAAATTTTAAGGTACGCGACCTTGGTTATTAATTGGTCCCAAATTTGTTTCGGGAATTAAGGCTGCAAATGTACAAAATTTAATTCGTTCAAAATTCTATTTTTCAATAGAAATTCAAAAATTATCCCCTCATAGTAATTACATGATTTAAAGCAAGTTAATCTTCAATCTTTTTGTTGATAAGTATTCGATATTTCAACGACAAAAAAAGGCTGAATTATACTACTTTTAAATCTTCAAATTTCATCCTTACATGTACCTAATTTTTGATACCGAAACCACTGGTTTACCCAAGAAATGGAATGCTCCAATTACCGATACGGACAATTGGCCAAGGTGTATTCAAATTGCTTGGCAATTACATGATGAATTAGGTCAATTAATTGAAAGTCAAGACTATTTAATACAAACCGATGGATTTAACATTCCGTATGATGCGGAACAAATTCATGGTATTTCTACTTTACTAGCAGACACTAATGGTATCCCGTTAAAAGAGGTCTTGATAAAATTTAACGAAGCGCTAGACAAATCTAAATTTGTAGTTGGACAAAATGTTGGATTTGATTTAAATATTATGGGTTGTGAGTATCACCGTTTAGGGATTGAAACGAGCCTAAACGATTTGCCGATTTTAGATACTTGTACCGAAACTACAGCATCTCTTTGTCAAATCCCTGGTGGTCGAGGAGGCAAATTTAAACTCCCAACATTAACCGAGTTGCATCAGTATTTATTCGGTACCGCTTTTGGAGAGGCACACAATGCCACTGCCGATGTTGAAGCAACTACAAGATGTTTTTTAGAACTCATCAGAAAAAGAGTTTATACCAAAGAAGAATTAGATGTAGCAGATGATTTCTTTGAAAAATATGATGAAAAGAACCCTAGAACTATTGAATTAGTAGGATTAAAACACATCAATCTAAAAAAGGCAAGTGCAAAACTAAAATCAAAAA
Organism: Bacteroidetes bacterium MedPE-SWsnd-G1; assembly: GCA_001874265.1. Classification (GTDB taxonomy): domain Bacteria; phylum Bacteroidota; class Bacteroidia; order Flavobacteriales; family Flavobacteriaceae; genus Urechidicola. The sequence goes on along the minus strand of MPDD01000057.1, from coordinate 471 downwards.
AAGAAGCGCAAGAAACTGACGACCCTTCTACGGCTTCAGGTTCAGATACGTCCTTACTTAAAGATGCTCCATTTGCACATTTACATAATCATTCTCAGTTTTCAATATTACAATCTACAGCAAGTATTTCAGATATTGTAAAATCGACAATAAAACACAAAATGCCTGCTGTTGCTCTTACAGATACAGGTAATATGATGGGTGCCTTTTATTTTGTTAAAGAAATTCTAGCACACAACAAATCGGTAGATGAGCACAACGAAAACTTAAAAGAAGGAGAACAGCCAAAACAAAAAATAACTCCAATTGTTGGAAGTCAATTCAATGTGTGTGAAAATCATTTAGACCGTTCTCATAAAGACAATGGATACCAAATTGTAATGCTTGCCAAAAACAAAAATGGTTATCATAATTTGGCAAAAATGTCTTCTATATCGCACACGAAAGGATTCTATTACGTTCCGAGAATAG
>MPDD01000056.1 GCA_001874265.1 Bacteroidetes bacterium MedPE-SWsnd-G1 | reverse complement strand
CATCTTTAATATGCATTTGAAAAACACATTTTTGTAATTCTAAATGGTGATTTACACGTGTTTCAAATGTGTAATTCTGAGTGTTTTCAAAAATATATGTGCTAAAATTGTAATATAAATTCAGCATTTCTAAATATTCCGTTATCAACCAGTCAAACTCTAAAGAGTCTAGTTCCTTTCTAATCTCGATAAGTTTAAACTTATTATCATTCAATAATTGTGCGTTAGAATCCCACTTTGATAGCACTTTTTCAATAACTGGAATTGTACCAGAACTTTTATCAATTATGTATAATGTGTCAAATACATAATCAACGTCACTTTCATCATATGAAATAAATTTTTCACCCAAATCCATATCCGATGGAAAAAAGAAAAGAAATCCTTCGGTAAGATTTTCGAATAATTGATAATATGTTTTCTCTATTTTACTTGTCATGCATCATCTTTCAATAAATGAGAATAGTCTTCTGGCAACTGGGCATCAATACTTCGTAAGTATTTTTCTAACGCTTCCATTGTTTCATGCCCGGTAATTAACATCAGTTTGCATTTTGCTTCGTATTGTGTCATTGTTTTAGACAATTCATTGCACAATTTTGTGATATAAGTGTGTCTAAAACTGTACATTGTATAATCTATGCCAAATTCAAAGTGATCCTTAACAACACGTTTAAAGCGTTGAGAGAAATTGTTTCGTCTATTGGATAGATCAGCATTCCATTTACCTCCAATTACCTTAGGAGTAAATAAAAACAGCTCTCCGTCAAGATCTGACAAATGCTTTATTTCTTCAAATAATATGTCTGGTATAATCTTAACCTTTAGGGCTTTATTCTTTGCTTCAAACTGCAATTTCTTTCCACCAAAATCGATATCCTTTAATCTTAGTCTACAAACTTCTATCGGACGTAATAAATTGTAGGAAACAAATTTTATGAATAGTAGTAGGATAGGGTCTTGCTCTTCTAAATACTTGAAAATTGCTTTACGCTGGTCATCGGAATAGGCTCTATGCCTTTTAGGTTTGCTCTTAATCATTTTTATACCAGCAACAACATTTCTATTTAGTATTTCGTGATCTTCGAGTAGTTGAAATGCGCTTCGTAAGTCCGTTTTATAATTATTACGAGTTGTAGGACTGGTTCTATCTAATACATCGTCTAAATAGGCGATAACTTTTCTCTTAGTAACACTTGTAATTGTTTTAGTTGTAGGATTATGTTTTCGCATCCATTTCTCAAAATCCTTAAGCCTACCAATATAAGTGCTTTTTCCACTTTTGGCTATTTTCTGTTCCTTTTGTTTTATAACATAAGCGATGGCCTTTTTAATTGTCATGCCTTGATCAACAACTGGAACTTGGGGTGGAGTAGGAGCCTGTCTTTTTAAATAGTTTTTCTCATACCCCTCATGTATCATTTGCCTATAGAATTGAGTGTTATCTACGAACGGATTATAACCTCTATTCAATAATTTAGTAAGAATAACTTGGTGTGATTGTAAAACGGCCATTCGAGCTCGTTTTGTTTTGAATGCATTTGCTCCTCCATAAATTGGACTCATCCTTTTCATCTTTCCAGTAGAAGGATCTCTAAAGGAAAAATAAACGTACCATCGTTTACTAAGGTCACCTTTGTAACTTGCAATTTTGGGTGTGGAGAATTTGGTCTTTAATGGCAAATGATAATGTTTTGCGTATTCACTTTCGTATTCAAATTTAATAATTTCATTTAAAAAATTCATAAAAAAAACGGTTTAGTGAAACCAAACCGTTGTTTTTTAAATACTTAAATTTTGTAGCGTGATGCAGAATTGAACTGCAGACCTCCGGGTTATGAATCCGACGCTCTAACCAACTGAGCTACCACGCCATAAGCGGCTGCAAATATAAAACATTTTATAGCTTTCGCAACAATAAGAATAGAATATTTTAGATGAATTTTAAATTTTTTTTCTTCAAATAAAACAATATATTGTGCTTTTAAAAAATACGTATGGAAGAAAAAGTAAAGGTTCAAATAGAGTTTCCAATTCATGCATCTCCAAAGATGTTATACAATTATTTCGGTTCAGCATCTGGTTTGTCTGAATGGTTTGCAGATAATGTAAATTCTCGTGGAGAGGTTTATACTTTCATATGGGATGGGGCAGAAGAACAGGCAAAGGTTTTATCTAAACGATCTGATAATAAAATTAGATTTAAATGGTTAGAATCTGAAGACGACGATTCTTACTTCGAATTTAGAATACAGGTAGATGAATTGACCAAAGATGTCTCTTTAATGATTACCGATTTTGCAGAGGAAGATGAAGTAGAAGAATCAAAAATGTTTTGGGAAAACCAAATAAGTGAATTGAAGCAATTAATAGGTGCATAAATAAAAGAATATTTAATAGTCAAAGCTCTGATTTCATCAGGGCTTTTTTTATAAATTTGCAGTCAATTTTTTTGATATGATAAATGTAAATGGTCAATTGATTCAGAAGGAATCTAATGTTTTTACAATAGATAATAGAGGTTTTAAATACGGCGATGCCATTTTTGAGACCTTGAAGTATGTTAATGGTAAAGTTATCTTTTTAGAAGAGCATTATTTTAGATTAATGTCTTCTTTAAGAATGCTGCGCATGGATGCTCCTATGCACTTTACCCTTGAGTATTTTGAAGAAGAAATATTAAAAACAATTGAGGCAAATAAATTAGAAACTGCTAGAATTAGATTCTCATTATCAAGAAATGATGGAGGATTGTATACTCCTGTTGATCATGGAATTCAATATTGTATTGAAACAACAGTCTTGAACGACCTTGCAAAAGAGGAATTTACGGTTGAACTGTATAAGGACTTTTACGTGTATTCTGGTTTATTGTCTACTATAAAAACAAACAATAAGGTGTTAAACGTTGTTGCGAGTGTTTTTGCCAAAGAAAACGATTATGATACATGTATTCTAATCAATGAAAAGAAACAATTGGTTGAAGCAATAAATGGAAATTTATTTTTAATTAAAGGAAAAACAATTGTAACACCACCAATTACGGAAGGGTGTTTAAACGGAATCATTAGAAATAAACTAATTGATATTTTAACTAAAAATAAAATGTATCAAATAGAAGAACGAGTTATTTCTCCTTTTGAATTAAAGAAGGTAGACGAAGTCTTTATAACAAATAGTATTGTAGATATTCAGCCAATAACGAACTACAGAAAGAAAGTATATAACACCAATGTTTCAAAGCAACTTAAATTGCTTCTAAAAATGAGTTATAGTTAATTTAATGAAGGGTTTTTAGGCGAGTTTGCCCAAATCTGATATTCTCCACCCAATTCCATGAGTTTATTTTTCCAAAGAGAATCGTTGGTAGTTAAAATATTAGGATAACTATTCTCCATAACTTTCCAAGAGTCTTCGGTTAACTCTTCTGCTAATTGATTGGCCTCCCAACCTGCATAGCCTAAAAAGAAACGAATATCTTTTGTGTTAATTTTTCTATTCACTAAAAGTTTAGAAACGGAATCAAAATCACCTCCCCAATATATATTTTCGGCAATTTTCACGCTATCAGGAATTAATTGCGGTACATTATGAATAAAATAAAGATTTTCTTGAGAAACAGGACCGCCATTGTATATAGGAAAACTACAATCGATATCTGGCACCAAATCACTAATTTTATAGTTCATGGGTTTATTCATGATAAATCCAATAGAACCCGTTTTATTATGTTCTGTTAAAAGCACCACCGATCTATTGAACGATTTGTCGTTCAAAATTGATGGTTCCGCAACTAGCAATCTTCCTTTTATAGGTTTTAAATCAGTCATTTATGATTTTGTAATATATAAATGTAGGAAAAAATATTAAATAAAAAAAACCTCCTTTTTGCAAAGGAGGTTTATTTTTTAAAGTCTTAAGACTTGTTTGTTTAGTTTACTGCATCGCTTAAACCAGCTCCAGCTTTAAACTTAACCACATTTTTAGCTGCAATTTGAATTGTCGCTCCAGTTTGTGGGTTTCTTCCTGATCTTGCAGCTCTGTTAGATACTGACCAAGTTCCCCATCCTACTAAAGATACTTTTCCTCCACCTTTTAAAGTGCTAGTAACATTTGAAGTTAAAGAATCTAACGCTGACTTTGCAGCTGCTTTAGAAATTCCAGCGTCTGCTGCCATTGCGTCGATTAAATCTGATTTGTTCATAATTTTAAATTTAATTTTTTTGGTTAAACATACTTTGCTTATTAAAAGCCTAACAAAAATAGACGGAATAAGGGTTCGTGCAAGTTTTAGCCCCTAAAAAGCATTGATTTGTTAATAAATGAAGTGAAAATGTTAATAACCATGGAGTCAAGAAGCGTGTTTTTAGCAACCCCTTTAAAAATAGGCGCTTCAGGCGATTCTTGCTTCTAAAGAAAACGAATGCCCGTTTAAGAGACTTTTGGTATCCATTTTACGCTTTCCAGCTAACTTGATAGCATCTATAATTAGAAAGCCCTCTGCTGTAGCGATTTTAAGTTCTTTTTTGGAAGAAACAATAGCCCCAATTTCAAAATTATGATCTATAATTTCTTTTCTTACATCATAAACTTTTGCTTGTACGCTTTGGTCATTATCTAAAATAGTAGTCCAGGCTGCAGGGTAAGGATTAAGTCCTCTTACTTTATTATATATATTATCTAAGGTATCTGACCAATCAATCTTGCAAGTATCTGTATGAATTTTAGGCGCAAATTTTAAGTCTTCTGATGTTTGTTTTGTTGTGATTACAGCATCATCTGCAATTAAGTTCACTGTTTTATTTACAACATCAGAACCAAGGTGCATTAACCTATCATGCAATTGGCCAACGGTTTCTGTACTCGATACCTCTACTGCTTTTTGAAGGATGATTTCTCCGGTATCAATTTTATCATCTATAAAGAAGGTCGTTACCCCAGTTTTTGTTTCTCCATTTATGAGCGCCCAATTAATTGGTGCAGCACCTCTATATTGAGGAAGTAAAGAAGCATGTAAATTAAACGTTCCAAATTCTGGAAGTTTCCATACCGCATTTGGCAACATTCTAAACGCAACTACAATTTGTAAATTGGCATTTAGCCCTTTCAATTCGTTTAAAAAGGATTCACTTTTAAGATTGGTAGGTTGTAGAATTGTTAAGCCCTCTTCTAAAGCATACTTTTTTACTGCAGATTGGTTTATTTTGCGACCTCTACCGGCTGGTTTGTCTGGAGCCGTAATAACGCCAACAACATTCTGACCTGACTCTAAAAGTCCTTTTAATATGGTTACTGCAAAATCTGGAGTCCCCATAAAAACAATTCGTAAATCACGCATCACTCTAATATTCTGAATTTATTTTGCGAAGTTAAGCCTATTCTATTTTTTTCAACTAATAATTGCAAACTAAAAATAACATCTTGCTCTTTCGCGTTTATTTGTAGTACAAGTTCTTTGGAAGAAACCTCCTCTTTTTGAGTAAGTATAGTTAATATTAGATTGGGAATATTTTCTGCACTAACATTTGGCTTCTTGTTTGATTCTTGGCAGACATCACAATGACCACATTTTTCAAGGTTGGTTTCATTAAAATAGTGTAGTAATTGAATATTTCTACAAATGGTATCGTTTTGTAGAAAGTCAATCAATGCCTTCATTTTATGCAACTTTAAATTGTTCCGTTTTTCAATTCCTCTAGAAAAAGGGTTGATAGTTCTATTATCTTCTCTGGGAACTAAAAATCGGATTTGCGCATTTGAATTAGCATGATAAAAAGCAATGATCTCATCCTTCTCAAATTGTTTTAATTGACCAATAAGCGTAGAAAAAGGCATACCTATGGTTTTAGCAATATAATTTAAATTAATTGGTTTAGGCCCCTCAAAAACTCCACCATAAGTCCTTAATATTAATTTGATCAATTTTTCAAATGAAGGTTTTCTCTCGTAATAATCAAAAACTTGCTTATTAGTACCTATAAAATGTATGGTTGACTTTCTATCAAAGTTTTCGTCTAATAATATAATACCGTCTTTATGTAGCGTTTTTAAGACGTTATAGGTAAGAACTACAGGGAATTTATACAAGTTACAGAACTCAGATAAATTAAAATCAAATGTTTCCTCTTGTAACTCTCCGTAGGCTATATGATAAAACTGATTTAATTGAAAATACACTTTCTTAATAAAATCAATAGTAGGAATCGATTTTTGAAACCGTTCTTTAGTTTGGTATATGTCCGAGTCATTTTTTAAAATTACGGAATAAGCTTTTTTACCGTCTCTTCCAGCTCTTCCAGCTTCTTGCATGTAATTTTCAATACTGTTCGGAACATCGTAATGGATTACCACTCTAACATTGGGTTTATCTATTCCCATTCCAAATGCATTGGTTGCTACAATTATGGGTGTCTTTTCGGTAAACCAATTCTCAAATTGTTTAATTTTTTCGTCATACAATAATCCACCATGATAATATGTACTTGTATATCCTAAGGTGTTTAATTGATTCGATAATTCAATCGTTTTTCTACGTGTATTTACATAAATAATAGTGACTCCATTTGTTCTTTTTAAGACTTGTTCAACTTTAAAAAGTTTGTCTTCAGCCTCAACTACCCTAAAAACTAGGTTGTCTCTAGCAAATGATTTTCTATATATGTCAGGCTCATTCAATTTTAATTGAACAGAAATATCTTCTAAAACTTTTGTGGTAGCAGAGCCAGTAAGTGCAATTATTGGAATTTTTGGAAAATGATCTCTCAATTTATGAATTTGTAAATAGGATGGCCTAAAGTCGTGCCCCCATTCAGAAATACAATGTGCTTCGTCAACAGCGATTAATTGTATATTCAAATTTCTAATACGCTCTTGAACAATTGAAGTTTGAAGTTTCTCTGGAGAGATGTATAGAAATTTATAATTGCCAAATTGAAGATTGTCAAATATTGTAGGTAATTCGTTTTGCAAAATTTTAGAAGTAAGTGCAAGCGCTTTGATATTTCTATCTTTTAATTGTTGCACTTGGTCGTTCATTAATGCAATTAATGGAGAAACCACAAGGCACAATCCGTCTTGAACTAAAGTTGGAATTTGAAAGCATATTGATTTTCCACCTCCCGTAGGCAAAAGGGCAATGGTGTCTTTTTGATTTAAAACACTGTTAATAATGGCTTCTTGTGGTGCTCTAAATGTAGAAAAACCCCAATATCTAGTTAGTATTTCTTTTGGAGAAATCATTTAATTAATAGAGATTCCAAAACAAAATCGGTTCTTTCTTTTACCGAACCAAAAGGAACCTCTATAATGCTATATTCTAATTCTGTATACGCGTTTTTTATATGTCTGTAGATTTCAAGGGACTCCTCGTAAGACTCGTAGCGTTCATTGTCTGATTTATAAATGTCTTTCCATGGTGGCATTAAAAATACAGTTGAATAAAGATGCTCTTTACTTAATTGTTTGAATTTTGTTGGGTATTTAGAATTGGTAAAATCCATATAAGCAAATACATCTGGAATCCCTCTATCAAAAAAGACAAGTTCAGGATCGGAGTTAGATGCGCTAATATATTGGTTTGTTCTACCTTCTAAAAGCATCTCACTAAAAAGCAAAGGGTTTGTTAAAAACAACTGTTCAATTCCTTTTTCACGTGCATCTAAAGTTACTTGTCTAGAAATTTCATGAATGCAGTAGAATCCACGCCTTTCCAATTCATTAATAACGGTAGATTTTCCAGTGCCTGGTCCTCCTGTGATAACAATTTTTTGCTGCATTATGCAAAATTAGGGATTCAAAATTGTTTTACCAATTTATTCTGTTTCATCAGAATATAAGAGTAATTTTGTATTCGAATATGTTAATTCCATTTTTTGAATAATTAAAATGAATGAAATGACTGAAAGAGAAGATTTTTATATAAAACTAAAAAAAACATTAGAGGAGACTACTGAGTTTCCTAGCAAGTATTTATTTAAATTTATTATTCCCAATTCTGAAGAAAAATTAAACCAACTGCAATTAATATTTAATTTTGGTGGTGCCGTCATAAATACAAGGCCTTCA
>MPDD01000055.1 GCA_001874265.1 Bacteroidetes bacterium MedPE-SWsnd-G1 | reverse complement strand
TAATGCTTTTAAAACGGATAAATGTTAGCCTTAAAATACCAAGAAAAATTAATTGAAGTAGGTACTGATGAAGCAGGAAGAGGTTGTTTATCAGGGCCTGTCGTTGCAGCGGCCGTAATTTTACCTGATGATTTTTCACACCCCTTGTTAAATGATTCAAAACAACTGACAGAAAAGCAACGATTGGAACTGCGGCCGTTTATTGAAGAACATGCAATAGCAACATCAGTAGGTTATGTTTATCAGGAAAAAATTGATGAAATTAATATTCTGCAAGCATCAATTTTGGCCATGCATACATCAATTGATCAACTTTCTGCAACACCAGAATTTATAATTGTAGACGGTAATAAATTTAAACCATTTAAAGACATTCCATATAAAACCATTGTGAAAGGAGATGCGAAATTTATGAGTATTGCTGCAGCATCTGTTTTGGCTAAAACCTATCGCGATGATTATATGGAAAAAATTCATAATGATTTTCCGCAATATGCTTGGAACAAAAATAAAGGGTATCCAACCAAGCAACATCGCAATGCCATAAGAGAATTCGGAATAACAAAACACCATAGAAAGTCTTTTAGATTATTACCAGAACAGTTGTCTTTGTTTTAGGTTTAGAAAATCACTCCAACTCAATTGCTATTTTCTGATTGAATATAGTATTTTAGCAACCCAAAAATTTACAAGATGATTAAACGAAGTAGAGCTGTTATTAAGAAATTTATCATTCATAAAGTGGCCAATAAATTTAATAGCGGCGAGAATGTTTTCTCAGAAAATGCCGTAACATTTGACCAAGAAAGTTATGAGTTGATGTTGCCGTTTTTGTTAAAACCTTATGCCAACATTGCAGAAAGTTATCGTTTTAATCATCATGCAAATATTGAGTTAAACGAGATAAATAACTATGCTGCAGAAGTTTTTAAAGATGAAGAAGCTTTTGTAGAAGTGTCTAAACATATTGTAAACCATTTATACGAGCAATCCAATTCTGCACAAATAAAAACTGGCGATGTAATAATTGCCTTGTTTGAAGATGTAGAGTATAAAGATGCAGTTACGAATGCTCTTGGAATTTTTAAAATTGAAAATAAAATTGATTTCTTTCAAACCTATTTAGAAGAAGAAAATTTTGACATTTTTGTACAAAAAGGAATAAGCACCAAGAAATTAGACAAAGGATGTTTGATTATCAATTACACCGATGATGAAGGTAAAACGGTATTAAGTGTTGATAATAATAATTATGATGCACAATATTGGATTAAGAATTTTTTGAATATCAAATTTGCTGATGACAGCAATCAACATACCCAGAATTACATAGAAATGTGTAAAGATTTTTCTGAAGAAATTATTAAGGAAGATTTAGGTTTGCAAGAAAAAAGCAAGTTTTTGGCGCAAACAGTAGATTTCTTTAAGGAGAACGAAAACGTCAATATCCATGATTTTAAAGATGAGGTTTTTATGGAGAATGAAGAACATAAATCCAAATTTGACGATTATAAAAAACACTACGAAGATATAAATGATGTTTTGATTCGTAATGATTTTGCAGTTTCTCCGGTGGTTTTAAAAAAGCAAAAAGCAAAGATTAAAACAGAAATAAAATTAGACACCAATATTCAGATTAAATTAGATGTTGATGCTCCAGATGCTGCTTCAGAATATGTAGAAAGAGGATATGATGAGGAGAAAAAAATGAAATACTACAAGGTGTATTTTAACGAAGAAAGTTAGAATTGTTATTTGCTAAATTTTTTAGCAATTGAATCATAGTATTCTTGGCTAAGGACTTCGGTCCAGATGGTTGGTTGTTTTCCATACAATGCTAAATAAGTGACATCGCTATTTTTAGTTGAAGAGTGCCAGTGCTCTGTGTTTTTATTGCATTTAATTACATCACCAACTTGCATAATTATTGGGTCTTTTCCCCTTTCTTGATAGTATCCTTCTCCCTCTACAACGATGAGAATTTGTGTCGATTCATGTTTATGCCAGTCTAAAGTAGAATTGGCTTTAAATGTGGCTTTTGTAATGTTATAATTGGCATTTTCATCAGCATGAAATAATGAGTTTAACCATGCCTCTCCGATATAGTGAGTATTTGGAGCCTTTCTCCCATCTTCCAAATATGAATTTATTAAATAATTTGAATCTTGTCCGAAAAAACTTAATGGTATAGTAATTAGAATTAAAAGGCTAAGGTTTTTCATAAGATAAAATTTAATAAATAAATTTACTAAAACTTATTCTATTTGTCTTGCTTAGGCTCAATAATTAAACAAACTCAGCCTCAAACAAAGCGCAAAAATGCTTTTTAATTTTCGTTTTCACCTCTTCTAAAGGGACTTCACGTCCTAATTCTAGTTGTAAAGAAGTAACGGCTTTCCCTTTAATTCCACATGGAATAATATGATCGAAATAACCAAGGTTTGTATTCACATTTAATGCAAATCCATGCATGGTCACCCAACGAGAAGCACGTACACCCAATGCGCAAATTTTACGTGCAAAGGGAGTGCCGACATCGAGCCAAACACCTGTTTCCCCTTCGCTTCGAGTGGTTTTAAGGCCATATTCAGCCAAAGTTAAAATGATTGTTTCTTCTAGTAAACGAAGGTATTTATGAATATCAGTAAAGAAATTTTCCAAATCAAGAATAGGGTAGCCAACTATTTGCTCTGGACCGTGATAGGTAATGTCTCCACCACGATTAATCTTATAAAACTCAATTCCCTTTTGTTTTAATTGTTCCTCATTGAGCAATAAATTATCTAAAGAGCCACTTTTACCTAGTGTGTAAACATGCGGGTGTTCTACAAAAAGAAAATGATTTTTTGTTGGATTGTTTGTTCCATTTTGGCGATTATCAAACTTTGTTTTTACTGTTTCCTGTAAAATTTCGGTTTGATAATCCCAGGTTTCTTGGTAGGCTTTTTTGCCTAAATCTTGCAAGATTACTTTTTGCATTACCTCTCTGGATTGTTAAGGATAATCAGTGCAGCAATTACACCAGGTATCCAACCGCATAATGTAAGTAAAAAAACAATAATAATGGAGCCACATCCTTTGTCAAACACCGCTAATGGTGGAAATAATATGGCACATAATACTCGTAAACAACTCATAATTTATTTGTGTTTAAAGTATTTTAAAAGTCATGATTCTACTTACTAAACGATTCTGTTTATTTATTGTTACAAAGGTCTTGAAAAAAAGGTGAAAACCAACTATAATTTTTTAATATGGTTTTATACGGTAAAAATTATTAATACGTTATCTCCTAAGAACTTCTATATTTGCATTTATGTCAATTTCACTTCAAAATATTTCTAAGAATTACGGTTCGCAAAAAGCATTAGACAACATTAACTTTTCAATTGAGAAAGGTCAAATTGTTGGGTTTTTAGGCCCTAATGGAGCAGGGAAATCTACAACGATGAAAATCATTAATGGATATTTAAATCCAGATGCGGGAGAAGTACAAGTTAATAATGTTTCTGTGGCAGAAAATCCAATGTCAACGAAAGCCATGATTGGTTATTTACCCGAGCATAATCCGCTGTATTTAGATATGTACATAAAAGAGTACTTACTTTTTTGTGCTAAAGTGCATAAAGTATCGAAAGCTTCGGTTAAAATTATTATTGATAAGGTCGGTTTGAAGCCAGAAATATCTAAACGAATTAAGGAATTATCAAAAGGATACCGACAGCGGGTAGGCTTGGCGGCAGCCATGTTGCATAACCCAGAAGTTTTAATATTAGATGAGCCTACTACAGGACTAGATCCAAATCAGTTGGTTGAAATTAGAAACTTAATAAAGGAAGTAGGAAAAGATAAAACGGTATTGTTTTCTACACATATTATGCAAGAAGTAGAAGCTATTTGCGATAGAGTTATCATTCTAAACAAAGGAAAAATAGTTGCTGACAGGTTAATGGATGAATTAAAGGGTAAGAATTTAGAAGAAATGTTCAGGTCTTTAACAAATTGATTCTCGTTGTTATTTTGAATGAGTAAAAGTGAAATGAAGAGCCTTATTATAAGATTCTTCGACAGGCTCAGAATGACAAGTTAATTAAAAATCAACTTCCCTTTATAGTGCTCGACAACATCAACAATTGGGGGCTCGTTATATGCAATTACATCGCCTAAGGAATAAATAGCACCTTCAATTTTATCCTGTGGATTCACCAACATATCATTGGAACTTTTATTCGTGAATTTCACATTAGTTGCAATTAAGGTTTGAGCTTCCAATCTAGAATCTCCTGCAGCGAAAAAAGCATTTAAATTAGTGGCATTACCAGTTATATAAAAATTAGAAATACCGTTTGAAGTAATTGAAATTGAAGTTGCATTTACTTCTAAATTAAAATCACCAACATTTAAATAGTCACTTTGATAATCTTCAGAGAGTAGTCGAATATTTGGGTAATTTAAAACACCGTCTGAAGTAACTGTTTGTTCCGATGAATTTCTTATTTCAGTAATGTTTGGTGAGGTTACAATAACCTTAGTCAAACCGTAATCTCTAACAAAATTACATTTGTTATTATCTGATGCAATTAACTGGCCATCTATTACTTCCAAAGTTACATCTGGTAATAAATTTTTGCCTGTTTCAATGATAACCTTTTGTGAAGGGCCTTCTTTAATTACCAATGAAACACGTTCATTTATTAATATTTTATCAAAAGCATTCAAAGAAATTTCTTCTTGAATAATATTTCCCGCTGTTTGAAAGCAATCTCCGGCATCTTCCGAATTACATGAAGTAACCAAAAGAAATAATACTAAATATGAAACAATTTTTTTCATGTTATGTTGTAAAATTATCATTTTAAAATTTATAACCAATACCAAATTCCACCCCTTCGGCTCTGAACATGTTTATTTTTAACGTTAAGTCAGCAAACAAATGTTCACCAAATTTCTTCCTAAAGCCAAAACGCTCATATATTACGCTTTCATATTCGTAAGGATAATATACATGTGCCCCAATTTCTGTAAGCAAAGAAAATTTATTTAAGTTCAGTTCATGACCTATAAAAATCCCGACTCTTTTCCAATCTGCAGAACTATCAGTGTTATATATCGAATTTTCATATTCGATATAATCTTTCATGTAAGTTGGAAAGAATAGGTCAGTTCCAAAAGAGATTGTCGAAACATAATTCAACTTTTTTGTTCCGAATAAAGAAACGGTATAAAAAGGTTTTAAACCACTATTGTTAATTTTGGATTCATTGAATCCAAATCTAAATGCACTATTAAACTTAATAGGATATTTTAAGGTGTCCTTTGCAACTTTCCTTTCTGGTATTTGCAATTCATCATCTAAATCATAATTGGCACCTACAAAAACATTCAACGTATTAATTCCCAAATTTGGAGTATTAAAACTGCCGTTTGAATAATGAATTAATCCCAACCCAGCATTTAAACCAATTCGATCTAATATATATGCTCGAGCATAATTCAGTCTGACATATAGTGCCGCATTTATATGAGAGCCGAGCGCCCAGTTTTTACTATTGGACACCTTGTCAAAAGGACTCGTGCTATAGGCTAACCCCATAGCTGTTGTTAATTTCACCTGGTTTTTAGAAGTTCGATTTGTTAGGTAAAAGTTGTAATGCGTATATACTCCGTAAACCTCTCCAAGTGTTTCGGTCTTAAAATCTTGATAACTAGCAGAAAAACCAACATCGGGAAAATTATATGTTTGGTTGAACTGGGTGTTTTCAATATTTTTTTTATTCCAACTAAAAATAAAACCACTCGGGTGCGATTGAATAATAGGTTTTAATTGAGGGGCGTGCTCAATAATGTTTCCATAAAAATAATCAAGCTGAAAATAAGAAGACTGCTCCTTTTCTTGTGCTTCGGCAAATAAGCAGCAACTAATTATTAGGATGAGAATAAATTTTTTCATAATTGACTACAAGCGAATTCCAACTCCAAATTCTACTGTTTCTGCGTTGGCTCCATGAGCCTTTAAACTAGCTGCAGCATACCATTTATCACCAAAATAGCGTTTAATTCCCAATCGCTCATAATATTGTGTTTCATAAGGAAACGGATAATGCACGTAATAACCTAACTGAGCAATGATCGATATTTTGTTTACAAATAATTCGTGTCCAAGAAAAAGACCAATTCTAGTAATGTCAGAAGTTTCAACCGCTCTGTCAGGAAAGTTTATATTCCAATATTCTATATAATCTTTCATAAACGGAGAAATAAATATGTCAGTTCCGAATTGGAAGGCAGACTTTCGTCCAATACGTTTATCAACATAGCCAGAAAAAACAAAAAACGGAAATAAGCCACTTCCAATAATTTCAGATTCGTTAACACCACCTCTAAAAACTATATTAAATTTTATTGGTTCTTTGTAATCTTCAGTTATTTCTCTTTCAATAATTTCATAATCTTCACCTTCTAAATTATAATTTAATCCTACGGTTGCTCCCCATGTGTTCAGTCCTGTATTTGGTGATTTAAAATTAGAATTAGATGCATGGATAAAAGTTAATCCTGCCTCAACACCTAGGTTTTTAAAAATCCGTTCGCGTTGGTAAAAAAGTTTAAAATAGGTGCTAGAGTTTAAATGAGTTCCAAATGAGATATTCTTATTGTTGGTCTCTTTATCATATGGATTTGTATTCCAGGCCAAACCAATACCTGCTCGTAGCATTAATTGGTTTTTACTTTTTCGGTTCAATAAGTAAAAATTGTAATGACCATATAATGAATATAATTCACCAACAATATCACTGTTATAATCTTGATAAGCAAAAGAAAAACCAACATCGGGATAATTGTAATGTTGTTCCCATTCCTCAGCTCCGAAATTTTTACGATTCCAACTTAGAATAATTCCCTGTGGATGACCTTGAATAATAGGAGCAATATTAGGCTGATGTTTTAAAGTATTGCCGTAAAAATATTCTGCCTGAATAGAGTTCTGCGTATATTTTTCTTTTTTAGCATCAGAGTCTTGAGCCCAAATTATTCCATAACTAACTAAAAGAAAGAATAGCAAGATTTTTTTCATGAAGACAAAAATAGTATTAATTCAATTTAAAATTGAAATCTTCTTTCTTTAATGAGTTTAAAGACTCATTACTTATATCTATTTTATAGGACCTACTCGCCATACTTAGTTTTACTTTTTCTGAAACATCTATAACATTAAAGTAAACAGGTTTACCACCTTTATATGTGTTTAATATGCTAGTAATTTTACTTAGTTTTTCAGAAGTTATTTCAGATATGTCAAGACTAATTGTAATCTTCTTAGAAAGTTTCTCCATTACGCCATGCAGTAACTCTATTTCTGTAAACTTCAGCCGTACGTCATCATTGTAAAAGTTTTTTCTTGCTGAAATTCTCAAGAATAAAAAAGAATTCGGAACTAGAAAGTGTTTAAACTTTAAGTAGTCTTCTTTAAATAATCTGAATTCATACGAAGAATAATAGTCCTCTATTACAAAACTAGCCCAACCTTGTCCTTGTTTAGAAACTCGATGTTCTACACTAGATACTATACCCGCAATAGAAACATCTTTGTTCATGAGTTGTTTTAAGTCTTGAAAGGCTGTTAAATCTGCATTGCAAAAAGAATCCAATTCAGATTTAAAATCATCTAATGGATGACCAGAGATATAAATACCAACAACTTCTCTTTCTTTGGATAGTTTTTCCATCATTCCCCACTCTTCACAAGTTGGAATAATAGGTTCATCTAGTTGAATTTCGGAAGCCTCTCCAAATAGTGATACCTGAGAAGAATTTTTGTTTTCTTGGTATCGGTTACCGTATTTAATTGCTTTTTCTAAAAAGGTTTGTCCTTTTTCGTCTAAAGAAAAATACTGCGCTCGGTGTTGATTAAAACTATCAAATCCACCCGCAAACACCATTCCTTCGAATGTTCGTTTATTGGCGGCGCGTAAATCTACCCGTTTGGCAACATCAAAAATGGATTTGAAATGACCATTCTCTTTTCGCTCATTTATAAAGGTTTCTACAGCACCTTCTCCAACTCCTTTAATGGCTCCCATTCCAAAACGAATAGCGCCTTCATTATTTACTGCAAACTTGTAGTACGATTCATTAATATCCGGCCCTAAAACAGGTAGTCCTGCACGTTTACATTCCTCCATAAAGAAGGTGATTTGCTTAATGTCTCTCATGTTATTTGAGAGTACAGCAGCCATATATTCCGCGGGATAATGTGCTTTTAAATAGGCCGTTTGGTAAGCAATATACGCGTAACAAGTGGAGTGTGATTTGTTAAATGCGTAGGCAGCAAATGCCTCCCAATCTTTCCAAATCTTTTCCAAGGTCTCTTCTGGATGACCATTCTTTTTACCGCCATTCATAAAGAGTGGCTTTAATTTTTCTAGAAGGGCAAAAATCTTTTTTCCCATAGCCTTACGGAGCATATC
>MPDD01000054.1 GCA_001874265.1 Bacteroidetes bacterium MedPE-SWsnd-G1 | reverse complement strand
AATTAAATGCCTGTTGTCTGGTAGGTTGATGACAAAATCAGGTTTTTTTAATGTTCCTTCTTCATCTCTATATCCGCCTTGAGTTGTGTAATGAATTTCTTTTGAAAGGTTCGCTTTTTCAAGTAATACCTCAAGTTGTGTTTCTCCCCAATCTCCCTGTACTTTACTGTCTCCTTTTAGCGCTTTGGTAAGGTTTATGGCCTCTTTACTCATTTGTTCGTTTAACTCTTTAAGTCCAACTATTTGTTGTCTTAACGCTGCATGACGATCTATAGAGTCTTTATGTGTATCTTCAACTTTCTTTTCGAATGTTTTTATTTTTTCCTGCAAAGGATTTAGAATCGTTTCTAAATTCTCCTTGTTTTGTTTTGTGATTTTTGACGAATTAGATTCTAAAATTTCATTTGCCAAGACTTTAAATTCTTTCGTGAATTTTTCTTGTAATTTTTCTACCTCTTGTTTGTTTTCAACTAATTTTTGATTCGTGTTTTTTAATTCAGAATCTTTACGTGTAAAATCGATAGTCAATTGCTCCTTTTCATTTCTAATCAATTCTAGATCCTCTTGCATGCGTTTTATTAAGCGTTCTTTTTCCTCCATTGCAATTTTTTGGGATTCTAAAGAAGCATTAAGACCAGCACTTGTGTTTTTTAGTTTTAAAGCAGTTATAGTTTTACCTACAACAAACCCAACGGCAAGAAAAACTAGTGCAATGAGAATTGAAAGTATATAGGGATTCATAGTTAGAATATTAGTTTATAAAATTAAGATTTTTATATTTGTCTGCATAAGAATCAAACGAATTTATGAAAGGAATTAGCCGATTTATTTTACACACTTTAATGGGCTGGAAAATTGAAGGTGGTTTTCCTTTAGATATTAAAAAATATATAATTATTGTGGCGCCACATACACATTGGATTGATTTTATAATGGGTTTGTTGATTCGAAGTTCTACTGGTTTAAAAGCGAATTATATAGGTAAAGCATCTTTGTTTAAAGGGCCTTTTGGGTTTGTTTTTAGAATGACGGGGGGTGTTCCTGTAAATAGGTCTCAAAGCACAAATAAAGTTGATGCTATTGTAGAGTTGTATAATTCTAGAGAGAAATTTGTGTTGTCTTTATCGCCAGAAGGAACAAGAAAAAAAGTAGAAGTTTGGAAGTCTGGATTTTACCATATTGCTAAGGGAGCAAACGTGCCAATTGTTAGAACGGTGTTAGATTTCGAACATAAATTAATTACCATAGCCGAACCATTTTATACCACTTCTGATAAAGATGCTGATATAAAAGAAATTCGTTCTTTGTATAATGGTGTAAAAGGAAAAATTCCGGAATACAGTTAGTTTAATTTCTTTTCGTACAAATTGTTAAGTGAAAGAGGCATTTGTACTTCACCAACTTTTTTAAAACCAAGTTTTTCGTAATACGAACAAAGACCTTTGTTATTTGAAACGCAATCGAGTCGGAGTAATGAAACTTGATTATTTAATAAATACGTTTCAATTTTAGCCACAATTTTATTTCCGAAAGCCCGTCCCTTAAACTCATTTTTAATAACTAAAGAATGAATGTATCCTGCTTTATCGTTTTGTTTACCCCAGTACAATTCATCTTCATATAACAATCGAAACATACCAATAACCCTTTCATTTTCGGTTACAAAGAAGAATTCATTATTCAATAATCCTTGTTTCAGCCAATCTATTTTTTCTTTAGGGGGATTTTGCCAGTATTTCCACTGGTCAATACCTTTTTCTTCCAATTCTATAGAGGCGTTTTTTAATAATTGTATTATGCTCGTTAAATCTGATTTATTGGCTTGATTGAAAGTCATGAGTATTATTTGTTTCAAAAATAAGGTGAATTGGTGATTGGTAAAAAAAATACCCTAAATTCGCCCTAAAAATATGTTTTGGCACGCTAAATGTAGTAGCCATTAAAACTAATATTATGAGAAAAACCCTACTTTATTCATTTACCGTATTGTTCATTGTTGCTTGTAGTAGTGCTAAATCTACTCAGAAAGCGATAAACACAGGAAACTACGACAAAGCGATTAATCTTGCACTTCAAAAATTAAGAAATAACAAAACGAAGAAAGGAAATCAGCAATATGTATATATGTTAGAAGAAGCCTTTGCAAAAGTTACAGAACGTGATTTAGGTCAGATTTCATTTTTGCAGAGCGAATCAAACCCTGAAAATTTAGAGCAAATTTATAAGTTGTACGTATCGTTAAATAATAGACAAGAACAAATCCGCCCTTTACTACCACTTCCAATTATAGAAACGGGTAAGAATGCAAAGTTCACCTTTAACAATTATAGCACGGATCTGATAACTTCAAAAGAGAATTTGTCTTCGTACTTATACAATCAAGCTGTGGGAGGTATAAATACAAATGATAAAAATAGTTTACGATCAATTTATTATAATTTAGAATATTTAGAAGAGATTAATCCTAATTATAAGGATGTAAGATCTCTAATGAATGAGGTTCATGCCAAAGGAATTGACTATGTTTTTGTTTCTGTAAATAATGATACCGAAAAGGTAATTCCGGTAAGATTAGAAGAAGATCTTCTAAATTTCGATACTTATGGTTTAAATGATTTATGGACTGTTTATCACAGTTCTAAAAGTGCAGATATTAATTATGATTTTGGTTTGGAATTAAACTTAAGGACCATCGAAGTTTCTCCTGAACGTATTAAGGAAAAAGAGGTGCATCAAGAAAAATTAATAAAAGACGGATTTACCTATGTGGTTGATGATAACGGAAATAGAGTAAAAGACAGTTTGGGCAATCAAATTAAAGTAGATAAAATGATTACTGTTAAATGTGAATTATTAGAAATAGGGCAACTAAAAACTTCTTTGGTTGCAGGCCAAGTTCAGTTTGTAGATTTTAATACCAATCAAGTACTACAAACATTTCCTATTGAAAGTGAATTTGTATTTGAACATTACTATGCAACGTATAATGGTGATAGAAGAGCAGTTAATGGTAGTTATATAGAATGGATTACTTTAAAAGCGGCTCCATTTCCTACAAACGAACAAATGATATATGATACGGGTACCGATTTAAAGGCGCGATTAAAGAGTATTATTACTCAGAATAAGTTTAGAAACTAAGGAATTAAACCTTTAATACAATGATAGAAAGACTGCCATATGGCGGTCTTTTATTGTTTATATACAATTCATCCTAAAAAAATAACAGTTCGGTTTACTATTGTTTGGTAAACTTTATTTCTGCTGCACTTTTGTTGTGTAATTAATGCAAACATTTAAAAACTTATAAAGATGAAAACAATTATGTACACACCAACAGAAAGCAAAGAACATGCATTCTTTAGCAATTTTAAAAACAGTAAAAGAATCCGCTGGTCGGAAAACAGAAATTTTAAACATTAAGAACTAATAAAAAAACTAATTATGATTAGAGTAGTATTAACAATAGTAATGTCTATGAGCGCCTTATTAGGGTTTTCACAAGACAGCAACTCAACAAAGTCATCTAACAATGTAGAAGTTGCAATTAATGATATTGGTACCGATAAAGGGACTATGTATTATATGATCTTTGATTCTGAAGAGAGTTTTAATAAAAGAAAAGCTCTGAAATCTTCATATTCAAAAATAACAAATGGGAAAACAACAACTTCATTTTCGGATTTGCCAAATGGAAATTATGCAGTGCTTTGTTTTCATGATGTAAATGATAATCAACAAATGGATTTGTTAGAAAGTGGAATTCCGAAAGAGCAATATGGAGTAAGTAATAATGTGTTTAATTTTGGTCCTCCAAGTTTTGATGAGGCTAAATTTGAAGTTAACAACACAAACCTTACATTTGAGATTGAATTGATTCAAGTTTTATAAAGATGAGAAAAACAACGAAAAATCTAATATTGGTATTTATAATAGGATGTGCAGTCTTTGTTTTAGGCAATGTTCTTTGGGGCGATAGATTTCAATATGATTCAACTCAAGATTTTATAATTGAATTCACATTCTATCAATTGTATGCTTTTGTATTGGGGTATTCTAACATGTATTTCTTCGATTATCTAAATGGTAGAAAATGGAAAGAAGGAGAAACACCAATAAGAATTATTGTCGGCATATTTGGTTCGGTTATACTTACATTATTAGGACTTTTCGTATTAAGATTATTAACAGATGTCTTTCTTAACGGGCAAACAGTAGAAAATTTCTTGGCAAATGAATCTTGGAAAGCCTATTCTTTTGGTTTATGGATAACCTTAACTATTGTAGTTTCTTTTCATGTATTTTATTTCTATAATAAATATCAGCAAAAGAAAGTAAAAGAATCTCAGTTGGTAGCAAAAACTGAAACGGCCAAATTTGAGTCTTTAAAAAATCAATTAGACCCACACTTTTTATTCAATAGTCTAAACGTATTAACGTCGCTAATTGATGAAAATCCAAGACAGGCAGAGAAATTTACAACAAAGTTGTCTAAGGTATATAGATATGTATTAGAGCAAAAAGACAAGGATTTAATTCCTGTTGAAGAGGAATTGAAATTTGCAAAGTCTTACATGGACTTACTTAAAATGCGATTTGAAGATGGTATTACATTTAAAATTCCTGATACGGTAAGTGATCCAGATTTAAAAATTGTGCCATTATCATTACAACTTTTATTAGAAAACGCGGTAAAACATAATACAATTACATCTACAAAGCCATTGAGTATTGAGATCTTTGAGAAAGATGGTTCTTTAATAATTAAGAATAATGTAAACCCAAAAGCATCTATAGAAAAAGGAACTAAGGTTGGGTTAAGAAATATAAATCAGCGGTATAGTCTGGTTTCAAAGGCTAAAGTTGAAATCACGAACAACAATAAAGAGTTCAAAGTTAAATTACCGTTGTTAACACAAAAAATTAAAAAAATGAAAACTGATTATATAAACGATAATAGCAAATATTTAAGAGCAAAGAAAAGAGTAGAAGATTTAAAGGGATTCTACGGAAGTATCGTAGCCTATTGTATTGTAATCCCATTTTTAATCTATATAAACTTAAGTACTTCACCAGGATTCCATTGGTTTTGGTTTCCAATGGGAGGTTGGGGCTTAGGAATTGTAATACAAGCATTTCAAATCTTCGGTTATGGAGCAAGTTGGGAGCAGCGTAAGATTAGAGAAATAATGAATAAAGAAAACTTATAAAATTACAGTAATGGACGATAAAGAATTACAAAGAAGATATATCAAAGCAGAAAAAAGAGTGAAAGAAATTAAAGCATTCTACTCAAACGTTACTGCATATTGTATCATAATTCCCTTTTTAATATTTATTAATTACATGACTTATTGGGAGTATCAATGGTTTTGGTTTTCTGCAATAGGCTGGGGAATAGGAGTGTTAATTCATGCTTTTATAACTTTTGGGGTGCCAAGAGATTGGGAAGATAAAAAGATTAAGGAATTAATGGAAAATGATGAATTTTAAATTTTAAATGATGGAAAAAGATTATTTCGAAGAGGAAAAATATGCACGGGCTCAGAAACGTGTTAAAGATATAAAAGGGTTTTACTGGCATTTATTCTGGTATTTAGTTGTGAATATATTCATCACATTTGGAGGAACCATTCGTAGGATGTTTTTTGATGGTGAAATACATTTCTATCCAGATTTTGGAATATTTTCGGTTTGGTTCTTTTGGGGAATTGGATTGGTGTCGCATTGGATAGGTGTTTTTGGGAAGAATCTTGTTTTTTCAAAAAACTGGGAAGAGCGTAAGATTAAGAAATATATGGATGAAGACTCCTTAGATTAATGGTAATGATAAATTTATTTTAATAAAACTATGAAAGTAATTATTGTTGAAGATGAAAAGCCGTCTGCAAGACGCTTGTCTAGAATGCTAGCAGAAATCAATATTGAAACCCAAGCCATGTTGCATTCGGTAGAAGAAGCGGTTGCTTATTTTAAAGATAATGAGCATCCAGATCTTATAATGCTAGACATTCAATTGTCAGATGGATTGTCATTTGAAATATTTGATCAAGTAGAAGTGAATAGCGCCATTATTTTTACAACTGCTTATGATGAGTATGCTTTAAAGGCATTTAAGTTGAATAGTATAGATTATTTACTAAAGCCAATAGACGATGAAGAATTGAGCAATGCTATTGATAAGTTTAAACTAAACCGACCAGAAAAACACAACTTGCAAGTAGATTTAGAACAAATAAAGAAACTCTTGGTAAATCCACTTGATAAAACGTTTAAAAAGCGCTTTACTATAAAAGTAGGGCAACATATTAAAATTGTTCCAATAGATGAAATTGAATGTTTTTATAGCGAAAACAAAGGTTCTTACTTGTTTACATCTTCAAAACGGGATTATTTAATAGATTATTCTTTAGAAGAATTAGAAACAGAATTAGACCCTACTAAATTCTTTCGAGTAAGTCGAAAATTTTACGTGAATTTAGATGCTATAAAAGATATTGTTTCGTACACCAATAGTAGATTAAAAGTAATCTTAAACAATTATTCTGAAAACGAAATTATTGTAAGTAGGGAAAAGGTGAAAGATTTTAAAAAGTGGATTAGTTAATTATAGGCCATGCCCACTATCATTTAACTGTCTAAAGGTCATTTTTTTACTACTGAAAAAATCTCCAAATTATAGTTTGTAAATTCGATTTAGAATTCATACATTTGCACTCCTTTTTACGAGTACAGATTTTGAAAGGGTTGAATATCGAATTATTATTAATTTCTCTTAGTGGAAATTTCGTTTAAAAGATCTGATTTTTAGTAAGATACAAAGCGATGGAGACATTATGTCAAAATTACAAGAAAAAATAGACCTTTACTCAAGTGAGGTTGAAAAGTTAGGATTAGGATTAAATGCTGAATTATTAGCAGCCGTAACGAAGGGATTAGGACCTTCAATCTACAAAGCGGATTCCGAGAAAGTATCCTCATCAAACAAGAAAGAATTAGAAACAATCAAGAAAAACTTTTTAATTAAAAAGTTAGGATTGGAAGATAGCGAAGCACTAGATACTGCTATTGCATCTGCTATCGAGAAAATTGGAAAATCAAATAGAAATAAATACCGCGCTATTTTCTATACCATTTTGGTAGAAGATTTAGGCGCACAATCAATTTTCGCAGAAGCGAAAGAATCAAAACAAAAAGAAGTGTCAGAACAAACAAAAAAAGAAGAAGTAGTTGTAGAAGAAGCAGCTGCTGAAACGGTAAACGAAGTGGTAGCAGGAGTTATTGATGAGCCTGTAGCCGAAGTAGTAGAAGAAGTAGAAGAAGATGTTGTAGAAGAAAAACTAGAATTAGTTGAAGAAGAAGAAAATACAGCTGCTACGCCAGAGGAGTTTTTAGAAAACTTTGATTGGCATAAGTACGAGCAAGGTATCGAAGAAGTAGAAGAAGAAAAGTTAAAAGCATTTGAAGCTGCTTTAGAAGGTACTGTAGGTTTCGTAACAGAAAGAGAAGTAATTGAAGGAACAGTTATTAGAAAAACTGAGCGTGAAGCAATTATTGATATCAACTCTAAGTCAGAAGGAGTTATTTCTTTAAACGAATTCCGTTACAACCCTAACTTAGCAGTAGGAGATACTGTTGAAGTATTGGTTGATAAAAGAGAAGATATTACTGGTCAATTAGTATTATCTCACAAAAAAGCTCGTGTAATTAAAGCATGGGATAGAGTAAATGCAGCACACGAATCTGGAGAAGTTGTTAACGGATTTGTTAAATGTAGAACTCGTGGTGGTATGATTGTAGACGTATTCGGAATTGAAGCGTTCTTACCAGGATCACAAATTGATGTGAAGCCAATTAGAGATTACGATCAGTATGTAGAGAAAACAATGGAATTCAAAGTTGTAAAAATCAACCACGAATTTAAAAACGTTGTAGTATCGCATAAAGCGTTAATCGAGGCTGATATCGAATTACAGAAAAAAGAAATCATCGGTAAATTAGAGAAAGGACAAGTATTAGAAGGTGTTGTTAAAAACATTACTTCTTACGGTGTATTCGTTGATTTAGGTGGTGTAGATGGTTTAGTACATATTACAGATTTATCTTGGAGTAGAATTAATCACCCAAGTGAGATTTTAGAATTAGACCAAAAATTAAACGTTGTAATCTTAGATTTCGACGATCAGAAAACAAGAATCCAATTAGGATTGAAGCAATTAAGCGCTCACCCATGGGATGCTTTAAATGCTGACCTTAAAGTTGGTGATAAAGTAAATGGTAAAGTTGTTGTAATTGCAGATTACGGTGCATTTATCGAAGTATCTGAAGGTGTTGAAGGTTTAGTACACGTTTCTGAAATGTCATGGTCTACGCACTTACGTTCAGCTCAAGACTTTGTAAAAGTTGGAGATGAAGTAGAGGCTGTAGTATTAACATTAGATAGAGAAGACCGTAAAATGTCGCTTGGTATCAAACAATTACACCCAGATCCATGGACAGATATTACTAAGAAATATCCTGTAGGTTCTACACACGAAGGAATTGTAAGAAATTACACAAACTTTGGAGTATTTGTTGAGTTAGAAGAAGGAATTGACGGATTAGTTTATATCTCTGATTTATCTTGGACTAAGAAAGTAAAGCACCCATCTGATTTCACAGCAATTGGTGATAAACTATCTGTACAAGTATTAGAATTAGACGTTGAAGGTCGTAAGTTAAACTTAGGACACAAGCAAACTCAAGATAACCCTTGGGATGGACATGAAGCAACATACGCTATTGATTCAGTTCATACAGGAACTGTAAAAGAAACTACTGATAAAGGTGCAATTGTAACTTTAGAAGAAGGTGTAGATGCATTTGTTCCAGGACGTCATATGTCTAAAGAAGATGGTTCTAAATTAGTAAAAGGTGATACTGCTGAATTCAAAATTTTAGAATTCAACAAGGAGTACCGTAGAATCGTTATTTCTCACTCTGCTATCTTTAGAGCTGAAGAGCAAAAGAATATTAAAGCTGCTGCTAGAAAATCACAAGATGCTGATAAACCAACATTAGGTGATGCTAACGACGCTTTACAAGCATTGAAAGATAAAATGGACGGTAAGGCTTAATTCCTTAATCGTTTTAAATATTTAAAGCCGCTCATTTGAGCGGCTTTTTTTGTGCTTAATCTATACTTGTCACCTT
This sequence comes from Bacteroidetes bacterium MedPE-SWsnd-G1, assembly GCA_001874265.1. Taxonomy (GTDB): domain Bacteria; phylum Bacteroidota; class Bacteroidia; order Flavobacteriales; family Flavobacteriaceae; genus Urechidicola. The sequence goes on along the minus strand of MPDD01000054.1, from coordinate 121 downwards.
GAGCGGAGTCGAAAGGTCTCATTCATATTTTTTATTATAAGATATTAATTCAACAATTGAGAGATTAACGATACACTAAAGATGGTTAACATAAACCAACCGATAAAACCTTGAATAATGG
>MPDD01000053.1 GCA_001874265.1 Bacteroidetes bacterium MedPE-SWsnd-G1 | reverse complement strand
ATCAAGTTAAAAAATTTGTGCTTATATCTACGGATAAAGCAGTGCACCCGAAAAGTATTATGGGAGCGTCTAAAAGAATTGCTGAATTGTATATTAAAGCTTTAGTAGAAAAAAGTAGCACTGAATTTACTGTTGCTAGATTTGGCAATGTAATTCATACTAACGGTTCAGTAATCCCATATTTTTTGGAGTGTATTAAATCAAAGAAAACAATCAAAATAACGGATACTAAGGCTAAGCGTTACTTTATGACGAAGGGAGAAGCTTGTCAATTAATTTTAACAGCCGGTATTTATGGACAAAGCGGAGAGACTTTGATGTTTGATATGGGTGACTCCATTTCCATTCTAGATTTGGTTAATCGTTTAGCGGGATTAAAAAATCTTTCTATTCCAACCGATATCGAAATTGAAATAATCGGTTTACGTGATGGTGAAAAATTAGAAGAAGCATTAAAGTTTGAGTTTGAAGAGATAGCATCCACAAAGTTTGAAAGAATAAATAGTATCAAATCCGTTAAAATGATTGATAAGAACCAGTTAAATACTAAAATTTCTGAACTAAAGAAAGCAAGTATAGAAGGAAATGAAGATAAAATGATAGAAATTATTCAAAAAACCCTTCCATATTATAAGTATTCGAGAAATAATATAGTGTGAATTCATATGTAATTATTGGAAGGCTTATTCTTTTTATTAAAACAAGATAACATATCTTTGCTAACAGATATTGAGATAATTATTGCCACCATTGGTGTGGTATTAAAAGGTAACCAAAAACAATGAATGTACTTATTATTGGATCAGGAGGAAGAGAGCATGCTATTGCATGGAAATTGAGTCAAAGTGAAAAACTAAATCAATTATTTATTGCACCCGGTAATGCAGGAACTTCTGAAGTTGGAACAAATGTAAATATTGGAGTTTCAGATTTTCAGGGAATTAAGAGGACTGTTTTAGAGAATGAAATTGAGCTAGTTATTGTTGGTCCAGAAGTGCCTTTGGTAGAAGGTATTCATGATTTCTTTTTAACTGACAATGAGATTAAAGACGTTGCAGTAATCGGACCGCAGGAATATGCAGCACAACTTGAAGGGAGTAAGGAGTTTGCAAAGGAATTTATGGAAAAACATAATATTCCAACTGCTGCATATAAGAGTTTTACCAATGAAAATTTGACGGAAGGACATTCGTTTTTAGAAGGTTTAAATGCGCCTTATGTACTAAAAGCAGATGGTTTAGCGGCAGGCAAAGGTGTTGTAATATTAAACGATTTACAAGAAGCAAAAGATGAGCTAACTGATATGCTAACGAACGAAAAGTTTGGTGAAGCAAGTAGTACGGTTGTTATTGAGGAGTTCTTAGATGGAATTGAAATGAGTTGTTTTATTCTAACGGATGGAACAAGTTATGTAAACTTACCTAGCGCAAAAGATTATAAAAGAATTGGAGAAGGAGATGTTGGCTTGAACACAGGCGGTATGGGTGCAGTTTCACCAGTGCCATTTGCTTCTAAAGAATTGTTAGAGAAGATTGAAGAAAAGGTAATAAAGAGAACTGTTGATGGTTTAATAAAGGATGGGATTCCATACAAAGGATTCATCTTTTTTGGTCTTATTATTGTAAATAATGAACCAATGGTAATTGAATATAATTGTCGAATGGGAGATCCTGAAACGGAAGTGGTTATTCCTTTAGTTAAATCTGATTTGTTAGAACTGTTCATCGCTACGGCAAATAATAGTTTAGACAAAGTTTCAGTAGTGATAGACGGACGAAGTGCTACAACAGTAATGTTAGTATCAGGAGGTTATCCGGAAGCCTATGAAAAAGGAAAAAAAATTACTGGAGTTGAAAACGTGGATGATTCAATTATATTTCATGCAGGTACTGAAAAGAAAGAGGACGGATCAATCGTAACAAATGGAGGACGAGTAATTGCTGTTACCTCTTTTGGGACTAGTTTTAAGGAAGCCTTGACTACCTCTTATAAAAATGTAGAAAAGATACAATTCGACAAGAAGAACTTTAGAAGAGATATTGGTTTTGATTTGTAGTAGGTTGTTCATTTCTCCGATTTCACATTGAATCTTTTGAATATTGGAGAGGTTATTAAAAATGTCAGTCTGAGCCTGTCGAAGACCATTTTTAATTAACTTTGATTTATGAAATTGTATTTCGTTTATATTGTTGAATGTTCGGATACGTCATATTATATTGGAATAACAAATGATTTAAAGCGAAGAATCTATGAGCATAATGATGGTGTCAAAAAAGAGGCTTATACATTTGTGAGAAGACCAGTTGAATTAAAATGGTTTGAACAGTTTACAAATCCTAATGAAGCTATAAAGATTGAGAAACAATTAAAGGGTTGGAGTAGAAAAAAGAAAATAGCACAAATAAATAAGGACTGGGAAAAACTGATTTTGTATTCAAAAAATTATTCACAGTTTGAGTCTTAGACATGCTCAGACTGACTTAGTATGAGATAAATTTAGTGACATTCAAAACGTCACACTGCACTTGTCGAAGTGCATTTAAAATATATAAAATGAATTTAACAGTTATTGGTGCTGGTTATGTAGGGTTGGTTTCGGGGACCTGTTTTTCTGAAATGGGGAATCACGTAACTTGTGTCGATGTAGATGAGGTTAAAATTAATGGGCTTAAAAATGGTGATATTCCAATTTTTGAGCCAGGGTTGGAATCTATGGTGTTATCAAATGTAGAAAGTGGAAACTTACACTTTAGCACATCTCTAGAGGAAGGCTTATCCAATTCAAATATACTTTTTATAGCAGTTGGAACTCCTATGGGAGAAGATGGCTCTGCTGATTTACAATACGTATTGTCTGTTGCAAAACAAATTGGTCAATTAATGGAGAATCCTCTTGTGATTGTAGATAAGTCTACAGTTCCTGTAGGTACAGCGGATAAAGTTAGAGCAACCATACTGGCCGAATTAGAAAAGAGAAATTTAGACATAGAATTCCATGTTGTTTCTAACCCTGAGTTTTTAAAAGAGGGGGCTGCAATTGAAGATTTTATGAAACCCGATCGAGTGGTTATAGGAGCGGATAATGATTATGCTTTAGGAGTAATGCGTAAATTATATGCGCCATTTTTTAGGACAAATGATCGTTTTATCGAAATGGATATTCGCTCTGCTGAGATGACCAAATATGCTGCAAATGCTATGTTAGCTACTAAGATTTCATTTATGAATGAAATTGCAAATATTTGTGAGTTGGTTGGTGCAGATGTCAATAATGTGCGCATAGGTATTGGGTCTGATAAAAGAATAGGATATAGTTTTATATATCCTGGTAGCGGTTATGGCGGGTCATGTTTCCCTAAAGATGTTAAAGCCTTAACTCTTATAGCAAGTGAAAATAATTACCAAGCAGAATTAATTTCTTCGGTTGAAAAAGTGAATGACAATCAAAAGTTAGTTATAGCAAATAAAATTATTGCTCGCTTTGGCGAAGATTTAAATGGATTTACATTTGGTTTATGGGGGTTGGCATTTAAACCAGGTACTGATGATATGCGTCAGGCACCTGCTATTTATGTTGTGAAAGAATTGGTTAAAAGAGGAGCAAAAATAGTGACTTATGATCCAAAAGCAATGACGGAAGCAAAAGAGTTTTATCTAAAAGACACTTCTGAAGTTTCTTATGTAGAATCTAAATATGAAGTTCTAAATAATGCTGATGCATTGATTTTATTAACGGAATGGAAAGAGTTTCGTTCTCCCGATTTTGAAGAGATTAAGTCAAAATTAAAACATCCTATTATATTTGATGGTAGAAATCAATACAATGCTTTCGATCTAGAAAACAATGGAATCGAGTATTATCAAATTGGTAAGAAAAGAGGATGATGCTTTAATTTCGTCTTAACTAAATTATTTTAGTCGATTTTTTCATTGGTCTATGATGTCATACTGCCCCTATAGTTGTCGTGACTATCAAAGTTTAATGAAGACTAGAATGATGGTGTTAAAAATGTCAGTCTGAGCCTGTCGAAGACCATTTTTAATTAACTTTGATTATGAACTTGTACTTTGTTTATATTGTTGAGTGTTCAGACACGTCATTCTATATTGGTATAACGTCTGATTTAGAGCGAAGAATTTACGAACACAACGTTGGTAAAATTAAAGATTCCTATACTTTTAAAAGAAGACCAGTTAAATTGAAATGGTTAGAGCAGTTTACAGATCCAAAAGAGGCTATAAGGGTTGAGAAGCAATTAAAGGGTTGGAGTAGAAGGAAGAAAATTGCTCTGATAAATGAAGATTGGGAAAAACTGGTTTTGTATTCAAAAAATTATTCGCAGTACGGGTCTTCGACAGGCTCAGACTGACAAAACTAGGTTAAGTAATAGATTGTCACACTGAGCCTGTCGAAGTGTATTAATTGAATTAAAATATTCTTATTTACAACATTATTATCCCTAAATCAAATACAAATAAGGTTTTAGTAGCTCCACTTTATTGGGGAATTGGACACGCTACGCGTTGTATCCCAATAATTCATGAACTACAAGCAAAAGGGTTCAACCCAATCATTGCAAGTGATGGTGATGCCTTAAAACTACTTCAAAAAGAATTTCCATTATTAGACTCAATTAATTTACCATCTTACGGGATATCATACCCAAAAAATGGAACTTTTCTAAAACTAAAATTGTTGTTTAGGTTGCCAAAAGTGATCAAGACTATAATAAAAGAAAGGCAAGTTGTATCACAATTAATAAGGGATAAAAACATCATTGGTATAATTTCTGACAATAGAATTGGGGTAAGAAATAAGGGAATACCATCTGTATATATAACACATCAAATTAATGTGTTGTCGGGTATTTTTACATTTTTTACAAGTAGAGTTCATCAATATTATATAAATAAGTTCGACGAATGTTGGGTGCCAGATGTAGAAGGAGAATTAAGTTTATCAGGACTATTGTCAAAGAATGAATCAAATGGTAAGATTCGAAAAATTGGAATTCTTAGTCGTTTAAAAAAGAGAAAAATTGAAATTAAGTACGACTTATTAATTTTGTTATCGGGTATTGAACCTCAGAGGTCACAATTAGAAAATAAACTAATTGAAGAACTTAAAAACTTCAATGGCTCTGTACTTTTTGTTAGAGGATTAATAAATTCAGAAACAAGTTTTAAAAATTCAAAAAAGATAACCTATAAGAATTTTTTGAAGTCTGATGAATTAGAAAAGGCGATTGCCCAGAGTAAAGTTGTCTTGGCTCGTTCAGGTTATTCTACAATAATGGATTTGGCAATAATAGGTAAAAAAGTCTTTTTTATTCCAACCAAAGGACAAGATGAGCAAGAATATCTAGCCAAGTATTTAGAGGTCATTTCAATCGCTCCATATGCTACAGAGGAAAAATTTGAAATACAAATGCTGGAAAATATGAAGGATTATTCGGGGTTTATTCATGATTTTAGTATAGGGCTTTCTAAAGACTTATTTAACCTTTTTCATCGTAAATGAAAATTCTGACCCTTTACCAAATTCACTTTTTACAAGAATTGTTTCGTCGTGTGCTTCAATTATATGCTTAACAATAGACAAACCCAATCCAGAGCCACCTTGTTCTCGAGACCTACTTTGATCCACCCTATAGAAACGCTCAAACAATCGAGACAAATGTTCTTTTTGAATGCCTTCTCCGTTATCGGTTACTTTAACTAGAACTTTCTTGTACCCATTAGGTTCTATACTTAGTGTGGTAGTACCGTTGAGTTTACCGTATTTTAATGAATTTACTATTAAATTGGTAAGAACTTGTTCTATCCTTTTTTTGTCTCCATACACCAAAACAGGAACATCATACTTTTTATCAAATACAATTTTAATTCCTCTTGGTTTTGAGCGAATTTCTAATAACTCCATGATTCCCTCAATCAATTCAACAATATTAAAAGGTTCAATCTCAAGGGTCATTTCATTAGATTCCAATTTTGATATGAGGTCCAAATCTTGTACAATTGCGACCAATCTTTCTACACCCTTATTAGCTCTTTTTAAATACTTTTCACTAATTTCACTATCGTCCATGGCTCCGTCCAAAAGTGTTAGTAAATACCCTTGAACAGTAAATAGAGGTGTTTTTAATTCATGAGCAACATTACCTAAGAAATCTCTTCTATATGATTCTTGTTCAGTAAGCGATGTAATTTCAATTTGTTTTTGTTCAGCAAATTTTCGCACCTCTTCAGAGAGGTGTTCCATATCCGGAGTAACGGACGTTTTTATAAGATCCGTCTGATCTAATAACGACACCTCGTCATATATTTTTTTAATTCTTGAGTAAATAAACAATTCAACTCTAATTTGAATAATTACGAAAGAAAAAATAAAAACTCCTAAAATTGTAATTCCGGCTATTAGTGGCTCTACGGGTCGATTCAGTAGAAAATGAATCACAAATAATATACCGATAAGAAATAGTGAAATTAAACTGGCACACCAAAAAGCGAACGCATATGTTTTTTTAGACTTCATGCGTCTACAACAAACTTATACCCTACGCCTTTTACCGTTTGAAAATAGTCGTCACCAATTTTTTCCCTTAATTTTCTAATATGCACATCTATGGTTCTACCTCCAACAACAACTTCACTACCCCAAACATTGTTTAAAATAACATCACGTTTAAATACATTTCCTGGTTTTGAAGCTAATAATGCTAATAACTCAAATTCTTTTCTAGGAAGAAAAATAGTATCCCCATTTTTAGTGATTAAATACTCATCTCTGTTGATAGTTATTGAGCCAACAGTAACTAAATTCTCTTGTTTTTCTGATTTTATCCTGCGTAAAAGCGATTTCACTTTACCTATGAGAACTTTTGGTTTAACCGGCTTGGTAATATAGTCATCGGCACCTGCATCAAATCCTGCCATTTGTGAATAGTCTTCACCTCTAGCTGTAAAAAACGCTATGATTACCTCTTCTAATCCTTCGAGTTCTCTAATTTTTTCACACGCCTCAATTCCATCCATTTCTGGCATCATAACATCTAACAAAATTAAATGAGGACGTATTTTTGCAGCTTGATTTATGGCTTGAACTCCATTTTCTGCTGTAAAAATGGAATACCCTTCATTTTTAAGATTGTAACCGACAATTTCTAAAATATCGGGCTCGTCATCTACCAATAAAATTTTAATATCACTTTTTTTCATTCTATTTTTCTAATCAATGATTCAAAGATACTCATTTAATCTTTTGGGCTTTTTATTCTTAACGTTGATTTAAAATAAGATATGGATTGATAATTATTTCTTAACATTATCATTATAAGTCTAATTTTTCAACTTTTAATTTAAATCACTATATTTGAGTAGATTATAAGTTTTCCTAAATAGTTCTATGAAAAAAAACTACTTATTAATAATTGTATTACTAACATCTACATTGTCATTTGGACAATTATCAAATTCGGAACCCAGAAACGGTTATAATCAAATCGATGGTTTTGCGGTATATCCAAATCCAATAACAAATGGAAGTTTTAGAATTAGTTTTACTCAAGGTACGACTAAAGAATTAAAGGTATATGACATGTTGGGAAAACTTGTGCTTGCAAAGAATGTAAGAAGAAATGTACTTATTAAAGTTGATAAATTAAACCCAGGGATTTATATTTTAAGGGTGGAAGAAGATGGGAAAAAGGCAACACGAAAATTGGTCATTGAATAATCAAAATGAATACTTATCGTAAGCACCTTTGCAATAAAAGGTGCTTTATTATACCTTGTATTAAAATTGCTACATCATGAATTCAAGAATAGAATTTAAAAACATTTTGTTTTTAGATATTGAAACTGTACCTGAGGTTGAGTCGTTTGAGTTGTTGACAGAAGAAAAGAAAGAACTTTTCGCACAGAAAACACAATATCAACGTAAAGAAGAATACACACCAGAAGCGTTTTATGAAAGAGCGGGTATTTGGGCTGAATTTGGAAAGATAGTATGTATTTCGGTTGGCTATTTTTCAGAATTAGAACCGAAGAGATCTTTTAGAGTACGTTCATTTTCTGGAATGGATGAAGAGCAGTTGTTATTAGATTTTAAAAAATTGTTAGACAATCATTTTAATAAAGTAAATCAATTATTATGTGCTCATAACGGAAAGGAATTTGATTTTCCATATATAGCACGAAGAATGATAATTAATAGAATTGATTTACCAGTCAAGTTAAATTTATTTGGAAAAAAGCCATGGGAAATTCCTCATTTAGACACGATGGAATTGTGGAAATTTGGGGATTATAAAAATTATACATCCTTAAAATTAATGGCAAGTGTTTTAGGAATCCCATCTCCCAAAGATGATATTGATGGCAGTCAGGTGGCTGCAGTTTTTTATAAAGAAAAAGACCTCGATCGAATTGTTCAATATTGTGAAAAAGATACGATTGCGGTTGCTCAATTATTATTGCGATTGTTCAACAAAAACTTGTTACAGGATACCGAAATTGTACATATTTAAACGTCTAATTTCATCGAAATTTCCAACCAACGCTCTTCTTTTGCTTCTATTTCATTAATAATATTCTGTAGTTTTTGAGATACTTCTTGAATTTGATCAGGGCTCACACTGCCATCTACAAACTTTTTTTCGTAGGTTGATTTTTCATTATTTAAAGACACTAGGTCTTTTTCTATTTGCTCAAATTCGCGTTTTTCATGATAAGATAATTTTGGAACTTTGGCTGTCGTTTTTTGAATTTTATCAACCTTTTCTTTTACCACTTCAATCTTCGGTTGAGAATCTTCGTAGGCTCTATAATCTGAATAGTTTCCGGGGAAATTGGTTATTTTTCCTTGACCTTCAAAAACAAACAATGAATCCACTATTTTATCCATAAAATAACGATCATGAGATACCACTAAAAGGTTTCCAGGAAAATCTAACAGAAAGTTTTCTAATACATTTAAGGTTACAATATCTAAATCGTTTGTAGGTTCATCTAAAATTAAAAAGTTAGGATTCTGAATTAAAACAGTGCATAAATACAAGCGTTTTTGTTCTCCACCACTCAGTTTTTCCACAAATTCATATTGTTTTTTTCTACTGAATAAAAACCGTTCTAATAATTGGCTAGCTGAAATTTTATGGCCTTTTGCAAGAGGAATATAATCACCAAATTCTTTTATGACCTCAATTACCTTTTGACCTTCTTTTATTTTAATTCCTTTTTGTGTGTAATAACTAATTTTAACCGTTTCACCAGCAACAATTTTCCCTGCATCTAAAGGGATTTGTTGCGTAAGAATATTAAGAAAAGATGATTTGCCTGTACCATTTTTACCAATAATACCGATGCGTTCTCCTTTTTTAAACACATATTCGAATTTGTCTAAAATTTTAAGGTCA
>MPDD01000052.1 GCA_001874265.1 Bacteroidetes bacterium MedPE-SWsnd-G1 | reverse complement strand
TTTAATTACTCAAATATAATAAATATTATTTGCTAAAGAACATTAATTTAATTGCGATAATTAACATGAAGACCCCAAAGATTTTCTTAAGTAATAATTGATCTATTTTGAGCGCTAGTTTAGATCCCAAAAAACCACCTACTATAAAGACTGCGGAGGCAATAAGTGCTAGTTTCCAATTAACTTCTCCTGCTTTATGGTAGTTATATACGGCTAAAAAAGTAACAGGAGGCAGCATTACCGCTAAACTCATACCTTGGGCGTTGTGCTGTGTTAATCCAAGTAATAACACGAATAATGGAACCATTATTACACCGCCACCAACGCCGACCAATCCACTTAAAATACCCGCGCACAGACCAATTATAACAAGAATTAAAATAGTTGATAACGTCATTTTCATTTGTTTATTCAGGTAGTTTAATATGGTAAAGTTTTCTTGACTTGTTGTTTAAATGATTCTCTCTTAACCAAGGATTATGAATTTTTAATTCTTTATAATTCGTTCCAAAATTCTTAGCAAACAACGCTATATCTGTAATAGCAGTATCAACTTTTACCAATTTTGTTTTTTCTAATTGGTATAAATCTTCTTGGTCGTACTTAAATCCGAAGTTTTGAGGGTTCTTTAAAATTTCTTTAACGGCAACAATTCTAAAAACATAACGACCAGTTTCTTGACCTAATAACAAGTCGTAGTAATTATCTACACGTTGACTTTTAAGACGTCTTGCCATTCCATAGTTACCTCCATTATAGGCGGCAGCCGCCAATGTCCATGAATCAAATCGTTCATATGCCTTTTTTAAATATATACAAGCAACTTCGGTAGACATTTCGATATGGTAACGCTCATCTACATTGCTATTCACCTCTAAACCATTCTCTTTAGCGGTTCCTTTCATTATTTGCCAAAACCCTCTCGCTCCTGCATGCGATGTAACTTGCAGAAACCCGCTTTCAATGAGTGCCAAATATTTAAAGTCGTCCGGGATACCATTTTTTTTCAAAATCGGCTCAATTATTGGAAAATATTTATGAGCGCGTTTCATCATTAATAAACTATTAGATTGCCAATAAGTATTAACCAATAATTCGCGATCCATTCGTTCTCTAATATCAGGGATATCAATAGGAACTAGTTCACCTGCAAAGTTAACTCCATCAGGAATTTTTAGTGCTCTAATTTTGTAGGTATCGTCAGATTTCTCTTCAGTTAATTTATCGGAAACTTCTTCATTTGTTGGGTTGAATTTTGCATTAATAAGCACTCCGCTTAAAAGTACAATGCAAAAAATAGTAAGGATTCGTGTTAACTTGTTCATCGATTCAAAATTTTAAATTTTAGTAGGGTTCAGCATAAAGTTAGTTATTCCTCAATCGATTCTACCGATTGTAAAATATCGGATCTAAGATACGGAAAAATATAGGGTATAACACGTATGGTTAAGGTGTTTTTAACAAACTTTTAAACAGATTCAGAAAGGATTTTTAGCAATATTTCATTTATTTTTTTTGCCTTATTTAAAATCATGGCATGCGTACCATTTTCAATTTTTATATAATTTGAAATGTGCTTGCTTGGAAATATTTCATCTTTAGTACCATGAATATGATACAAGTTAGAAACGGGTTCAGACTCTTTCCAATGTAAAACATTGTAAACTGCCCATCTTAAATACAAGGGGTCTCTAACTGATAGATACATATTGAAATGGTCTACTTTTTTCTTCGCAATAGTTGGGAATGTATTTTCTATGAAATTAGCAATTGCGCTAATTGTTTTATCTGGGAATAACTTATAAGCCTTTGTTATTTTCGGAATTCGCAATCGTTTGGGTAATTCTAATGAACTCTTTATGCTTGAAATGATAATAGTCTTCTGTGGATTTACAATTCTACTCATTTCTTGTACCATTATTCCACCAAAAGAAACACCGACTAATACGCAGTTTTTTTCCGTAATCGATCCGCAAAGCCTTTCAGATATTTCTTGAATAGATTCGTTTTCTGATTTTGGTATGACCCATTCTAAATAGTGCAGTACATATGTATCCGATGGAAGAGCTATATAATCGAAAATTTTTGAACTGGCACCAAGGCCTGGCATCAGGTATACATGTGTTTTCAAAAGACAATGTTATAGATTGTTTCTCAAAAATACAATAAAATACCAATTGAATTAAGCACTCACTTGTTTAGCAATAAAATTGAATCTAACTAGGCCGTCCTCATCAATTTCAGTTAACGTAACCTTATGTAAAGTATTCACCAATTCAGGATTCCAAGGTGTTTTTACTTTTACATAATTTTCGGTGAATCCATGAATATAGCCTTCTTTATTTTCACTTTCAAAAAGTACGGTTAGAGTATTCCCAATCTGACTTTCATAAAAAGCACGTCGTTTTTTGACTGATAGTCCCCTCAACATTTTACTTCGTTTTGCTCTTTTATTTTTAGGAACGACACCATCCATATCAACGGCCTCTGTATTTGGTCTTTCAGAATAAGTGAAAACATGTAGATATGAAATATCTAGTTCGTTTAAGTAATTATAGGTCTCTAAAAACAATTCATCGGTTTCACCCGGAAAACCAACTATAACATCTACTCCAATACAAGCATTAGGCATTGCCGCCTTAATTTGCGATACACGATCTGTGTACACTTTGCTCATATATCTACGTTTCATTCGTTTTAACAACACATCACTTCCAGATTGCAGTGGAATGTGAAAATGAGGAACGAAACTGTTTGAACTTGCTACAAAATCTATGGTTTCATTCTTTAGCAAGTTAGGTTCTATTGAAGATATTCTTAGTCTATGAATTCCATCCACTTTATCCAATGCCTGCACTAACTCAAAAAAAGTATGTTCGTGTTTTTTATTTCCGAATTCCCCTTTACCATAGTCCCCAATATTTACTCCTGTCAAGACAATTTCTTTAATTCCCTTATCTGAAATTTCTTTGGCGTTGTTCAAAACATTTTGAAGTGTGTCACTTCTAGAAATGCCTCGTGCGAGTGGAATGGTACAATAAGTACATTTATAATCACAACCGTCTTGCACTTTTAAGAATGCGCGGGTGCGATCTCCAATAGAGTAGGAGCCCACATAAAAATCAGCATCTTCAATCTCACAAGAATGAACCTCACCCATATTGTTTTTAGATAGGTCGTTGATGTAATCTGTTACTTTGAATTTTTCGGTAGCTCCTAAAACCAAATCAACACCATCAACAGCCGCTAATTCTTCTGGTTTTAATTGAGCATAACATCCAATTGCAATTAAAAAAGCATTTTCATTCTTCTTTAATGCAGATTTTACAATAGATTTAAATCGTTTATCAGCATTATCAGTAACCGAACATGTATTGATTACATAGATATCTGCAATTTCTTCAAACTCAACTCTCTCAAAACCTTCGTTTTGAAAATTTCGAGCAATAGTAGAAGTTTCAGAAAAATTTAATTTACATCCTAAAGTGTAAAACGCTACTTTTTTTTGTGCACTCATTCCTGTATTTTTATGCGGTGCAAATTTACAATTTTATTATTATTTAAATGACTGAAGGAGTTCTTTTTGAAACACAAAGATTAATTGTTAGAAAACTGATATTGACTGATTTGAAGGCGTTTCATGAATTGCAAGGGAATCCGAATGTAATGCGATTTGTGAATTCGAAGGTTGGAGATTTCAATGAGAATAAATTAGAGTTAGATAGATTGATTCAGTTTTACAATAAACCTGGAAATGAGTTTCAGATTTATGCTGTCATACTAAAGAATACTCAAAATCTTATAGGTACAGTTGCGTTGGTGAAAACGGATGGTGAAGAAGAAATAGGATATCGTTTTATTGAGAGATTATGGGGAAATGGGTTTGGAAAAGAAATAGTCCCAGCGTTAATTGAGCATTGTCGAAAATTGGGAATATCTGAAATAGTAGCTTATGTAGCTTATATGAATAGAGCATCGTTAAAAATTATAGAACAGAATGATTTTGTATATGAAAAAGATTCTTTCGCAGAAGATATAGATCAATTAGAACGGAAGTATAGATTAAAATTGTAATAACTTCCAAAAGCCTCATTAAGCAATACTAAGAATAAGGTGTTATGCACACTTCAAATTTTTCTTGACCATTTGCAGCATTGAACATTTCTGCTGTTAGGCAATCTGAAGAGGCATTTGGATAATAGGTTATTGGTTCTATGCAAAGCATATTATCAACTTCTGTCCAAAGCATAAAGTTTTCGAAACCTTTTAAATCAATTTTGATGTTTAAACTTGGTCCTCTTAATAAATGAATCGATTGCGTGTTTAAAACTGGGAAAGCTGAAGCCCCAACATTTAATATGTCATCGATTGTAATTTCGGTATTCTTAGTTTTTACAATTTCTTTTTTGTCTCCATTTAATTTAAATGCGGGATGATATCCTAACATATATGGCATTCCATTTTCGGGATCTATAGTAAACGAAACCTTTAAGGTCTCTTTGGTTATTTCAAAAGATTTGACAAACTCGAAATCATAGGGCCATGAAACGAATTCTTTTGTTGATTTATTAGGGAATTTGGAATTCTTAATCAAAGTGTTTTTTTGATATGTTTTTTTGAACGTTAAACTATTTTCTGATTGATGAATTAATTCATATTTCAATTCTCTCAACAAACCATGCTGGTCTTGAATGCAAGTTCCTCTAGGCGTTGAGACTTTAAAGTTGTTTGGAGCAGTTGCACCAATTAATGGAAACATTTCAGTGTCTGAATTTCTCCAGCCTGGTTGTCCTTTTTGGTGAATTATCTCTTTTGAATCCCATTTTAACCCTATAAGTTCTCCGTTATCAATTTTTGCAATGATTGATTCGTTTTGTAATGTAAATATTTCCATTTTGTAAAGGTAGTTGACAAAAATGGAAAAGCCTTTTATCGAATGAAGAATATTGATAAAAGGCTTTCAAAAACTAAATCTAACTTAATTACTTATTTCGAAACACAAATTTTCCGTCAAAAGCATCTAATAAAATAGAGCTTTCAGCATTAATTTTTGCCGCCAAAATTTCTTTTGACAATTGATTTAATATCTCACGCTGAATGACTCTTTTAACAGGTCTTGCTCCAAATTGAGGATCGTACCCCTTTTCACTTAAGGCTTCTATTGCTTCATCAGTTGCGTCAAAAGCGATTCCTTTTTCATCGAGCATCTTTTTTAAGTGGTTCAATTGTAATTTAACAATTTGACCAATTTCCTTTTTGTTTAAAGGTGTAAACATGATTATTTCGTCTATTCTGTTTAAGAATTCCGGACGAACCGTTTGTTTTAATAACTCTACAACTTCATCCTTTGTTCTATTTGTGATATCATCACGATTAGTCATGTCTATATCTTCAAAGCGCTCTTGAATAATATGCGCACCCATATTAGAAGTCATAATTATTATGGCGTTTTTGAAATCCGCAACACGACCTTTATTATCTGTTAATCTTCCTTCATCTAATACTTGCAATAAGATATTAAATGTATCAGGATGTGCCTTTTCGATTTCATCTAATAAAACAATAGAGTAGGGCTTTCTTCTAACAGCTTCTGTCAACTGCCCACCTTCGTCATAACCAACATAGCCTGGAGGTGCTCCAACCAGTCTACTCACTGCATGCCTTTCTTGGTATTCACTCATATCTATTCTAGTAAGTGCATTTTCGTCATCAAACAAGTAAGTAGCCAATGCTTTTGCTAACTCGGTTTTACCAACACCAGTTGTTCCTAAAAACAGAAATGTCCCGATTGGTTTTTTGTTATCTTGCAAACCTGCTCTAGATCTTCGTACGGCATCCGCAACAGCTTCAATCCCTTCTTCTTGACCGATTACTTTTTTATGTAATTCCTCTTCAAGTTTTAGTAATTTTTCGCGTTCACCTTGCAACATTTTTTGAACCGGAATACCTGTCCATTTTGCAATAACTTCAGCAATGTCTTCACTGGTTACTTCTTCTTTAATTAAGGCTGTATCTTGAATTTTAGCCATTTCTTGTTGGAATTTCACCAAGTTCTCTTCTTCAGATTTAATCTTACCATATCTTATTTCTGCAACCAAGCCATAGTTGCCTTCTCTTTCTGCCTTATCTGCTTCTAGTTTAAATTGTTCTATCGCTTCCTTTGCAGATTGAATCTTATCAACTATTTCTTTTTCACTTACCCATTTTGCATTGATTGCATTTCGATCTTCTTTAAAGTTTGCTAAGTTCTCTTTAAGAGATTTTAATTTAACAGCATCCTTTTCTCTTTTAATGGCTTCAATTTCAATTTCAAGTTGCATTATTTTTCGATCCAGCACATCTAATTCCTCTGGTTTGGAATTGATTTCCATACGTAATTTTGAGGCAGCTTCATCCATCAAGTCAATCGCTTTATCTGGTAAAAATCGATTCGTTATATAGCGCTGTGATAATTCTACAGCGGCAATAATTGCATCATCTTTAATTCGAACCTTATGATGCGTTTCATATTTATCTTTAATACCTCTTAAAATTGAAATTGCACTTTCGGTATCTGGTTCATCAACCAAAACTTTTTGGAATCTTCTTTCGAGTGCTTTATCGTTTTCAAAGAATTTTTGATACTCATCTAACGTAGTAGCACCGATTGCTCTCAATTCTCCACGTGCCAATGCAGGTTTTAAAATATTGGCTGCATCCATGGCTCCTTGTCCACCTCCGGCACCAACAAGCGTATGGATTTCGTCAATAAACAATACGATATCTCCATCGGCAGAAATAACTTCTTTTACAACGGACTTTAAGCGTTCTTCAAATTCTCCTTTAAATTTAGCCCCTGCAATTAAGGCACCCATATCCAAAGAGTAAACAACTTTACTTTTTAAGTTTTCAGGTACATCACCTCTTATTATTCTATGTGCAAGACCTTCAGCAATGGCGGTTTTACCAGTACCTGGCTCCCCAACTAAAATAGGGTTGTTCTTAGTTCTTCGCGATAGTATTTGTAGAATGCGTCGAATTTCTTCATCACGACCAATTACCGGATCTAGTTTACCGTCTTTTGCTAGCTGATTTAAATTTTTAGCATACTTATTAAGACTATTATAAGTCTCTTCTGCACTTTGAGAAGTTACATTACTACCTTTCCTTAATTCAGTGATGGCTCTTTTTAAATCTTTCTCATTGATGCCGTTGTCTTTCATTAATTGAGAGACCACATCTTTAGAATTTATGAGTGCTATTAAAATATGTTCAATGGATACAAATTCATCACCCATCCTTTTGGCAATATTCTCCGTGTCAATTAACATGGAGTTTGCCGTTCTAGAAAGCATGAGTTGAGCGTTGTTTACTTTTGAGAAACTACTTAAAATGCTATTAAGCGCTTTTTCAAAGGTTTCTAAATTAACGCCGAATTTGTTTAAAATAAAAGGAACAACGTTTTCATCAACATCGAAAATACCTTTTAATATATGTGCATTTTCAATTTGAGGATGCTCGCTACCTTGAGCAATTTGTTGTGCCTTTTGAATGGCTTCCTGCGATTTTATTGTGAAATTATTAAAATTCATTTTATTTCTTTTTAAATGTTCGAATTCTTTATTTCAAATAGTATTCCAATTAAATTTCTGGCAGAACAGGTGTCAATTTGTCTATATTTCACAAGGGTTTCAAGCCATTTTGTCTGTTTTGAAAGATTCGCGTACTTTTGCCGACAGATTCTGAATTATGAGCATATTAAAAAAGATTTTTGGAGAACCAGAGCAGAAAAGTGAAAATAGGTTGAATTGGATTCCTTTAACTTCAATTGAACAACTAGATGAATTAACTTCTTCAAATAGTGCAATCGCCATTTTTAAACATTCTACACGTTGTATTGTAAGTAGTATGGCTAAAAAGCAACTTGAAAGTAGTTTCGATTTAGATGATACTATTGAAATGTATTATCTAGATTTAATTACATATAGAAATATCTCTAATGAGATAGCCGATAGGTTTAACATAAGGCATGAATCTCCTCAATTAATTGTTTTGAAAGCTAATAAGGTACAAACCTATGCGTCGCATAGTGCTATTTCAGAAATTGAATTAGAAAAATATATTTAAGCAGGAAGAATTTTCCCTTTACATTCGCCAAATCCGATTCTTACAGAACCGTTGTCGCAATGACCACGTAATATTACAGTATCATTGTCGTTGATAAATTTACGTTCAGAACCATCATTCATTTGAATAGGCTTGGTTCCTTTCCATGCCAATTCTAACATAGATCCGTACGAGTCAACAGTTGGTCCCGAAATTGTTCCACTACCAAGCATATCACCAGCACGAACGTTGCAACCGTTAACCGTATGATGTGTTAATTGCTGAATCATGGTCCAATACATATACTTAAAATTACTATTTGTAACAACGGTTTCCTCAGTATTTTCAGGCTGAATCGCAACTTGTAATTTTATATCAAAATTATTGTTTTCTTCTTGTTGTAAATAGGGAAGAGGTTCAGGGCTTTGCTCTGTGTTTGTAGTTCTATAAGGCTCTAATGCATCCATAGTAACTATCCATGGTGATATTGTAGAAGCAAAGTTCTTTGCAAGGAAAGGTCCTAAAGGAACGTACTCCCATTTCTGAATATCACGTGCACTCCAGTCATTGAATAACACCATTCCAAAAATGTGCTCTTCTGCATTTTCTAGAGTTACTGGTTCTCCTAAATCATTGGCATCTGTAGTAATAAATGCCATTTCTAATTCAAAATCAACCAATCTTGATGGTCCAAAAACGGGACTTTTGGCATCGGCTGGCAACGTTTGACCTTGAGGCCTTTTAATTTCTGTTCCAGAAACTATAATAGATGAAGAACGACCATGATAACCCACCGGTATATGTAACCAATTTGGTAATAAAGCGTTTTCAGGATCTCTAAACATGGTTCCAACATTAGTTGCATGTTCTTTACTAGAATAAAAATCTGTATAGTCTCCAATAGCAACAGGCAATTGCATTTCTACATCATCAATATTAAAAATAACAGTCTCTTTTTGAGAAACATTATTTTGTAAAGTAGTATTCTGAATATCAAAAATCTCTCCAATCCTGTTTCTTACCTGTCTTGTGACATTTCTTCCCAAAGAGATAAAGTCATTCAAAGTGTCTTGCATAAATAAATCCTCTGATAAATGCAAGTCATCGAAGTAACCTAACTGTTGCAAAGCACATAAATCTATTGCGTAATTTCCAATTCTTGTTCCAATTGTAATGATGTCGTCTTTCGTAATGAAAACGCCAAAAGGAATATTTTGAATTGGAAAATCAGAATTTGAATCGACTTTCAGCCATGATTTCATTTGAGGATTATTAGCGGTAATTTCCATTTTGGGCAATATTTAAGATAATATAATTAGTGAGCAATTTTTGATGCTAAAATAGGAATTTAATCAATATTTACCTGTTTTTTTTTATTTATCATAAACGGGTTCGATTCTTGTTTTTTGATTAATGAATTGATTACTTTAGCTACGAATTTTTTAATCACTTTAATAGCAATACAACATGGAAAGAGATCAATTGATTTTTGACTTGATTCAAGATGAAAAAAGCAGACAATTAAACGGAATAGAACTAATCGCTTCAGAAAACTTTGTGAGCGAACAAGTAATGGAGGCTATGGGCTCGGTTTTAACAAATAAATATGCAGAAGGATATCCTGGTAAAAGATATTACGGAGGATGTGAAGTAGTAGATGTTGTAGAGCAAATTGCTATTGATAGAGCAAAGGAATTGTTTGGAGCAGAATATGTTAATGTACAGCCACATTCTGGTAGCCAGGCAAATGCAGCGGTATATCATGCAATTTTAAATCCAGGAGATAAAATTTTAGGATTTGATTTGTCTCATGGAGGTCATTTAACACATGGTTCTCCGGTAAATTTTTCTGGTAAGTTATACAAAACTTCTTTTTACGGAGTAGAGAAGGAAACGGGAGTTTTGAATTATGATAAAATTCAAGAAACAGCTTCTGCTGAGAAGCCTCAATTAATTATTGCAGGTGCTTCTTCATATTCTAGAGATATAGATTTTGCAAGATTTAGAGAGATTGCTGATAGTGTTGGTGCACTTTTAATGGCCGATATTTCACATCCAGCAGGATTGATTGCAAAAGGTATTTTAAATGACCCAATGCCGCATTGCCATATAGTTACAACAACTACACATAAAACTTTAAGAGGACCAAGAGGAGGTATGATTATGCTAGGAAAAGATTTTCCAAATCCTTGGGGACTGACCTTAAAGAGTGGAAAACCAAAAATGATGTCCACAATTATGAATTCTGCGGTATTTCCAGGAATGCAAGGTGGGCCATTAGAGCATGTAATTGCAGCCAAGGCGATTGCATTTGGAGAAGCATTAACCGATGAGTTTTTACATTATCAAGTACAATTAAAGAAGAACGCAGCAGCACTAGCAAAAGCTTTGGTTGATAGAG
>MPDD01000051.1 GCA_001874265.1 Bacteroidetes bacterium MedPE-SWsnd-G1 | reverse complement strand
ATATTTTTATCAATACCCCATTTTTAGGGGGGTTAAATTTTTAAAATAATATTTTATAAAGTTAAAATCGTTATCTTCGCAAAAAGTTATTTTGAACTATGGCAACATTAAGATTTAATGCATTAAAGGAGGGATTAAACAGAAAACCTATTCAGGTTGAGGAGCTTAAAAGAAGGTCTGAAATTTTTGGAGATCGTGTTTTTAACAATCCCAAAATGCAGCAATATTTATCGAGAGAAGCATATTTTAGTGTAATGGATGCTATAGATAAAGGGACTAAAATTGATCGAAAAATAGCTGGTGCTGTGGCAACAGGAATGAAAGAATGGGCTTTGTCTAAAGGAGCAACTCATTATACCCATTGGTTTCAACCTTTAACAGGATCTACAGCTGAAAAACACGATGCGTTTTTTGAAACGGTAGATGCTAATACCGCTATAGAAAGATTTGGAGGGACTGAATTGGTACAGCAAGAACCAGATGCTTCAAGTTTTCCCCACGGTGGAATTAGGAATACATTTGAGGCAAGAGGATACACTGCATGGGATCCGACTTCCCCAGCTTTCGTTTATGGAACGACTTTATGTATTCCAACAGTTTTTGTTTCTTATACCGGAGAAGCATTAGATTATAAAACACCTTTATTAAGAGCATTGAGTGCAGTGGATCAAAATGCTACAGCTATTTGCAAGTATTTTGACAAGAATGTAAAAAAGGTACAATCCTCTTTAGGATGGGAACAGGAATATTTTTTAATTGACAGTTCTTTAGCGGTAGCTAGGCCAGATATTATGTTAACTGGCAGGACTCTTTTAGGACATTCTTCTGCAAAAGGACAACAATTAGACGATCATTATTTTGGTACGATACCTAGTAGAGCAATGGCCTTTATGCGTGAATTAGAAACGGAATGTATATTGTTAGGAATTCCTGTAAAGACACGTCATAATGAGGTGGCTCCAAATCAGTTTGAATTAGCACCAATTTATGAGGAGTCTAATTTAGCAGTAGATCATAATTCATTGTTAATGGATATCATGCCTAAAATTGCAAAACGTCATAATTTTAGAGTGCTGTTCCATGAAAAACCATTTGCAAACGTAAATGGTTCTGGTAAACATAACAATTGGTCTTTATCTACTGATTCGGGTGTAAATCTATTAAGTCCGGGAAAAACGCCAATGAGTAATTTACAATTCTTGACCTTCTTTATTAACACAATTAAAGCAGTACATGATAATGAAGAATTGGTTCGTGCAACAATTGCAAGCGCTGGAAACGATCATAGATTAGGTGCAAATGAAGCGCCTCCTGCAATTATTTCTGTATTTATTGGAGAGCAATTAACGCAAGTTTTAAAAGAGTTAGAAAAAGTTACCAAAGGAAAATTGTCTCCTGAAGAGAAAACAGATTTAAAATTAAATGTAGTAGGTAAAATACCAGAAATTTTATTAGATAATACAGATAGAAATAGAACATCACCATTTGCATTTACAGGAAATAAATTTGAATTTAGAGGTGTTGGTTCAATGGCCAATTGCGCAAATCCTATGACGGTTTTAAATACCATTGTAGCAAAACAACTGAAAGAATTTAAAAAGGAAGTAGATGTCTTGATTGATAAAAAAGACATGAAAAAAGACGATGCTATTTTTAATGTAATTAGAGAATATATCAAAGCGTCAAAAAATATTTTATTTGAAGGAAATGGTTATGGTGCAGAATGGGAAAAAGAAGCAAAGAAAAGAGGACTGAGTAATAATAAATCTACTCCTGAAGCTTTAAAAGCAAAAATAGCTGAGAAAACAATCCGCATTTTTGAAGAAGTTGAAGTGATGAACGCTGTTGAAATAAAAGCCAGATATGATATAGAAATTGAAGAGTATACAAAGAGAATTCAGATTGAGGGGCGTGTTTTAGGAGATGTAGCTAGAAATCATGTGGTGCCGACAGCAATTAAATATCAGAATACCTTGATAAAAAATGTGACTGGCTTAAAGGAAATTTTCGGAGCAGATTTTAAGAACCATTCAAGGGAGCAATTGAAATTAATTGAGGTTATTTCTGTGCATATTGAAGGAATTAATTCTCAAGTTGATTTAATGATTGAAGAGCGTAAAAAAGCGAATAAACTCAATGATGCGGAGAAAAAAGCGGAGATATATAGTAAAAAGGTAAAACCGTATTTTGAAGCAATTCGTATGCATTGTGATAAGTTAGAACTAATGATAGATGATGAGGTCTGGCCCTTAATTAAGTATAGAGAGTTACTATTTACTAGATAGTTTAAAAATCCTGTCATTCGACAGGATTTCGTATTTTTAAGAAAAATGTATTTATGAAGAATATCAAACTTATTATTTGTCTATTAGTTTTCAATGTAGCCTTAGGGCAAAAATCACTTGATCAATTAATTAATGAAGTGGAGCCAAAAGTAATCGAGTTAAGGCGAGACTTTCATCAATTTCCTGAATTGTCAAATAGAGAATTTAAAACATCTCAGAAAATCGCTTCATATTTAGAAGGGTTAGGAATTAAAGTAATAACAAATGTTGCGCATACCGGAGTTATCGGAATTTTAGAAGGAGATTCAGAAGGGCCTGTTGTTGCATTGAGGGCTGATATGGATGCTTTGCCGGTAACGGAACGTGTTGACTTACCATTTGCTTCAAAAGAAATAAGTGAGTACAATGGGGTTTCATCTGGAGTAATGCATGCCTGCGGGCATGATACCCATGTGGCAATGCTTTTGGGTGCAGCAGAAATTCTTTCAAAAATGAAGGCTGATTTAAAAGGAACCGTAAAATTCATATTTCAACCTGCGGAAGAAGGCGTACCACCTGGTGAAGAAGGAGGAGCAAAACTTATGGTTGAAGAAGGAGCGTTGAAAAATCCAGATGTTGACGCAATTTATGGGATTCATATAGATGCATTTATTGAAACAGGTAAAATTGGATATAAATCTGGAGGAATTATGGCAGAGGCTCAACGATTTGAAATTGAGGTTCAAGGAAAGCAATCTCATGGAGCGAGTCCATGGTCTGGAGTAGATCCAATAGTTATATCAGCTCAAATTATTAACGGACTTCAAACCATCATAAGTAGGGATACTGAATTGACGAAAGAGGCTGCAGTAATAACTGTTGGAATGATTCAAGGTGGATTGAGATATAATATAATTCCAGAAAATGTAAAAATGATAGGTACGGTAAGGACATTGGATGAGGGTATGCGTTTAAAAATTAACAGTTTAATGACAAAAAGAGTTGAGACTATCGCTGATGCTTTTGGAGGTGGTGCTACAATTAAATTTAATACGACTGCACCATTAACTTATAACGATCCTGATTTAACCAGTAATTCCATACCAGTTTTGAGTAAATCACTTGGTAGTGAAAACATTTTAGTTGTAGATGCGGTCACTGGAGCTGAAGATTTCTCATATTTTCAGAAGAAAGTTCCAGGGTTTTATTTTTTTGTTGGTGGTCGGAATCCAAATGTTGAAATTGATAAAATTGCAGACCATCATACACCAGATTTTTATATTGATGAAGCAGGTATGAAAACAGGTGTTCGGTCTTTTGTGTCGTTAACCTTAGATTATTTGAATAATGCCGAATAAATAGTTTGTTTTTCTGAATTGATGATTATTTTTGCACCACAACACAAGTTTCAATAAATATGAGTTCAGAAATTAGTAAGAGGTATAGTCAAAGAGGTGTGTCCGCTTCAAAAGAGGATGTGCACAATGCGATTAAAAATGTAGATAAAGGATTATTTCCTCAGGCTTTCTGTAAAATTGTTCCAGATTACCTTACCAACGATAAAGATTATTGTTTGATTATGCATGCTGATGGAGCAGGCACAAAATCTTCTTTGGCTTATATGTATTGGAAAGAAACAGGAGATATTTCTGTTTGGAAAGGAATTGCACAAGATGCTCTAATCATGAATATCGATGATTTATTATGTGTAGGAGCTACAGATAATATTATGTTATCTTCAACTATTGGAAGAAACAAAAACCTAATTCCTGGAGAAGTTATTTCAGCAATTATTAATGGAACTGAAGAATTAATTTCAGATTTAAAATCGTTTGGAGTTGAAATCCATTCAACTGGAGGAGAAACAGCAGATGTTGGAGATTTAGTCAGAACTATAATTGTTGATTCTACGGTTACGGCTCGCATGAAACGTTCAGAAGTAATTGATAATTCCAACATAAAAGAGGGTGACGTTATTGTAGGCCTGGAATCTTTTGGGCAAGCAACTTACGAAACAGAATATAACGGTGGAATGGGGAGTAATGGATTAACTTCTGCCCGTCATGATGTGTTTGATAAATATTTAGCGGCAAAATATCCAGAAAGTTTTGA
The DNA here is from genome assembly GCA_001874265.1 of Bacteroidetes bacterium MedPE-SWsnd-G1. Classification (GTDB taxonomy): domain Bacteria; phylum Bacteroidota; class Bacteroidia; order Flavobacteriales; family Flavobacteriaceae; genus Urechidicola. Next base: position 7,047 of record MPDD01000051.1, on the reverse strand, counting down.
TGCTGCTGTTCCTGAAGAATTAGTGTATTCAGGTAAAACAAAATTGACAGATGCAGTAGAAAATTCTCCAATTGATGCAGGGAAGTTAGTGTTGTCGCCAACAAGAACTTATGCGCCTATTATAAAAACAATTCTAGAGAAATATAATTCTGATGACCTACATGGTATGGTTCATTGTAGCGGTGGTGCTCAGACTAAAATATTACATTTTGTAAATAATCTTCATATTGTTAAAGACAATATGTTTGATGTTCCGCCATTATTTAAATTAATTCAAGCGCAATCAAATACAGATTGGAAAGAAATGTATCAAGTATTTAACTGTGGACATAGAATGGAGTTATATGTAAATCCAACAATTGCCGAAGATATCATCGCAATTTCAAAGTCATACAATGTAGATGCAAAAATTATTGGAAGGGTTGAAAAATCTGAATCAAAAAAACTAACAATAAAAAGTGAGTTTGGCACGTTTTTTTATGAGTAAATGAGAACCCTAAACTTTACAATGAAACCATTTCTTATAATTCCTATATTGTTTTTGTGCATATCCTTAAATGCACAAAACGACTCCATTAAAGTTAAAGATATCGAAACAGATAGTATTTATACTATTGCACTAAAAGACTTGGTTAAAGGGTTCGATGAGGATATTTTTGAGGAACCGGTTGCAAGTTGGTTTCGAAAAAATAGGTTAGGTGTTGATATTAGCGAAGTTGCTTTTGTGAATTGGAATACAGGAGGTACAAATTCCGTATCAGGTTTATTTAGTGCAGAATTTGAGAGAAATTTCAAAAAGAGGTTTACTGTTTGGGATAATAGATTGGTTGCTAGAATCGGGATTAATAATCAGGCTGATAAGGGATTGAGAAAAACCGATGATGCATTGGAATTGTATTCAACGTTTGGATACAGAAAAGACACAATTTCAAATTGGTATTCTTCAGCAAACTTAAGTTTTAAAACACAATTGGCTCCAGGATATTCTTATAATGGAGAAGAACGGAAGTTGATATCAAACTTTATGGCTCCGGCGTATTTATTTGTTGGAGTTGGTACAATTTATAGTCATGATTTGCATCGTTTCACAGCATATATGTCTCCGTTAACCTTAAAATCTACATTTGTACTAGATCAAGAATTAGCGAACTTAGGTTCTTTTGGTGTTAAACCAGCTGAATATGATGATGATGGTAATCTTATTAAAGAAGGTAAGAAAACAAGAGAAGAAGTCGGTATTTTGCTTGCGAGTACTTTTGAAAAAGAATTGTTTAAGAATGTAATGTTTCGAAATATTATGAGTTTCTATACTGATTACATAAATAATTTTGGAAATGTGGATGTCGACTGGGAGTTTAATTTTGATTTTAGAGTAAATGATTTTATTCGTGCTGTATTTGGATCGCATATTAAATATGATGACGACGTTAAAATTACCGAAAAGATTGATGATGTAGAAGTTCAGGTTTCAGGAGCAAAAGTGCAATGGAAACAAGTGCTTGGCGTTGGAGTGGTTTATGACTTCTAAGACCACAGAATAATTCTAGTCTTAGTTTCTTAAGACATAAGAATTTCGATTAACTCATTTATAATCCTTAAATTTGTCACTACAAAAAAGAAGACGATGCTAGATAAATTACAATTCGTAAAACAACGATTTGATGAGGTTTCAGACCTTATTATTCAGCCAGATATTATCATGGACCAAAAGCGCTATGTGAAGCTCAATAAGGAGTATAAGGATTTGAGCAGTATGGTTGAAAAAATTAAGGAATATGAATCTTTGTTGGATAACATTGCGGAGGCAAAAGAAATCATTTCTGATGGTTCTGATCCAGAAATGACGGAAATGGCAAAGATGGAAATGGATGAAGCGAATGAATCAATTCCTAAATTAGAAGAAGAGATTAAGTTTATGTTGATTCCTAAGGATCCAGAAGATGCCAAGAACGTAATTGTTGAAATTAGAGCGGGTACTGGTGGTGATGAAGCAAGTATTTTTGCAGGTGATTTATATAGAATGTATACTAAGTATTGTTCTGATAAAGGATGGTCTACTGAGGTGGAAAACATGAATGAAGGAACTTCTGGAGGGTTTAAAGAAATTATTTTCAGTGTAAACGGACCTGATGTTTATGGCGAAATGAAATTTGAATCAGGAGTCCATCGTGTACAGCGTGTCCCACAAACAGAAACTCAAGGTCGTGTGCATACGAGTGCAGCAACTGTAATCGTATTGCCTGAGGCAGAAGAATTCGATATTGAATTAGATATGAAAGAAGTGCGAATTGAGCGCACTACTTCAACGGGACCTGGAGGGCAATCGGTGAATACGACATATTCTGCAATTAAATTACATCACGAGCCAACTGGAATGATTGTAAGTTGTCAAGATCAAAAGTCATCTCATAAAAACTTAGAAAAAGCGATTAAAGTATTGCGCTCTCGTTTATACGAAATGGAATTGGCTAAGAAATTAGCAGCGGATTCTGCAAAGCGAAAAAGTATGGTTTCAAGTGGAGATAGATCCGCAAAGATTAGAACTTATAACTATCCACAAGGGCGTGTAACGGAGCATAGAATCGGATTAACCTTATATGATTTGCAAAATGTAATAAATGGAGATATTCATAAGATTATTGAAGAATTGAAGTTAGCTGAGAATACAGAGAAGTTGAAAGAATTAGGAGAAATGCTTTAATGCTCTTTTCGAAATATTAATAAAAAACCCAAAACAATTGTTTTGGGTTTTTTAATTTCTTCAATTACCATCAATTATTTCTGATACCAATCTCTTAGTCTAACTTCTATTTGGTTGTTTTTAGAGTTTACGATTTCTTTAAATTTCTCTACATCAGAAAAATCTGGTTTACCTCTGAAATGAAATGGATACACAATTTTTGGTTGGAATTCAAGGACCGCATCGGCGGCTTGGTTGATATCCATTGTATACGGTAGATTCATACAAATAAATGCAATGTCTATATCTCTTAAGTTTCTCATTTCGGGAATGTCTTCTGTGTCTCCAGAAATATAAATATTCTTGCCTGCCACGTTAATAATATATCCATTTCCTCGTCCTTTTGGGTGTCTAGAGTCTTCGGTTTCCGGTAAGTTATACATTGGGGTTGCAGTAATGTAGAAATCAAGACGGTGAACGCTTTGGTCATTATTTAAGATAGTAAGCTTTGGTTTATATGCTTCCGGCAATTTATCAGCGACCGCTTGTGGTACAATGAACTGTGTCTTTTTTGTGTCCAAGCCATCTAGTGTTTTCTGATTTAAATGATCTCCATGAATATCTGTAATTAGTATGATATCTGCATTCGGAAGGTTTTTAAATTTTTCTGAACCACCGTATGGATCGATATATATTGTTTTGTTATTAAATTGAATAGCCAATGTTCCATGTGTAATTGGATGAATGGTAATAGTTCCTTCGGATGTAGGAATATTATCTTGGGCACTTAAAGATGTGGTAACAAAAGTTAATGCAAGTAATGATAAGAAGTAATTTTTCATAATTAGAAATTTAAATATCCAAATATAAAACAAAAAGCCCTGAACTTTCGTTCAGGGCTTTCGTTATAAGCAAGTTATTCAACTATTTATTTTACTTTCTCAACAACTGCCTTAAATGCATCTGGGTGATTCATAGCTAAATCTGCAAGAACCTTACGATTCAATTCAATGTTATTAGCTTTTACTTTACCCATAAACTGAGAATAAGACATTCCATGTAAACGAGCACCAGCGTTAATACGTTGGATCCATAATGCACGGAAATTTCTTTTATTGTTTTTACGGTCACGGTATGCATACTGCATTCCTTTTTCAACCGCATTTTTTGCTACTGTATAAACGTTTTTTCTACGTCCAAAGTAACCTTTTGCTTGCTTCAATATCTTTTTTCTCTTAGCTCTTGAAGCAACTGAATTTACTGATCTTGGCATAATTCAATGTTTTTATTTTATAATGGGCGGCCTAAACATATTCTAGACTCTTATACGAGCACCATTACATGGTTAAAAATTCCTAACTTCTATTTCAAAGTTAATTGTTGTAAGATGTTACTCTTGTCAGATTTGTGTACCAAACCATCGTGAGTAAGTCTTAGCTTACGCTTTTTAGATTTTTTTGTCAAAATATGACTCTTAAAAGCATGCTTTCTTTTGATTTTTCCAGAACCAGTCAACTTAAAACGTTTCTTGGCACTAGATTTTGTTTTCATTTTAGGCATTTCTCTTCGTTTTTATCTTGCTTAATATCTTTATGCTGAAATTTTTTCAGCATCCTTTTTTATTTTTTCTTAGGAGCGATGTACATAATCATACGTTTCCCTTCTAATTTTGGCATTTGTTCAACTTTACCATATTCTTCTAACTCTTGCGCTAGTTTTAATAGTAAAATTTGTCCTTGATCTTTATAAATAATAGATCTACCTTTAAAGAATACGAAAGCTTTTAATTTAGCACCGTCTTCTAAAAACTTAATTGCGTGTTTCTTTTTAAACTCGTAATCATGTTCATCAGTCTGAGGTCCAAAACGAATTTCTTTTACAACGACTTTAGTTGCTTTCGCTTTTTGAGCTTTCTCTCTTTTCTTTTGTTCGTATAAAAACTTTTTATAGTCAATAACTTTACATACAGGTGGAACTGCTTTTGGTGATATCTCTACCAAATCTAATTCTTGCTCTCTAGCAATAGCTTTCGCTTTTGCTAATGGGTAAACACCTATTTCAACATTGTCCCCTACTAGGCGGACTTCATCAACAAACTTAATGTTATCATTAATTCTGTGTTGATCTTCTTTGATGACTCTCCAAGGCTTTCTAGGTCCTCTTCTTCTACGTATTGCTATGGCTGTAAAATTTAAATTAAACTAAAATTGTTTTATTGTACTCTTTATTTCTTCTTGCATCAAAGATATAAAATCTTCGATAGTATATGTTCCTTTGTCTCCTTCGCCATGTTTTCTTACAGACACAGTTCCATTACCTTCTTCATTCTCACCAACTATAATCATGTAAGGAATCTTTTTCACTTCCGCATCTCTAATTTTTCTTCCCGTTTTTTCACTACGGTCGTCAATGAGGGCGCGAATTTCGGAATTTTCTAAGACATCTGAAACTTTTTCGGCATATTTTTGATATTTCTCACTGATTGGCAGGATAATAACTTGATCTGGAGTTAACCAAAGTGGGAAATTTCCTCCTGTATGTTCTAATAAAACTGCAATAAATCGTTCCATAGATCCAAAAGGAGCACGGTGAATCATTACAGGTCTGTGTTCTGCATTATCAGATCCTTTATAAGTAAGTTCAAATCGCTCTGGTAAGTTGTAGTCAACTTGAATAGTACCAAGTTGCCAGCTTCTTCCTAAAGCGTCTTTTACCATAAAGTCTAGTTTGGGCCCGTAAAACGCTGCCTCTCCAGTTTCAACCACATAGTTTAAACCCTTTTCTTGGGCGGCATTTATAATTGCTTTTTCTGCTTTGTCCCAATTTTCCGTGCTACCTATATATTTTTCTGGTTTCTCAGGGTCTCTTAAAGACACTTGAGCTGTAAAATCTTCAAAACCTAAAGAACCAAAAACATACAATACTAAGTCAATAACTTCTTTAAATTCCTGATCTAGTTGATCTGGAGTGCAGAAAATGTGTGCGTCGTCTTGTGTAAAACAACGAACTCTTGTCATTCCGTGTAATTCACCGCTTTGTTCGTATCTATAAACTGTACCAAATTCGGCAAATCTTTTAGGTAATTCTTTGTATGAATATGGACGATGGTTATAGATTTCACAGTGATGTGGGCAGTTCATCGGTTTCAAAAGAAACTCTTCATCCATTTTTGGAGTTTTTATTGGCTGAAAGCTGTCTTCTCCATATTTCTCGTAATGCCCAGATGTAACGTACAACTCTTTTTGACCAATATGTGGTGTAATAACCATTTCATACCCTGCCTTTTTTTGAGCTGTTTTTAAAAAGTCTTCTAGCCTGTTTCTTAAAGCAGTTCCTTTAGGTAACCATAATGGTAATCCTTGTCCAACTTTTTGAGAGAAAGTAAAAAACTCTAATTCCTTACCTAGTTTTCTATGATCTCTTTGTTTGGCTAATTCTAACAATTCAAGATATTCAGTAAGTAATTTTTGTTTTGGAAAAGAAATTCCATAAATACGCGTTAACTGCGTGTTGTTTTCGTCACCTCTCCAATAAGCGCCTGCTGCACTCATCACTTTTACCGCTTTGATAATACCAGTATTTGGTATATGTCCTCCACGGCATAAATCCGTAAAATCTGCATGATCACAAAATGTAATATCTCCATCAGTTAAGTTTTCTATCAACTCAACTTTGTATTCATTATTCTCTTTTTTGTAAAAGTCTAAAGCGTCTGCTTTAGAAACTTCACGCAATTTAAACTGGTGTTTACCACGTGCAAATTCTAAAAATTTATCTTCAATTTTTTTGAAGTCTTTTTCAGAAATAGTTTCATCACCTAAATCTAAATCATAATAGAACCCGCTATCAATTGCAGGTCCAATCGTTAGTTTAGCATTGGGATGAAAGAATAATATTGCTTGTGCTAAAACGTGGGCAGATGAATGCCAAAAGGCTTTTTTACCTTCGTCACTATCAAATGTAAATAAAACTAGATCGCCATCGGTTGTTAAAGGGGTCACGGTTTCAACGGTGTTTCCATTAAATTTCGCCGAAATTATATTTCGAGCTAACCCGCTACTTATACTCATCGCAACATCAAAAGGAGTGCTGCCATTTTCAAATTCTTTTACCGAACCATCTGGTAATGTAATTTTTATCATTTTTTTGTAAAATTAAGAATGCAAAGATATTGCAAAACTTATAGGTACACAATAAGATTTTAGATTCTTTAATTACCTTTATTTTTTTGATGAAATTGCTTGTTTGATTAAATTTTCACTTCTTGCTGAAAATTTGAGTTTTAACGCTCTAGTTTGTGCTTTATTAGACATTTTAACCCAAGTTTTTCGAAGTATTTCAATCAATTTTTCGTCGTTATACTTATT
>MPDD01000050.1 GCA_001874265.1 Bacteroidetes bacterium MedPE-SWsnd-G1 | reverse complement strand
GAGGCTAAATATGGTTCTACTTCTATACAATAATTTTTCTCTGTAAATTCTATAAATTCATATAGTTGCTCTTTTGAGTCAATTTCATGGAAGTTTTTTCTAATAACAGCAATTTCTGAACAATTTGTATGAGAAAAAACAAATAATAGTATTGCAATAAATTTTGTCATTTATAAAACATTCAACTTATACCGAATATATGAGGTACACAACAAGGATACCTTTACTGGGTTGGATATTCTCGTCCGTTCATTAAGTATGTAATTTACGTTTTTCTTTTTCAATTTCCTAAGAAGAATTCGGTAATACGTAAAGGCAACATAAACACCTAGTTTACATTTTTTAGGTAATAATACAATGCCTTTATATGCTTCATGAAAATCCTCTTCTATATCTTCAATAATTTTAAGTTTGGTATCCGTATCTAAGTTGCCAAGGCTTAACTCGGGGAAATAAGACCTTCCTAAAATTTCATAGTCATCTTTTAAATCTCTTAAAAAGTTAACTTTTTGAAATGCAGATCCCAATTTCATTGCGTAAGACTTTAAACGATTGTATTCTTCAATATCTCCTTCTACAAAAACTTTTAAACACATTAGCCCTACTACATTTGCAGAGCCATGTATATATTCCTCATAAGATGCTGTTGAGGTATAATCGTTCTCATGAAGGTCGGCCTTCATGCTGCGCATAAAATCTTGTACTAAGTCTTGTAATTCAAATTTTAAAACAACTTCTTGAAACGCATTAAGAATGGGGTTCAAACTAATTTGTCTTCTTAAAGATTTTTCATAATCCTTTTCAAATTCAATAAATAATTCTTCTCTATCATAATTATGGAAACTATCCACAATTTCATCTGCATACCTGACAAAGGCGTAGATTTTATAAATTGAATTTTGGACACTTGGATGAAACAATTTTATTCCAAGAGAAAAAGAAGTGCTGTAGGTGTTGGTTATTAACTTACTGCATTTGAAACTCGAGTCGTCAAATAATTCTTTCATGTATGGTTTTTTTGGATTAGTTCACTTACAACTTTACCAGAAATTAAACTAGGAGGAACTCCTGGTCCTGGCACAGTTAATTGTCCTGTAAAGTACAAGTTAGTTAATTTTTTACTTTTTAATTTTGGTCGTAGTATATGCGTTTGTGTTAAGGTGTTTGCTAGCCCATAAGCATTTCCTTTGTATGAATTGTAGTCGCTGATAAAATCATTGACAGAATAAGATTTTTTAAATAAAACAGCATCTTGTAAATTTTGATCAGTAAATGATTCTAAACGATCCATTATAATTTTAAAATACTTTTCTCTTTTCGATTCAGTATCTTCTAATCCTGGAGCAATCGGAATAAGAAAAATTCCTGCTTCGTATGGTTCAGGAGCCGTAGTTTTATCTGTTATGCTAGGGAAACTCGCATAGAATAGAGGTTTCTCCGGCCATGTTTTTGAATCATAAATTGTTGAGGCATGCTCTTCAAAATCAGTATCGAAAAATAGTGAATGATGTGAAACATTATCTATTTTTTTATTGAAACCTACAAAGAATAGTAGGGCAGAAGGTGCAAATGTTTTACTGTTCCAATAGTTCTCAGAATATTGTCTAAGCCTCATAGGTAGAAGTGTTTCTGTAAATGCATAATCAGCGCCACTTAATAAGATATCACACTTATATTCGCCTTTATTTGTATTGACAGACTTAACAGTTTTGCCTTCTATATTTATTTTTTCAACCGAACAGTTGGTTATTATTTCTACATTTAATTCAGTGTTAAGTCTTTCCATGGACTTAACTACTTCATACATTCCACCTTCAGGGTGCCAAGTACCAAGTTTTAAGTCGGCATAATTCATGAAATTATAGAAAGCGGGTGTTGTAGATGGCTTTGCACCTAAAAAAAGCACAGGGAATTCTAAAATTTTCCGAAGCTTTTCATTTTTAAACTTAGAGCGTACTTGACCTTTAATTGATTGAAAGAATAGTTTTAATTTTAAAAATGTTTTTAGGCTTACTATTTCTAATAAAGATTCTCCAGGATTGTAAACTAAATCTTGAATTGCAATTTTATAATTAGATTCCGCATTAGAAATAAACGCGTCTAATTTTCGATCGCCGTTTGTTTCAATTGATTTAAATGTGTTTTTAATTTTTTTATACGAACCTCCAATTTTTACTGAAGTTTTATCATCAAAAAATACTTCATATGCAGGATCCAACCTTTTAAGAGAATAATAGTCCTTTAAGTTTTTATTAAAGTCTTTAAAATAATTTTCGAATACATCGGGCATCCAGTAAAAAGTAGGGCCAATGTCGAATGTAAATCCATCCTTTTTATATTGCCTAGCTCTGCCGCCTACAGTCTCATTTTTTTCGAGAACTGTTACATTATAGCCAGATTCAGCAAGGTAACTTGCAGCTGATAGTGAAGCGAATCCTGCTCCTATAATTATAATTTTTTGTTTTTTCAAAATATAAATATGTAAGAAAGATATAAAAAACTAACGGTCTTAAATAATTAAAACCGTTAGTCAACCAAAATTAACCTCAAATAACCAATTGAAATTATCTTGTAGATATTATTATAAGGTAGGTAGTAAAACTTTATCTACTACATGAATTACTCCATTACTACCATGTACATTTACTTCTATTACATTGGCATCTGCTCCCATTGACATATCTGTCAAAGTAACTGCGCCTTCACCACTTACATTTACTGTAACCGTTTCCATGTTTAACATTCCAATTACTTGTCCATCTTGTAAAGTGCTACTAAATACTCTTGCAGGTGCTGCATGATACAATAACACATTTCTGATTTGTTCTTCTGTTAGCGTTGGAATTACAGCTGAAATATCTCCAAAAGCAGCATCAGTTGGTGCAAATATTGTAATGTTTTCTGCATCTTTTATAGCTTGAGCGATATCTGCATATGGATCAGATGATAACAATGATACTAATACAGTAAATTCAGCACCTTCTTCCATTTCTGACATTGCAACAGCAATATCTAATACATCGATTGCTGGAGGAACTAGGGTTCTGTTAATAGTATGTACTACTCCATTGTCTTTTTCCATATCAACCTCAGTAATTGTAGTTAATCCATTTATTAAAACGCTATTTGTTAAATAACCTAAATAAATCTTCTCATCATTACTTAATGTCATTGCCATCCCATCTGCTGGTAAATCTCCAGACATTACTTTAGCTCCTAACACATGGTATAATAATATTGGTGTTAAATCATCTTTAGTCAATCCATCTAATGACGTGATTCCTGCTGCAACAAATGCTGCATTATTAGGTGCGAATAAAGTTAAGGCTGGCGCTGTAGAAACTGTTTCTAATAATTCAGCAGTTTTTAAAGCTTCTACTAAGATTGTATAGTCTGGGTTAAACATAATAATCTCAGCAATAGAACCTACGGTTTGTGCAGCATAACTTGGTACAAGCACTGCATCTATTCCATGTATAACACCGTTAACAGCTTTTACATCAGCAGCAATAACGTTTGCATTATTAATCATAACACCGTTTGATAAATCAACAGTAACGGATTCTCCAGGTAATAAAGTTTCTACCATTTGTCCATCTGTTAATTCGCTAGACATAACAGACATCCCCAATAAATGATACTGTACGATTTCTTTAACCAATCCGATTGGTAGTTCGCTTAAATCATTCTTTCCTAAGGCCGCAAGCAAGTCTGTAAATGCTTGGTTTGTTGGAGCAAATACAGTTAAATCTTGAGTGATATCACTTGCAGCGGCTAGGATGTCAGCCATTTCAGGCATGAGTAAAATGGATACCAAAATTGAGAAATCAGGGTTTGAAGCCGCAATTTGAGTTATCGTTTCAGCAACAAACATTTCAGGTAATAATACTTCATCTATTATATGTATTACACCATTTGTAGCTTCAATATCTGCAGTGGTTACATTAGAAGACCCATTAAGTACTACTCCATTAGAAGTATCTACATTAATGTTTTGTCCAGATAATAATGTTCCAACTGGTCCAGTAGTCAAATCTCCAGATTTAACTGTACCACTAACTACATGATATTGTAAAAGGTTTGTAAGGAGTGATGGGGTTGAAATAATAGTATTTAGGGTCGTAGGATCAAGTTTTTCAAATGCTGCATTTGTTGGAGCAAAAACTGTGTAAGGAGTATCTCCGCTTAAAGCACCGTCTAATCCGGCTGCAACAATTGCAGAGGTTAAGGTGCTTAGTTCGGGAGTTGATTGTGCAATTTCAACAATATTCATTGTTGGATTGTCCATTGCCATGTCATCGTCGTCGTCGTCGCAACTAATTACAAAGAATGGTAAAGTTAACATTAGTACAAGTGCCAAGAACTTGTTTGTTTTTTCGTTTAATTGGCGATTTGAATTTTTCATTGTTCAACATTTTAGTTATTAAAGTTGGACAAAGATATATAAAAAAATAATTACTGTCCAAGAAAAATGTGAAAAAAGTTGAACATATTGAAAAAAACCGTATATTTGTACCATAATAACTCCGTAAAATTTTTATGTTTTGTCTATATTAGCAGCAAATAATTTGAATATGAACACGTACTCGATGGCTCAGGTTGAGACATTAACAGGTATCAAAGGACATACATTACGTGTATGGGAAAGAAGATATAGTTTTCTGAAACCTAAACGTACAAATACGAATATTCGTTTCTATAGTGATTCGGAAATTCGAAAATTACTCAATATAAATTTACTAATTAATAATGGGTATAGAGTGTCTAAGATTGATAAGATGAATGAGGATCAGGTACATGATTTAGTGCTTGAAGTTAATTCTGCTTCATCGGCTAAATTCGATGATGACTTAAATAGATTGGTTTTGTCTATGTTAGAGTTTGATGAAGATTCTTTTAATAGTATTTTTCAGCGTCATGTAACAAGAAATGGACTATTATCTACTGTCATAAACTTATTGTATCCATTTTTAAATCATGTTGGAGTTTTATGGACAGCTAATAAATCTATTCCTGCTCAAGAGCATTTTGTGTCAAATTTAATTCGTCAGAAAGTAATAACAGCAATTGATATGATACCTGCTGCGAAAGAGGATAGCAATGTGATCATCATGTTTTTACCAGAAAATGAGAGCCATGAAATTGGGTTACTGTTAGCAAATTATATAGCAAGAGATCTTGGATTTAGAGTTTATTATCTTGGTCAGAATGTTCCAATGTTGAATATAGAAGAGGTAAATGAAAAAGCCTTTGCAGATTTATTGTTAACAATGTTTGTTGCACCAATAACCGAAGAATCAAGAAATAGATTCATGAAATATTTTGGCGCTATGAATTTGCCTATTTTTATTTCAGGTAATTTTAATATGGAAGGTGCTCCTGATAGTTTTGAATATATAGGTGGCCCTGATCATTTAATCGAACGTTTAAAAGAAGTTAAGTTTTCTGATTAACATTTAATAATTCATTTAAGGCCTTGCTCGTTGAGTCGAACTTAAATTTGAAATTTAAATTTAACTTTGTTTTCTTATTCGAAATTCGGCTACCTTCTAATAGAATTGCTGACATTTCACCGAACAATAATTTCAGAATAAATTTAGGAATATTAGGCAAAAATATTTTTTTGTTCAATAATTTATAAATTTTATTAGTCAATTCCTCATTTGTTATATGCTCTGTCGCTACGGCATTGTAAATTTCAGAATTTTTAGAATTTAACAATGCAAGAATAAGTTTGCATAAATCATGAACATGAATCCATGGCATGTATTGTTTTCCGGTACCTATTACTGAACCAATATTAGATTTTATAGGTCTTAGTATTTTTGGAAATGCACCACCCTTATTGCTCAATACAACGCCAATTCTTATAATGTTTAAAGGAATTTTAAATTCGTTAAATTTTAAATGTGAGGTTTCCCATTCATTACATAGACTTCCAATAAAATCATTCGATGCAGGCATTTCTTCGGAATATATAATTTCCTTTGTATCTGCACCATAATACCCTATTGCTGATGCCCCTATATATCCCTTAATCGTTATATTGTTCTGTTTAATACTATTAAAAAGTAAATTTGTTGAAGAGACTCTACTATTCCTAAGTTCTTTTTTTCTTTTCTTAGTCCACCTTCCATCTGATATGTTAGAGCCTGCCAAATGAACTATATAATCACAAGACCTAAGAGCGTCTAATTCTATGAAGTTGTTTTCAATGTCCCATTTATATGTTTTGAACTTGAAATTAGGTCGAATAGATCTTGACAAAAAAGAAACTTTAAAGCCCTTCTCTGTTAATAATTTAGCCAGCTCAAGTCCAACTAGTCCAATACCCGTAATTAATACATGTTTCATATTTTTTAAAGATACTACATTCTTAAGATATAATTATTTCTTAAGAGCCACGTTTTATATATTTGTTCCTATTAAAATATGCGCATGAGTTTATTAAATTTTATAAAAAGCAAAACCTTCATTAAGCAATTAATCTTTGCTGGAATTGGGGCAGTAGTGTTGATTTTTGTACTAATAAAATGGCTAAATATAAGCACTAATCACGATCAGAAAATTCAAGTTCCAGAATTGTCTAAAATGTCGATTTCACAGGCTGAGATGCAATTAGAAGAACTAAATTTAAGATTGGAAATTATTGATTCTTCAAATTATAACCCTTCTTATCCTCCTTTGTCGATTATAGAACAAAACCCTGAGGCTGGTGATTTTGTAAAAGAAAAGAGACGTATATATTTAAAAATTAATAGGGCAACCTATAAGGATATAGAAATGCCAAATGTACTACAGAAAACTCGTAGAAATGCAGAAGTAACTTTAAAAGCAGTTGGATTAAGAGTAGGAGATAGTCCTGAATATGTAAGAGATATTGCTTTGGATGTAGTTCGTGGAATTATTTATAAAGGAAAAGAAATTCAAGTAGGAGATAAGTTGCCTAAAAATTCAGTTGTAAATTTAAAATTAGGCGACGGTAAAGGAAGAGCTAGACGTTAATGAGCGAATCACAAGAAATAGAGAGCGAAGAATTATACGAGCATTTTAAGTATGTTGCTCATGTTGGTCAAGAACCTTTACGTGTAGATAAATTTTTAATGAATTTTATTGAAAATGCAACACGAAATAAAATTCAGCAAGCGGCTAAAGCAGGTAATGTTTTGGTAAATGACAATGCAGTTAAATCTAATTACAAGGTAAAGCCGAATGATGTTGTCCGCGTTGTATTGGCACATCCTCCACATGAGAATTTATTGGTTGCAGAAGATATTCCTATCGATATAGTTTATGAAGATGATGTCTTGATTGTAGTGAATAAACCTGCGGGAATGGTCGTACATCCAGGTCATGGAAATTATTCTGGTACATTGGTAAATGGGTTGATTCATCATATAGAAAATTTACCGAAGAATAGCAATGAACGTCCTGGGTTAGTGCACAGAATTGATAAAGATACTAGTGGTTTATTGGTGGTCGCCAAAACAGAATATGCTATGGCGCATTTGTCTAAGCAGTTTTTCGATAGAACCACGGAACGTAAATATGTTGCCTTGGTATGGGGGAATATTGAAGAAGAGGAAGGGACTGTTAAAGGACATATTGGACGAAGTTTAAAAAACCGCTTACAAATGGATGTTTTTCCGGAAGGTGAATTTGGAAAACATGCCGTTACTCATTACAAGGTTTTAGAGCGTTTCAGTTATGTTACTTTGGTACAATGTAAATTGGAAACTGGTAGAACGCATCAGATCCGTGCACATATGAAATATATTGGTCATACACTATTTAATGATGAACGTTATGGTGGAGATCAGATTTTAAAAGGAACGACATTTACTAAATACAAACAGTTTGTAGATAATTGTTTTAAAGTATTGCCAAGGCAAGCCTTACATGCCAAAACTTTAGGTTTTACGCATCCTACTACAGGAGAGTTTATGCGATTCAATTCTGATATTCCAGAAGATATTGCTGAATGTTTAGACAAGTGGAGAACCTATACAGTAAATCAAAAAGAGTAAATGGATACGTTAAGTATCCTCATATCGATAATTGCTGCAGTCGGATTATTTACACATAGTCTAGAAAGTTTTTCGAATAATTTAAAAGAACAAGCCAATGATAAAATGCAATTGGCTATTAAACGGTTTACAGATTCAAAATTTAAAGGACTGTTAACTGGTTTCGTAGGTACTGGTATTATACAAAGTAGTAGTGCAGTAGTTGCAATTACCGTTTCGTTTGTAGATTCTGGAATCATTTCTTTTCATAATTCATTGCCTATATTATTAGGAAGTAATTTAGGAACTACGATAACCGCTTGGTTAGTTTCATTTAAAATTGAGGCCTTAGGAATTACGTTTTTAGCCTTAGGATTTATTCTGGGATATTTTAAAGGAAAACTGGCACTTATTTCAAAACCCATTTTTTATTTAGGTCTTATACTTTTCAGTTTAGATATGATTGGCCATTTTTTAGAACCAATTAAAAATAGTGAAGAATTAGTTCATTATTTAAGTTATGCATCTAAACCCATTATAGGTGTTTTATTAGGTGCTTTGGTTACTGCAATATGCCAGTCTAGTTCTGTGACTATTGGATTGACAATTATTTTGTGCAGTCAACAACTGTTAGGGTTAGATTCGGCCATCGCCATTATTGTAGGTTCCAATATTGGCACAACTTCTACCGCATTTATTGCGGCCATGAAATTAGATAAAACGGCTAAGCAAACAGCTTTAGCCAATTTAATATTCAATATTATTGGCGTTTTAATTTATTTGCCTTTAGCGGTACCGTATAAAAACCTTATTGATAGTTTTAATGTCGGAATTACATTTGAAGTAGCAATGGCACATCTCGTTTTTAATTTAATAATCACTATTTTGATTTTACCATTTACCAAACAATTTGGAAAATTGGTTCAAAATAGATTGATGAAAAGTTAATTTTTTGTTGCACTATAAATTGCATTCAATAAGCCATTTTCAGTTGTATCTCCAGTTAATTGCCAAAACATAATACCTCCTAATTTTTCTTCCATTGCATATGTTGTTTTTAAACCAATAGACGCTGTGTCGTCATAAGTTATAAATATACTATCCTTAGCATTATATAAATAAGGAGCCTGTGCAATAGAATCCCAATGTTTTAGAAAGCCGTTCTTATTCTCATACTTGTTTTTTAGAGTTGCATAAATATGAGTAGTATAGGCTTCTTTATTTTTTTGATATAATCCATTGTTCTTTGGAGAAACTCCTTTCCATCCTTTTCCATAAAAGGCCCCTCCTATAATTAGTTGGGTAGGTGCCACCCCCATATCAGTTAAATAGTTAACCATAGTTTCTACTGATCTAGGTTTCATTATTCGGCCACTCTCTGCTAGAATACTGTCAGCCGGAGTGTTTGAAATATCTGAATAAGTAAATGCTCCTAAATTTGTGTGATGGGCTGTGAATGGTGTCCCTCCACCCACTAAATCATAGGACATTATGTTTAGATAATCAGCATACTTCATCACCTCAATAGTCTCTATATGATCGAAATAGCGTTTCCACCCTGCAGCAGCAAATGTCAATGTTAATTCTTTACCAGTCGCATCCATTCCTTCACGGAGTTCTTTCATCAAAGCGGTAAAGTTCTCTTTGTCTTCTGGTATAAATGGATTTCCTGCTCCTTTCATTCCTGGATATTCCCAATCCATATCTGCACCGTCTAAGTTGTATTCTTGTATAAAATCAATAGTGCTTTCAACAAATTGTGCTCTTAATTTGGGATCATTTGCCATGTCTGAAAATCCACCACTACCGCCCCAGCCACCACAAGCAATCATAACTTTTAATTGTGGATGTTGTTTTTTGTAAGCGACTAAATCCTTTAATTTTTGAGAAGAACTTTCGCGTTTAAATTGCATTTTGTTATCAATTACTTCGGTAAATGAAAAGATAATATGCGTTAGTTTATTGAAAGGAATTTCTTTTAGAGGGTAGTTTTTCGAAGGGACATAATATGCTATTACAGCAAATTCATCCTTTTCAGAAGTATTACATGATAAAAATGGGTTTGCAACGAGTACTGCTAAAATTAGAATTTTTTGGTATAAGGAAAATTTCATTTAATAATTTTTTTGTTGATGAGATAAAGGAATGAATCGAGTTGATAAATTAGGGTCTTCCATGTTTGCGTCAATTGGAAACATTGGCCTTTTAATTCTTTTATGTCCTAAGCGATTTAGGTCTTGATCTACTCCACCGGGTGTTAACGCCATTATCCAATCCCCTCGCATGTCGTATAATTCAGGTACTAAATAACCAATTTTAACAACTACTATATCAGCGTTAGTAGGGTCTAAGTCTAAATTTGTAAAATCACTTTTTCTATGATATGGCTTCCTTTTTTTTGTAACTATTACCGAAATTTCACCAATTTTTACCACAACTTCGGTTTCAGCATGTTTATCACCATGTTTAATTGCAGTAATAGTTCCATTTAGTCTAACCGGTGAAGAATATCTGCTGTCTACCAAAGCACCTGCAACTTCATTAATAGTTCCTCCAACTCCAATTTCAATTGCTTTTGTTACAAAATTTGGTCCCGGAATTGAGGCGTAAATTAATTGTTTGTTAGAATTTGTTAATTCTTTATTTTGAAGAAGTTCTGTTATGGTCCAGGTCACATCTCCGGCCCCTCCTGCTGTAGGATTGTCTCCCATATCACTTATCATAAATGGCTTTTTATCACTTTTAAGAGCCTTAGAAATTGCATCTTTATAATTAGTAGTGGGTGCTACAAAATCAAATTGTTTGCGAACTTCCCACATGTTTTCAGCCAAATATTCAGCGCTTTCAGATACTTCATTTTTATCGTCTCCAGTTACAACTATTGCAGCATGGTTTCTAGGTTCATCTGCCCAAGCATAACCAATCCAAATAGCAGCGTCAACAACACCTTCTTTTTTGGTTAAAGGGTCCACTTTGGCATATAAACTTTTTCCTGGTTCTATTCGCGTACTCGTTTTTTCACCTGGCAGTAATATTGGAACAGGAATCCATGCTTTGTATTTAGGTTTCCCTTTTCCTGTTTCCAATCTTTCTAAAAGATTATCTACGGCTCGTTTTTTAGATTCTAAAGCATCCTCATGAGGTGCCATTCTATAACAGGTAATTAAATCGGAATGATGTGCTAATCGTTCTGATACGTTTCCATGCAAATCCATTGAAGTTGAGATAAGGGTTTCATTACCGATAACCTCTCGTATTCGTTCAATAAAATCTCCTTCGGGATCTTCTATCCCAACAACACTCATTGCTCCATGAATGTCAAAAAACAAACCGTCATAGGGTAAATTTTCTTTTAACATATTAAGTGTTTTTTCTACCATTTCTTCATAAGCCTCTCGAGTAGTTATGCCTCCAGGCAAAGAGCGTCCTCTCAAAGTTGGATACCAATCAGCTCTATTTCGATTTACAGAATCTTTTGCAAAAAATGGATAAGAATTGAAGATTATTTCACCGGTTACAGGATGAAATGCCTCAATGTGAGATTGTGCAGGAGAAAAGGTGCTAGATTCAATGGCAATACCAGCGATGGCAACTTTAGGTAACTTTTCTTTAGTATTATCTGATGAATTTTCTTTGCATGAGAGTATACAAATGCCTAAAGCGATTAGAATAATAAATTTGTTCATTTTAACTTTTGATTGATTATAATGTTGGTTTTTTCCAGTTGTTATGATAAGTTGCATTTACAAGCTTATTCGCTTTATCATTATTTTTAAATTTATTTTTTGAAGCATCCCAATAAATTTTTGATCCTGTTTTATAAGCAATATTGCCCATTTGAGCATTAATAGCAGCTTGGCTACCAGATTCAATTGGCGTGTTTAAAAGAGAACTGTCTTTTGCTCTAATGGCCTCAATAAAATTCTTTGTGTGTAAATCTAAATAAGAAACACTTTCTGGTCTAGCTATTTTAACAGCTTCAATATTCGAATTCTTTTCAGGAATGATTTCATAACCACCACGGTTTACAACTAATGTTCCGTTATTACCAATAAATGCTATACCCTCAGTTCTTCCATAAGGCCCACTGTCAATACCTGTTGCATGTTCCCATAGCATATTAAAATCGTCATACTCAAATACGGTTTGCAATGTGTCTGGAGTTTCTGAAGCATCATTAGGATAGGCCAGTTTACCACCACTTGCCATGACAGATTTTGGTGTTGTTGCTCCCATGGCATATAATGCGATGTCAATTTCATGAACACCCCAATCGGTCATTAAACCACCTGCATAATCCCAAAACCATCTAAAATTAAAATGAAATCTATTTTCATTGAATGGACGGGTAGGAGCAGGTCCTAACCAAGAAGTATAATCTACACCTTTTGGTGCTTTTGAATCTGGTTTCATAGGAACAGGTTTCATCCATCCTTGATATGCCCAGACTTTTACGAGCCTAATATTTCCTAGTTTACCCGATCTAACAAAATCGATGGCGGTCTTATAGTGTGTTCCACTCCGTTGCCATTGACCAACTTGAACTATGCTATTGTATTTTTTAGCCGCATTGACCATAATATGGCATTCTTCAATGGTATTGGCAATCGGTTTTTCAACATAAACAGCTTTTCCCGCTTCACAAGCATCCACCATCATTTTACAATGCCAATGATCAGGAGTACCGATAATTACGGCATCTATATTCTTATTTTTTAATAATTCCCTGTAATCACTATAAGAAGTAATTCTCGAGTCATTATTCATTTCTTTTAATCGTTTTGAAATCACGTTATTATCCACATCGCAAATCCCAACCAGATTTACTCCTTCATTTTTTAAAATAGACTTGGTGTTAGACCATCCCATTCCGTTACAACCAATCACTCCAATGTTAACCGATTTCGATTGATTGAAACTATTGGTAGCAAAACTTGGAACTCCAAGTGCCATTATTCCTAAACCTGTTGTTTTGATAAAGTCGCGTCGTTGATTAGCCATAATAGAATATTTTATTGGAAGATAGAAAAAAAATAAAAGTGTTTAGAACTAAATCGATAAACAACAGATTTTATGGGTTTATTGAAACTTTTGAAATATAATTTGTAATTATTTTCATAATATGACGAATGGTCATTATATTTGCTTACATGAAACGAAAGATATTTAGAGAGGACATTTTAAATGCTGGTAAAAAACTAATGTTTTTAAATGGTTATGAAGCGACCGGGATAAAAAGTATCACGGATGAAGTTGGGATTCCAAAGGGTTCGTTTTACAATCATTTCGAAAATAAGGAAGTATTTGGACTGGAAATGCTAGGTGAGTATTGCAATGGAGGTATTCAAATGCATCGTCGTAATTTGTTAGAAAGCAGTAAAAATCCGATGCAAAGATTGGAGGATCACTATGATGGCATGATAGCGAGTTTAATTCAACAATCTGAGTATAAATTGGGTTGTATTATGGGGAATTTTTCTATGGAAATGGCGGATGTAAATGAATCTTTTAGGAAGATATTAGATGATAAGTTTGAAGAAATTCAAGAGATTATTTTTGAATGTCTAAAGGAAGGTCAAGAGAAAAAGGTAGTAAATATGGGTTTAGATCCATTAATGATGTCAGGTTTTATGCTTAATAGTTGGCACGGGGCATTAATTAGAATGAAGGCAACTGCAACTGCTAAGCCACTTAATGATTTTAGAGAAATGATCTTTACGCAATTGGCGCCGTAAATTTTTTTAAATAAAATATGACGATTGGTCATTATAAATTAACTTAAATATATATTATGAAAATTATTAG
>MPDD01000005.1 GCA_001874265.1 Bacteroidetes bacterium MedPE-SWsnd-G1 | reverse complement strand
TAAGAATATTTGGAAAACCTGAAAAAACTGAAACAGTCTGGAGTGAATATGATGATGAGAATTTGATTTACTATAACTACGAAAACTCATATTTTCAATTTTGGGCAAATAAGAATCTCCGCAGTTTTGAAATTAGAGATAAAAAAATTCAAAATATAATTGTGAATATTAATAATCATTCTGTTGGAGACTCTCTGAATAATTTAAAAAGGGATTACTATAAATCAACTGTAAACATGAATGACAATGAAGTTAGTATTCATTTAATATCACCAAAGTTTTATATAACTAGTAGTATCATAACCTTTAAGATTGACATGGAGTCTATTGAATACATTAAATTAATTATTCTAGATTAAAAGCAAACTTAGGATGGCTATAATTCATTGTGACAATAGAACAAAAAAGAATAAATTTAACCAACTAATCGGCGGATTTCTATAGTGGAAAAGTCTCCGACATTTTCCACAACGAAATCATTGCCTAACCGTTAAGCGAAACTACTCAACTTTCAACAAGAAATAACTCTTTTTACCACGTTGTAATAGCACATATTTATTGGCGATTAAATCATTTGTTGTAATAACAAAGTCTTCTATTACTTTTGTTTTGTTTACAGAAATAGAGTTTTCTTTTAAGGCTCTTCTTACTTCTCCATTAGATTTTAAAAATCCAGTTTCTGCAAAGGCAGGAACTATTTCTAATCCATTTTCAATTTGATTTCTAGATACTGAAGCCTGAGGCACACCTTCGAATATATCTAAAAAAGTTTGTTCATCCAAACCTTTTAAATCATCTGAAGTAGACTTTCCGAATAAGATGTTAGATGCTTTAATAGCATTGTCATACGCTTCTTGTCCATGCGTCATAATGGTTACCTCTTTACCAATTGTTTTTTGTAATAAACGCATATGAGGTGTTTCTTTATGCTCTGCAGTTAATTTTTCAATAGTTTCTTTATCTAAAAAGGTGAAGATTTTGATAAAGTTCTCTGCATCTTCATCAGAAGAGTTTAACCAATATTGGTAGAATTTATATGGCGAAGTTCTTTTAGCATCTAACCAAACATTTCCACCTTCGGTTTTTCCAAATTTAGTTCCGTCTGCTTTTGTTACTAAAGGCACTGTAATAGCGTAGGCTTTTCCTTGTGCTTTTCTACGGATTAATTCAGTCCCAGTCGTTATATTTCCCCATTGATCAGAGCCACCCATTTGTAGTTTACAATTCTTTTCTTTGTATAAGTGGTAGAAATCGTATCCTTGAAATAATTGGTAGGTAAATTCTGTAAAACTCATTCCGTCTGTATTCTCGCCAGAAATTCGTTTTTTAACAGAATCCTTTGCCATCATGTAGTTTACAGTGATGTGTTTACCGGTGTCACGCACAAAATCGATTAGTGAAATATCTTTCATCCAATCGTAGTTGTTTACCAATTCTGCACTGTTTTCATCAGATTCAAAATCGATATAGCGTTCTAATTGCTCTTGTACTCCGGCAATATTTTTTGCTAAGGTCTCTTCGTCTAATAAATTTCTTTCCGCAGATTTTCCTGATGGATCACCGACCATTCCGGTAGCGCCACCAACCAAAGCGATTGGTTTGTGACCGGCTAATTGAAAATGTTTTAAGATAAAGATTTGAACTAAACTTCCAATATGTAAAGAGTCCGCTGTAGGATCAAATCCGATATATGCACTCGTTTTTTCTTTTGCAAGTTGCTCTTCAGTTCCTGGCATGATATCATGTAACAAGCCTCTCCATTTCAATTCTTCTACAAAGTTCTTCATCTTAAAAAAATAATTTTGGCAAAGATAAAAATCAATGAATAATTAAGAATGAATAATTTAGTTTTCTTTACTTTCGTTCTATGATATTAGTTACAGGAGGAACGGGATTGGTTGGTGCACATTTACTAGCAAAATTAGTTCAAGAGAATACACCAATACGAGCCATACACAGAAGCAGCAGCAATTTAGACGCTGTTAAAAAGGTGTTTTCCTACTATTTTGATGAGGTAGGTAGTTACTTTGATAAAATTGAATGGGTAGTTGCCGACATTACCGATACGACTTCTTTAGAGCCTGTTTTTAAAGACGTAACTTATGTTTATCATTGTGCGGCAATGATTTCTTTTCATCCAAAAAAGTATCGCTCCATGCGCACTATAAATATTGAGGGAACAGCAAATATTGTGAATTTCTCCATTGTGCAAGGCGTTAAAAAATTGTGTTATGTGAGTTCTATTGCGGCTGTAGGTAAACCAACAATCAACGGGTTAATAGATGAAACAACCGAGTGGAATGTTGAAACGAGTAATTATGGGTATGCCATTACAAAACATGGTGCAGAAATGGAAGTTTGGCGTGGGACCCAAGAAGGATTGGATGCGGTAATTGTGAATCCAGGAATAATATTAGGAGAAGGGTTTTGGAATCAAGGATCTGGAAAGTTGTTTTCTAAAGTGAAGAAAGGATTAAAACATTATACAAACGGCACAACTGGTTATGTTGATGTGCAAGATGTTGTAGATATAATGATTCAACTTTTAAATAGTAATATTGTAAATGAACGGTATATTTTAATAGCCGAAAATAGAAGTTTTAAAGAAGTTTTTACAATGATTGCAAATGGTTTTAATCTGAAACCACCATCTAAATTAGTTTCAGTTTTTATGACAGAAATAGGTTGGAGATTGGCTTCAATTATGTCTTTTTTAACCGGGAACGAACCAATGTTAACAAAAAACTCTGCAAAATCTATTCATAAGAAAAGTGAGTTTTCAAATGCTAAAATTTTAAAGGCATTAGATTTTAAATTTATACCTATTGAGAATACCATTAAAAGGGTTTGTAAAAATTTCTAAACGGCTACTGTTTAACGTCCTCTGTTTGTGCTGGAGGAATTAATTTTGAATCTTTATCAATGGCCGGTTTTTCCTTTGCTTTTCCTTTTTTGTATTTGCCATCAATAGAATCCTGAACAAAAACTTTTCGATCATACTCCTTTTCCATTTTTCCGAGGCGCTCTTTAACAGCCCTTAGCATTTTAGTATAATCATCGATTCGCGTTGAGTAATAGTAATTACTGCGTGCAAATCGAGCACTATCAATGCCGTATTTTTCATAAACCAGAGGCATGTATTCTACCAATCGCTGTCCATCCGAATTTTTAATATTTCTAGCACCATTTGCCAATTGAATATCGAGAATCAAGGCAATCATTTCATCCTTTTTTATGAGATCATCTGGTCTTTTGTAAATGGTATTACTAGTACAAGAAACAATAAAAAGGATTAAAATAAGATATTGAGTAAACTGTTTCATTATCTATTAAATAAAAGGCGTTTTCCTTTAATGGTATCGTTAAACTGACCTTTGTTATAAATTAAATTACCATTGACAAAAGTATGTGTAATTTTCGAATTAAAGGTAGTTCCTTCAAAAGGTGACCATCCACATTTATACAACACGTTCGATTTTTCTACCGTCCAAGGATCATTTGGATTTACTAGAACTAAATCAGCATAATAACCTTCTCTTAAATAGCCTCGTTTTTCTACCTGAAAAAGAATCGCTGGGTTATGACACATTTTTTGCACCAATTTTTCGATAGATATAACTCCTTCACTCACTTTGTTTAATAGGGCAACCATGGCATGTTGAACTAATGGTCCGCCGCTAGGTGCTTTGGTATATGGGTTTTCTTTCTCTTCAATAGTATGAGGTGCATGGTCGGTTGCAATTACGTCAATTCTATCGTCTAACAAAGCCTTCCACAGTCCAGCCCTGTCGTTCGCTGTTTTAACAGCAGGATTCCATTTTATAAAAGTTCCTTTTGTATCGTAATCATTTTCTTCGAACCATAAATGATGTACACATACTTCGGCGGTAATTTTTTTCTCTTCTAGCGGAATATCATTTCGGAACAATTCTGTTTCTTTTGCCGTTGATAAGTGGAAAATATGTAGTCTTGCTCCGGTTTTTTTAGCTAGTGCAATGGCTTTTGATGATGAAAGATAACAAGCTTCTTCACTTCGGATTTTTGGATGCAATTTAATAGGAATGTCATCACCATATTTATCAAATTGCTCTTTGAAATTCTTTTTAATTGTCCCTTCATCTTCACAGTGCACAGAAATAATCAGATCTGTAGATGAGAAAATCTTCTCTAAAACTTCTTCGTTGTCTACTAACATATTTCCCGTTGAAGAACCTAAGAATAATTTGATTCCGGCAACATCTCTTGGGTTGGTTTTTAACAACTCTTCCAAATTGTCATTTGTACCACCAAACATAAAAGAATAATTAACATAAGAAGACTCGGATGCAGTTTTAAATTTATCCTCTAACAATTCTTGAGTGGTTGCTTGTGGCACTGTATTAGGCATTTCAATGAAGGAAGTGATTCCACCTGCAACAGCCGCTCTACTCTCTGTACCTATGTTTGCCTTGTGTGTTAATCCGGGCTCTCTAAAATGAACTTGATCATCTATAGCACCAGGCAATAAATAAGACCCATTTGCATCTATTACATTAACTTCAGATTCGTCAATATTAATTGAAGAACCTATTTGTGAAATATATTCTCCTTCAATCAATAAATCGCTTTTAAAGGATTTCCCTTCATTAATCAACAGCGCATTTTTAATCAGTACTTTTTGCATTTTCTTTTGTATTTGGTAGTCCGTTTAACCTCATTTTTAATACTCCAAAAATTGCCTCCGAAATAATGGAGCCATTCATTTTTGATTTCCCTCTAATTCTGTCAGTAAAAATAATGGAGACTTCTTTTATATTGAATCCGCGCTTCCACGCTTTAAATTTTAATTCAATTTGAAACGCATAACCCACAAATTGAATGCTATCTAAGTCAATTGTTTCCAAAACCTCTTTCCTATAACAAACAAAACCGGCTGTTGTATCTTTTACAGGAATACTAGTTACAATTCGCACATATTGCGAAGCAAAATAGGACAACAAAATGCGTTTAATATCCCAGTTAACAACGTTAATCTGACCTTTTAAATAGCGAGAACCCACAGCGACATCAGCATTATTGGTTGCGCATTCAGCGTACAATCGTATCAAATCATCTGGATTGTGAGAAAAATCGGCATCCATTTCAATAATGTACTCATAGCCTTTTTTTAATGCCCATTTAAATCCATGGATATAGGCAGTACCAAGACCCTTTTTTTCATTTCGAACTTCTAAAAATAATCGTTCTGGAAATTCGCCTATTAAATCAGCAACAATCTCTGCAGTCTTATCAGGAGAATTATCGTCTACAATTAAAATATCAAACGCCTTTTTTTGAGAAAAAACAGCACGAATAATAAGTTCAATATTTTCTCGTTCGTTGTAAGTAGGAATAATGACTAAAACGTCGGACATATATTTTTATTGAAGCACAAAGATACTGTTTTTTATTACTAAATTTGTGTTAACTTTTACGGTAAACGCTACTTACTTAATGAATCAAATTTCTCTTCTACTACCTATAAAAGGCGATTGGATTACTGCAGCCTTTTTGCTAATATTTCTGCTATTGGTAGTTGCAAAATACATATACAAAGAACGACTGCTAGAATTGACATTTGTGCTGTTTAATAAGCGCTATTTAATTAATTACCGCAATGAGCAAGGAGATTTCTACAATTTGTTCTATGTCATATTATTTTCGGTTCAAATTTTAGTACTGTCATTGTTAATTTATTTAACAGCTCATTATTTAGATGTTGATAATAGAATAGCTTCTATTCCATTTTTATTTCTAAAAATAATAGGAGTATTAATTTGTTATTTTTTAATTAGGCATTTAATAGGCATGTTTTTAGGGCAAGTGTTTCAATTAAAAAAAGCGCAGGAAAAATTGGCATTTGTTAAAATATCTTATTTATTCTCTGTTTCCATTCTTATTCTTCCCTTTTTGATTTTTGCATATTATGTAAATAGTTATGGATTATTAGCATTTCGATTATTGATAGTTGTTTTAAGCATATTATTGATTATGAGATATGTATTTACGATGAAATTTAATAAAAGTGCGGTATTAGGCGGTTTGTTTTATTTTATATTGTATCTTTGTGCCCTTGAAATAGCACCCTTGTTGTTAATTTTCAAAATAATCAATTAATACGATATTTTATGAAAGTGAAAACAATTCTGGTTTCCCAACCAGCCCCTAAATCAGAGAACTCCCCATACTTCGAGTTGGCTGACAAGCAAAAGGTAAAAATTGATTTTAGATCCTTTATTCACGTAGAAGGAGCCTCTGCCAAAGAAGTTAGACAGCAAAAGATAGACTTAGGTCAATTTACAGCGATTATTTTTACTAGTAGGAATGCCGTAGACCATTTCTTTAGAATTGCTGAAGATATGCGTTATAAAGTGCCGGATACTTTAAAGTATTTTTGCGAGTCTGAAGCAATTGCATATTATCTTCAGAAGTATGTGGTTTATAGGAAACGTAAAATTTATGTGGGTAAAAAGACGTTCCCTGAATTGGTGAAGTTAATTAAGAAACATAAAGAAGAGAAATTCTTACTACCATGCTCTGATAAATTAAAGCCATTAATTCCATCTGAATTAGACGCCTTAAATATTGAGTGGTCAAAAGCGGTGTTTTATAAAACTGTGGTAAGTGATTTATCTGATTTAGAGAATGTATTCTATGATGTTTTGGTTTTCTTTAGTCCATCAGGAATTGATTCTTTATTTAAGAATTTCCCTGAATTTAAACAGAACAAAACACGTATTGCTGTATTTGGAAACTCAACAGTAAGAGCCGCTGAAAAAGCAGGTTTGGACTGTAACATAAAAGTTCCAACTCCAGAAACACCATCAATGACTATGGCTTTAGAAAAGTATATTGTTGATGTAAATAAAAAATAAGAACAATTCAATTGTTTCACAAAAGGCCGTCTATATTTAGACGGCCTTTTTTTATGCGAATAAGTTATCGTACAACTCTTCAATTCTAGAAATTAAGACTATTTCTATTCCGTTAAATGGTTTGCTTAATTTGTTATACTTAGAGATAAATATTTTTTCAAAGCCTAATTTTTCAGCCTCTAATATACGTTGTTCTACTCTGTTAATCGGTCTTATTTCCCCAGCTAACCCTATTTCTGCAGCAAAGCAAAATATTTGCGGAATGGCGTCATCTTCGTTTGATGATAGAATTGCAGAAACAACTGCTAAATCAATAGCAGGATCGTCTACTTTTATACCTCCCGTTATATTTAAGAACACATCCTTGGCGCCCAATCTAAAGCCAGCACGTTTCTCTAAAACGGCCAGTAACATATTTAAACGTTTAAGATCATAACCAGTAGCCGAACGTTGAGGTGTGCCATAAACCGCTGTACTAACTAGCGCTTGTACTTCAATCATTAATGGGCGCATTCCTTCTAAAGTAGCGGAAATTGCGGTACCACTAAGAGATTCATCTTTTTGAGAAATTAATATTTCTGAAGGATTGTCTACTTCTCGTAATCCAGTGCTTTGCATTTCGTAAATTCCTAATTCTGCTGTAGAACCAAAACGGTTCTTTTGAGCTCTTAAAATTCTGTAGGTATGATTTCGGTCGCCTTCAAACTGAAGCACAACATCGACCATATGTTCCAAAATCTTTGGCCCAGCAATATGCCCCTCTTTGTTTATATGACCAATTAATAAAATGGGGGTTGAGGTTTCCTTTGCAAATTTTATCAATTCTGCAGTCGTTTCTCTAATTTGAGAAATACTTCCTGGAGAAGCCTCAATAGAATCTGTATGCAGTGTTTGAATGGAGTCTATTACGACTAAATCAGGTTGAACTTCATCTAGGTTTTTAAAAATGTTTTGAGTCTTTGTTTCAGTTAAAATATGACAATTTGAATTGTTGTTTTTAAGCCTTTCAGCCCTCATTTTTATTTGACTCTGACTTTCTTCGCCTGAAACATAAAGCACATTTTTTTGAATTGCTAAAGCAACTTGTAAGGAAAGTGTGGATTTTCCTATACCCGGTTCACCGCCAAGTAGAATTAATGATCCACGAACGATACCGCCTCCAAGAACTCGATTCAATTCGTTGTTTTGAGTATGGATTCTGTCCTCTTCATCTAGAACAATGCTATCAATTTTAAGCGCTTTCGCTGCCTTTTTTGGAGCGTTATTTTGTTTCCAACTTCGTTTTTCTTCTTTTTGAATAACCTCTTCTACAATGGTATTCCATTCGTTACAAGATGAGCATTGCCCCAGCCATTTTGCATATTGAGAACCGCAGTTTTGACAAAAAAAAGTCGTTTTTGTTTTAGCCATTAAATTTGATTGATGTACAAAGAAAAGAAATTATTTCTCTTTGTTTATCAAAGGAAGTAATAAAAAAGAAAGCCCTCCAAATACTAGGACCATCAGGGTTTGTGCTGTCCACATAATCCAACCAAATGCTTTAGCCGGATTTTCCTCAACGCCATATAGGATAAACGCGCTTGCAACAAAAATAGGATATACTCCTAAGCCCCCGTTTGTTATTGCCATACTTAATCCTCCAACGACAAAACCAACAATAATCGCTCCGAATGGTAGGTTAGAAGTTTCTGGCAAGGCAAATGTTACGACATAAAACATAAGTACATACATGAGCCAAATAAAAATAGTGTGAAAAATAAAAGCCCATTTATTTTTCATTTTTAAGATCGACTTGATACCATCTAATAACCCCAACAGGAAAGTTTTAATCTTAATAGAGAAAGGATGAGCCGACTTTCTTATTAAAGCAATAGCAATTAGACCAATTACACCTGCTATAGTTAAAGAAATTATCGACTGTTTAGGATTGATAAGGCCACTGTTAAATAAAAAATCAGCTTGTACAAAAAAAGCTATTCCAACAATGGTTAAAAGCATTAATACATCAGCAATTCTTTCGGAAACAATTGTTCCCAATGCATTGTCAAAAGGAATGCCTTCATATTTTTTAATTGCAGAAGCTCTTGCAAATTCACCGGCCCTTGGTATTGTTAAATTAACCAAATAAGCGATTAAAACAGTAAAAACTAAATTAGAGTATTTAGGTTTGTAGCCTAATGGCTCAATCATAAACTTCCACCTATAGGCTCGTGAAAGATGACTTAAAATTCCAAGAAATAAAGAAAGAAATACCCACCAATAATTTGCCGATTTAAAAGAATTTAAAATAGCTTCTTTATCTGCATCGGTAAGTTTTGATAGAAAATACCAAATCAAAAACACTCCCAATGCAATTGGAAGTACCGTGAAAAGAATTTTTTTAATTCCTTTATTCAAAATTATTGCAATAAATTGTTTTCCTCATTTGGGAAAACCAAGGATGGTTTAAACTTTTTTGCCTCTTCAATATTCATAATCCCATAAGCGATTATAATAAGAATATCACCAACAGCAACTCTTCTTGCTGCTGCCCCGTTTAAGGTTATTTCTCCACTCTTTCTTTCACCAGGAATTACGTACGTTTCTAAACGCTCACCATTGTTGTTATTTACAATCTGAACCTTTTCTCCTTCAATAATGTTTGAAGCCTCCATTAAATCCTGATCAATGGTAATGCTACCAATGTAATTTAAATCGGCTCCGGTTACTTTAACCCTGTGTATTTTAGACTTTACTACCGTTACTTGCATGCGGCAAAATTAATTATTTTTATTGAATATAAATTTTATAAAGCGATATTATCAATCAGTCGAACTTCCCCTACATTTATTGCAATAAATGCGCGGTATTTTTCGACCGAATTACGATGAATAGTTTCAATTAAAGTGGATTCATTCGCAATTTGAAAATACTCTAAATTAAGAACAGAACTTTTATCAAATTCCTTGACAACCCAATCATTAATTTCTGAGATTTGAGTAGTGTTGAATTTCGCTTTTACAGTTTTTAAAACGCTATAAATTAAAGGCGCTTCTTTTCGTTCCAATCCTGTAAGTCGCACATTTCTAGAACTCATAGCCAATCCATCATCTTCTCTAAAAATATCGCAACCATGAATATTTACAGGAATGTTAAACTTTTCTACAAGTTTTCGAATAATTTGTAATTGTTGGAAATCCTTTTCTCCGAAATATGCGTTGGTTGGTTTTACTACTTCGAATAGTCGTTTTACAATAGTTCCAACCCCATCAAAATGACCTGTTCTAAAAGCCCCTTCCATCTGGTTTTCTAGTCCTTCGAAATCAAATTTTTCCGCTACAGAATTATCACCATACATCTCTTTTGGAGAGGGTGTAAAAACAACGTCACAATCTATATTTTTTAAATGTTTTAAGTCTGCTTCTATTGTTTTCGGATAATTGATTAAATCATCAGCATTGTTAAATTGTGTAGGATTCACAAAAATACTCACCACAACCAATTCGTTTTCGGTTTTGGCTTTTTCAATAAGTGACAAGTGCCCATCATGAAGTGCGCCCATGGTAGGTACAAAACCAATATTTCGCTCGATGGAAGCCGATGATAAATGTTGTTGTAATTTTTTTATTGTCTCAAAAACCAACATAGTAATCTGTTAATTACTGTTAAATGGGGTGCAAACTTACTCTTTTGGGCGTTAATTCTGTATTAAATTTCGTATTTTTGCACGAAATTAATTCATACTAATAGAATGAAGGATAAGAAAGTTTTGTACGTGTCTTCGGAAGTGGTTCCATATTTACCGGAAACCGAAATGTCGAGAATGTCTTTTGAGTCAGCGAGAATGGTGCATGGCAAAGGCGGTCAAACTAGAATTTTTATGCCAAGGTTTGGTGTTATTAATGAGCGAAGACATCAGTTACATGAGGTAATTCGTTTGTCAGGGATGAACTTAATTATTAACGATATAGACATGCCGTTAATTATAAAAGTTGCGTCAATTCCAAAAGAGAGAATGCAAGTATACTTTATTGACAACGATGAGTATTTTAAGCGTAAAGCTATATTTACAGATGATAAAGGGGAATTATTTGACGATAATGATGAACGAATGATCTTTTTTGCAAAAGGAGTTGTGGAAACTGTAAAGAAACTAAATTGGGCACCGGATATTATTCATGTGCATGGTTGGATGGCTTCTTTGTTACCACTATATTTAAAAGAATATTACAAAGACGATGCACTTTTCGAAAACAGTAAAGTAGTTACATCTATTTATAATAATAAATTTGACGGTTCGTTAAATGAAGAATTGAAGCAGAAAGTTCAGTTCGATAATATTGACGATCAAAAGTTAAATGAAATTGATACTCCAAACTTTTCTAATCTTCTAAAAATAGCCATCGAAAGTTCGGATGCAGTCATCACTGGAAGTGAAGATGTAGATCCTGAATTGGTGGAGTTTGCAAAATCTTTAGAGAAACCGGTATTAGATTTTCAACCGGTAGATCACTTTGAGGATGCTTACTACGATTTTTATCAAACAGAAGTGTTACAATAAATTAATATTGTTTATGGCTAAAAGTATTGTAAAGGCTATTAAGTTAGTAGCGTTAGCGTTGTTATTTGTTTCCGGAATAGTTTCTTGTGAAGGAGATCTTGAAGATGTAGGAGTTGGAATTGTAGATAATGGGTTATTTGAAACACAAGAGTTTTCTTCTAATGTAAAAGCTTATAATCAGAATGATTTAGAGGTTAAGGCAAATAGACTAGGTCAATATTTACTAGGAATTTATAAAAATGATGATTTTGGATCGTTAGATGCCTCTATTGTTGGGCAAGCTGCTTTTCTATCATCTATAAATTTTGGAACAGACCCAGCAATTGATTCTGTTGTGTTAAACATTCCATATTTAGCAACTAGAGACGCAGAAGACAATGAAGACGGTTCGCCAAAATGGGAATTGGACTCTATTTTTGGTGACCAATCTACAGAGTATACACTAAGTGTTTACGAGTTAAACACTTATTTGAACACTTTAGATCCAGAGAACCCTGGTGAAGAATTAGATTATTATTCAGATGAAACGTATTTGTTTAAACCAACTGCTTTGTATAGTGGTGCATTTAAGCCAAATAAGAATGATACGATATCAATTATTCAGCGTAAAGAAATAATAATTGACGAAGATACAATGGAGCATGATGCTGATACAATTAAAGAAACAAATTCTGCGCCATCAATAAAATTACCTTTAAACACTCAGTTTTTTGAAGATAATTTTTTAACTAACCCTGAGGTTTTTGAAAGCCAAGCGGCTTTTATTGAGTTTTTTAATGGATTATACCTTCAAGCTTCAAAGATAAACCCAACAGATGATACATCTATTATGGCGTTAGAATTTCAGCGTTCAAAAATGATTATTTATTACACGAACACTGTTGGAGAAGAACGTACGAAGCAGACAGCAAATTTCTATTTTAACAATGTAAATAACAATACCTACATTAGAGATTATACAGATTCTAAAGCGAAACCATTCTTAGATGCACCGAATATAATTGATGGAGATACCCGTTTGTTTTTAAATGGAGCGGCAGGCTCTGTTGCTTTGGTTGATCTTTTTGTAGATGAAGATCTTGATGATATAAGATCTAAAAATTGGCTGATTAATGAGGCTAATTTAATTTTATATATCGACGAGTCTGCAGATTTATCTATTCTGCCAGAGCGTTTGTTCTTATACAATTATGAAGATGAAACTCAGATAGCGGACGTCGTTTTGGGTTCTGAAACATTTGGAGGTTATTTAGAACGAGATGAAGATGGGAATCCGTGGCGTTATAAAATGAAAATAACGAATTATGTTTCTAGAATTCTAAAGGAAGACGACCCAACTGAATTGAAGCAATTAGCCATTAAGGTAATGAATGCTTCAGATATTCCAAATGAGTTATTAGACCTCAATGTTCAGGATTATAGTTGGACTCCAAAAGGAATTATTGTTCATGGAAATAATTCAGATGATACGGAAAAAAGATTGAAATTGGAGTTAGTTTACTCTGAAAAGAAATAAAAAACACTACAAACTAAAAAAAACTTATTGCTATGTGTGGAATCGCTGGATATATCGGATACAGAGAGGCCTATCCTATTGTTGTAAATGGCTTAAAACGCCTCGAATATAGAGGTTATGATAGTGCCGGAATACTTATGTATAATGAAGGTGTTCATATATCTAAAACAAAAGGTAAGGTAGCAGATTTAGAAGCAAGCATTGCTTCTGAAGATGCAAAAATTGGAACTCTTGGATTCGGACATACACGTTGGGCGACCCATGGTGAACCAAATGATGAAAACGCCCACCCCCATGTATCAAACTCAGGAGATTTAGTTATAATTCACAATGGAATTATTGAGAATTATGATACCATTAAAAAAGAGTTAATCAATAGAGGGTACACTTTTAAAAGTGATACCGATACGGAAGTGTTGATAAATCTTATTGAGGAAATTCAAAAATCAAACAAAGTTAAACTTGGTAAAGCCGTTCAATTGGCGTTGAATGAAGTGATAGGTGCTTATGCTATTGCTGTGTTTGATAAAAATAAACCAAACGAACTTGTAGTTGCAAGGTTAGGAAGCCCTATCGCTATTGGTATTGGTGAAAATAATTTAGAGTTTTTTGTTGCTTCTGACGCTTCACCATTTATTGAATATACAAAAAACGCCATTTATTTAGAGGATGAGGAAATGGCTGTAATTCGAGTTGGGAAAAAGATTAAAACTAGAAAGTTATCTGACGATTCATTAGTAGATCATGATATTCATGAATTAAAAATGAATTTAGAACAAATCGAAAAAGGTGGTTATGATCACTTTATGTTAAAAGAGATTTATGAACAACCACATGCTATAACTGATACTTTTAGAGGACGCCTATTGGTGAATGAAGGCATCATTAGAATGGCTGGTATAGATGATCATATTGAAAAGTTTCAGAATGCCAACAGAATTATTGTGGTGGCCTGTGGAACTTCTTGGCACGCTGGTTTGGTTGGAGAATATTTATTTGAAGATTTGGCACGGATTCCTGTTGAAGTTGAATATGCATCTGAATTTAGATATAGAAACCCGATTATTACAGAGAATGATGTTGTAATTGCTATTTCTCAATCTGGGGAAACAGCTGATACTTTAGCCGCTATTAAATTGGCTAAAGAAAAAGGTGCCTTTGTATTTGGTGTTTGTAATGTAGTAGGCTCATCTATAGCGCGTGAGACGCATGCAGGAGCGTATACGCATGCTGGCCCAGAAATTGGAGTAGCATCAACAAAAGCTTTCACAACTCAAATTACATTACTTTCTTTAATAGCATTGAAATTAGGAAAAGCAAATGGTAATTTGTCTCATTGTCAATACCATGCCTATTTGAATGAAATGGAATTGATTCCTAGAAAGGTAGAAGTTTTACTTTCGATGAATGAATTGGTACAGCATGTTGCATCTATTTATAAAGATGTTCCTAATTGTTTATACTTGGGTAGAGGATATAATTTTCCGGTAGCATTAGAAGGAGCATTAAAGCTTAAAGAAATTTCGTATATCCATGCAGAAGGATATCCGGCTGCAGAAATGAAGCATGGACCAATTGCATTAATTGATGAAAATATGCCGGTAATTGTAATTGCAACAAGTAAGGGGCATTATGAAAAAGTGGTAAGTAATATTCAAGAAATAAAATCACGTAAAGGAAAAATTATAGCAATTGTTACTGAAGGAGATACTCAGGTAAAAGAAATTGCGGACCATGTAATTGAAATTCCAGAAACAGACGAATTGTTCACGCCTTTATTGACTACAATTCCATTACAATTATTATCATATCATATTGCTGTGATGCTAGGTAAGAATGTAGATCAACCAAGAAATTTGGCAAAATCAGTTACGGTTGAATAATGGAATCATGAACCTTAACAGGTTTTCCATTATTCCATAAACACATAATATCGGTAGCCACCGAAGTTCCACTTCCGGTAGCTATTGCAAATTGACTTCGATGACCAGCAAGTACACCAGCAACGTAAATGTTTTTGGTAACTTGGTGGTCATCGTTTTTTAGTTGTGTTCTATTTTTTTCAGGTGGAAGTTTGGCATGTAACTCCTTATATTTTTCCAAACCTTTAATGCTAAAATTTTTAGGTCCAACGGCAACTACAATTGT
Source organism: Bacteroidetes bacterium MedPE-SWsnd-G1 (assembly GCA_001874265.1). Classification (GTDB taxonomy): domain Bacteria; phylum Bacteroidota; class Bacteroidia; order Flavobacteriales; family Flavobacteriaceae; genus Urechidicola. The sequence goes on along the minus strand of MPDD01000005.1, from coordinate 106,974 downwards.
TTTGGCCGTGTAACTATTCTTATTCGTTATAACTTCAATAGCATCATCACTCTCAATAATATTTTGAACTTTTTCACTTTCTATTTGATGTACATGCGGAAATAACTTAGATAATTGATCTGTACCAGTTTGCATGATTTCTTTACCGGTAATACTTTCTTTTAAGCCCAATACATTATTGAAAATAGCATTTTGTAAAGAAGAGGTCTTTTGATGGGTAATAATACCAATTGATTTATCTTTCGCATAAGTTTGTGTAATGGCAGAACCTAGCATTATTGCACAAGAAAGTCCAGCTGCACCACCACCAATAATCAAAACATCGTAGGTCATTTAGAACAACATTTTAATATTTGCAGCAAATAGTTTTACAGCAATGGCTAGCAGAATAACACCAAATATTTTTCGAATTATTTTAATTCCATTTGGACCAATCAATCGTTCAATTTTAGAAGAAGTTTTTAGAACAATGTAAATTAAAATTACGTTTAAAATTACAGCAACAATAATGTTTTCAACTTCAAACTCTGCACGTAATGATAAAAGAGTCGTTAAACTTCCAGGTCCTGCAATTAGAGGAAAAGCCAAAGGAAATACAGAAGCGGTAATGGCATCACCTTCGTCGTCTTTATATAAAGTAATTCCTAAAATCATTTCTAGTGCAATAAAGAAAAGTATAAAAGCACCAGCCACAGCAAATGAATTTACATCGACCCCAATTAGAGACAATAAACTTTTACCAAGAAATAGAAAAAAAATCATTATTACACCAGCGATTATGGATGCTTTTTCTGACTGGATTTGACCTGCTTTTTTACGTAAATCAATAATAATTGGAATATTACCAATAATATCAATAACAGCAAATAATACCATAAAGGCTGTAAATATTTCTTTAAAATTAAAATTCATGTCTAGTTATTTTATTGCAAAATTAGTAAATAGAGAATTGGATAATGTTTTCTTAGTGTAAAATTAAGGAAATAATAATTGTATTTTCGCAGCATGATTCAGATTGGAAAAACAATTATTTCAGAAGACATACTCGAAAAAGAATTCGTTTGCAATTTATCCGCTTGTAAAGGGGCTTGCTGTGTAGACGGCGATGCAGGCGCACCTTTAGAAGAGGGGGAAATAAAGAAATTAATGGATGTGTATCCTAAGGTAAAACCTTATTTAAGACCTGAAGGAATTGCAGCGATTGAAGAACAAGGATTGTTTACCACAACTGATGGTGAGCATGAAACCACGTTAATAGATGGTAAAGATTGCGCCTATGTCATTTTTGACGAACACAAAACTGCATTGTGTGGAATAGAAGAGGCCTACAATCAAGGAGATGTTGATTGGAAAAAACCTATTTCTTGTCATTTATACCCGATTCGCGTTCAGGATTACAGTGAGTTTTCTGCTGTAAATTATCATAAGTGGCAAATTTGTGATGATGCTTGTTCTTTAGGTAAAGAATTACAAGTGCCAACGTATAAATTTGTGAAGCAAGCTTTAATTAGAAAATTTGGTGAAGATTGGTATACCGAATTAGAGAAAGTTGCAGAAGAATATAAAAAATTTAAGAGTAAATAATCTCGTATTATTTTTCTCTTAAAATGAACTTCATTTTTGACACCATTACTTTACAATAGTAATTTTCTATTTTGACGTTTTGCAGAAAAGTCAGTACCCGTCTAGTTTTAGTAAATTTTCGTAAGCACAAACAACTGATTACAAGATAGTTAAACAATTTGGTATTTTCTGGTAATATCGCTAATTCTTAATAATTTGTTAAAAACTAGAGCCTATTGTGAATAAGTATGACTTTTATTTTTGACGATTATTTTAAATATTTGTTTCACTCCATTCAGAGAGAGAAACTAATTTTTAGACCCTAGATAAGATTCAATTCAAATGCCTAACGTAGAACCAATATTACAAGAAAATAAAGATAGATTTGTAATTTTTCCAATTCAACACCATGATATTTGGGATTGGTATAAAAAACAACAAGCAATGATTTGGACCGCTGAAGAAATTGATTTAGAGGCGGACGTTAAAGATTGGGAAAATAAATTGAGTGACGATGAGCGTTATTTCATCAAACATATTCTAGCGTTTTTTGCTGCTTCTGATGGTATTGTAAACGAAAATTTAGCAGAAAATTTTGTAAACGAAGTACAATATTCAGAAGCGAAATTCTTTTACGGATTTCAAATAATGATGGAAAATGTACATTCTGAAGTGTATTCATTATTGATTGATACGTATGTAAAAAAAGAAGCAGAAAAGGATCAATTGTTTAGAGCAATTGAAGTTTTTCCAGCAATTAAAGAAAAAGCAGATTGGGCGCTTAAATGGATTGAAAGCGATGATTTTGCAGAACGTTTAATTGCATTTGCTGCTGTAGAAGGAATTTTCTTTTCAGGGAGTTTTTGCTCTATCTTCTGGATGAAAAAAAGAGGATTATTACCAGGATTAGCGTTTTCGAATGAGTTAATTTCAAGAGATGAAGGGTTGCACTGCGATTTTGCAGTTCACCTTCATAACAAGCATATTGTAAATAAAGTGCCAAAGGAAAAAATCACTAAGATTTTAACGGATGCATTAGATATCGAAAGAGGGTTTATTACCGAATCATTACCGGTTAGTTTAATTGGAATGAATGCCAAATTAATGACACAGTACCTTGAGTTTGTAACGGATAGGTTGTTGTTAGAGTTTGGTTGTGAAAAGGTATATAATTCAACAAATCCATTCGATTTTATGGAAATGATTTCCCTAGAAGGAAAGACAAATTTCTTTGAAAAGAGAGTATCTGAATACCAGAAAGCCGGAGTAAAATCTGGAGGAACTGGAAGCATCTCTTTTGATGCTGACTTTTAAAAGTCACCTATATATTTAGCGAATTCAACTGAATTCTTTAATAAAGAAACCCCACTTAGTTTCTTGTTTTAACAGGAGACTCCAAATATTTTGGCCTTTCGGTGAAATCCCGAATGGCAAAAAACATTAATTAAAATAGCCCGTAGAGGCATAAGAGGTATAACTAATTAAAAAACGTTTAAAAAGATGTTCGTAGTAAAAAGAGACGGTAGAAAAGAACCAGTGATGTTCGACAAAATCACGGCAAGAATTCGTAAATTATGTTATGGATTAAACAAATTGGTAGACCCAACTAAGGTTGCCATGCGTGTAATTGAAGGATTGTATGATGGGGTTACAACATCTGAATTGGATAATCTTGCTGCAGAAACTGCTGCGACCATGACGGTTCAACACCCAGATTTTGCAAAATTAGCGGCAAGAATCTCGGTATCGAACTTACATAAAAACACGAAAAAAACGTTTTCTGAAGTTGTAGAAGATTTATACAAATATGTGAATCCTAGAACTGGAAAAAAAGCACCACTTATTGCTGATGATACGTATAAAGTAATTAAAGATAACGCGGTTAAATTAGATTCTACCATAATTTACAACCGTGACTTTAACTATGATTATTTCGGATTTAAAACTTTAGAACGCTCTTATTTATTAAAAATTAATGGTGAGGTTGCCGAACGTCCTCAGCATATGTTAATGCGTGTTGCTATTGGAATTCACTTAAACGATATTGATGAAGCCGTAGCGACTTATGAGTTGATGAGTAAGAAATTCTTTACCCATGCAACACCAACGTTATTTAATGCAGGTACACCAAAGCCTCAAATGTCTTCTTGTTTCTTATTACAAATGCAAGATGATAGTATTGATGGAATTTACGATACATTAAAGCAAACGGCTAAGATTTCACAATCTGCAGGTGGAATAGGCTTGTCTATACACAATGTCCGCGCTACAGGGTCTTATATTAGAGGCACAAACGGTACATCTAATGGTATTGTACCAATGTTGAAAGTGTACAATGATACAGCGCGTTATGTAGATCAAGGAGGAGGAAAACGTAAAGGTTCTTTCGCAATGTACCTAGAGCCTTGGCATGCTGATGTTTTTGATTTCTTAGACTTAAGAAAGAATACAGGTAAAGAAGAAATGCGTGCTAGAGATTTATTTTATGCAATGTGGATTTCGGATTTATTTATGAAACGTGTTCAAGAAGATGCTGATTGGACCTTGATGTGTCCAAATGAGTGCCCTCATTTATACGATACGTATGGTGATGAGTTTGAAAAACTATACACAGGTTACGAAAAAGTAGGAAAGGGCCGTAAAACTATCAAAGCACGTGAATTATGGGAGAAAATTTTGGAAGCTCAAATTGAGACAGGAAACCCATACATGTTGTACAAGGATGCGGCAAACAGAAAATCGAATCAAAAGAATTTAGGAACGATCCGTTCGTCTAACTTGTGTACAGAAATTATGGAGTATACAGCAAAAGATGAGGTTGCTGTTTGTAACCTTGCATCTATTGCGGTTTCTATGTTTGTGAGTGAAGATAAGGATGGAAAGAAATATTTCAACCATAAAAAATTATTCGATGTTACTAAAAAAGTAACACGAAATTTAGATACGGTTATTGATCGTAACTATTACCCTGTGAAAGAAGCGGAAAATTCTAACTTCCGTCACCGTCCGGTTGGATTGGGAATTCAAGGTTTGGCAGATGCGTTTATTATGCTACGTATGCCGTTTACTTCTGATGAAGCAAAACAATTGAATCAAGAAATTTTTGAAACCATTTATTTTGCAGCTGTAACTTCTTCTATGGAAATTGCGAAAGCGAAAGAGCCATATTCAACATTTAAAGGTTCGCCTATGAGTGAAGGGGAATTCCAATTTAATATGTGGAATGTTTCTGAAGATGACTTAAGTGGGCGATGGGATTGGAAAAAACTACGTAAGCAAGTTATGAAACATGGTGTTCGTAACTCATTATTAGTGGCGCCAATGCCAACAGCATCTACTTCGCAAATTTTAGGAAACAACGAAGCCTTTGAACCTTATACATCTAATATCTATACACGTAGAGTATTGTCTGGTGAGTTTATTGTTGTAAACAAGCACTTATTAGAAGACTTGGTTGAATTAGGATTGTGGAACAACGATATGAAAGAAGATATTATGCGTGCAAACGGATCTATTCAGCATATCGAATCAATTCCACAAGATTTAAAAGAATTGTACAAAACAGTTTGGGAATTAAGTATGCGTGATATTATTGATATGGCGCGTCAGAGAGGATACTTTATTGATCAGTCTCAATCTATGAACTTGTTTATGCAAGACGCAAATTATGCGAAATTAACATCGATGCACTTTTATGCTTGGAAATCGGGCTTAAAAACTGGAATGTATTATTTAAGAACAAAATCGGCTGTAAATGCAATTCAATTTACGGTATCTAACGATAAGAAAAAGGAAGACGAACCATTAACGCCTGAGGAGTTGAAAGCAATGTTAATTGCTTCTCAAAACAATCCTGACGATTGCGAGATGTGTGGTTCATAAATCTTCTGATTAATCTCCAAAGACGAGAAAAAAAAGCCTCAACGTTAGTTGAGGCTTTTTTGTTTATAAACTTTTATCTATTACTTTTTAAAAGCATAGATTTCTAACAAACTGATTGTCGCTTTTATCAAATCTTCAGTTTCTAATAAAATACTAAAGTATAAGGTAGTGTTTTTAGGACTAGATTCTGTTGTTCTTGTACGCTCTACCTGCTTTTGTGCATATACCGAAACTTCATCTAATAAGCCTTGTTTTTCTTCAAGTAGACCTGAAATTTGATCAAATTCTCTCGTTTCAAAAGCAATTCTAGTTTTTGAAAATAAAGCAGTCAAATCATGAGAAATCTGCTTCAATTCTTTCAACTGATTTTTCTTTAAAGCCTTATGATTGTTGTTAATATGTTTATGACTTACTTTAGAAATAAACCCAACAGATTGGGCAATATCTTGTAAATCGCCAATAACATCGATATAGAAAGTACTTGCACTTACAGAAGTTTCATCTAAATTCTTAATAAAGTAGAAGATGTTGTTTTGTAAATCTTCTATTTCAGTTTCCAATTTCTCAACTGTTTTTCTACCTTTTTTCAATAAGGCTAAATCCTGATTAATAAGACCGTTAATGGTATCTTCATTAATTTTACTTACTCTTTTCAATACTTTAGAAATATTGTCAGCGCTCTCCTCAATAACACCTTGTACAGACTTGCTTTCTGATCTATTTAAGCTATCCTCTGCTTGTGCTTCTTTTTTCTTGTTAATATGTTTAATCGAGTTTCTTACTAATAAAAGAACAGCAATTAACAACAATATAGGAACCATTACTTCCTTGTTCCAACTAATTAAGATAGCAGCAATTGCAGCAGCCACAAAAGCAGTAATTGCAGTTCCAAACCAACCACCAATCACATTCAATACACCAGCAACTCTATAAACAGCACTTTCACTTCCCCAAGCTCTATCTGCCAAAGAAGTACCCATTGCAACCATAAAAGTTACATATGTTGTAGATAATGGTAATTTGTATGATGTAGCGATAGAAATAAGAACACCTGCAACCATTAAATTCACAGCGGCTCTTACCATATCAAAGGCAGGTAATTCGTGTGTTTTACCTTGCGTTAATTCAATAACAGGCTTCTCAAATTGCTCTTCAACTTTATTTTGGAAAGACTGTGGCGTTACTAATTTTAAATATTTGGATGCAGACATGGCTCCTCTTACCAATCCTCTAGATAAAAAGTTTGGTTGAAAACGCTCTTTAGTTTCACCTTGTGATGATAAATCTAACGATGTTTTTACTACATCTTTTGCTTTATTAGAGAACCATAATGTGGCAACCATAATAATTCCTGCGATGAATAATAAAATAGTCGGAGTTTCGACCTTACCTGCAAGAACCTCCATACTAAACAATGAAGCATCTATTCCAGATACTTTCCATTGGTTAAATGATTCTAAAGCAGCCATTGGCACTCCAATAAAGTTTACCAAGTCGTTTCCAGCAAAAGCTAACGCTAATGCAAATGTACCAACAACAATTATTAACTTATAAATATTCGTTTTAAGAAAGGCAATGAAAACATAGGACAACACAGACCAAATCACAAAGCTAACTGCGACTATTGAAAGTACATAATTTTCTAAAAAGTCTTTGATGGTCATTCCTCCAATAATGTCAAATTGTTCTTTAGCAATTTCAGCACCTTTAATTCCTTTCATTAAAATAAAATAGACCATGGCAGTTAAGGCAACACCACCAAACAAAGCACCTACCCAAACAGGTTTCTTTTCAAAATTATACGATAATAATAATCTCGAAAGATATTGTACCAATGCACCAATAGAAAAGGCGACTAAGACAGATAGGAAAATTCCAAAAATAATTTTTGAGGCCGTTCCTGTATTTATATAATTAGATAACTCAGAAAAACTTTCTCCGTTAGCACCAATTTTTACCATAGCAACTGCTACAGCCGCACCTAATAATTCAAACACGATAGATACCGTTGTTGAGGTTGGCATACCTAATGTATTGAAGAAATCAAGCAATAAAATGTCGGTAATCATCACGGCCATAAAAATGATCATGATATCCTCAAACATGAACATACCCGGATTAAAGATTCCTTTTCGTGCAACCTCCATCATACCACTAGAAAAAATGGCCCCACAAGCAATACCAAGACTGGCAACAATCATTATAGTTCTAAACGAAATAGCCTTAGAACCTATTGCTGAATTTAAAAAGTTTACGGCGTCATTACTAACTCCAACCACCAAATCGGCTACGGCTAAAACCGCAAGAGCAATAATCATTAATAAGTAAATATTATCCATGTGTATATATTTTTTGCAAAATTAAATTTTTAAAAGTTTTTTAATGTTACCTTATAGTTATGTTTGTTTAGAAGTGCACCTCTAATTGTAATCTGTACATAAGATTGTCTCCTAAAAGATCAAGGTTCAAATAACTCAAATCTGATTGAATTTTAAGTTTATGACCTGCAAAATACTTAGAAAATCCTAATGTATATTGATTGGTTAAATCTTTATCCACTACATCTACATGAGAAAGACGGCCTGTAAGTTCCCAGTTTTTCGGAAATAAGTAACCAGATTGAATATTTAAACCTGTACCTTCACGAACTACAAATCCAGTTGGTGTGTTATCAGAATTTTTTGCAATGGGATCATCAGCAGTTCTTTTGGCATATTCTGCCATGAATGAGAATCCTTTGTATTTTAATATGGCGTCAATAAATACAGTATTAATATCTGTTTCATAAAACCCATCATCAGTAATCATAAATTCACCTTGATTACTTCTTGTTTTAACAGCGTTATTATTATGGTCAAAACCTATAGCAAAGTTCAATTTAACTGAAGACTCTCTTTGTAAAGAACTTCCTAAATAATCTCCCTTACTTTTAAAAGTTCCAAAAGGTAAAAACTCTAAACGACCCGTAAATTGATGACCACCAAGGTTTCCATAAGTAATATTTCTTCCTTCACCCTGTGCAATGGAAACGATTTCTCTAACTACAAATTTATCGGTTAAATTAAAATGGTGTCTTAATTGCAGACCAATATCTCTATCTATATTAAAATTGGCATTTAACAGAGACCTGTCTACTAACTGCAGATTAGCAGAAGATATAACACGTTCTCTATTTCCTGGAAGTTTTGTTTGCCCTGCCCATAAAACAAAGTTTTCATGGAAGTTCCATTTTATAACGGCATCTAAAATTATTCGTGGAGTATCTCGCGTATAAATAGATCCACCAGAAATGTCCCTATTTGAAAGTCCGAGTTCAATTTTATATTTAAATTTTGGAGAAAATGCAAAACCATCAAATTTCAATCGGGCTCTTCGTATTAAAAAACTTGTATTGGCTTTTCCAAAATTTCCATCTTCATAATCCCAGTTAGTAGAGGATAACATTTGAATTCTTGGTGCAAATTTTACGCTCCAAGAACTGTCTTTTGCGACATGGTTCACCATGCCCTTTCCAAATTTTGTATCAGTTAATTTTTGAGATTGTACTGACGCAACAGCCAGTAATGCAGCAATAACTACTACAGTGTAGTGTTTTACCATTATATATCGTTATTAGTTTTTGTCGCTGCAAATAACCAACTACAATGTTAAGTTAATGTTAAGGAGAAGTTATGATAACAATAAAAAAAGGCTACCAAGTAGATAGGTAGCCTTACATTTCTAAATCAAGCCGACAAAAACTAATGATATATGAAATGTTGAATTCATGCATAGCAAACATAAATTCAAAACAAAAGTCGTGTTTCAATTTATACAAAATGTAAGCTTAACATTATGTAAATATTAAGAATTAGAACATCTGATTATCAGATCTTTACCAATCTAATCAACTCCAATGTTAAGTTAATGTTAAGTAAATGTTTGGAAAATGTAAATAAAATCAATAATTTGGCTGTGAATTAAACATGTATGGAGATGAAAAAAAGTATTTTAGTTTTAGTATTATTTTGTGTAGGATTGTACACATATGCCTCAAATGGATCAGAGCCAGTTTATGAAATAGAAGGGAATTTGGTTGCTGTAACTACTTTTTATGAAAATGGTCAAATAAAAGAACAAGGATTTTACAAGAATAAAAAACTGCATGGAGAATGGAGTCTTTACAATAAAGAAGGAGATAAGATTACCAAAGCAAATTATTCGAATGGAAAGAAAATTGGAACTTGGATGTTTATGTCAAATGGAAAATTGACAGAGGTTCAATATGAAAATAACACAATCGCCAAGGTTTTTGAATGGAATGATTCAAAAACGGTAGCGATTGAACAAGAGTAAGTATAATGATTTACACATAGAAAAAGCGTTTTGATTTTAAATCAAAACGCTTTTTTTAATTAACTCAAATATGTGTACTACTAACTAACTTTTAATTTATAGGCTTCCCAATCTCCAGTCCCAAGTGCTAACATCAACTTTTGTTCCTGTATTGTAAGGATCTGTAGTGGTTGCTGATGCACCATCTATTTGTACATTATCTAAAGATCCTCCATCTTTCATATCAATATTAACTTCATACCCTTCTAAATATAAATTGGTAATTGTTGCTCCTGATTCCTTTTTGAATTGTAATGCCGTTCCATCTACAGAAGATATAGCGGTTACATTATCAAACTTAGGATTGTTGTTAACTTTATCACCTTCAAACGCTGTTGAAAATCCTTCAATTGTATGAGAAATATATGTGTTTGTTACAGTTCCATTCCATCCTTCAGTCCAATCGATAGAATCATCCTCATTATTTTCTAAATAAACATTAGACGCAGAAACTGTTCCTCCAAAAAATTCGATTCCGTCATCTGCTCCATCAATTACGGCAACATTGTCTATAACTGTAGAAGAACCAACGGCATATAATGAAATTCCATTGTATTGCGACTCAGAATTAATTTGCGCACCTGTTCCTCTAATTACTAAATAGTTTATGGCACCAGAATTATCTGCGTCATCATTTCCACCATAAATGAAACCTCCAACTTCAGCAGTTGCATCAACACCGGCAGTTGTAGTTGCTTTACCACAAATTGTTAACCCTCCCCAATCTGCTGGTTGTGGATCTACAGAAGACATAATTACTGGATTTTCAGCAGTTCCTTGTATGTCAATTTTACCACCTTTTAATACAGCAAGATAGACATCAGTTCCACCTTTGTCTGCTGATATTTTAGTTCCTTCTTCAATAGTTAAGGTAACACCATCTTGTACAATAAAAGATCCAGTTAAACTGTATTTAATATCTGCAGTTAATGTTTTATCAGCTGTTAAGTTTCCATTTAAAACCTCAACTGGTAAAATTTGTCCATTTATAAAATCCCAATCAGAAATATCTACAGGCGTACCAGTGTTATAAGGTGCATCTGGGTCTGCAGGAGAACCATCAATCATAACATTTGATAGTGCTCCACCATCTTTCATATCTATATTTAGCGAATATCCACTTAAATATAAATTTGTAATAGTAGAACCAGATTCTTTTTTATGTTGCAATGCAGTACCTCCAACAGTAGAAATTGCCGTTAGGTTATTTAATTTAGGATTGCCATTTGTTTTATCTCCTTCAACTACCGTAGAAAAACCTGCGATTGTATGAGAAATATAAGCATTATCAATTGTTCCATTCCATCCTTCTGTCCAGTCTATTGCATCATCTTCAGTATTTTCTACATAAAGATTTTTAACAGAAACTGTTCCTCCAAAAAATTCAACACCATCATCTGATCCATCAATAACTGCAATATTTTCTACGACAGTTCCAGAACCAACAGCATAAAATGAAACTCCATTGTATTGAGATTCTGAATTAATTTGTGCTCCAGTTCCTTTAATTACTAGGTTCTTTATTATACCAGAACTATCTGTATCATTGGTACCTCCATAAATAAAGCCACCAACTTCAGCCGTTGCATCTATACCAGCAGTTGTTGTTGCGTCACCACAAATCGTTAACCCTCCCCAGTCTCCTGGTTGTGCATCAATTGATGACATAATTACAGGGCTACTTCCTGTACCGTTAATATTTATTTTCCCTCCTTTTAATACAGCAAGATAGACATCAGTTCCTCCATCTACAGCTTCAATTTGAGTTCCTGCTGGTACGTTAAACGTTACGCCATCATTTACAATAAAAGAACCTGTTAATAGGTAACTAGTAGATGGGTTTAATGTAAAGTTTTCTTCTAGTAATCCGTTCATGATTCCTATTTTCAAATTTTCGATAGTTGCGTTCGATGGATTCACGATAGGATCCGGATCGTCGGTAGCGCAACTTATTAAAGTTGACACAGCAAAAATTACAGAAAGTCCAATTAGTAAAGAGTTTAATTTTTTCATTTTTTTTTGATTATTCTTTATGATTAATTTCTGATACAAAGAACAAGGATTACTTCAATTTAGATTTTATGTAAATGTTATGAGTTTATTATCAATTAAGATTAAATCGATTGTATATGTTAAGTAAATGTTACTTGATTAAATGAAAAAAGCCAGCGATATTTCGCTGGCCATAATTTTATTAATTCAATAGCTAGTTTAGAAAGAATAACTGATACCTAATTGTAAATCAACCCCTTTCTTATATGATACTACAGTCTCATTTGTTTCTACTTGTGTTGGAATATCTTTAACTTTTTGAGTTTGCTCTATCTGTGGATTTAATAAATTCAATCCTTTAAAACTCATAGATAATCTTTCATTCAATTGTTTTCTCAAAACAAGGTCTAATGTGAAGAATCCTTTTTCAATAATTTCATCATTATAAAGAACATCACTATTAGCAAAATCTTCAGGTGCACCCAAGGCAAAAATCTTATCTGAAGAATAATTACCGGTTAATGTCGCTCCGAATTCATTTTCTTTATTATTAGAATAGTTTAACGATGAATTTAAGATTAAATCAGATGCTCCTTCTAAATCTGAAGAAGTTTTACCGTTGTATTGGAATTCTTCATAAATATCTTGATCAAACCACATTTTAGTAACATTAACAATAAAGTTTACCTCATCAGAATCTTTGTCTTCACTTTTTAAAAGACCCCATCTTCCTTCAAATTCCAAACCATAAACAGTTGCTTTTTCTCCTGTATTGTCGAATGTGAAAATTCCTGAAGAACCTCTAGTTTGTGCCTTGTTTATTGGATCTTGAATGTTTTTGTAGAATCCAGAAACTGAAATTAATTCTGCAGGAGAAGGAAATAATTCCCACTTAATATCCGCATTATATACAGTAGATTCTTGTAGTTCTGGATTTCCTTTTGTAACCCTTCCTGTTGGTGATACATACTCAAAAGGTGCTAATTCTTTAAATTCTGGCAAAGTCAAAGTTTTACTTGCTGCAAATCTAAATGCACTTTTATCGTTTAACTCATATTTTAAATTTAAACTTGGTAAAACATTGTTATAAGTGTTAGATAATTCTCCAATTCTACCTACATAGTTCGCTACATCCCAAAGCATATCAATTTTATCTGATTCATATCTTATACCAGCATTACCTGTTAGTTTAGAGAAACCAAAATCAAGATTTGCATAACCGGCATATACATCTAAGTTTCCAACATATAAATCTGGCATACGTTCTCTTAAAATTAATGTACCATTGTCAAAATTTGATTGCGTAAAGACGGCATTTAAATCGTCTATTGACTCTGTTTGCACACCTTTTGCTCTTACACCAATCATTAAAGAATTAAAGTCACGTTCTTTTTTTCTTAAGTTGGCTCCAATATTTAATTTTAAAGGTTGATCCGCGTCTGGTTTAAAAGTAATTTGATCGTTTACGTAACCGTTTATTTCATCATCAACAATTTTTTGACTTGATTTTCGCTGTTGAAAATCACCTACGTGTGCAAATTGCACCGTGTTTTCGTCTAAAATGTTTACCTCGTTTCTTATTCTATTTGGTTCTTCTGCCCAAACATAGTTGTAACCTGCAGCCCATTCTAATTTATTTGTTTCAGACAAATTGTGAGTTCCGATTAACTGATTCACATACATTCTTGTCTGTTTCAAGTTCTGATCGCGAATAAACGCTCCGTCTTCTTGTGGATCTTGATCAAAAACATATCCTTCTCCATTTCTACCAGATTCATAAACATTGTCAACACTTTTATTTACAAATAAAGTATTGAAACTTAATTTACTGTTATCTCCTAGCTGATAACGCAAGTCCAATAAAGCAGTCGTATTAATATTGGTTGCGTAATTGGTAGCATCGGTAAATGAATTATCCAATACATTAGAACGATATGTTTTAAATATACCATTTGCATATTCATGGTTTGCACCATGTGACGCCGTTAAGAAAATAGATAAGTCATTTCCAAATAATTCAACTTTTTTACCTCCTGCAAAATCAAATTTAAAATCTAACGGAGTTGATCTTGTTTCTGTATTCCAACTTTGCATTGTAATTGCATCTACCAAGGCATATTTTTTAGAATAAAAACCTAAGGTCATATCATTTACATTTTGACTAGCCTTAAAATCACTCCAAACATCTCCTTGCATCACATTGGTATTAGATCCTAATTGAAATCCTACCGAGTATTTATCACCACCATATCTTTTACTAGTTACATCTACATTACCAGATGCTTGATCTCCGTAACTAGCGGTATTATAAGTTTTAGAAACCCCAACATTCTGAATAACGTTTGTTGAGAAAAGATTTAAATCTATATTTTTCTTTTCAACATCGTCAGAAGGAATTGGTAATTTATTCATTGTTGTAGAAAGGTATCTATCACCTAAACCTCTAATATAAATATCTCCTGAGGTCTCATTTTTTGTGACACCAGAAATTTTACTAGTTGCTGATGCAGCATTAGACACACCTAATTTGGTTAATCTCTCTGAACCAATACTTTCTTGGATTACAGATGCTTTTCTTTGATTTGCTAATAAAGAAGTTTCAGATTCTTTTCTAGTGCTTCCTTGAATGTTAACTTCATCTAGGGCAACACCTTCACTTGCTCCTAAGATTACATCAGGAACAATTACAGATTCGTTTTCGCTAACAACAACGTTCGGAATTTCTATAGTTTCATAACCGATGAAACTAAACACTAAGGTATATGTTCCTGGCAAAGCTTGGAAACTATAGTTTCCGTCAAAATCAGAAGTTATTCCAATTTGTGTGTCTTTTATAAAAATGTTAGCAAAAGGTAAAGGTTCGTTGTTCATGTCTTTGTCAAGAACTTTACCAGTAATTTCACCCTTTTGTTGTGCAAATACACTAACTCCGATGAATAAAGTTGCTATAATCAGTAATTTTTTACTTAAAATCATTTTAGTTTTCGTCTTTTTATCTGGCGCAAATATCTAGTAGATATGTAAAGGGAATGTTACCTAGTTATTAAATCAAGGTCATTAATATGTTTAGATAATGTTAAGAAGTTTGCACAATGCTTTTTCTTAAAAACAACTATATTGCAAGCACTAAATATTAGGTATGAACTGGGAACAATTACTTTCTTTAAAGCGTTTTGGAGACACATCTGTAAGGTTAAGAAAAGATCAAGATGAAACTAGATTAGGTTTCGAGGTTGATTATGATAGAATTATTTTTTCGGATTCATTCAGAAGTTTACAAGATAAAACACAAGTAGTTCCATTGTCAAAAACGGATTTTGTTCATACCCGTTTAACACATAGTTTAGAGGTTAGTTCGGTAGCTCGTTCTTTAGGACGAATTGTTGGAAAAGAACTTCTTAAAAAGTATCCTAGTCTAGTTGAAAACGGATATCAGGCTAATGATTTTGGTGCTATTGTAGCAGCAGCTGCGCTAGCACATGATATAGGAAACCCACCTTTTGGGCATTCTGGAGAAAAAGCCATAGGAGAGTATTTTAAGTCTGGAAACGGAAAACAATATCAAAACCAACTTTCAGATAAACAATGGCAAGATGTAATTGATTTTGAAGGGAATGCAAACGGATTTAAAATATTAACCGAAAGTAGAGAAGGTGTAGAAGGAGGATTGCGCTTGTCTTATGCTACTTTGGGAGCATTTATGAAGTACCCAAAAGAATCGTTATCTAAAAAGCCTAGTGACCATATTGTAGATAAAAAATATGGCGTATTTCAATCAGATATTGGCGCTTTTAAAGATGTTGTTTCAGAATTAGGATTATCAAAACTCAGAGACGATAAAGACCTTGCTTATAACAGACACCCATTAGCATATCTAGTAGAAGCAGCAGATGATATTTGTTATACCATTATAGATTTTGAAGACGGTATAAACCTTGGATTAATTGACGAGGATTTTGCCCTTGAATATTTGATAAACTTGGTAAGAGACACAATCAATTCCGAGAAGTACTATCAATTAAAAACAAAGAAAGACAGAGTAAGTTACCTTCGAGCATTGGCAATTGGCAACTTAATCAATGAAGCCGTCGCTGTTTTCTTGAAAAACGAAGATGCTATTTTAAGCGGAAACTTTAATAAATCATTGTTAGATAAGTGCAAGTACGAAGCCCAAATAAATGATATTATTAAAATAAGTGTAGAGAAAATTTATAGGAGTAGCGAGGTAATCGAGAAAGAGGTGGCTGGCTATAAAATTATTTCTGATTTGCTAGATGTCTTTATTACAGCCGTGAATAATAATTTTGAAAACAAAGCTTCTAACTACGATAAACTTGTCTTGCGTTTATTACCAGAAAACTTACAAACAGAGAAAAAAGAAGTATACGATCGTATTTTTTCTATCTGTAGTTTTGTTTCAGGAATGTCCGATGGATATGCAATTCTATTGAATAAGAAAATAAAGGGAGAAGTTCTTTAAAGAAGCGTTTCAATTTCCTTTAAGATACTTGCCTTATCAAGCCCAGCAATTTCATGCAGTTCAGAGACTGTACCGTGTTCAATAAAATGATCGGGAACACCTAAGCATTTAATTGTCTTATTTTTATAGTTATGCGCAGCTGCAAATTCTAAAATTGCAGATCCAAATCCACCTTTTACGGAACCATCTTCTATGGTTATAATGTTATCGAACGATTTAAATATGTCATGTAACATTGTTTCATCCAAAGGCTTTACAAACCGCATATTAAAATGGGCAATGGTATTTATAGGTAATTCTTTTTCAATTTCAATAATTGTATTTCCGATGGTTCCTATACTTAGAACGCCTAGTTTATCACCTTCTGAAATTTGTTCTCCTTTGCCAAATTCAATTTTAGAAAAAGGTGTTTTCCAATTTGTAGTTGTACCCCTGCCTCTTGGGTATCTGATTGCAATAGGGTGTTCTAATCCTAATTGAACTGTGTACATTATATTACGTAATTCCTTTTCATTTAAGGGCGCAAATACGATTAGGTTCGGGATGATTCTTAAATAGGAAATATCAAAAACACCATGATGGGTTGCACCATCTTCACCGACTAATCCTGACCGATCTAAACAAAATACAACCGGTAAATTTTGTAGAGCAACGTCATGAATTACTTGGTCGTACGCGCGCTGCAGAAATGTTGAGTAAATATTACAAAACGGAATCAATCCTTGTGTTGCAATTCCGGCGGCTAAGGTTACGGCATGTTGTTCGGCAATTCCTACATCAAATGCTCTATCCGGAAATTTCTCTAACATATATTTTAAAGAACTACCTGTAGGCATGGCTGGGGTAATTCCAATAATGTTTTTGTTTTTCTCCGCTAACTCAACAATGGTATGCCCAAATACATCTTGATATTTTGGAGGTTGGATTACAGTTGATTTTGCAATAAGTTCTCCCGTCTTAGCATTGAATTTTCCAGGAGCATGATATTTTACCTGATCTTGTTCAGCCTTTTTTAGACCTTTACCTTTCGTTGTTATCACATGTAAAAACTTAGGCCCTTTTACAGATTTTAAGCGTTCAAGTTCTTTTAAAAGCGCCTTTAAATCATGACCATTTATCGGACCTGAATAATTGAAATTTAGCGCTTCAATTATATTGTTTTTCCGAACAGCCTTTCCTGCTTTAACGTTGGCAAAATATTCTTTTAATGCACCAACACTTGGGTCAATTCCCATAGTGTTGTCGTTTAATACAATTAGGAGATTGGCATCAGATACGCCAGCATGGTTCAAGGCCTCAAAAGCCATTCCTGATGCAATGGAGGAGTCCCCAATTACTGCAATATGTTGTTTTTCAGTTTCACCTTTTAGGTTTGAGGCAATAGCCATTCCTAACGCGGCGGAAATAGATGTAGAACTATGACCAACGCCGAACGCATCGTATTGGTTTTCTGCCATTTTTGGAAAACCAGAAATTCCATTTAAGCGTCTATTTGTATGAAAAACATCTTTTCTTTCGGTAAGAATTTTATGACCATAGGCTTGGTGGCCAACATCCCAAATTAATTGATCATTTGGTGTGTCAAAAATAAAGTGCAAGGCAATGGTCAATTCTACAACGCCTAAACTAGCGCCTAAATGACCTTCTTTAGTTGCGACAATATTTATGATAAAATCGCGTAATTCTTGTGCCACAACTAGTAGTTCATCAGACGATAATTTTCGCAAATCGTCAGGATTGTTAATATGTTGTAGCAGGCTTTTTTGCATGCAGCAAAACTACGACTATCTTTGTTGTATGCAAAATCCATTCGACGACACTTATTTTATGAAACGCGCTTTACAAGAAGCAGAAATGGCATTTGATAAGGGCGAAGTTCCTGTGGGTGCAGTTGTGGTTTGTAAAGATAAAATTATTGCACGAGCGCATAATTTAACAGAAACCTTGAACGATGTAACCGCACATGCCGAAATGCAAGCGTTTACTTCTGCGGCAGACTTTTTAGGAGGAAAATATTTAATGGACTGTACCTTATATGTAACATTAGAACCTTGTCAAATGTGTGCAGGAGCTAGTTATTGGACCCAAATTGGTAAGATTGTTTTTGGCGCTTCTGATGAACAAAGAGGATATGAAAAACTGAAAACTACTTTACATCCTAAAACAGAAGTTGTAAGAGGGGTTTTGGCTGAGGATTGCTCCAAGATTATGAAACGTTTTTTTATTGAAAAACGAAATCTAAATTAACGC
The DNA here is from genome assembly GCA_001874265.1 of Bacteroidetes bacterium MedPE-SWsnd-G1. GTDB lineage: Bacteria > Bacteroidota > Bacteroidia > Flavobacteriales > Flavobacteriaceae > Urechidicola. The sequence goes on along the minus strand of MPDD01000005.1, from coordinate 88,433 downwards.
TTTTCGTTGTCGCGCATTTTTTTAAGATTTTCATTGTTAATGATATAATCTTTCATGTTTTTATCTTTCCATCTATGGTAAGAAAATAAAGGAAATACCACTAGAAAAATACCAACAACACCAAAACCAATGAATTTTTGCGAGAATTCAGAAGTTCCGAAATAGCCATAAGCGATACTAGCAAATGATAAAATCGTTAAAAAAGAAATAAGATACTTCATGGTGCAAAGGTACAAAAAATCAATGCGTAACTTCTACCAATTTCCGCCTGTAAACGGTCAGTAATTTAGATTTTGATATAAATCCAAAATATTTACCATCTTTGATAACGGGTAAGTTCCAAGCGCTAGAATATTTGAACTTCTTCATAATTATGGGTACTGAATCATTATCGTAATCGATGATATCTGGTGCGTTATGCATTAACTTTTTAACCGTAATTTTTTCATACAATTCAGTGTCAAACATTATATGCCTAATATCATCTAAGCGTAAAATTCCAAGAAATTCGTTATCAGCATTAACTACTGGGAAATGATTTCGAGATGATTTTGCTACCGCATTTTTTACAATTTCGCCTAGTTTCATTTCAGGTGAAAGAGAAATAAAATTTTGCTCAATTATTTTATCAATTTTCATCATCATTAGTACATTACTATCCTTATTGTGAGTGATAAGTTGCCCTTTTTTAGCTAATTCGGAGGTGTAAATAGAGTTGGTTACAAAGTATTTAGTAAATGCAAAGGAAATGGCAGCAACAATCATTAATGGTAAAAAGAGTTCATATCCACCCGTAATTTCTGCAATTAAGAAAATTGCGGTTAAAGGAGCATGCAATACTCCAGCGAGTAAGCCTGTCATTCCTACCAATGTAAAGCTAGATTCGTTTACAGAAAAGCCAAATCCAATGTTGTTTATGACTTTTGCTACAATATTACCTATGGTACTACCCATAAATAAGGTGGGAATGAAAATTCCACCCACACCACCAGCAGCAAATGTCGTTGTCATTGCAATCGCTTTAAAAAATGTAATCCCGATTAAAAGACCGATTACAATCCAAATATTGGTTAAATCGGCATCAAAAGGTGTTTGCCTAAGTGCACGAATATTGTTTCCAAGTAATAAATCATTCATTAAATCGAATCCCTCACCATATAACGGCGGAATGAAATACAGCATTATTCCAATGGCAATTCCACCAATAATTAGTTTTTTTATTGGATTGGTAATTCGTTTAAAGAACTGGGTAATGTAGAAGTACATCTTACTAAAATAAATACTCGCTATTCCGGTACCCACTCCTAGAATTATGTAAAAAATAAGATCTTTTATTTCGAAAGTATCTTGTAAATCAAATCCAAAAAACGAATCAGAACCCAGGAATAAATAAGACGTTAAGATAGCAGAAACCGAAGCCAATAAAAGAGGAATTAGAGAAGCAAAGGCTAAATCTAACGCAAATATCTCAACAGCAAATATAATCGCGGCAACGGGAGCCTTGAACATAGCGGCTAAAGATCCGGCAGTTGCACATCCAATCAAAAGCATTCTGGTTTTTGCATTGATATGAAACAATTGAGAAATGTTCGAGCCTATTGCCGAAGCCACAGTTACGGCCGGTCCTTGTAACCCAACAGAACCTCCAAAACCTACGGTTAATGGAGCTGCGATTAAAGGAGCATAAATTTTAAAAGGTTTTATAATACCATTTCTACGAGAAATTGAGTGCAGTGCTGAGGTTATACCATGACTTATATTTCGTTTAAGAATGTATTTCTGATATATAAATACTAATGACAGCCCAATAATTGGGAAAACGAAATAGAAACCAGCATAGTCTTTAATAATATTACCCTCTAGTAATAATTGAATATAGTGCGTTAAATTTTTTAGAGTTACGGTTCCTAAACCGGCTAATAAACCAACAAGAATACTTAAGATATAGACGAATTGTCTTTCGGAAATATGTTTGTATTTCCAAATTAGAAATTTACGAAGTAGTTCTGTAGTTTTTGGCATTTATCATTCGGTGAATACCTACTAAATGCCTGACATTGAAATTTAATCAAACAACCTAGGGCATCTTTTACAATTTGTTTTCCCTTTTTTCTTGAATTTCTTACAACACTTTTTCTTCTTACCACAGTCCATAGAACAACCAGAAACAGAAGCACCGCCATCACCACCAACACAAGATCCAATGATCAACATATAACGCCTTATTTAGATTTAATTAAAATAAAGCGCAAATATATAAGAACTATTCTAAATAAGCATTAAGCTTCTTCGGTTTTTACATCTAAACTTTCTATGTCTCTGTCGAATAAGTATAGACCTCCTTTATCGTCTCCAATAATTCTTAATTTATCTAAGATTGTTCTTGCCAAGGCCTCTTCTTCAGTCTGTTCAGCAACATACCATTGCATAAAATTATGAGTGGTGTAGTCTTTTACCTCCAAACACTCAAAAACAATTAAATTTACATTGTGTGTTACTTTTTCTTCGCTTGTTAAAAAGGTTGTAAATAACTCTTGTAATGATTCAAACTCACTTTCTGGTTTTTCTAATGCTGGAATTTCAGCAACACCACCACGTTCATTTACGAATTTAATCAACTTTAGCATGTGTGTTTTTTCTTCTTCAGATTGATTGTAAAAGAACCCAGCCACACCATTGTATCCGTTAATTTCTGCCCAAGATGCCATGGATAAATATTGCATTGAAGCTTGTGCTTCTAATTTTATCTGAGAGTTTAATGACTTTTCTATATTTTCTGATATCATGATTGTCTTTTTATGCTGATTAGAATTTCAAAGTTAGGTATCGTTACTTGTAAAACCAAGTTGAACGGTTCTAAATAAAAAAATCCTAATTTCAAGTGAAATCAGGATTTTAATTATGAGACCCTTCGACTGCGCTCAAGGGGGCAAATTATTTATGCTTTTAAGTTCAATTTTAAACTCAATTCTGTTAATTGCTCATCATCAATCGGAGCAGGGGCGTCAATCATTACATCTCTACCCGAATTGTTTTTAGGGAATGCGATAAAGTCTCTAATGGTTTCTTGTCCACCTAAAATGGCCACCAATCTATCCAATCCAAAAGCCAATCCACCATGTGGAGGTGCACCGTATTCAAAGGCATCCATTAAGAATCCGAATTGCGCTTTTGCTTCCTCTTCAGAGAATCCTAAATGCTTCAGCATCGTTGCCTGAATTTGTTTATCGTGAATCCTAATAGATCCACCACCAATTTCATTTCCATTCAATACCAAATCGTAAGCGTTTGCCTTAACATCTCCAGGGTTTGTTTCTAACAACTCTAATTGCCCTGGTTTTGGTGATGTAAACGGATGATGCATTGCATGGTAATGCCCTGTTTCTTCATCTAATTCTAATAATGGAAAATCTACAACCCAAAGCGGTGCAAATTCATTCGGTTTTCTCAAGCCTAAACGCTCAGCCATTTCCATACGCAAGGCACTTAATTGCGCTCTTACTTTATTAGTATCACCAGACAATACACAAATTAAATCACCTGGTTTTGCTCCGGTAACTTCTGCCCATTTTGCTAAATCTTCTTGATCGTAGAATTTATCTACAGATGACTTAAATAAACCATCATCATTACAACGAGCATATACCATTCCTAAAGCACCAACTTGTGGTCGCTTTACCCATTTTATAATATTATCAATTTCTTTTCTTGTGTGTGAGTTTCCACCTGGTACTGCAATTCCAACGACCAATTCAGCATTATTAAACACACCAAAATCTTTGTGCTGTGCTACCTCATTCAACTCACCAAACTCCATCCCAAATCGGATGTCTGGTTTGTCGTTTCCATATAAGCGCATGGCATCATCATACTGCATTCTTGGAAAAGCACCTACTTCAACACCATTTACTTCTTTTAATAAATGACGTGTCAATCCTTCAAAAGCATTCAATATATCTTCTTGCTCAATAAATGCCATTTCACAGTCAATCTGTGTGAATTCTGGCTGTCTATCGGCACGTAAATCCTCATCACGGAAACATTTTACAATCTGAAAATATTTGTCCATTCCACCGACCATCAACAATTGCTTGAATGTTTGAGGCGATTGCGGTAATGCGTAGAACTGTCCTTCGTTCATTCTACTTGGCACAACAAAATCACGAGCACCTTCTGGAGTAGATTTAATTAAATAAGGAGTTTCAACTTCAATGAAGCCATCAGATGACAGATAGTTACGAACCTCCTGTGATACTTTATGACGGAAGATTAAACTTTCTTTTACCGGATTTCTTCTAATATCTAAATAGCGATATTGCATGCGCAACTCTTCACCACCGTCAGTCTCATCTTCAATTGTAAATGGTGGCGTTTTCGCTTGGTTTAAAACTGTTAAATCAGATACCAATACTTCAATCTCTCCCGTATCAATATTAGGATTTTTAGATTGACGTTCAATCACTTTTCCTTTTACCTGAATTACAAATTCACGCCCCAAAGTCTTTGCAGTTTCTAAAACAGCAGCATCAGTACGTTCGGCATCAAACATCAATTGCGTAATTCCATAACGATCTCTTAGATCTACCCAAATCATAAACCCTTTATCGCGTACTTTTTGCACCCAACCTGATAAGGTAACTTCTTCATTTACATTGGCTAATCTCAATTGGCCATTGGTATGACTTCTATACATATCTGTTCCTAAAAATTAGGTTGCAAATTTAGTGATAAAACTATTCTTCTAAAAGATAGTTAGTATATTTGTTTAAAAGCATTTTGTATGTCCAAATTGTATTTAGTACCAACACCAATCGGTAATCTTGATGATATGACTTTTAGAGCTATTACGGTTTTAAAAGAGGTAGATTTAATCTTGGCAGAAGACACAAGAACATCAGGAAAACTTTTAAAGCATTTTGATATTGCTACACAAATGCAAAGTCATCATATGCACAACGAGCATAAAATGGTTGACAGAGTTGTACAAAGATTACAAGGTGGTGAAACTGTGGCATTAATTTCTGATGCTGGAACTCCCGCTATATCTGACCCTGGATTTTTATTGACACGCGCTTGTGTAGAAAACAATATTGATGTGGAATGTTTACCAGGAGCGACTGCTTTTGTACCTGCACTTGTAAATAGCGGAATGCCAAATGACAAATTTGTATTTGAAGGGTTTTTGCCGGTAAAAAAAGGACGCCAAACACGGCTAAAATTTTTGGCGGAGGAAACTAGAACCATGATTTTTTACGAATCACCACATAAATTAGTAAAAACTTTAGCGCATTTTGCCGAGTATTTTGGAGAAGACAGACAGGTTTCTGTTTCGAGAGAATTGACCAAAATGTTTGAAGAAACAATTAGAGGAACGGCGACAGAAGTGTTAGCTTATTATACCAATAAACCTCCAAAAGGAGAAATTGTAATTGTGGTTGCAGGGAAAACGAAATAAGGATTGATTCCAAATTGTCACATTGAGCCTGTCGAAGTGAAAGCGAAAAACCAATACAAGGAGATGTTTCGACTACGATCAAAATGACAATAAAAAATAATTATGAAAACAAAAAACTCGGTATTTATAGCGACCAGTTTAGACGGATTTATTGCAGATAAAGACGAAGGTATAGATTGGTTAGAAATGATACCAAACCCTCAACAAGATGATATGGGTGCAATTGTTTTTTTTAAACAAGTAGACGCTATGATAATGGGCAGAAACACGTTTGAAACGGTTCTTGGATTTGGAGTAGATTGGCCATATCCTTTTCCTGTCTTTGTATTGAGCAACTCAATGAAAAACCCACCCAAAGGTTATGAGAATAAAATTCAAATATTAAACGGGCCTTTGAAAGAACTTGTGGGGAAAATTCATAGCCAAGGGCATCATAGTTTATATATTGATGGCGGTACCACAATCCAAAATTTTTTGAAAGAAGATTTGATTGATGAGTTAATCGTAACTAGAATTCCAATTCTATTAGGCGGCGGTATTTCATTGTTCGGAGATATGCCAAAATCGCTGGAATTTGAGCATGTAAAGACTGAAGTATATCTAGATCAAATTGTGCAGAGTCAATATTCACGTAAAAAATAGAAATGGAGAATTTACTCCAAGAAATTAGGCAATGTACTATTTGTGGAGAACATCTTGCTTTAGGTCCACGGCCTGTCGTTTCTGGCAGTAGAAATTCTAAAATTATAATTATTGGTCAAGCGCCGGGAACGAAGGTTCATAAGTCTGGTATTCCATGGGATGATGCAAGCGGAAGGCAATTAAGAAAATGGCTAAATGTTACAGAAGACGAATTTTATAGCCAAAACCTTTTTGCAATTGTACCAATGGGTTTTTGCTACCCAGGAAAAGGAAAAAGTGGCGATTTACCTCCTAGAAAAGAATGTGCTCCGCAGTGGCATGATAGTTTACTAGATAAAATGCCAAATGCAGAATTAATACTTCTTATTGGAATGTATGCTCAAAATTATTATTTAAAAGGAAAAGCAAAAAGAACGCTAACTGAAACCGTAGATAATTACCCGGAGTATTTTCCAAAATATTTTGTTTTACCGCACCCATCACCTAGAAATAGGTTTTGGTTGACCAAAAACCCTTGGTTTGAACAAACGGTTATTCCAGAGTTACAGAATAGAGTGAAAAATTTAATCGCAATATGATAAAGTTTTAAAAGCGGTACTCAATTGAGGCTTTAAAGTAAAATGAAGTACCTGGTGTAAAATGGATTTCTTCTACTGGACTAATTTCATTTTGCAATCTCGATTCCGTTGCAAACTGTGTTTCATTCCATTCTGTATCAAATAAGTTTTGAATTTGAATTCCGAAATTAAATTTTTTCCAAGTATATCCAGCATTTAAGTCAGTAACTGTATATCCTTTTGCAACAATAGAGTTGTCTTCGTTAGCAGGTCTGTCTTTAATATGTCTTAGATTAATTCCTCCATAAAATCCAGAATCAAAAATAAAATTCAACCCACTTACCAAGGTAAAATCTGGAGCTAACGGAATATCATCACTTTCATCCGGTTCTTCAGTGGCTCTTGCAATAGTATAATTGGCATCTAAGTTCCAATACAACCAAGTTAGCGGTTGATATCTAAAACTAAATTCAACACCATGTCTTTGTGTTTTTCCGCTTGGTTCTACGATCCCAGCATCTCCAACATAAACAAATTCTTGCTCTAAGAATAAGTTCCAATATGCCATATTTAATAGGGTTTTAGAAAGTGGTTTCCAAGTATAACCAATGTCAAAACCATAAGCCGCAGGCAAAATATCTTTACCATTTTGAGCAACCACAACTCTGGTGTCGTTTGAATGGAATCCTTTTCCGGCTTTGGCATATAACTGTAATTTAGAAGACGGATTGTAAAAAACATTCAGTTTTGGACTGGCAATAAATTCATTTTCTTCTTGAGTTTGATATGTTGGTAGTAATTGATCGTAATAATTAAACTCAAAATAATCGAATCGGATAGAAGGGTAAATTGACCAATTGTTAAAATCGAATCGAGCACCTACGTAGCCACCAAAATTGGTTTCGTTTATATCTCCTAATTGTATGTTGTCTAAAGTTTCAATTCTATTGGCAGTATGAGATAATTCGTTGTCTTTACTCTGGTCTTTTCTCAATGAAATTCCTGCATGCCATTCACCCTTAGAAAAGGTATTGGTATACTCAGAGGTAAAACCATAAATAATTCTGTCTTCTTTTTGTCTTATTTGATCTCCATTAATAGGGTCGTTTAAATAGAACGTAAAATTAGAATACAATTCAAAATCATAGTGACTCATAAAAACAGTATTCTTCAAAGTACTAAATTCATTTATTCTTGTATCATAATTAAACAGAACGTTTGTTCTAGATGTATTACCTCCCTCCGTATCATCAATAGCTCCAAAACGAGTAATCATTCCACTATCCACAGCACGCTGTGGAATTTGCCCAGAAGCATCCCAATGGCTTGTAAAATGAGATAAGGTCAGTCCAACTTTATCTTTATCAGAAATAGCACCGGTATATTTTCCAAAAATATTAAAACGATTAAAGTTTTGAGGGCTTTCAAACGGACCATCCGTAGCAATAAATTCTGCGGCAACATATGCATTGTGTTGCTGTGAGTTGAGGATATTAAACATTCCTAAAAGTCTAGAAGAGTCAAATTGACCAATCTCCATTTTTATAGAACTATAATCCAAATTTTCTTTGGTATTAAAATCTACATATCCAGCAGTTGTAAAGTTTCCTTTTCCTTCATAATAAGGACCTTTTCCAAAATCGATATTGTTGATTGTTTCTGGAATCACAAAATGCAGGTCTGAATACCCTTGACCATGCGCATGAGAAACCATATTTACAGGAATCCCATCAACGGTTATGCCTATGTCTGTACCATGATCAATGTCAAATCCACGTAAGAAAATTTGTTCTGCTTTACCTCCTCCAGCATGCTGGCCAATAAATAGTCCAGGTACTTTTCTAAGAATATCTTGCGAAGAATTTACAGGATTTGTTTGCACATCAATATCCGCAATCAATTGAATAGATTCTCGTTTAGGAGAAATAACAATCTCATCTAAATTAATAGACTTTGATTTTAGCATAATTTCAATAGTTGTGTTTACGGCAGTTACAATTAGTTGTTTTGATTTGTAACTAACATGAGATAGTATAAGCGTGTCGTTTACTGAAACATTTTCAAGAATAAATGTTCCTTTTTCATTAGAATGTGCATGCGAATCCGTAGAAATATTTCGAATATTTACTTCTTGAATTGGGTTTTGTTGAATGTCAATTATTTTTCCATTTAAAGATTGACCAAATAAGGAAAAATTAAATAGAATTAAGGCGGTGAGGAATAAAACTTTTTTCATTTAAATAAGGTCTCCAGAAGCAATTATTAACATAGATTACTAGAACTACTTTTGCAATTTAACAAATTCAAATTGCTTCCCACTAAACAACCCTAAGTCCGATAATTTTAAATCGGGTATTACCAACAATGCCATAAAAGACAAGGTCATAAAAGGGGCTCTTAATTGTGAACCCAATTCTTTGGCCATGGCATCTATTTCCTCATAGGCTTTTCCGGCTGTCCAGCCATCTTTGTCACTCATAATACCAGCTACAGGTAACGCCAATGATTTTTGCATTTCGCAGTTAACTGCACAAATACCTCCTTTATTTTTAATAATGAGATTTACAGCATTACAAATTTCTTCATCATTGGTGCCAACCACTACTATATTATGACAATCGTGTGCTACAGAACTTGCAATAGCACCTTTTTTAAGTCCAATATTCTTTATAAATGCAACGGCTGGTTTTGTGTCGCTATAGCGATTTACAACAGCCATTTTTAAAACATCGGTTTCAGTATTAGAAACTAGATTACCATTTTCAGAAAGACTTTCTGCCTCAATTTCGTTTGTTATTAATTCACCATCTAAGGCTTCAATAACTCTAATGGAATTTGAAGTTTTTTCAACATAAAAATCTTTAGTTTCTTTAGTTGAAACATTAAAATTATTCGGAGTTTTAAATGGAATGGATTTTATAAAAGAGTCCCCATTTTTAGCAACCAATTCTCCATTGATGTAAGTTTTTAAAACATTGAAATTGGTTAAATCATCAACCTCGATAAAGTCTGCTGCATCACCAACGTTTAGCAAGCCAATATTCATATTGTAATGCTTCACCGGATTGATACAGGCGGCTTGTAATACTTTAAAAACATCTATGCCTTTGGCAACGGCTCTTACACATAAGTGGTTGATATGCCCAAGAATTAAATCATCAGGATGCTTATCGTCAGAACAAAACATCATGTTTTCAAAATGCTCTGGTAATAAATCAATCAATGCTTCAAAATTCTTAGCAGCGGAGCCTTCACGAATTAGAATTTTCATTCCATAGTCTAACTTCTCTTTTGCTTCATCGTAGGAGAAACATTCGTGGTCGGTAGAGATTCCGGCGGCAATATATTTTTTAGCATCGGCACCTCGTAATCCCGGCGCATGACCATCAACTGGTTTGTTAAAATGTTTAGCCCAAGCAATTTTTTTGAGCACTTCTTCATCATCAAACAACACCCCAGGATAATTCATCATTTCTGCCAAATAATTAATTTCTGGATGCGCCATTAGTTCTTTAATATCGTCAGAATCAATAACCGCTCCCGCTGTTTCAAAGTTGGTCGCTGGCACACAAGACGGTGCGCCGAAATGAAACTTCAACGGAACTTTATTTCCGTTTTCAATCATATAATACACGCCATCTTTTCCTAATACATTTGCAATTTCATGCGGGTCGGAAATGGTACCTACGGTTCCATGTAAAACAGCCAATCGTGCAAATTCAGACGGTACCAACATAGAACTTTCTATATGAATATGCGCATCTACAAAACCGGGTAGAATAAAATTGGCGTTGCTGCTTTCTTTCTCTGTTATAGATATAATAATGCCATTTTCAACAATAATTTCTGCTGGATATATCCGTTTTTTTTCTATAGATACAAGTTGACCAGATACTTTTAACATAGCAATGTGTTTTTAAGAAACATTTGTAAACAATGTTACAAAAAAACGATTAATAAAATGGTAAATTTGAATTCTTAAATACAGAAAACTATGGCAAAAATAGAAATGGAATGGAAAGGCGGAAACGCTTTTGAATCTGCACACGACGACGGAATTGTACTAATCGATAATCCAGCAGAAGGGGAAGAATCTAGAGGAATGCGTCCGAAGGCATTGATGCTTTCTTCATTGGCAGGATGTTCTGCGTTAGACATTGTTTCTTTGTTAAAAAAGATGCGTGCTGAGGTAGACGATTTAAAAATTGACGTATCGGCTGAATTAACCGATGAGCACCCAAAAATTTACAAAGATGTAGTAATGACATATAAGTTTTATGGATCTGATTTTAAAAAGGATAAAATTCAAAAAGCCATCGATTTATCAGTAGATCAATATTGTGGTGTAATGGGAATGTTCCGTAAATTTACGGATGTAGCTATTGAAGTGGAGTACCACGAACAATAAAAAAGCCTTGATTTTGAATGGTGACTTCGAGAACTCGTATTCACCATTTGAAATGGTTACAATAAAATTGCAAGAAAAAGACAAGACCCTACGACTTTGCTTAGGGTGACAAAACACAGGCATGCGCTGGATATTAGAAGACCAACCGGAACTTGAAAAAGTTAACACACTCGCCAAACAATTGAATGGCGATAGGTTAATTGCGTCTTTATTAATTCAGCGTGGTATCGAAACTTTTGACCAAGCGAAAGCATTTTTTAGACCCTCATTAAGTGATTTGCACGATCCATATTTATTAAAAGATATGGATAAGGCCGTGGCTCGTATAGAAAAGGCGATCCAAAAAAACGAGAATATCTTGGTTTATGGCGATTATGATGTGGACGGCACTACCGCTGTGTCTTTAGTTTCCTCTTATTTATTAAAACATTATCCAAATGTTGCGACCTATATTCCAGACAGGTATGCAGAAGGGTATGGAGTTTCTTATAAAGGAATTGATTTTGCAGATGACAATGATTTCTCTTTAATTATAGCGCTAGATTGTGGAATTAAAGCCATTGAAAAAGTAGCCTATGCAAAAGAGAAAGGAATTGATTTTATCATTTGCGACCATCATAGGCCTGGGAAATCCGTGCCAAATGCTGTGGCGGTTTTAGACGCGAAACAAGAGGATTGCTCTTATCCATTCGATGAGTTATGTGGCTGTGGTGTTGGTTTTAAATTGATTCAGGCACTTGGAAAAAATAGAGGTGAAACCATTGACGATTTGTTACCGTATTTAGATTTGGTAGCAACTGCGATTGCGGCAGATATTGTTCCGATGACTGGCGAAAATAGGGTATTGGCTTATTACGGTTTGCAAATGATTAACAAAGCACCGAGGGCTGGGTTTAATGCTATTATTCATCAATTACATAAAAACGAATTAACTATTACAGATGTCGTTTTTGTGATTGCACCCAGAATTAATGCTGCTGGAAGAATGAAACATGGACAATATGCCGTGGATTTGTTAACTGAGACGGATTTTGAGAAAGCTTCTAAAATTGCAGGAGAAATAGAAGATTTTAATAAGAATAGAAAAGAACTAGATAAAAAAATTACGGATGAAGCACTTAGACAGATTACAGAGAATGCTGAAGAGCAAAACGTTTCGACTGTTGTTTATAGCGAAACTTGGCATAAAGGTGTTATTGGCATTGTGGCTTCTAGACTCATAGAAACGCATTATAAACCAACCTTAGTTTTTACCAAAAGCGGCGATAAGTTAGCGGCGTCTGCAAGATCTGTAAAAGGATTTGATGTTTATAACGCTTTAGATCAATGTTCCGAATTTATAGAACAATTTGGCGGTCATAAATATGCAGCCGGACTTACCTTACTTCCTGAAAATTACAGGAATTTCAAACAAAAATTTGAGGAGGTTGTTGCAGCAACCTTACCAGAGGAATTAAAAACGCCCGAGGTAAAAATAAATGCAGAATTAGAATTAGAACAAATCACGCCGAAATTCTACAGTATTTTAAAACAATTTGCGCCATTTGGTCCTAATAATATGCGACCTGTTTTTAAATCAGAAGGGCTTAGAGATAACGGCTATGGTAAATGTGTAGGTGAAGATAAAACACATTTAAAAGTTGGGATTATCAATGGTGTAGATAAGAAAACCTATAGCGGTATTGGGTTTGGTTTGGGATCGAAAGAGAAATTGATTTCGAATGGTAAAGCTTTTAAAGCAGTATTTAATTTAGACGAAAATCACTGGAATGGTAATACGTCTATTCAGTTATTACTAAAGGATATTCAGGAGGAATAATTACTGTTCTTTTATCAGGTATATATAAACAGGATAATGATCGCTATACCCGCCAGTAAAAATGTTGTTTTGGCCCCAACTTCTAAATGGATAGCCCTTAAAGCTTCCTTTCTTTTGAGTTAAGTAACTCGGATTAAAAATTCCAGATTTATAAAATTGATAGTTATAATATTCTTTTGCAATGAAAGGTTGGGAAATTAGAATTTGGTCGAACATGTTTAAATTATCTCTAAAACCTAGAGAACCATGCCCATTTTTAAAATGAGATTTAAATGGATTGTACAGAGATACATCAGAAACACCCTCTTTATTTGCTGATATTTTTAGAGTTTCTTCGAGATATTCGGCTGTTGGGTTTTCATTCAAATCGCCCATAAGAACAATTTTCGGACGCTTGAATTCGTTTCTTACTTCTTCTATAATTTGCGCTGAAAGTTCAGCAGACTTCACTCTTAAATATTCTGTTTTTTGCTGCCCTCTTTGCTGAGATGGCCAATGAGTAATTATTAAATGAATGAGTTCATTGTCTAAATAGCCAGTAACCAACAATTGATTTCGGGTTTTTATCCTATATCCTTTGTCATTGAATGCAAACAGTTCAAAAGTTTTAAAATTGATGGGTTCAAAACTCCCTTTTTTATAAAGTAGCGCAACGTCTATTCCTCTCCAATCGGGCGAATCTACATGTATATAATCATAGTTTTGATTTTTTATATGCTCTGTTTTTATAAGATCTTTGAGTACAGCTTTGTTTTCAATTTCGGCTAAGCCTATTAATGTTGGACTTGTTTTGGTAGTCTCTTTGCCAATTTCAGAAATTACGCGAACTATATTATTTATTTTGCTCCAATAGGCATCAGATTTACTGGTTTTAAGTTTCAGAATTGGACTGTATTCATCTTTAGAATTAGGGTCGTCAATAGTGTCAAATAAATTTTCAACATTATAAAATGCAACAGTATGAATATTATACGTCTTACTATTGTTTTGAGCCATGGATTGAAGGCACACCAAAAACACTAAAAGTTTTAGAGAAATAGATTTCATAGCACCTTAAAAGTACTAAACTTTTTTTTAAATACTAAATTAATCAGCTGATTGTTAGCGAATAGTATGTTGGATTGGAAATACCTAAGATTGAAGTAAGCTGTTTATTTTTTCTACCCAAAGGTTATTCTGAACTTCATTTATGCTATGATTCGATTCTTTGTCAAATGCTCGTTGCATTTCTCTGCATGCTGCCCAAAGTTTTTTGTATACTCCGTAATAAGTATCGAAGTTGGCAATTTTTTCTGCCTGAAGCTTTTTGAACTCCACTCTCATTTTTCGAGCAAAAAGTTCAGCGATATCAAAGTGAAGTTGCTCGTGCTGCAACAAGTAGTCGTTCATTTCAACAACCCAAGAATGGTTTTTATAAAAATAGGCCTTAACAGTTAATTCGTTAAAATTCTTGATGTTATTATTTTCATCAACAATTACCTTAGAAGGTGTAATCTCTATTTTATAAGAAGTTAAAGCCGCAGCATACACATCTTCATTTGGTCGCCCTTGAAAATCTTTCCATTCAAGTTTTCTGCTCTTAGACCATTGAATATATTCTTGTGCAGTTATAGATTGAAAAATGAAGCAGGTAACTAATAAAAAGAATATGGTTCGGCGGTTATTCACACGTATCAATGTTATTTAATTTCTTTTAATAAATATATATATGATGGATAATGATCACTATACCCACCTGTATAAGTTCCGTATGAGAAACTTCTAAACGGATACCCTTTATAACGTCCTTTTTTTGAGATTAAGTATTTAGGATTGAAAATATTTGCCTGATACAACTTGTAACTTTCAAATTCATTTTTGGTTGTGACGAACTGTGAACTCACTAAAATTTGATCGAATAAGTTGATGTTATCCCTATAACCAGTGGTATTTAATCCACTATTGTACATATTCTCGTAAGGGTTATAAATGTCATTTTCTTTAACATCCTCTTTCTCTTTTTTAGTTTTTAAAACCTTCTTAAAACTAGATTCAATAGGGTCATCGTTAAAATCTCCCATCGTAATTATCTTGGCGTTTGGCTCTTTTTCCCGAACCTCTTTCATAATTTTAAGGTTTAAAGCGGCTGCTTTTTCTCTAAAAGGAATACTCCTAGTTCCTCCTCTTTTAGAAGGCCAGTGATTTACAATTACATGAATCTTTTCGTCGTCTAAATAGCCACTTACTAAAAGTTGATCTCTAGTAAATACACGCTCTCCATCTGGTGTATAAATTTTCAATTCATAATTTTTATGATGTGTAGGTTTAAAGTAACGCTCTTGGTATAAAAGCCCTACATCAATACCTCTTTCGTCTGGCGAATCGTAGTGTATAATTTTATAGTTTTTATCTTTTAAGAAAGGACCATTTACCAAGTCTTTTAAAACGGTATCATTTTCTATTTCCACCACACCAATAATTGCAGGGCTGTTATTTGCTTTATCAACTCCAATTTCAGAAAGTACTTTACCTAAATTGTCAATTTTATCCCAGTAAGTTTTAGATTTGTTTGCTTTCATCTCCATTATTGGGCTTGCTTCGTCATTTTTAGCCGGATTGTTAATGGTGTCGAACAGATTTTCTAGATTGTAAAATGCAAGAGTCCTAATTTTAAATTGCCGTTCTTGTCCAAAACAGCAAAGACTTATTATAAAAAGAAGAGAAAAGAGGTGTTTTTTCATTTAGTTAGGCAGTTTTTGACCCAAACAAATTTAAATAGTTTTTTTCAAGATTATCAGAATAAGAATATAAAGAATTCATTAAACTCCTAAAAAGGTGTAATTTTGTTAGTCCAAAAAAAATTGTATTCGTCCAAACTTTAGATTTCGTATGAAGAAAATTTATATATCATTATTCATGCTGTGTATGAGCGTAATGGCATCGTATTCACAATCTTTGAGTAGTGTAAAAGGAACGGTTTCGGATAGCCATTCCGCCGAACCCATTGCAAACGTATTGGTAAAAATTATTGGAGCTGATTTGCACCAACTAACACAAGTCGATGGTTCATTTGAATTGAAAAATGTACCTATTGGAGAACAATTGGTTCAGATTGAATTAGAGGGATACTACACGCAAAATTTTCCAGTTGTTATTAAAGAAGGCGAATCCGTTGATTTAGGTGTGATTTTATTGAATGAGGCTGTGGTTCAAATAAATGATTTGAGTGTCATTTCTTTGACCGACGATCAATTGAGTGAAGATGAGGGGGGCGCCGATAATACCGCTGGGTTATTACAAGCCTCAAGAGATATATTTCTAAATACGGCAGCATTCGAATTTAGCCCTACTTTTTTTAGAGCAAGAGGCTATAATTCGGAAAACGGTTCCTTGTTAATCAACGGAATTGAAATGAATAAACTCTATAACGGTCGTCCGCAATGGAGTAATTGGGGTGGCTTAAATGATGTGATGCGTAATCAGGTTTTTACCAATGGATTGGCGGCATCAGATTATACGTTTGGAGGTGTTGCAGGCACAAATAATATTACAATGCGGGCTTCAGAATATGGGCGTGGAGGGCGTGTTTCCTTGGCTTCTTCTAATAGGTCATATTCAGGTAGATTAATGGTCAGTTATTCCTCTGGTTTGTCAGAAAATGGTTGGGCATATTCTTTTTCTGCATCAAGAAGATTTGCACATGAAGGCTATAATGATGCGAGTTTATA
Organism: Bacteroidetes bacterium MedPE-SWsnd-G1; assembly: GCA_001874265.1. Taxonomy (GTDB): domain Bacteria; phylum Bacteroidota; class Bacteroidia; order Flavobacteriales; family Flavobacteriaceae; genus Urechidicola. Next base: position 71,845 of record MPDD01000005.1, on the reverse strand, counting down.
CGATTCAAATTCATTTTTTGCGGCAATAGAGAAAGTTATAAATGACAAGCACAGTCTAAACTTCACCGCTTTTTATACACCGAACAGAAGAGGAAAATCGTCACCAAATACACAAGAGGTATACGATTTAAAAGGCACGAGATATAATGCATATTGGGGTAAACAACGTGGAGAAAAAAGAAATTCTAGAGAACGCCATATAGAAGAACCTGTTTTTATGTTGAATCATTATTGGGACATAAATGAAAAAACAACCTTGAACTCAAATGTCGCTTTTCAAACGGGTAAAGTTGCAAATAGCAGAATAGATCATGGAGGTATGAATTTGGTTACGGATTCTTCAGGCAATGATTATTTAATTGGCGGAGGTTCAAATCCAGATCCAACGTACTATCAAAAATTGCCGAGTTATTTTTTAAGAGATGTCGACAACCCGGATTATGCAGGAGCGTATTTAGCAATGGAAGATTTTCAAGACGATGGGCAAATGGATTGGCAATCTATGTACGATGCGAATTTAAACTCGGCTAATCTAGGTGGAAATTCTACATACGCCTTGTATGACGATAGAAATGACGATACACAATTTACTTTTAATTCTATTTTAAGAACTGAGTTAACTGATAATATTGATTTAAACGGATCGGTGTCTTATCGCAATTTAAACTCGGAGAATTTTGCAGCAATAAAAGATTTGTTAGGAGGTACAGGTTTTTTAAATGTTGATTCTTTTTCTGAAACTTTAGATGAGTCTCAAAATGACTTACGAAACCCTAATAGCATTGTTCAAGAAGGAGATCGATTTAAGTATAATTATGAAATTGATGCTTCTACAATTGATGCTTTTGCACAAGCTCAATTTCAGTATAACAAAGTTGATTTTTATATCAGCGGAAAGTTTGCATCTACTAACTACCAAAGAAACGGGTTGTACGAAAATGGTCGTTTTCCGGGGGAACGGTCTTATGGAAAAAGTGAAAAATTGAGTTTTTCGAATGCAAGTTTTAAAGGAGGTTTGACTTATAAAATATCAGGACGTCATTTGGTAAATTTTAATGCAGGGTATTTATCTAACGCTCCAACTATAAGAAATTCATTTTCTAATTCAAGAGAAAATAATGATGTAGTTAAAGATTTGACAAGTGAAAAAATTACGACGGCAGACTTAAGTTATATTTTAAGAACTCCTAAAGTTCAGGCTAGAATTACGGGCTTCTATACAGAGTTTGCTGATGCCACTGAAATTTCCTTTTATTATGCCGATGGAATCTCATTTGTAAATGAACAAGGTGCGGTGGAATCGAGTGCTTTTGTTCAAGAAGTTTTATCGGGTATAGATAAGAGAAATATAGGAATGGAACTTGGATTAAGTTACCAAATAACACCTACAATTAAATTAAAAGGCGCAGCCGCTATTGGAGATTATATTTACAATAACAATCCTAATTTGTATTTGACATCTGATGCTTTTGATGGTAATTTAGTAGATGAACCTGCCTACTTAAAAAATTATCATGTTGCCGGAGGGCCACAACAAGCCATGTCAATCGGATTTGAATATAGAGATCCAAATTATTGGTGGTTTGGCGCTACAGGAAATTACTTTTCTAACGGATATTTAGACATTAGTCCATTATCTAGAACAAGTAATTTCAGTACCGACCCATCAGATGGACAGCCTTTCAATGATTATGATCCAGAAATTGCAAAACAATTGTTAGCGCAAGAACAATTTGATAGTTACTTTCTTGTGAACGCTGTTGGAGGAAAATCTTGGAGAGTTGATGATTATTTTATAGGGTTCTTTGCTTCGATAAATAACATTCTAAATACAAAGTACAAAACAGGAGGTTTCGAACAGTCTAGAAATGCGAATTACCGAGTGTTAAAAGATGATCAAGAAAGAGAAAAACCAATTTTTGGACCTAAATATTGGTATGGATATGGAGCAACATATTACTTAAATGTGTACTTCAGATTCTAATTAAAAAATGATACTAAAACATAAAAAAGATAATATGAAACCAACGAATATAAATAAAGTTCTTGGGCTTGTTCTAATGGCTTTGGTCGTTTTTGCATGTGTACAAGGAGACGAATACGCAGTACCACCTGTGGGAGGAGAAGAACCTGACATAATCGTAAACTCTAGTGTGTCTGCGGTTAAAGAAGCCTGGAATCAGAATAAAAATTCTAGCGGTGAAGATATTTACACTTTCGATGTTACTACTAACGGATTGTATTTAGAAGGGTATGTCGTTTCAAGTGATTTAGCCGGAAATTTTTATAAAAAATTAATAATACAAGACAAAGCAGAAGGAGCGACTCATGGTATAGAAGTGCTGGTTGATAAAACGTCTTTATTTGAAACTTTTGAAGTTGGTAGAAAGGTGTATATAAAATTAGATGGGTTAAGTGTTTCTTATGATGACGGAGAAGATAAAGATCCATCGGATGGTACACCAGGAAGATACACTTTAGGATTTTTGTTAAATGGTGGCGTAGAAGAAATACCTTCTTTTATCTACTCAGATCATATTTTAAGATCATTAGAATTAGAAACGATTGTACCTAATTTAGTTTCAGTAGACGATTTTGCCCAAGATCAGATCAATACTTTAATTCAGATTCAAGAAATGCAATTTGAAATTAGTGAATTGGGTAAAACCTATGCGGGAGAAGCAAATGACGAATATGACGGAATGCGTACTTTATTGAGTTGTAATGATGACCTTACAGCAACATTGCAAACCAGTACATTTTCAGATTTTAAATCGTACACTATTGCCGCAGGGCAGGGAGCAATAAACGCCGTGTTGGCGAAAGATTTTAGAGCAGATTTCTTTGTACTAATTATCAACGATCCAACATATATAGACTTTTCTAGTGATGTAAGATGTGATCCGGTAATTTTAGATTGTGGAAATAACCCAATAGGAGGCGATACAGTTTTATTTGATGAAAATTTTGACAACACATCAGAATCGGAATTAGAAGCAGATGGTTGGATAAATGTAAACACAAACGGAGGTTCAGAGAAATTTGATTGGCGATCTTTTTCAGGAAATGGTTATATGCAAGCTTCCGCTTTTAGAAGTAACGAAACTCCTATGGAAGTATGGTTAGTAACGCCAGCTATAGATTTAAGCACAACGACTAATGAAGAATTAACATTTGATACAAAAGTAGGTTACTATAACGGGGATGCGCTAAGTGTATATGCATCTTCTGATTTCACTGGAGATGTTGATACGGCTACATGGGCGTTGATTCAGGCAGATTTGGCAGATAGCCCTTCTAATGGTTACGGCGCTACTTTAACGCCTTCAGGATCAATAAATTTGTCTTGTTTAGAAGGCGAAGTTTATATTGCATTTAAATATTTAGGCGCCGACAGTGGTGTTACAACCACGTTCCAATTAGAAAATGTAAAAGTTACAGGAAACTAAAATGAAAATATACAAATTGAAAGCCGGAACCATGTGTTTCGGCTTTTTAGTTTTTCGTACATTTGTAGCCATATTTAGCACAGAATTTTTATGATTGAAGAAAAAGTTGCAAAGTCTGAGAAAGCCGTTTTAATTGCCGTTGTATCGCAATATCAAAACGAGGAAAAAACGGACGAATATTTGGATGAGTTGGAGTTCTTAACAAGAACTGCTGGTGGTGTTGCTGTTAAAAGATTTACGCAAAAATTAGAAAAGCCAAACCCTAAAACATTTATTGGTGCTGGGAAGTTAGAGGATATCAGTGCTTATATTGAACAAAATAATATTGGTACAGCCATTTTTGATGACGAATTGAACCCGGCACAATTAAGAAATATTGAGAAGGTGCTAGATTGTAAAATATTAGATCGTACCAACTTAATTCTAGATATTTTTGCACAAAGGGCGCAAACATCATATGCGCGTACGCAGGTAGAACTAGCACAATGCCAATATTTATTACCGAGATTAACACGTTTATGGACGCACCTTAGTAGGCAAAAAGGGGGAATTGGAATGCGTGGTCCGGGTGAAACAGAAATTGAAACGGATAGACGTATTGTACGCGATAAAATTGCGCTATTAAAAAAGAAGTTGGTAACCATTGATAAGCAAATGGCCATTCAACGTAAAAATAGAGGAAGAATGGTACGAGCGGCATTGGTGGGTTATACCAATGTTGGAAAATCTACCTTGATGAACGTAGTGAGTAAGAGTGATGTTTTTGCCGAAAACAAACTCTTTGCCACGCTAGACACTACGGTTAGAAAAGTGGTAATTAAAAACATTCCTTTTTTGTTAACCGATACTGTTGGGTTTATTCGAAAACTTCCAACACAATTGGTAGAATCTTTTAAATCGACTCTAGATGAGGTTAGAGAGGCAGATTTGCTATTGCATGTCGTTGATATTTCTCATCCAAATTTTGAAGACCATATTGCATCCGTAAATAAAATTTTAGATGAAATTGAAAGCGCCGATAAACCAACAATTTTAGTCTTTAATAAAATAGATGCCTATACACATAGCACTATTGATAAAGACGATTTGGTAACTGAATTTACAAAGGAGCATTACACTTTAGAAGACTGGAAAAAAACCTGGATGAATGAAATGGGGGACAACAGCCTCTTTATTTCTGCAATCAATAAAGAAAACATGGAACAGTTTAAAGAAAGAGTGTTTGAAGAAGTAAAAAGAATTCATATGCAACGCTTTCCGTATAACGATTATTTGTATTTCGAATACGATAAAGACGGAAATAGCATTTCTTAAAAAAAGCCAACTGATTTCAGTTGGCTTTTTTTATTTTTATACAATAGCAAAATAGCATATGAAAAGCTTTCTTTCTCGAGTTATTAGTGATGTCCTTCAAAAAGTTGAAACACCTTTAGAACACCAAATTTTTGTCCTGCCAAGTCAAAGAGCTTGTGTTTTTTTAAAGCACGAGTTAAAGGCCCAACTGAATAAGGCCAGTTTCCTACCGAAAATTATCTCCATAGAATCGTATATCCAAGAAATTGCTGATATAAGTCAAATCGACCAGGTTCAATTGATTTTTGAATTCTATTCCGTTTATAAAAAATGCACACCCGAAGAGGCTGTAGAATCTTTTGACCAATTTTATAAATGGGCCACAGTTGTGCTGCAAGATTTTAATGAAGTAGATCGGCATTTAATAGACGCTAAAGATCTGTTCACCTACCTGAGAGATATTAATAGGTTGAATAATTGGACCCCAAATACGGAAATAACAAAGAATTATTTCTCATTTTTTGAACGATTGAATACGTATTATTTCGAACTCTATCAACATCTTCTAGAACAAAAAAAAGGGTATCAAGGCTTAATCTACAGAGAGGCGGAAAATAACATTCAACATTATTTAAATAATATTGAAAATAAACACGTAACACTTGTTGGATTTAATGCTTTAAACAAAGCAGAAGAGCACATTTTTCAAGAATTATTACAAAATGGAAATGCATCCATTTATTGGGATGTGGACAAATCGTATTTAGAGAAAAGTAATACAACTGGAACATTTGTTAGAAAGTATAAAAGTGAATGGAGTGTTCTAAAGAATACGATTAATTGGGTAGATGATCATTTTTCGAATTCTGAAAAAGAGATTCAAATTATTGGAGCAGCCAAAAATGTTAGTCAATTAAAGTACGCAGGAGAAATTTTATCGAAGCAAGAGAAATTCAACAATACAGCTTTGGTTTTGGCTGATGAGTCGCTCTTGCCTCTAATGTTAAATTCGTTACCAAATGGTATTGATAAGATAAATATTACCATGGGGCTATCTCTTAGAGATATGTCCTTGTCTAACTTTTTTGAATCTATTTTTAATTTGTTTTTAAACCAAGAAAAACTCGGCTTGGTAAAAAAGAACGCGTTCTATTATAAAGACATTTTAAATTTAATTAACAATCCGTTTTATAAAACGATAGAAAAAGAGTCCGAAGAGATTTCGCAATTTATTGGAAAAAATAATTTAATATTTGTCTCTACACAAGAGATTTCGGAATTGTGCAATTCTAAAACTCTTGATTTGTTACCTAATCAAAAACTGAATGGAGTTCACGATTTAATTCAGAGGATTTTGGATGGTATTCACCAATTTAAGGATGAATTTTCTGGAATAGAAAAGGAATATTTAATGCGATTCTACACTGTGTTCCAGCAATTTTTAAATTTGAATAATAAGTTCAATTATATTAAAGATTTAAAAACGCTACATCACTTTTTTAATCAATTAGTGCGCAATGAAAAAATGGCGTTTCAGGGAGAGCCTTTAGAGGGTTTACAGTTAATGGGGATGTTAGAAACTAGGGTAATCGATTTTGAAACCGTGATCCTAACATCTATGAACGAAGGGATTTTGCCTGCATCAAAACAAGACAATTCTTTTATTCCTTTTGATGTTAAAAAGCATTTTGGCTTACCAACTTATCAAGAAAAAGACGCCATATTTTCGTATCATTTTTACCGACTTATTCAAAGAGCAAAGAAAGTATTTTTACTTTATAATACGGAAAAAGACGCGTACGGTACTGGAGAAAAAAGTAGATTTTTAACCCAATTAGAAATCAATAGGCCAGAGATAAAACAAGCTATAGTTGGAGCAAAGGTTAGCATTGTTCCGAAAGAATTGCTTGAAATTCCTAAATCGGATGCGTTGCAATTGGAATTACAACAATTGGCCGGAAAAGGGATTTCACCTTCTGCTTTGGCCAGTTATATTAACAATCCAATAGATTTTTATTATCAAAAAATATTAAAAATAAGAGAGGTAGAAGAGGTAGAAGAAACGGTGGCTGTAAATACTATGGGAACCGTAATTCATGAGACACTAGAAGAACTCTATACACCTTATATCAATTCTATTTTAACAGAAGGAGTTATAAAAAAAATGAAATCCATATCAGAAAATTTAGTGATTTCTAATTTTAACAAGGTGTATGTAAACGGAAATATAGCAACCGGTAAAAACAAATTAATATTTGAGGTTTCAAAAAAGTATTTGGATCGATTTTTAAATATGGAACTAGCGGATGTTAAGGCTGGAAAAGAAATTAAGATCATTGCATTGGAACAAAAACTATCCTATAATTTAAAGGTTGATGGGATAGATTTCCCCATAAAATTAGGAGGTATCGTAGACCGAATTGATGAGGTAGATGGAGTATTACGAATTTTAGATTATAAAACAGGAATGGTAAAGGCTGCAGATTTGAAACTGAACGATTTCTCTAAAATGAAGTTAGATTATAAATACACCAAAGCCATGCAAGTGATGTTGTACGCTTTTTTATATAAAATGAATTTTGAAGATTCAGGTTCTAGCATGATGGAAGCTGGAATTATTTCATTTAAGAATTTAAATAATGGATTCTTAAAAATGAATTTTGGAGAAGGGAGAAGCAAGGATTATGAAATTACTTCCGAAAGAATGGAGAGCTTTATAGAGGATCTAAAACAAATATTAATTGAAATTTTTGATGCTTCGATTCCATTTAAAGAAAATCCAGATAAGAAATTCTAATTTCGGAAAACAGACGAATGTATAAGAGTTCTGAAATAACATTTAAAGGGATAAACAAATTGGCAATTCCGGCTATAATCACCGGTATTGCAGAACCCTTGTTGTCTATAACCGATACTGCAATTGTAGGAAATATTCCATTAAATCCAGTTGAATCTCTTGCCGCGGTCGGCATTGCTGGCTCGTTTATTTCAGCCATCGTTTGGATTTTGGCACAAACAAGATCGGCCATATCTGCAACTGTTTCGAAATATTTGGGGGCTAAAAAACTGAATCAAATAGAGAATTTACCTTCTCAAATTATTTTTTTAAACGTGGTTTTAAGCATTGTGATTTATTTTATTACAGTGGTTTTTGCAAAGGAAATATTTCAGGTCTATAATGCCAAAGGGTTAATTTTAGATTATTCGGTTAACTATTATAAAATTAGGGCGTTAGGATTTCCGCTTACTCTTTTTGTGTTTTCGGTATTTGGGGTGTTCAGAGGGCTTCAAAACACCTTTTGGCCTATGGTAATTAGTATTGTTGGCGTTTCAATTAATATTGTTTTAGACTTTGCTTTTGTATATGGAATTTCTGGTCTAATCGAGCCAATGCATATTGAAGGTGCGGCGTGGGCCAGTGTTATTGCCCAATTAATTATGGCTATTATGGCGTTTGTTTTAATGTTGAAGAAAACACCATTTACATTAAAATTCAAATTGCCATTTAATCATGAGATTAAGAATATTATTTCGATAAGTTTTAATTTAATAATTAGGGCAATTTCTTTAAACGTAGCATTGATTATGGCTAATTCTTATGCTACAAAGTATGGTGATAATCATATTGCTGCACAAACCATCGCCTTTCAAATTTGGTTGTTTTTTGCCTTTTTTATTGATGGTTATTCTAGTGTTGGAAATATAGTTTCCGGGAAATTATTAGGGGAGCGAAATTTCAAAAAAATGTGGTTGTTGAGTGTAAAATTAAGCAGGTATTCTATTGTCGTGGCAATTTTGTTGGTTGCGATATGTGGTGTTTTCTATAACAAAATAGGTGGCTTATTCACCAACGAAGAAGAAGTAGTTCTGCTGTTTAATTCCATTTTTTGGATTGTATTAGTAATGCAACCTATAAATGCATTGGCCTTTGTGTATGATGGTATATTTAAGGGCTTGGCTGAGGCCGTTACACTTAGAAACCTGTTGTTAGTTGCCACTTTTTTAGGATTTGTTCCCACGCTTTTGATAACAGATTATTTAGGATTAGAACTTACAGGTATTTGGATAGCCTTTACGGTTTGGATGCTCTTGAGAAGTGGAATCTTAATCGTAAAATTTAGAAATAAAATTCTAGTTAAAAACACGTAACTTTGAACCGATGGATCAAGGAAGTTTATATACCAAAATTGAGAATAAAGTAGCGACTATTGAGTTCGCCCACCCAGCAAGTAATAGTTTTCCTAGCGTTCTTTTAAGTCGTTTAGAAAAAGCCTTTATAGAATTGAGTTCAGATGACAACGCACATGTTATTATTTTAAAGAGTGAAGGTGAAAAAGCTTTTTGTGCAGGCGCTTCGTTTAACGAATTAGTAGCCATTGGTTCCTTGGAGTCTGGCGTTACTTTTTTTATGGGTTTTGCCGATGTGATCAATGCAATGCGCGTTTGTAAAAAACCAATAATTGGTTGTGTACAAGGAAAAGCAGTTGGTGGTGGTGTTGGCTTAATTGCAGCCTGTGATTATGTGTATGCTTCGGATAAGGCCGCCGTTAAATTATCGGAATTGACCATTGGAATTGGACCTTTTGTAATCGCGCCAGCCGTTGAAAGAAAAATAGGATTGGTAGGTTTAAGCGAGTTGAGTTTAAACGCAACCGCATGGAAAAATGCCTATTGGGGCAAAGAAAAAGGCTTGTATGCTGAGGTATATGATTCCATTGAAAAATTACACAAAGAAGTAGATGTCATTGCGTTAGAATTGGCATCGTACAACCCAAAAGCAGTAGAAGAAATGATAGCCGTTTTATGGAAAGGGACAGAAAATTGGGAAACATTGTTGACAGAACGGGCCGAAATTAGCGGAAAATTAGTACTGTCTGATTTCACAAAAAAAGCATTAGAAAAGTTTAAAAAATAAGACATGAGCAAAATTAGAATCACAAAGCAGTTCAACTTTGAAACGGGTCATGCCTTATATGGTTACGATGGTAAATGTAAAAATGTACATGGCCATAGTTATAAACTTTCAGTAACGGTAATTGGTACACCTATTTCTGACACAAACAATGTGAAATTTGGAATGGTGATCGATTTTAAAGATCTGAAAGACATTGTTGAAAGCGAAGTGGTAGATGTATTTGACCATGCCACAGTATTCAATAAAAACACACCTCATATAGAATTGGCAAAAGAATTAAAAGATAGAGGACACAGCGTTATTTTGGTAGATTACCAGCCAACTAGTGAAATGATGATTATAGATTTTGCCGAGAAAATTAAAAAGAGACTTCCAGAAAATATAGAATTGCACTCGCTTAAATTAAGAGAAACAGGAACTTCTCATGCCGAGTGGTATGCTTCGGATAATCAGTAATTACTGCCCGTTAAAATTATTCATGGTATTTCTGAGTCCAGCGGTTCCGAAAGACTTTATAACCTCCGCTCCTTTTTCCAGGCGCTCAATTAGTTGAGATTGCTCGTCTTTAGACCATTTGCCTAAAACATAATCTACTTGTCTTCCTTTTGAAAAAGCATCGCTTACTCCAAATCTAAATCTTGGGTATTGTTGTGTTTGTAATTTATCTTGAATGTCTTTTAAGCCGTTATGACCTCCTGCACTTCCCTTTGCTTTTAAGCGTATAGTACCAAAAGGAATGTTTAAATCATCACAAATAACCAACACATTTTCTAACGGTATTTTTTCTTTAGTCATCCAATACTTTACGGCTTTACCACTTAAATTCATAAAAGTGGAAGGTTTTAATAAAACAAAGGTGCGACCTTTAAATCGAAAAGAAGTTACTGCTCCAAGTTTATCCGATTCAAAAGGTACATTTTCATTTCCGGCTAAATTATCAAGCAGTTTAAATCCAATATTATGACGTGTGTCATCATATTTTTCTCCAATATTTCCAAGTCCAACAATTAGGAATTTTTTCATGTGATCTTCTACTTTAAATCGCTCGTTAAGCGCTTTTTTAAAAAATGAAAATAGATTCATTTGGCAAAAATAAAAAAAGCCCACCGAAGTGAGCTTTAATTTATAGTATTTAAATAGTTACATTCTTAATAACCAGTTTTTCATAGAAACCTCTTCTTCAATAATTGATTTTAATTCAGAAATTGGAACCCTTTTTTGTTCCATAGTATCTCTATGTCTAATTGTTACCGAATTATCTTCTAAAGTGTCATGGTCTACAGTAATACAGAAAGGTGTACCATTGGCATCTTGCCTTCTATATCTACGTCCAACAGCGTCTTTTTCATCATAACTAACAGCGAAATCCCATTTCAAATCTTCTACAATTTTACGTGCTACTTCCGGTAAGCCATCTTTTTTAACCAATGGTAAAATAGCGGCTTTAGTAGGCGCTAACACTGATGGTAATTTTAAAACAGTTCTTGCGGTTCCGTTTTCTAATTCTTCTTCTTGTAAAGAGTTAGAGAACACAGCCAAAAACATTCTATCCAATCCGATAGAAGTTTCTAACACATATGGCACATAAGATTTGTTCTCCTCATGATCGAAAAATTGTAATTTTTTACCACTGTGCTCTTCGTGTGCTTTCAAGTCAAAATCAGTTCTAGAATGAATCCCTTCTAATTCTTTAAACCCGAATGGGAAACGGAATTCAATATCGGCAGCAGCGTCTGCATAATGAGCTAATTTTTCATGGTCATGAAAACGATAATTATCTTCACCCATTCCTAATGATAAATGCCATTTTAAACGTGCGTCTTTCCAGTGTTTGTACCACTCTTGTTGGGTTCCAGGTTTAATGAAAAATTGCATTTCCATTTGTTCGAACTCACGCATTCTAAAAATAAACTGACGCGCTACTATTTCGTTTCTAAAAGCTTTTCCAGTTTGTGCAATTCCAAATGGAATCTTCATTCGACCCGTTTTTTGAACATTTAAGAAATTAACAAAAATTCCTTGAGCCGTCTCTGGTCGTAAATATAAATCCATTGCGCTCTCTGCAGAGGCTCCTAACTTGGTTCCAAACATTAAGTTAAACTGCTTTACATCTGTCCAGTTCTTTGATCCAGACAATGGGCAAGCAATTCCTAACTCTTCAATCAATGCCTTAACATCGGCTAAATCTTCTTTTTCTAAAGATTGCCCCATGCGTTTTAAAATAGCATTTCCTTTTTCTTTATAGCCTAAAACTCTAGGATTGGTTTCTAAAAATTGCGTTTTATCAAAAGAATCTCCAAAACGTTTCGCTGCTTTTTTAACTTCCTTCTCAATTTTTGTGTCTAGTTTACCAACGTAATCTTCAATTAGAACATCTGCTCTATAGCGTTTTTTAGAATCTTTATTGTCAATTAGTGGGTCGCTGAAGGCATCTACATGCCCTGATGCTTTCCAGGTTGTAGGATGCATAAATATTGCTGAATCTAGACCAACAATATTCTCATTCATTTGCACCATGGCTTTCCACCAATATTCGCGAATATTTTTCTTTAATTCTACTCCGTTTTGTGCGTAATCATAAACCGCACTCAATCCATCATAAATTTCACTGCTTTGAAATACGTAACCGTATTCCTTAGCGTGTGAAATTACACTCTTAAATTTGTCTTCTTGTTTTGCCATGCTGCAAAAATAGTAAAGGTTTTAGAACTATGAACCACTATAAATAAAAAAGTGAATGCCCTAAATTAAAAGGACATTCACCATTATTTTTTGGAAGGATAATTACTATTTTAACTCAAAAGTTGTAATTCCTGAAAATCTTCCATCTAAATACACCTTTATGGTATGTGTACCTTCGTTCATTTCTTTTCTGTTTACATCAATTACAGAGATTACTTCTAACTTATCTTGTACAAAGTCAACATCAAAAATATCTGAATAATGAATTTCGGTTACATCGTCATTTAACTTTTCTACACCCTTATCGATAATTAAATTTCCTTTCGGATCTATAATTTGTAAGAATACTTTTTTAGAACCTTCTTCCGCTAAAACATTTTCAGCAATTACAAAACTAACTCTTAGTGCATCTGTATTTCTTTGACGTGTGGTTGGTCTTAACTGTCCGTTATTTCGCTTACGCATTGGTGCTACTTTAACCGTGTTAATTTTCAATACGGCGCCTTCACCAATTCTGTCGTTCAACTCTTGGTTGTATTGGTTTATTGAATCAATTTTTTGATTTTGACTTCCAATAGTTGAGTTGGCATCATTCAAATCGCTATTTAGTCCAGCATTTTGTGCTTTCAACTCTTCGTTTTGTTCAAATAAATCTTGGTTACTCGCTTCTAAATCAGAAATTTTCTTTCGGTAACGTCTGATAATACTTTTATTAGATTTTTTTAGATTAGAAACAGAATCTCTAAACATTACAATTTTTTCGCGCTCGTCTTCCAATTCTTCAGAAAGAGCAGAATTATCTGCAATTGCTTCATCATATTGAGCAATCATAGCATCCAATTCTTTTTGAATTTCTTCTTTTTCTTCAGTTAAAAATTCTTGCATTTCATTAGCCTTACCATTGTTATAGTAAGTATAACCTAATGATCCTAGTAGCAATGCGATCAAAACACCTATAATTATTTTGTGATTTGAAGTTTTGTTATTTTCCATGGTTTAATATTTATGGGGTTATTATTCTTGTGAACGCGCAAAGTTACATTAAATTATTCAGGACATGACAAAGTTAAAAAGCTTTAGAAATAGATTTGTATTTTTACGCTTGCTATGATTCTATATAATGCAATTTATTAAAGATATATTTCATTTGTTTTTTCATGAAGTATGCCATTCTTGTCAAGAGGTTTTGCATCAACATGAAAAATTGATTTGTATTGCTTGTCGGCATGATTTTCCTGAAACAGATTTTTTAAATCAGAAAAACAATCAATTAGAGAAACAGTTCTATGGGAGAGTTCAAATAAAAGAAGCCATGGCCTTGTTCCATTATACGAAGAAAGGAAAAGTACAGCATTTAATTCATAAATTGAAATACAAAGGACAAGAGGATATTGGTGTATTTTTCGGAGAATGGCTAGGAAATTCTTTAAAAAGTAGCGACCGATTTCAATTTATAGACTGTATTGTCCCAGTTCCAATTCATCCTAAAAAAGAAAAGCAACGTGGATATAATCAATTGACTAAATTGGGTAGAACCGCTGGCGAAACCTTAAACCTTCCTTTTATTGAAAACAACCTTGTTAGAGTAATTAATACTGCAGCACAGACGCATAAAGGAAGAGTTGATAGGTTTTTAGGAAAACGGAATCATTTTGAAATAATAGACAAAGATTTGTTCGAAGGAAAACATATTTTACTTTTAGATGATGTTATTACAACTGGCGCAACAATTGAAGTATGTACTAGGGAGCTGCTAAAATGCAAAAATGTAACCGTTAGTGTTGCTGTGATTGCATATACAACTTAAAATAACCATTAAATTTATTCGTTCTAAGTCAAAATAATGTTTCTTTGTAGTTAAATGTAAAAATTGATGAATATTCGTTTTTTGTACTTTTTAATAGGAGTATTAATTATTCAAGGATGCGCCAGACAAGGAAGACCTGAGGGAGGAGAAAAAGATGAAGTTGCTCCTGTTTTTTTAACGGCATCTCCGACACAGGAGACCATAGAATTTAAGGCTGAAAAAATTAGAATCAGCTTTGATGAATACATTAAATTAGACAAGTTAGAACAGCAATTGGTTATTTCTCCACCTATGGAAAAACAACCAATAATTACTCCAATTGGCGCCTCAAGTAGAGATATAAACATTAAGATTTTAGACACCTTAAAAGAAAACACTACATACACATTCAATTTTGGAAATAGTGTAATAGACAATAATGAAGGTAATATCCTAAGGAACTTTAAATATGTTTTTTCTACTGGAGATTACATCGATTCTTTAAGTGTAACGGGAACGGTAAAGGACGGTTTTGAAAAAAAAGCAGCCAATAACATTTCGGTTCAACTATATGAAATAACTGAAACATATACAGATTCTATCGTATATAAAGAAAGACCAACATATGTTGGTAATACTTTAGATAGTATAGGTTTTGAAATCACAAATTTAAAGGAAGGGAAATACTTATTAGTGGCCTTGGAAGATGTAAGTAAAAATTACAAATTTGATAGCAGACAAGATAAAATTGCATTTCATAAGGAAATCATTACGCTGCCAACTGATGAATCTTTTGAATTAACCCTTTTTAGAGAAGAACTCCCTTTTACAGCAACAAGACCATCGGAAGTAAAAAAAGGACAAATTTATTTTGGATATGAAGGAAATCCGGACGGGATGGAAATTAAATTATTAACACCAACACCACCCGATTTTAAGTCGACATTGGTTTTTGAAGAGGATAAAGATACTGTTAGCTATTGGTATACTCCCAATGTAAAGGATTCTTTGCATTTCGAAATTTCGAAAGGAGATTATAAAAAAGAATTAATCGTAAAATTGCGTTCAAAAAAAATAGACTCTTTATTGGTTTCAACAGAAGTAAAAGGGACATTGAGTTTAAGAGATACTTTTTCAATTGTTACAAATATTCCAATTGATAAATTTGACAAATCCAAAATTTCAATTGTGGATAAGGACTCTTTAAACGTTTATTTTTCGGCAGAGTTAGACGCTTCTAAAAAGAGATTGAAATTGAATTTTGATAAAAAGCAACGGGAAAAATATAAATTTAGAATTTTACCCGATGCTATAGAAGACTTATTTGGAAATGTAAATGATACATTGCAGTATTCGGTCTCTACAAAAGAAGAGAGTGATTATGGTATACTAGATTTAAGTTTAAATAAAATTTCGAGTTTTCCGTTTATATTAGAGTTGATAAATACAAAAGGAGATGTTGTTGCTAGAGAATATTCTAAAGAAGAAAGGAAATTTAGATTCGAAAATCTAGAACCAAGTGAATATATTGTAAGAATTATATATGATGCCAATGAAAATGGGCGCTGGGATTCTGGAAATTTTTTATTACGAGAAAACCCTGAAAAAGTCGTTTATTATCAAGATGTTGATGGTCCAATTGAAATAAGAGCAAATTGGGAAATACCGTTAACTTTTAACTAGATATTATGAGAAAATTTAAATCGCTACATTTGTAAACTTAGAAAAAGAATTTGATTCGTAAATTTAAAATAGTAACCCCAATATTATTTACGGTAATATTCGTGATGTCGTCCTATTCACAAAGAGTTCGTAGTAAAAGAACTCATGAGATAGGGATAGCATACGGAGTTTCGAGTTTTACTACTGATTATGGTCAGCGAGGAGATAGATCCAGTAATGAATCCGGAAATTTAGGTCCAGGAATTGGAATTATTCATTATTTAACTTTTACAGACTACAGATATAGATGGAATCATCAAACAAGTTATTTTGCCGAGCACTTTAGATTGCGAAATGAAGTTTCTTATCATCAAGCGGAATTGGACCATTTTGGGAAATGGATAAGAATTATTGGAGGTGTTCAAGGAGAAAAATTACGCGCTATGCATGGAAAAACCAGAACTTGGCACTTAGGTTCTCATTTAGAATATCACTTTGTAGATATAAATGATTTTGGCTCTAGACGTGACCCAAATCTTAAATGGTCACCATATGCAAGTATAGGCGCTGGGGTAAACTTTTATAATCCGGATCTTGAAACAACTTACGGTGATGGTGATTGGAAATCTAATTACGATCTTTTGTTTTTAAAATGGGCGGGACCTGAAATGGCCCGTGATTCTAAAGGTGTAACTATGTCGGCAACTCTAGGTCTTGGAACAAGACGGAAATTAGGAGAATATTCAGATATTTTTATTGAAAGTCGTCACCAATACTTTTTCTCAAATTGGGTAGATGGCTTAAATGCTAGAAATGATCCTGCTAATAAATTTGTTGATTGGCTAATTTGGTTGCATGTAGGATATATTTACTACTTAAATTAAACCAAGAGCTTGGTCTAAGTCAGTAATTATATCTTCAATATTTTCTATTCCAACACTTACTCTTATAAGTGAGTCAACAATGCCAACAGAATCTCTATCTTTTTTAGGGACTGAGGCATGCGACATACTAACAGGATGACTACAAAGTGATTCTACACCCCCTAATGATTCCCCTACAGCAAAAAGACTTAGACCCTCTAAAATTTTTAAGGTGCTTGATAATTGGTTATTTTTTAAAGTAAATGAAACCATACCTCCAAAATCTTTCATTTGACTTTTAGCAATGATATGATTTGGATGTGTTTTAAAGCCTGGCCAATACACATTATCAACTTTTGAATGTGCTTTTAAGAAATGCGCTAACTTTTTTGCATTGCTGCAATGGCACTCCATTCGTAAATGCAAAGTTTTTATTCCTCTTAACACTAAAAAACTGTCCATTGGGCCAGCTATAGCCCCACATGACTTTTGAATAAAATAAAGTTCATCAGCCAAGTTTTTATCCTTAACAATAAGCCCTCCCAAAATAACATCAGAATGACCACCGAGGTATTTTGTTGCAGAATGCATAACTATATCAGCACCTAAATCTAGAGGTCTTTGCAAATATGGAGTTGCGAAAGTATTATCTACAGCGACTAATATGTTTTTTGGTTTTGCAAGAGTTGTAATTTTTTTGATATCTACTAAGTTCAATAAAGGGTTGGAAGGTGTTTCTATCCAGATTAACTTGGTATTATCTTTAAGATATTGATCTATTTTATGAACATCGTCATATTTTATAAATTGAAATTTGATATTGTATCTTTCAAAAACCTGGGTAAAAATCCTAAAAGACCCACCGTAAATATCATTTGTTGTGAGAACTTCATCTCCGGGCTTTAACAATTTTAATACACAATCTACGGCTGCTATTCCAGAAGCAAAGGCAAATGCATGAGATCCGTTTTCGAGACTAGCGAATGCCTTTTCTAAAGCGGTTCTAGTAGGGTTTCCAGATCTTGAATATTCATAGCCTTTATGTTCTCCGGGAGAAGCCTGTGCAAAAGTTGATGTCTGATAAATTGGCATTGAAACCGCTCCTGTACTTGGATCATGCTGTTGGCCTCCGTGAATTGCTTTTGTTTCGAATTTCATCTATTTACTTAAGTGTGGTTAAAAATTACTTTACAACTCTTTTTATTAATTTTCCTAGAGAAAGCCCTTGGCCTACAATTGAAAACACAACAACGATGTAGGTAATTACTAAAAATAAATCGCGATGCATTGCTGAAGTTAGACTTAGTGCAAGAGCAATTGAAATACCCCCACGCAGTCCACCCCAAGTCATAATTAAATTGGTGTTTGGTACAAAATCGAGTTTTTTTGAATAGAATTTTATGGGTAATAGTAATGACATATATCTTGCAAATAATAGCAGAGGAATGATTAATATTCCCGCTAATATGTATTCTTTGTCAAAAGTTAATACAAGTATTTCCATGCCAATTAAAACAAACAGGATAGTATTTAGCAATACATCAACTAGTTCCCAAAATTTGTCTACATATTGTTCCGTTATTTTGCTCATGGCGTTGTTTCTAACAGTATCATTACCAACCATCAATCCCGCTGTTACCATTGCTAGTGGTGCAGATAAATGCAGGGATTGGGCAATTACGGTTCCGCCCATTACTGTTGCAATTGTTATAATTACCTCCGTGTCATAATCGTCTATAGATTTTAATAGACGATACGTGAGCCAACCAAGTAATAACCCTAAAGCAATTCCGCCACCCACTTCAACTAAAAATAATTCTGCTATATGTAAAGCAGAAATTTCAGACCCTCCTTTTGCAATCTGGAAAATGGTGATAAACACCACAACACCCACGCCATCATTAAATAATGACTCTCCAACAATTTTAGTTTCTAATTTTTTAGGTGCGCCAACTTGTTTTAAAATTCCTAATACTGCAATAGGGTCTGTAGGAGAAATAAGGGCGCCGAATAATAGGCAATAAATAAAATCTACTTCTAAACTTAACAATGGCAATAAATAATAAACAAGAATTCCAACCAAAAATGTAGAGGTTATAGTACCTAAGGTTGCAAATGCTAAAATAGGTTTACGTTGTACTTTTAATTGCTGAAAACTTGTGTGTAAAGCCCCTGCAAACAATAAAAAACTCAACATTACATCTAGAAGGACCGTTTCAAAATCTATTTCTGAAATCAATAGTTTTTCTTGTTCCAACAGCGTATCATCAAAATAACTAATACCTAAAACGATGAAAGTAGAAAGAATGGCTATAGACATTAGCCCAATAGTGTTTGGCAGTTTTAGAAATCGCGCGTTCAAATATCCAAAAAGGGCCGCTAAGACGATAAGAACAGTAATTATTGTAAATACATCCATTTAGATCAATTTTTTCAGTCCAAATAAAACGCCTAAATGAATACCTTCATGAAAATTACTAAATGCCAAAGCTGTTTCAATATTCGTTAAAGTTACATTTAAACTAGTGGTGTAAGCATTATAACTTTTAAAAATCCCATTGTTATAGTCAACTTCAAGTTTTTCCGGAAGTTCTATAAATAATCGTTTTATTTCTTCAAACTCTTCTTTAGATAGATCCCCTTCGGTTTTTGTTCCTTTTTTAAATTTTTCTACAATTTCATCCGAAATATGCATAGGCAAACCCGAATTCTTGTAGCATAATAGTTGCTGAGTAACCATTAAATGAGCAATGTTCCAAGCAATATTATTTTTATGGCCATTTGGCACTTTGTTTATTTGTTCCAATGTAAAAGGATCAATAATTCTAAGAATTGCGGATCTCGTCTTTTTAAGGATGTCGAATTGGTGCGTCATGTTTAAATTTTTCATAAAAATAACCAATTTTAAAGTGAAAACGGATAACTTTAATCCATGAAAAAAATCTATCATCTTAAAACATGTGATACGTGTAGACGAATTTTGAAAGCCGTAAATATTGACGGATTTGAATTGCAAGAAATAAAAACAAATCCAGTAACTGTAGCACAATTAGAAGAAATGTATGCCTTTACAAATAGCTATGAGGACCTGTTTAATAAACGTGCAAAGAAATACAAGCAAATGGACCTAAAAGGACAGGAATTAAGTGAAAAAGAGTACCGTCAATTAATTTTGGATGAATATACCTTTTTGAAGCGCCCCGTTTTTGTTATTGATGATGAAATTTTCGTAGGGAATAGTAAAAAAACAGTTGAGAAGCTTGTTGAGATATTGAATAATTAATCCGCTCTATTATTAATTTCATATATTTATATCACCTCTATTATATGAAACTTAGAAACCCACAAAGAAAATATTTGATAGTCATCCTTATTGCGATAGGGGCTATTTTACTCACTAACTATTCTGTTTCTTATATAGTAAAAAAGAAAATTGTTACCGTATTATCTGAAAATCTACTCAAAGAGTATACAGCTTCGGTAGACAAAGTTGAATTCAAATTGATTCGGCGATCACTGTCTTTTAACGGAGTTAAGTTTGTGCCTAAATCTGAAGTGGTTTCGGACATGGTAGAGAATAAAGGAGAGGTAAATAGTGTTGATAATATCACTTTGAAATCGCTGGAATTAAAGGGGATAGGAATATTTAATTTGCTTCTTTCGAAGAAAATTTCCATCAATACTTTATCGTTTAACGATTTATTTATTCGGAAAATCGAGAACCCAAATTTAGTTATCGAAAAGGATGAAAAGAAAAAGCCGAAACCTATAAATTTAGATTCAATTAAAGTTACAAAATTGGGAGGATTGGTTATTGATAATTTGGAATTCGTAGATCTTATGTATCAGGTTTATGATGTGTCTAAGAGCGAAATTACGTTTCAAAATAGCCCGGTTAGTTTCAATTCTAGTGGTGTAAAACTGATTGAAATTGGAGAAGAATTATTCAAATTACGTCCATCGCAAGAAATATTTAAAATTGAAGATGTCCAGTTGGAATTTGAAAAAAAGAACTACTCTTTAAGTTTGGATAAATTGGTATTAGATTTTAAATCTCAAGTTGCAACAATTAATGATTTTTCATTCAAACCAAATATTTCAAAATTCGATTTAGCGGAGAGATACACCTTTAACGATGATGTTTTTGATGTAACTTTTCAAGAAGTAAATGTTTACAATTTTAACTTGATTAAATTGTTTAAAGAAAATGCTTTTTTACTCGATAGTGTGGCTATAAACGGATTGGATTTAAAGTTGTTTAAAGATAAAAGGAAGCCGTTTAACATGAATAAATATGTTGGCTTACCACACATTAATTTACAAAATAGTTCCAAAGTTATAAACGTTCCCTTGGTATCTGTTAAGAACAGTCATTTAACAATAGAAGAGCAATTAGAAAATAAAGACACCTTGTTTAGTTTAACGATTAATGATATAAATGCTAAAATTCAAAACATATCTACCATACCAGAATTTATTCAAATTCCAATAACCGTAAATATCGATGCGAAATTAATGAATGAGGCTCCACTACATGTAGTTATGAATATGCCTTTGAAAAAAGGACAACATACCTTTTATTTTTCAGGAGAATTAGGGCAATCGGAGTTCGAATTATATGACGCTGCACTTTATCCAGTGCTTGGATTAAAGATTTTAAGTGGAGAGATAGATAAAATGCAATTTTCAGCAAAAGCAAACAATACTTCTTCGAGTGGAAATATGACCATGCTATATCATAATTTAGAAGCAACTGTTTTTAAATCTAACTCCTTAGAAAGGAACAAATTCTTAAGTTGGTCCGTAAATCATGTTGTTAGAAAATCTAACCCTAATAAAAAAGGAAAAGTAAAAGAGGTAGAAATGCAGTTTACACGCGACACCTATAAAGGTTTGGGGAACTATATTTGGAAAACCCTTCAAAGCGGAATTGTAAATACAATCTCGCCAACAGGAAAGGATAAAAAGAAATAAATTAGTTCCAATAATCTGCCACCCAAGGAGCAGGTCTTACATATCTATACCATTTGCCGCGACCACCTTTTATAGCCTTATGAGGATTTATCTCTCCATGAAAGATGATAATTTTTGACCCTTCTGGAATAGTGGGTTTTTTCCAAAACGCCAATGGGAATCTGGAAATACAATCGTATTTAAAACTTGGGCACCAGGCTTTGTCCCAATATTGTAATTTACCTTTATCGTTAATGGCGTGTGTTAGGTACTCTTGTTCGTTTCTATGCTCTTTAATAACGTTGTCAAAGTTGGCAATAAAGTCATCAAAAACATACCCATGTTTACCAATGTCAAAGCGATAAACGGAAGAGTTTCCTGTTATTCTCCATGAACGCCAACTATGATCTTTTATAATTCTGAACTCACCTTCAACGTCAAAGAAGCAATCAATATTATCTACAATTACGATATCTAAATCTAAAAACAAGGCTCTTCCTTCCAAACCATATAAATCGGATTTTAGTGTGGTTAATTTCTTCCACATCCTTTCGGGTAAATTTGATGGTATGTCAATTTCTGGAATTGGGTGACATTCTACCTCGTCAATAATTCCAGTTTCGTCATCAGTAAAACAAACCATTTTAAAATCATATGTTAGGTTTTTACTAACCATAGAATATAATCTATTCACGTATTCTGCTCCGTAAAGAGTTCCCCACTTCATGCAAAAAATATAATTTGTTTGCGCCATCCTATAAGAATTTACGTTCTATTAAATTTATAAATCTGTCTTCAAACTCTTCTTTACCAGTCCAGTCGTAATCTGGTTTCACCATTTTTTTAATGAAATTCTTAGCTTCTTTTTCTGTTTTAAACGAGTTTAATTGAGAAAGAACTCGGTTAAAATCAGCCTGAGAATGATTAAATAAATGCTTTACAAACGCAATACGATCATTTAATCCTACTTGAATATTTTTTTGAAGCACGTCATTTAAAGAAGTTTTAGTTTGTGTTTTTACGTCTTCAACTTTCGAAAATAAATTTGTCGTTACATCAGCAGAAACAGCATCTTTAAACTCTTCTTCAATGGTTAATTGTTTTAGGGGTTCAGTTTTAACCGCTTCTGATGCAGAAGTATCATTTTCTTCCGGCGATTCTATATCTAACACAATTTCCTCTTCAATTTCTTCTTCAACATCAACTTTAGATTGTGTAATTTTTATTTTGGTTTCGACAGTTTCAACTGGTTCTTCAGTCTTTTGAATTTCAATTTTCTCTTCAACTTCTTCCACCTGCAATAATTCCTCTACAATTTCTACCTTGTTATTTTCAATAGCAACTTCAATTTTTTCTAATAACTCTTCTTTTGTTTCTGTTGCAGTTGGAGTCGTTTCTAAATACTCATCAACAAAAGCCAAAACAGATAGTCTTTCATGCAATTTTCTTGCTTTCTCTTTTAAAGCATTTACATCATTTCTGTTTTTCATTTGCAAAATAGTATGAGCTAAACTCACTAATTCGGCTTCCAATCTTTTGTGCATAAGTTCGAAAATTTAGTTGGTGGTACGTGTTTATTTTTGATACATTTGTAGGGTTAGCAAGATAAATTTGTTTAACCTTACAAGTCCGAAAATTACAAAATGTTTCTTGAAAATACAGTAAATCATACAGAACAATTTGGGTGGATAGAAGTTATTTGTGGGTCGATGTTTTCAGGAAAAACTGAAGAATTAATTCGACGACTAAGAAGAGCTCAGTTCGCAAAGCAAAAAGTTGAAATTTTTAAACCAGCGGTTGACATTCGTTATGATGAAGAGAAAGTGGTTTCTCATGACTCTAATGAAATAAGGTCTACGCCGGTTCCAGCAGCGGCCAATATTAGAATTTTGGCAAGTGATGTTGATGTAGTTGGGATTGATGAGGCACAATTTTTTGATGATGAAATTGTTGCTGTTTGCAATGATTTGGCAAATAGAGGGGTTAGAGTAATTGTAGCAGGATTGGACATGGACTTTAAAGGGAACCCGTTTGGACCTATGCCTGCCTTAATGGCCACAGCAGAATATGTGACCAAAGTACATGCTGTATGTACGAGAACTGGAAACTTAGCCCATTATAGCCATAGAACTGCAGAGGGTGACGATTTGGTTTTATTGGGAGAAACCCAAGAGTATGAACCTTTGAGTAGAGCGGCTTATTACAAGGCAAATCTTGAAAAAAAAGTTGCCAAAATGGATGTTATTGAAGAAGAGATAAAAAAAGATGAGTAACCATGTTACCACTTTACGAATTGATTTAAACGCCTTACATTTTAATTTAAATTATTTTAAATCTAAAGTTAAGAGCGAGACTAAAATAATGGCCGTTGTTAAAGCTTTCGGATATGGTAGCGACGCTATTGCTGTTGCACAATTTATCCAAAATAAAGTTTCTTATTTTGCTGTTGCGTATACCCATGAAGGAGTTGGTCTTAGAGAAGTAGGAATTAAAACACCAATTTTGGTTTTACACCCTCAGAAAGAGAATTTAGTGGATCTATTATCGTATGATTTAGAACCAAACTTATACAATAGAAACATTCTTGAAGCATTTGTTGAAATAGCAAGTCACAATAAAGTAACAGATTACCCTGTCCATATTAAATTTAATACTGGATTAAATAGATTAGGGTTTTCGTTTGAAGATATTGATTATTTGAGGAATGAATTAAAAGAGAGCCTAGCATTAAAAATTAAATCTCTTTTCTCTCATCTAGCCGCCTCGGAAGACCTTAATGAAAAGGAATTTACACTTGACCAAATTGCTTTATTCAAAAAGATTTCAACGGAATTCCAACATAAATTTGGATTTATGCCTGAATTTCATTTATGCAATACATCTGGGGTTTTAAATTACCCGGAAGCTCATTTAGATATGGTACGAGTAGGAATTGGTTTATACGGACTTACCAATGAAAAAAACGCCGGTTTGGTGTTAAAAAACGTACTTTCCTTAAAATCTATAATATCTCAAATTCATTCCCTTAAAAAAGGTGAGAGTATTGGATATAACAGAGGCTTAATCGCTAAAGAATCTATGCATATAGCTATAATTCCTATTGGTCATGCCGATGGAATACCAAGAGTCCTTGGAAATGGAAAAGGGTTTGTACATATTAATGGACAGAAAGTACAAATTGTGGGTAATGTGTGTATGGATATGATAATGATAGATATTTCAGGTATTGAATGCAAAGAAGGTGATTCTGTAGTTATTTTTGATAGCCAAGAATCCATTGAAGAATTAGCAACTGCAGCCGATACCATTTCGTATGAAATGCTAACAGCTATTTCACAACGAGTTAGAAGAGTGTTGGTGTCTTAAAAATCATTATATTAGTATTCTAATTACTAATTAAAACTAATTATTATGGGAATGCTCAAAGAATTTAAAGCCTTTGCAATGAAGGGAAACCTTGTAGATATTGCTGTTGGTTTTGTAATGGGTGCCGCATTTAAAAGTGTGGTTACTTCGTTTACAGGAGGAATTGTTTCTCCGTTAATAGGACTGATATTTAATTCTAACTTTAAAGATTTAAAATATGTGGTAAAGGAAGGCGTTGCAAATGCAGAAGGTAAAATTGAGGGAGAAGTTGCTGTTTTATACGGCGATTTTTTAACAAACACGATCGATTTTATTATAGTCGCGTTTGTGATGTTTATGGTTGTAAAAGGGGTAAATAAAATGAAAACTCCACCGCCGCCGCCTGCACCATCCGGTCCAAGTGACAATGATCTACTTGCCGAGATTAGAGATTTATTGAAAAAATAAAGTTAAAAGCCTGATATTTAAAAATATCGGGCTTTTTTAAAACCACCCATTTACCAATTCGTTTTTGGTCATTCTAACAATGGCAGCATATGGGCTGTAATTTGGTTTTAAAGGTTTGTTTTTTGCAATTTGATGTATTTGATAATCGTAGAATCCAGCTTCGGCAAAATCGCTCATTTTTTTAATTGGAAAATCAAAGGAAGCATCTTGCATGGTTGTTTTTTCTTTGTTCACAAAACAAGAAGGAAATGATTCATCAGCCAAATATGGTCTTGCAAAACCGATCATTTCTAATTCGTTATTTGCTATTACTTGCTCACAAAATTCTAAGGTTCGAAATCCACCAGTTACCATTAAGGGAATATTTGTTTCTTTTCTAACTTTCTCGGCAAACTCCATAAAATAAGCCTCTCTTTTTCGAGTAGATTCGCGTTCATTACGTTTTGTTAAGAACACAATATTCTCATAGGTTCCGCCAGAAATTTCAAGCAAATCTATGTTTAGTTCTTTCAAACGTTCAATTACATAAAAGGCGTCTTTTTCATCAAATCCACCACGTTGAAAATCTGCTGAATTTAATTTAACTGCTATAGGAAAATCTGCACCAAGTTCAATCCTTGCTTTTTTAATTATTTCTAATAAAACTCTAGATCTATTTTCTATAGAGCCTCCATACTCGTCGGTTCTTTTATTGGTATTTGGTGATAAAAATTGGCTTAATAAATAACCATGAGCAGCATGAAACTGGACTCCTGTAAATCCTGCTTTTTTACAAACTTTTGCAGTGGTAACATAACGCTCTATTACATCTTCAATTTGCTCAATTGTCATTGCCTTTGGCTTGGCAAATAGGCCTAATTTTTTCAATTTTACGGCAGACGGAGCAATAGGATTAAAGGTTGAAAAAATCGTTGATTGCCTTCCTCCATGGCTTATTTGTGCCCAAAACTGATTACCATTACTTGTGCCTGACTTGGCATATTTACTAAGTTGATTTAACCCACTTTCATCTTCTACAACTACATTTCCAGATGATTCCTTATAGCGTTTATCCACCATAATGTTTCCTGAAATTAATAGCCCAGATCCAGAATTAGCCCATTTCTTATATAAATTAGACAAAGCATCCGTGGCGTAAAAGTTTTTATCAGACAAACGTTCGGTCATTGCAGCTTTTGCAATTCTATTTGGAATTACTACACCACATGGTAATGTAAATGGCTGCAGTAAAGGAGAGTCCCTATTAAACTTTGTCATGATAGTTACTTTTTTGTGTTGTATACTTCCGCAATGGTTTGCGTGTCTTTTTTGATATTCTCAGGAATAAGGATGTCTCCAGTTTCAACTATTCCAGTTTTTAAAACCTTAAAATAAATACCGCTTTTAGTGCTATTCCAAAATTGCTTTACGATGGTTTGTGTTCCAAATCGAATACCTAATTTAAAACAAGGTTGTCTTGGTTTTGTTACTTCAAGTAGGCATTCACCTAATTGATAGGTACTACCAACAGTAATGGTTTCTTCGTCTAACTCATCAAAAGTCAAATTTTCTCCAAACATTCCGAATTCCCATTCTAGATTGGGGTGCAAATCCTTAAAATATGCATAGTGCTGGGCTGAATAGCCATAAACAGCTTGGTCTAAACCTCCATGGTGCTTTCTGTCTACAACGGCATCATCTTTTACATCTTCTTCGCCCAAGAAAATTGGTGCATTTGTTGGGTATTTATAAATACCAGTTTCAACAGATTTATTTTTCCATTGGATTACTTTTCTTTCACCAATATTTGTAGCTAAAACTTTCATAGGATATAATTTTCTAAACGATCGGCAATTTTTCTGTCGTTTGAAAGCCTCGGGATTTTATTTTGCCCCCCTAACTTTCCTTGAGACTTCATATATTCATGAAAGCCACCTCTCTTTACAATCGATATTTTTAAGGGTTGTAAAATTTTACCCTCAATTAAATCTTTATAATAGCTGTTTTGTTTTTGTAACGAGTTATCGATGTCCAATTTAAAAGTCTCAATATCGTTTGGTATTTCCTCAAATTCCACAAACCATTCATGATAAGGTAATTCATTTTTAGTCTTAATTTTAGGAGCCAAAGTATATTCGGTAACACTTGCGTTTGAATTGATAGTTGCTTCTAGCATTGCAGATTCCACTTCTTTACCAATAACATGTTCTCCAAATGCTGATATAAAATGTTTTATACGTCCTGTAACCAATATCCTATGAGGTTTAAGGTTCACAAATTCTATAGTATCTCCAATATTATAACCCCAAAGACCCGCATTGGTATTTAAAATAATAACATAGTTTACTCCTAATTTAACATCGGCAATCGATAGTCTAGTCGGATTTTCATCATAAAATTCGTCGGCTGGTATAAATTCATAAAAAATACCACCATTTAAATTTAATAGCATTCCAATTTCATCGGTATCTTGATAGGCAATAAATCCTTCAGAAGCCGGATATAATTCTACAGATGGTACATTGCGGCCTATTAATTCTTCAAACTTTTTTCGATAAGGTTCGTAGTTGACGCCTCCATAAACAAAAACTTCAAAATTTGGAAAAACGTCTCCAACTTTCTTCCCAGTTCTAGCTACAATTCGTTCAAAATACATTTGTACCCAAGATGGAATACCACCAATTAAACGCATATCCTCGTTAATGGTTTCATCAATTACTTTCTCAACTTTTGTTTCCCAATCTTCAATACAATTTGTTTCCCAGCTTGGCAGCCTGTTTTTTTGTAAATATCCAGGGACATAATGCGCAGAAATTCCTGAAAGCCTTCCGACTTTAACTCCATTTTTTTCATTTAATTCTGGACTTCCCTGAAGAAAGATCATTTTACCTTCGACAAAATTCGCTTTCTTTTTTCGGTTGATGTACATTAATAGGGCATTTCTAGCGCCCTTAATATGTTCGGGCATAGAGGCTTTGGTAAGTGGAATGTATTTTGTGCCAGAAGTAGTTCCTGAAGTTTTGGCAAAGTATAGCGGTTTTCCCTTCCATAAAACATTCGATTCTCCAGCTACAACACGATCTACATATGGTCTTAAACCTTCGTAATCTCTAATAGGGATATTTGTTTTAAAATCGCCGTAATTTTTTATACTAGAAAAGTTATGATCTTTTCCAAATGAGGTAAATTTTGCTTTGGAAAGCAGTTTTTCCATTACTTTATCCTGTGTTTTAACAGGGTTATATGCCCATTTATAAATACGTTTTACTACGCTTTTTGCAAACGGAATCGCTAGAATTGATTTTATATTCATTTATTCGAAATCAATAAAATTAGTTGGATTTACTGGATAACCGTCACTCCATAATTCAAAATGTAAATGAGGTCCCGTAGTTAGTTCACCAGTAGATCCTGAACTTGCAATAACTTCACCAGACTTTACTAAATCTCCTTGTTGCTTATGCAATTCGCCATTGTGTTTGTATATAGAGATATATTTTTTAGTATGCTGTAATACGATTACATGCCCAGTGGCTGCTGTCCATTCTGCAAAAACAACTGTACCATCTGCAACGGCCTTAACAGGGGTTCCAGTTTTAACAACAACATCAACAGCAAAATGGCGAAGGTTTACGTCGTAAGTTTGGGTGATTTTTCCTGTTACGGGAGCAAAAAATACAATTCCTACATCTTTTTGGGCCTCATTAAAAAAACTGTATTTGTCTTCACTTTCAACTTCTAGTCGGAAAAGAGAGTCTAATTCGGAATTATCTATTTGCAATGAGTCTTGATTGAATTGCAATGTTTCAAACACCGAATCTTTATCAAAATTAAAAGCGGTAACATCATCCATTAATACATTCTGAAAATTACTAATGTATCGGTTATTCACTTCCAGAATAGTTTCTAGAGAATCAATTTTTAAAATTAATTCATTTGTTTGTTTTTTTAGTTTAAGAGATGAATAGCCCGGAATATATTCCTTTAGAGAAGTAAAAGAGATTAAAGCCGCTGTAAAACTAATTAATATAATAGAGACAATGCCAATTGCAATAAATACGTTTAACCGACTCATTTTAAAAGACAGCTTTTCTTCAAAAGTATCTTCGTTAATCAATACCATACGGTATTTGTGAGTCAGTTTTTGTTTTAGATTCTTTTTATTTTGCGTTTGTTCTGTCATAAATCCTCTTAAAAGCAAATATACAACGGAAATTGCTTAGAATAATTTCATTTAAAAGTACAGTAATTTTTCCTCTAATTTTTATAGAAATTCATTTGATCAATAAAGTTCCATACGACAGCAGGTACTAAAGGCTTAAAGTTTTTATTGCATTTAATTGAGTTTCTAATAAGCGTAGCCGAAATCTCGATTATTGGGGCTTCAATTTTTTGAATATTAGGATGAGATATTAGTTCTGAAGCCACAAGTTTTTTAGAAACTCTTGGATAAATCAAAATTGAATAGTTTTCCAATAAAATTTCGTAATTTTTCCATTTATGAAGACCGTTAAGATTGTCTTCTCCCATAATCATTGAGAATTGATGCGTTGGATATTTTTCGGTTAAATGCGCAAGCGTATTTACCGTGTAATTAGGTTGGGGAAGCCCAAATTCTATATTTGAAGCCTTTAAATTGGGATAATCTTCAACAGCAATTTTCACCATTGACAATCTATGGATATCTGCTAAAAGCGAACTCTTTTTTTTATGTGGATTGTGAGGTGTAACAACAAACCAGACCTGATCTAAATCTGAATGTTCTACAAAATGATTTGCAATGATTAAATGACCAATATGAATCGGATTGAAGCTCCCAAAAAACAAACCAACTTTCATATTCTATTTTTTAGTAAAATCTGATATCAAGTTAAATGCTGTTTTTTTAGCATCGTCTAAATTGTCATTTATCACAATTTCATCAAAAAGTGGCGCGGTGGCTAATTCTGCCGAAGCCTTTGCAACACGCATATTTATTTTATCATCACTTTCAGTTTGCCTCTTTTTTAAACGGATTTTTAATTCGTCTATACTTGGAGGTTTTACAAAAATCGCCAACGTTTGATCTGGAAACTTACGCTTGATTCTTAATCCACCAGAGACGTCAATATCAAAAATAACATGTTTACCCAGTGCCCAAATGCGTTCAACTTCTGTTTTTAAAGTACCATAAAAATTATCACGATACACTTCTTCCCACTCTAAGAATTCTTCGTTTTTTATTTTGTTTTTAAATTCTGACGCAGATAAAAAATAATAATCTTTACCTTCTTCTTCAGTGCCACGTTTATCTCTGGAAGTTGCAGAAATTGAAAACTCAAGGTTTAACTCAGTCTGCTTTAGTAAATGACGTACGATGGTAGTTTTACCAGATCCTGATGGTGCCGAAAAAACAATTAATTTACCTTTACTCATTAAAGCACATTTAAATTTTGTTCTTTGATTTTTTCTAATTCGTCTTTCATCTGAACTACCAGCTTTTGCATATCGGCAAAATTGGCTTTTGAACCTATGGTATTTATTTCTCTACCAATTTCTTGCGTTATAAAACCAAGTTTTTTTCCATTTGAAGTTTCTGAATTTAGTTCAGTAAGAAAATAATCTAAGTGATTTTTTAATCGAACTTTTTCTTCAGTGATATCGAATTTTTCTAGATAATATATCAACTCTTGCTCAAATCTGTTTTCATCTACTTTTACCTCAATTTCTGAAATAGCTTTATTCAATCTTTCCTTTACATTTTCTATTCTTTGCGGATCAATGGTAATTACCTGATCCAATAGATTTTGTAAAACAGTGATTCTTTTTAAAAAGTCTTGTTTTAAAACTTCGCCTTCATCTTTTCTGTATGTTGCTATGTTTTTTAGCGCTATATTGATTCCTTTTTCAATCTCTTTCCATTCATTATCGTCTAAAGACTCTCTTTTACTTTGTATGGTTTCTGGTAAACGAATGGCCATTTCAAGCAACTCTAGTTCTGAAGCAGGAGAAATCTCTTTTAATTGGTTCATATAAGAAACAACTGTTTCTTTGTTAATTTGAGAAGAAGAACTCTCACCAATGCTTTCTACAAAAATTGAAAAATCTACCTTACCTCTCACTAATATTGAGGCAATGGTTTTACGCACTTTCATTTCCTTCTCTTTGTAATAAGAGGGCGTTCTTACATTTAAATCTAAATTTTTACTATTTAAAGATTTAATTTCAATTGTAATTTTCTTTGTTGGTAATTGTAATTCAGTCTTACCATAACCCGTCATTGATTGTAACATATACTCGAAAATAAAATTATGCAAAGGTACACAAAATTGTGTTCTAGGCGGTTTGCTTTGGGCGTTTACTTACAAGATATACGCCTAAGAAAATTATGAGACTAGCCGTTACTTTTGTAGTGCTTAATTCATCACTTCCTAAAATTAGTGCGAAAATACTTGTAACAACAGGTTGTAGATAAATAAAGGCAGCAACGGTTGTAGTTTTTAATTTGGTTAGGGCAATAATATTAAATAAATAAGCGAAAAATGTGGTGAATACAACTACAAATAGAATTTTGTAAATAATCGATTCAGGTAAAAGCCCCCATTCAATTTCTTGAAATTCTGAAAATCCAAAGGGAACAACAACAAAAAGTCCAAACAAATAAACCCATTTAATCAGCGTAAATGGATGATATTTTTCGAGGAGTTTTTTAATAATGATTAAATAAACTGCATAACTAGATGCATTGATAAAGATGTATAGATTTCCTAAAACAATATTAGGGGCGTTTTCTGCTTCAGATTTTCCATAAATAACTAAAATTGCTGCACCAATAAATCCAATTAGTACTCCTAATATTCTATGCGGAACCAACTTCTCCTTCAGAAATAAAATAGACAAAATAAAAACGAGAATTGGACCAACTATCATAATAACAGAAGCGTTAATAGGGGTAGTTAAACTAAGACCTTTAAAAAAGAATAGCATGTTTAAGGCCGCTCCAAAAAGACCTGCAAAGAAAATAGGGATAAAATCTTTTTTATCAATCTTTTCCTTTTTCACAAATAAACCTAGGATCCAAAATAAGAGGCACGCACCTACAACACGAAGTATTATAAAACCATAAGGTTTAACATACAAAGGCATCACATCTTTGGCAATACTATAATTGGCACCATAAATTAAAGTAGCTCCTAATGCGGCAAGAAACGCTAAAATTCTACCTTTCATCTCGTAGTTATTAGTTTGCAAAGATGATAAATAATGCTGTTAAACATATCGAATAAAAATTATCTTTGTGAAAACAATGCTTATGACCATTCATGATTTCTCTGTTAAAAAATCAATTTTAAACAAGTTCATTTCAGAAATTAGAGACGAAAATTTGCAAAAAGACAGTTTAAGGTTTCGTAGAAATATTGAACGTATTGGCGAAATTTTAGGATATGAGATGAGTCAAGTACTCAATTATTCTAGTCAAGAAATTACAACTCCCCTTGGTATAAAACCAATTGAATTAATTACTGAAGAGTTGGTGTTGTGTTCTATTTTAAGAGCAGGATTGCCTTTGCACAATGGCTTGTTAAACTATTTTGATGATGTAGAAAATGCGTTTGTCTCTGCCTATAGAAAACATACTTTTGAAACCAATTTTACAATAGAAGTTGAGTATTTAGCATCTCCAAGTTTTGATGGGAAAACGCTTATTCTAGCAGACCCAATGTTGGCTACCGGAAGATCTTTAGTAGAAACGTATAAGGCGATGTTGAAAAATGGAGTTCCTAAACAAACGCATATTATGGCAGTAATTGGTTCAACGGAAGGAATAGCTTATATCAAAAAGCATTTTCCGGAAAACACCCACTTATGGATTGCAACGGTTGATAATAAATTAAACGATAAAGGATATATTCTGCCTGGTTTAGGAGACGCTGGCGATTTAGCCTATGGCTCTAAATTATAATATATAGGCGCTTAAACTCACCAAGACTAATAAGTAAACGAAAACTTCTCTAACTTTTTGATGTGTTACTAGTTGCAATAAATTAGCAGAGAAAACAGCAAGCGGTAAAAAGGCAAAAATAAATTCGGAACCGGTTTTATTTGGAGCAAATAGCAATACTGTTACTGCAATAATAATATGGCCATATAAAAGGTTCAAAGATGGCCTTATATCATTTGTAAGTGAATTGATTTTTAGTCTTGTTAGCCCCATTGCAATAAGACCATAAGCACTCATAGATAACAGAGGCACAAGTACATTTAAGGAACTGTAATTGTCAAAGGTAAAACTGTATTCAATTAAAAGTTGATTTGAAAATAACTCCATTTTTTCCGACACCAAACAATAGGTGTAAAACAAGAACCAAGGAGTTATAAACCCAATTAATACTATAATGCTATTTCTAATTTCTTGTTTTTTATAAACGATTACAGCAATAATTGTAAGAATAAGAAATAAAGAACTCCATTCATAAAACAATGCCGCAATACCAATCCAAAAACCGCTATCAAAAACCTTCAGTTTTACACTTTTTAAAGATTGAATACTATAGGTTCTTCTAAATGCAAAGAGCAATAAAAAATGAGAAATAAAAACGTCATTCAATTGCATTGTTTTTGGGAACATTCCAAATAAGAATGCTAGCGATAATAATACATAAGAGTCTTGACCAGACAGATTATTTTTTCGATTGATGAATCGAATCAGGAAAAAGAGAATTAAAAAAACAATGGAAAATCCAAATTTTAACAACACAGTTAAAAATGAAAATTCAGGTTTTTCTATTAAAAAAATCGATAGCAAATAAAAAAAGACGAAAATACCCCCTATAAATATAGCATGAATAGGTTTAGTTTTCTTAAAAAAATTGGCAATCATTCTGAGTTTTTATACATTTGCAAAGTAAATATATTTAACAATGATTGCAAACAATATTTTTAGAGCGATAGGCGATTTTTTTACCAATGTAGCATTTAAGCCATTAGACGGAATTAGATTTATGGATAACTGGTGGTTGCAAAATTCGTTTAGCTGGATTCTTGTGTTAATTACATGCTATGCTTTCGTTTATTGGATGCGTCAATTGAAGAAATTCAAAGACGAAGGAACTGAGTAGTTCTTCACTCCCTTTATACTTATTTTAAATAGTCTCCCGTGGGAAGTAAAAACAAATTGAAGCGTTTTCGCGAGAATGAAACTTTCGCAAATGTTGTACAACCTTCTCGTGAAGAAGTATTGACTAATTTTTCGCTGAAAGGAAAGTGGAATACCTTTTTCAAAAATGACAACCCAATTATTTTAGAATTAGGTTGTGGAAAGGGTGAATATTCACTGGCCTTAGCAGAACAACATCCCAATAAAAATTTTATCGGTGTAGATATTAAAGGTGCTCGTTTTTGGCGTGGAGCCAAAACAGCTTTAGAAAGCGACATGAAAAATGTTGGCTTCTTAAGAACTCAGATAGAATTGATTGATAAGTGTTTTGCCGAAAATGAAGTGGATGAAATTTGGATTACGTTTCCAGATCCTCAAATTAAATACACACGTACTAAGCATAGAATGACCAATCAACAGTTTTTAAAAATGTATGATACAATTTTAAAACCAGATGGTGTGGCTCATTTAAAAACGGACAGTGAATTTATGCATGGTTATACGTTGGGTATTTTACATGGCGAAGGTCATGAAGTATTGTATGCCCACCATGATGTTTATAAGAATATTCAGCATGCGCCAAAAGAGGTTGTTAATACGCAAACTTATTATGAAAGCCAGTATTTAGAAACAGGAAAGGCTATTACTTACATTAAATTTAGATTGAATTACTAGTCGCTAATCTTTAGAATAGCTTTCTTTTTTCATTTCGTTGAATTCGAGAATTCTTATCATTGATTTTAGTACTTTTAGTTTATGAAAAAAACAAACGAAAACTTTTTTGAAAAGGCCTTTGCAGTGGCACGTTTAATCCCGTTCGGAAGGGTTACTAGTTATGGTGCTATTGCCAAATTTTTGGGTGCTGCTCGTTCGGCAAGAATGGTTGGTTGGGCTATGAATGCTTCTCATAATGATGAAACCGTTCCTGCTCATAGAGTGGTGAACAGAGTGGGTCTATTGACAGGTAAAAACCACTTTGATGGCACTAATTTAATGCAGCAACTTTTAGAAAATGAAGGCGTGGTTGTAATCGAAAATCAAATCCAAGATTTCGATAAGATTTTTTGGGATCCATCCGAAGAATTAGACCTTGAAAATTAGGTTAAATTAAAGTAAAAAATAAGCGTATCTTTGCTGCGTAAAACCTTTATTATTTAGTTACGTGAGTATTCTTAAAAAAGACATATTAAAAGCACTTGAAAGTATTACTGCTCCTGGAGAAGGGAAAAGTTTAGTTGAAAGTAATTCGGTTAAAAACATTGTAGTTTTTGACAAAGAAGTAATTGTAGATGTAGAAATTGGAAACCCGTCTTTGCAAGCAAAAAAACGTGTAGAGGTAGATATCATGAAAACAATTCATGAGCAAGTACATCCAAAAGCAGATATAAAGGTTAATGTAAAAGCCGTTGCGCAAGCAAAACCTACAAACCAAATCAAAGGAAAAGAAATTCCTGGAATTAAAAATATTATTGCAATTGCATCTGGTAAAGGTGGTGTAGGAAAATCTACAATTACAGCCAATATGGCGGTAAGTTTAGCAAAAATGGGTTTTAGTGTTGGAGTATTGGATGCCGATGTATATGGACCATCAACACACATAATGTTTGATGTGGCAAAAGAAAGACCGAGATCTGTAAAGGTTGATGGACGTTCAAAAATGAAGCCGATTGAAAATTATGGTGTAAAAATATTATCACTAGGCTTTTTTACGCAACCGAATCAGGCAGTAATATGGAGAGGACCGATGGCCTCCAAAGCATTGAACCAATTAATTTTTGATGCGGATTGGGGAGAATTAGATTTCTTATTGTTGGATTTACCTCCAGGAACTGGAGATATTCATTTATCAATTGTTCAATCTTTACCAATTACAGGAGCAGTAATTGTAAGTACACCTCAAAACATTGCTTTGGCTGATGCAAAGAAAGGAGTTGCAATGTTTAAACAAGAGAGTATCAATGTTCCGGTTTTAGGAATTGTAGAAAACATGAGTTATTTTACTCCTGAAGAATTGCCAGACAATAAATACTATATCTTTGGAAAAGATGGAGCTAAGAATTTGGCAGAAGATTTGGAAACTCGATTCTTAGGAGAAGTTCCATTAGTTCAGAGCATACGTGAAGCAGGAGATTTTGGAACACCTGCAGCATTGCAATCTGGAACAGCACAGGAAACGATTTTTAATGAAGTGACTAAAAATACAGTTGCAGAACTATTGAAAAGAAATAAAAACTTACCACCTACAGAAGTGGTGAGAATTACAACAATGAGCGGATGTAGCCCAAATAAAAAATAGGATATGACAGCACAAGAATTAATAGCAAAAGTAGAAGATGCACTTGAAGAAATCAGACCTTATTTGATTACAGATGGAGGTAATATTTCTTTAGTAAATATTGAAGATGATGTTGTAAAAGTGAAGTTAGAAGGAGCATGTGTTGGCTGCTCTGTCAATCAAATGACACTTACAAACGGAGTTGAGGCTACAATTAAGAGACATGTTCCTCAGATTAAAAAAGTAATTGAAATTAGTCAAGAAACTGTCGAATAATACTTCCCTTTAAATTCTGTATATTTGTGTTGTTATGAACAATACATGGGCAGAATTATTACTTCTTTTAAAATTTCTCATCAAGAGAAGCCCTGAATAATTGTACTCTTTTATTAATAGAGTATTGCAAATTATTATTCAACATTTTAAATATTAAAATATGCCTAGATATCATACAATAGGTAATATTCCTTCTAAAAGACACACTGTTTTTAAAAGTCCTGAAGGTAAATTCTATTATGAAGAGCTTTTCGGAACTATAGGATTTGATGGGATGTCTTCATTATTATATCATACCCAACGACCAACGCAGGTTAAAGAGGTGCTAAAATCTACAGATGTAAGCCCAAAAATTGCGGTGGATAAAAACATGAAATCGTTAAGTTTAAAAGGATTTCAGGTTCCAGCAATTGACGACTTTTTAGAAAGTAGAAAAATTGTTTTGACCAATAGTACTTGCCATATTGCTTTGGCAGCTCCGAAGAAATCACTTACCTCGTATTTTTATAAAAACACAGATTCAGATGAGGTCATTTTTATTCATGAAGGCACAGGAAAATTAAGAACTTTTCTTGGCAATATAGACTTTGAGTATGGAGATTATTTAGTCATTCCAAGAGGAATGATATACCAAATAGACTTCGATACAGAAGAGAATAGATTGTTTATTGTAGAGTCTAAAAGTCCAATTTATACTCCAAAACGTTATAGAAATTGGTTTGGGCAACATTTAGAACATTCGCCTTTTTGCGAACGCGATATGCATCCACCAAAAGAATTAGAAACTTTTAATGAAAAAGGAGACTTTACTATAAAGGTTAAAAAGCAAGAAATGATTCATGAATATGTTTATGCTGCACATCCGTTTAGTGTAGTTGGTTGGGATGGATATAATTATCCATACAAATTCTCAATTCATGATTTTGAACCAATAACGGGTCGTGTACACATGCCCCCTCCAATTCATCAGACTTTTGAAACAGATGCCTTTGTAATTTGTTCATTTGTACCGCGTTTATATGATTATCATCCAAATGCGGTGCCTGCACCATACAACCATAGTAATATAGACTCTGATGAGGTTTTGTATTATGTAGATGGTGATTTTATGAGTAGAAAAAGTGTGGATAAGGGGCAAATAACATTGCACCCGGCGGGGATACCACATGGACCACACCCAGGAACAATGGAAAAAAGTATAGGAGAAAAAGAAACATTAGAATTGGCAGTCATGGTTGATACGTTTGCACCTTTAATGGTTACGGAGGAGGCTGTAAAAATTTCGGACGAATCATATTACCAATCATGGGTAGATAAAAATTAAGAAGATGGGAGAGATTAAAAACTTAAAGAACATACAGAATACGACATACGGATTAGAGAAATTATTTGATGAAGCAGAAGATTTCTTACCACTATTAGGAACAGACTATATTGAATTATACGTTGGTAACGCGAAACAATCGGCGCATTTCTATAAAACAGCATTTGGGTTTCAATCAGAGGCATTTGCAGGTTTAGAGACGGGAATGAAAGACCGTGTATCATTTGTATTAAAGCAAGATAAAATTCGATTGGTTTTAACAACTCCCTTGGAAGAGGGAGGAGAGTTAAACGAGCATATTAATAAACACGGCGATGGTGTTAAAGTGGTTGCCCTTTGGGTAGAAGATGCTAGAAAAGCATGGGAAGAGACTACAAAAAGAGGTGCAAAATCTTATATGGAGCCGAGAGTTGAAGAGGATGAAAACGGAACGGTTGTAAGATCTGGAATTCATACCTATGGAGATACCGTTCATATTTTTGTGGAACGCAAAAATTATAACGGCGTGTTTCTTCCGGGATATAAAAAATGGGAATCTCATTACAATCCAGAACCTGTAGGTTTAAAGTTTGTAGATCATATGGTAGGTAATGTAGATTGGGGAGAAATGAAAGAATGGTGCCAGTTTTATGCCAAAGTAATGGGTTTTGCACAAATAATTTCCTTTACCGATGATGATATATCTACGGATTTTACGGCATTGATGAGTAAAGTGATGTCCAATGGAAATGGAAGAATTAAATTCCCGATAAACGAACCGGCTGAAGGGAAAAAGAAATCTCAGATAGAAGAATACATCGATTTTTATAATGGACCAGGTGTGCAACATATTGCGGTAGCAACAAATGACATTGTAAAAACAGTTTCTGCAATGAGAGATAGAGGTGTCGAATTTTTATATGTGCCAGAAACGTATTATGATGATTTGTTGGAACGTGTAGGTGCAATAGATGAAGATGTTGAGGTTTTAAAGGAACACGGAATATTGATTGATCGGGATGATGAAGGTTATTTGTTGCAATTATTCACCAAGCCTGTAGTTGATAGGCCTACAATGTTTTTTGAAATTATTCAGAGAAAGGGCGCCCAATCATTTGGAGTTGGTAATTTTAAAGCCTTGTTTGAAGCCATTGAAAGAGAACAAGAAAACAGAGGTACTTTATAAGTGTTATAGATGAAAAAAGAACAAATTCTTAAGGATTTAGAAGCGAGGTATGACGAATTAGGAATTCCTGAACAGGCTATTCTAGAAGGGATGCTCTATAGCAAACCCGTAACGTATTGGGATTATATTCAAACAGGACCCTTACTTTCGTTGCAAGCGCAAAGAACAACACTGCCTGATGAGAAAGTATTTATTATGTATCATCAAATAAATGAGTTGTTATTTAAAATGATCCTTTGGGAAATGACTCAAATTTCTCGCAAGGAAAATCTAACTACAGAATTTTTCACTTCTAGATTGGGAAGAGTAAGCCGTTATTTTGACATGCTGGCTACTTCTTTTGATATTATGGGAGATGGTATGGATGTAGAGCAATATATGCAGTTTAGGCATACGTTAACTCCGGCTAGTGGATTCCAAAGCGCACAATATAGAATGATAGAATTTGCCTCGACGGAATTAATTAATTTAATCGATTATAGGTTTAGAGATTCTATAAATAGAGATACACCATATGAGCATGCGTTTGAACATTTGTATTGGCAAGCCGCAGGGAAAGATCATAAAACAGGTGATAAAACGTTTATGCTACAACAATTTGAGCGAAAGTATAAATCACGTTTTTTGCGATTTATGAAAGAGTATAACACTACTAATTTATGGAGTCGTTTTAAAGAATTACCAGAAGATGATCAAAAAAACATTGAATTGGTAAATGCCATGCGTCACTATGATCATACCGTTAATGTTAGTTGGGTTATGGCACATTATGATGCCGCAGGAAAATATTTAAGCAGTGGAGATAAAGAAGTGGAAGCAACAGGTGGAAGCACTTGGAGAAAATATATGCATCCTAAATATCAACGACGCATATTTTTTCCGGATTTATGGTCTAAGGAAGAATTGAAAAATTGGGGAATATCTAATTTGGAGAGTTATAAAAAACTAGATAAGGCATTGTAAAAACATATTGCTGTAAACGAAAAAAGCATCTCATAATTGAGATGCTTTTTTTGTTTTGCTTAGAATTGAATTATTCAGCAGCAGTTGCTTCAGCAGCCTCTGCTCCTTCTTCAACTCCTTCTTCGTCTTCATCCTCTTCTTCTTCAGTAGCATTACGAGATTGTCTCACTTGTACTACAACCGTGTTTTCAGGGTGTAAGAAAGTACAACCGTGGTCATCAATTTCTGTAATTGTTAACTTGCTTCCAATTCTTAATTTAGAAATGTCTGCATTGAAGAAGTCAGGTAAATTATCTGGTAAACCTTTAACTCTTAATTTACGCTTAGGAAAACGTAAAGAACCACCATTCATAACACCTGGAGAGTTCCCTACTAAATGCACTGGAATTTCCATAGTAACTTCTTTATCACTAAACAATTGATAGAAATCAATGTGTAAGATTTTGTCAGTTACTGGGTGAAATTGAATGTCTTGTAGAATAGCGTTAAATTTTTCACCGCTTTCAAGTTCAATCGTTGCAGTATATACATTTGGAGTATACACTAAGTTTCTGAACGCTAGTTCATCTGCCGAAAAGTGTAAGGCTTCTTTTCCTCCGTATAATACGCAAGGTACCTTTCCAGCATTACGTAAGGCTTTAGTCGCAACTTTACCTACGCTTTCTCTTTTAGATCCTGAGATTGTAATCGATTTCATGATTATTATTTAATTAAATTTATAATATAAACTTATTGCTAATAGATGTATTGTTCTGAACATGAGACATTACATCAGCGAATAAGGGCGCGCAAGGTACAACTTTTATTTTAGAACTACTCCTTTCTAATGGAATAGTATCTGAAATAATTAACTCTTCTAATTTAGAGTTCTCAATACGCTCAATTGCTCCGCCAGATAAAATTCCGTGAGTCGCTAATGCTCTAACACTCAGCGCTCCACGTTCCATCATTAATTCTGCGGCTTTTGCCAAAGTTCCTGCAGTGTCTACCATATCATCTACCAAAACAACATTTTTTCCTTGTACATCACCAATTAATTCCATGTGAGCAATCACATTTGCCTTCAAACGCTGCTTATAACAGATCACAACTTCGCTTTTTAAGTGCTTAGAATAGGCATAGGCTCTTTTAGAACCACCCATATCTGGAGATGCAATTGTTAGATTTTCTAGATTTAAACTTTTTAAATAAGGCATAAAAATAGTAGAGGCAAATAGGTGATCTACTGGTTTTTCGAAGAAACCTTGAATTTGATCAGCATGTAAATCCATGGTAATAATTCTAGTTGCTCCAGCAGTTTCCAACATTTTTGCAATTAACTTTGCAGCTATAGGCACTCTTGGTTTGTCTTTTCTATCTTGTCTAGCCCATCCAAAATAAGGAATAACTGCTGTAATATGTCTTGCAGATGCTCTTTTTGCAGCATCTAAAATTAGCAGCATTTCCATTAAATTGTCTGAATTTGGGAATGTAGATCCTATTACGAAAATACGACGCCCTCTAACCGATTCCTCTAGGGCTGGTTGAAACTCACCATCGCTATATTTAGATATGATAACGTTGCCTAAATCAGCGCCATAGGCTTTTGCAATTTTTTCAGCCAATTCTCTACTTTGAGTACAAGCAAAGAATTTTGGCTCTAGAATGTTGTTTGACATTTTGAAAGAATTTAAGTGTGTTGTTTGGTGCAAAAGTAGAAATATTTATTCGGTATTTATAGGATTAAAAATAATTTATTCCCTAAATTTGCACACCAATTTTAAACAGGCTCAAGTGGCGGAATTGGTAGACGCGCTGGATTCAAAATCCAGTTCTTTCGGGAGTGTGGGTTCGATTCCCACCTTGAGTACAAAAAGCTTCAACATTTGTTGAAGCTTTTTCATTTTAAAGATCTTCTTTTCATTGCAAATAATGTAATTAACACGAGTTTATTTCATAAACATGAATTCAGATGAATGCCATTATTTAAATATTCTCAAAACAATCATCAATAAGGTGTAAATTCTAAACCAATTAGTAAGTTTGTATGATATTATTCACAAACAATACGGATTAATGAAAAAGTTGAATGAATTTATTTGGGAAACACATGGAATTCATGCCGGGACTGAGCAAGATCATGTAAAGCATGGAATTGACAAATTAGAAGATATTGTTGATAAGGCCATTGAAGCGGGGCATCCGAGCATCACATTTATTATCCATTCTCCCAGGTTAACTAAGTTTAGATATATAGCCGAGCTAGACACTAATGTTAAGTTTATTCGTGGAAATCAATCTTATTTAAATTATCCAAAGCGTATTGCAAATCTTCGTGAAAAATATGATGGACAAATTAATATTAAGTACGGTGTAGAATTGGAATGGATGGGAGAAGATTTGGGCTTACAATGGAGTAGGTCTAAAATTTTTCAGGCAGAAGATGCCGATTATGTTATAGGTTCAGTTCATTTCTCACCAGAAGGATTGCCATATGATGGTTCAAAAGAAGAGGCGCAAGAATTGTTAAAACTTCGTGGAAGTTTAGAAGCCTATTGGGATGGTTATTTCAATGAAATGATCCAAATGATCGAAGGTTTCGGTGATATGATTCAGATTATTGGTCATTTAGACTTACCGAAATTAAATGTTGACATTCCAGATGCTATTTTAAATTTTGAGACAAGCGATCATCCGTTAGCAAATAAATTAAGAACATTACTAGAAATTATTGCCGATAGAAATTTATCTCTCGATGTGAACATGGCAGGTAAATTTAAGGGGGTTGGCGTTTATCCAATATTGCCAATTCTAAAGAGAGCTCATGAATTGCAAATTCCTGTTTGTGTTGGGACAGACACACATCATGTGCGCTATTACGGCGTAAATTTTAAAGAAAGTTTAGAGTACATTAATGAAGCAGGATATCAAAATTATGTGAGCTATTCAAAACTAATTCCTGAAACGAGAACGATTTTCGATGATCATGATTTAAAGGTGAAATTTACCGTTTTAAATAAGGGGATTGAACTATTGAACTCTAGATTAGATAATGAAGAACGAAGAATAATTCCTGATTTTTCGTTTGGTGGTTCGTTCTCAGAATTTGTAGATATTTATAAGAATGCAACGAGCATGGGTGGTTACAATGCATTGCGTGTTAGAAAATTTGATAAATCTATAACAGTAACTGATAAGGCACCAGAAAGTTCGAATAAAAAAGTGAATGGGTTGTTTTCTGAACA
Source organism: Bacteroidetes bacterium MedPE-SWsnd-G1 (assembly GCA_001874265.1). Classification (GTDB taxonomy): domain Bacteria; phylum Bacteroidota; class Bacteroidia; order Flavobacteriales; family Flavobacteriaceae; genus Urechidicola. The sequence continues at coordinate 28,087 of MPDD01000005.1, read as the reverse complement.
CCTAGACAAGCCAGGAGTGATATCATCACTATTTAATACATTGGCTTCAGAAGAAATTAATGTAGAAACGGCAAGGTTAAAATCTAATGGTGATGGAACTGCTGTAGCGTTTTTATCCTTAGGTTCTAGTAATGGAAATATTCAAAATGCAATTGATTTTATAAACGGAACAGATGCAGGGTTGTTTACAAATTTGACCTTTAAGGAAAATGCAGTCTTACCGAACTACAATCGCGAAGGAGTTTATTTGTTAGAGTTAGACGGAGTTGAGTTAAAAATTGCACTGAGTAGTAAAATGATTGTTACTAAGCACAACAATGCACCAGGAGTTTTGTTAATTCTTCTTTCAGCATTGGCATCAAAACAGATTAATATTATCGATTTACGATTGGGAAGTTTAAATGATGTTGGGTATTCTGCAATTGCTGTAGACGGTGATAGCAATGTAATTAACAGTTTACTTTCAAAACTTGGAAATCAATATTATGAAGCCACTTTGGTAGAATTTCATAGTATGTAATTCTGATTTAAACTTAATGTGTTCCTGAAAAGAGTCTTGTGCTAAAATTTGGTAAATATTTAACGCACTATTAATCAATTCTCTTTATTTTCGTGAGGTTAAAAATAAGGATGAGTAAAAAGCAACTTAAATATGATAATGCCTATATGAGAATGGCATTAGAATGGGCTAAATTGTCGCATTGTAAAAGAAAACAAGTGGGGGCTCTAATCGTTAAGAAAAGAATGATTATTTCAGATGGATTTAATGGTTCTCCAACCGGTTTTGATAATGAATGTGAGGATTGTGATGGAAATACCAAATGGCATGTATTACATGCAGAAGCAAACGCCATTTTAAAAGTTGCTAGTTCTACACAATCTTGTAGGGCTGCTACGTTATATATTACGCTATCACCATGTAAAGATTGTAGTAAACTTATTCATCAATCTGAAATAAAAAGAGTGGTATATCATCAAGAATATAAAGACACTTCAGGATTGGATTTTTTAGCAAAGGCAGGTGTAGAAATAACCCATTTAAAAGAGTTAAATGAATAATAAAGGACCCATATATTTAGGAATAGCCGTAGCCATTGGAATATTGATTGGAAGTTTTCTAAACTTCGAAAATAAGTCGGGTTCCATTTTTGGAGCCAGTGCTGAGGAATCTAAAATAAAAAGATTGATAAATTATATTCAATACGATTATGTAGATGAGGTGAATACTGAAGAATTATTGGACGGGGCAATTAATCAGATTGTTGGAAAATTAGATCCGCACTCTGTTTATTTTACAAAGGAGCAATTACAACGGGAAACGGAGGAGTTACAAGGAAACTTTGTTGGAATTGGTGTGCAGTTTAGAATTTTTGCTGATTCTGTTGTTGTGTCAAGAGTGTTGGAAGGAGGACCTAGCGAAAGAATTGGACTGAAAGCAGGCGATCGAATTTTGAAAGCAAACAGCGATTCTCTTTCAGGTGTTGGGTTGGACAATAATGGAGTGATGAAAATTTTAAAAGGTCAGCCCGAGACTCAAGTGGAACTTTCAATTTATAGAAGATCTGTAGATAAAGTTTTGCCATATACTTTAACCAGAGGAGATGTGCCAATTAAAAGTGTTACTTCTTCTTATATGATTAATGAAGATATTGGGTATATAAAACTGGATCGATTTGCAATGACCTCGTATGATGAGTTTAAAATAGAATTGGATCAATTGATAAATAAGGGGATGACAACATTGGTGTTTGATTTAAGAGATAATGGCGGTGGATTTATGAATATAGCCAATCAAATAGCAGATGAGTTTTTAGAAAAGAATAAATTAATTGTATTCACAAAAAATAAGAAGGGAGATGTTATGGAAGACTTTGCAACTTCAGCGGGTAGTTTTGAAGATGGAAAAGTCTATGTTCTCATCAATGAAAATTCTGCTTCGGCCAGCGAAATTATTGCGGGAGCATTGCAAGATAATGATAGGGGAACAATAATTGGGCGTCGGTCTTTTGGGAAAGGATTAGTGCAACAAACAATGGGTCTTGGAGACGGTTCTGCCATTCGTTTAACCACAGCAAGATATTATACGCCAACCGGAAGATCAATTCAAAAACCATATAATTTAAGTCGAAGCAAGGAATATTATGAAACGTTTTCTGAGCGTTATTCAAATGGCGAACTAGTTAGTGCCGATAGTATTAAAGTAAATGATTCTTTAAGATTTGTTACACCAAAAGGAAAGGTTGTTTTTGGAGGAGGAGGAATTGTACCAGATACCTTTGTAGGGATTGATACTACGCAATATATTCAAAATAGATATGTAAGAGGATTGAACGAATTTTCTTTTGAATATGTAGATAATAACCGAGATAAATTCAAAGGACTAGATGTAGATAAATTTATTGCTGAATTCGATAAGGACGGAGAAATATTGAATGAATACTTATTACAGTTAGATGTAAATCTACCATTAGCACCAGCTACAAGGAAAAGGGTAGAGGATTATTTGAAAGCAAGTTTTGCTCAGAATTTATATGATGAAAATGGCTTTTATCAAGTTATTCAAATCGATGATTCAATGATAGAAACAGTAAAGGAATTGGAAAACTCCAATTAATCTTTGTACTTTTCATTTTTAAATGGATTCAACTAAAAAAATATATTTTGCTTCTGATCAGCACTTTGGAGCGCCAACTCCCGAAGAGAGTTTCCCAAGAGAGCAGAAATTTATTCGTTGGCTAGATCTTGTAAAAAAAGATGCTGAAGCTATTTTCTTGCTTGGAGATTTATTCGATTTTTGGTTCGAGTATAAAAAAGTTGTCCCAAGAGGTTTTGTAAGAGTCTTGGGTAAACTTGCGGAAATTAGAGATTCCGGTATACCGATTTATTTCTTTATTGGTAATCATGACCTATGGATGGATGATTATTTTCAAAAAGAATTGGACATTCCTGTGTATCATAAACCACAAGAATTTACCTTTAATAAAAAATCATTTTTAATTGGGCATGGCGATGGTTTAGGGCCTGGAGACAAGGGGTATAAGCGCATGAAAAAGGTGTTTACAAACCCTTTTTCTAAATGGTTGTATCGTTGGTTGCATCCGGATATCGGGGTTCGATTGGCGCAGTATTTATCGGTAAAAAACAAATTGATTTCCGGTGACGAGGACGTCGTTTTTTTAGGAGAAGAAAATGAATGGTTGGTGCAATATGCTAAGCGCAAATTAGAGTCAAAGCACTATGATTATTTTTTATTTGGTCACCGTCATTTACCTATGGAAATCTCTGTTGGAGAAAATTCAAAATACATCAACACCGGAGACTGGATTACGCACTTCACTTTTGCGGTCTTTGATGGAAGCGAATTATCGCTTCAAACCTTTGTAGAATAAGCTTTTTTATAGAATATTTTTAACCAATTTTTAACAGCGTTAAAAAAAAATATTCTGCTACTTGCAACACTCAATAAAGGAATGTAAATTCACGCCTTAAAATTCAAATAATGATAGAAAATACTAACACTACCGTAGATATCAGAGCGATAAATGAGAAAATAGAGAAGGAAAGCGCTTTTGTAGATTTGTTAACGATGGAGATGAATAAAGTCATTGTTGGTCAGAAACATATGATTGAACGATTGCTTATTGGTTTGTTGGGAAATGGACATATTTTACTTGAAGGAGTTCCTGGTTTGGCAAAAACCCTAGCAATTAATACTTTATCTAAAGCGGTTAAAGGAGAATTTAGCAGGGTGCAATTTACGCCTGATTTATTACCTGCCGATGTTGTAGGTACCATGATTTATAACATGAAAGAGAATGATTTCATGATTAAAAAAGGACCTATTTTTGCAAACTTTGTATTGGCAGATGAGATTAACCGTGCACCGGCAAAAGTGCAGTCGGCATTGTTAGAGGCCATGCAAGAACGTCAAATTACAATTGGAGATGAAACGTTTAAGTTAGATGAGCCATTTTTGGTAATGGCAACGCAAAACCCAGTAGAACAGGAAGGAACATACCCGTTACCTGAAGCTCAGGTAGACCGTTTTATGCTAAAAGTGGTAATTGATTATCCTCAGATAGAACATGAACAATTAATTATGCGTCAGAATTTATCTGGCGGATTCGATAAGATAAATCCTGTAATTTCATTAGATCAGATCAACTCGGCAAGAGAGGCTGTAAAAGAAGTTTATATGGATGAAAAAATCGAAAAATATATTTTAGATATCATTTTTGCTACGCGTTTTCCGGAGCGTTATAACTTAGCAGAGTTAAAGAACTTGATTAGCTTTGGTGCATCGCCTAGGGGAAGTATCAATTTAGCAATGGCATCAAAATGTTATGCATTTATTAAGCGAAGAGGTTATGTTATTCCAGAAGATGTAAGAGCTGTAGTTACAGATGTATTACGTCATAGGATCGGAATTACATATGAGGCTGAAGCTGAGAATGTAACTTCAGAAGATATTGTTAGCAAAATCGTAAACGAGGTAGAAGTACCATAGTTTTTGTTAAACCGTTTAATTGTTTAAATGGTAAAACAGCGATTACACAATTCAACAATTCAACAACATTGGATACTAAAGAATTATTAAAAAAAGTACGAAAAATAGAGATTAAGACAAGACGCTTGTCTGATCATATATTTTCTGGCGAATATCACAGTTCGTTTAAAGGACGTGGTATGACTTTTTCTGAAGTAAGACAGTATCAGTTTGGAGATGATGTTAGAAGTATAGACTGGAATGTTACTGCACGTTACAACGAACCATATATTAAAGTTTTTGAAGAGGAGCGCGAATTAACCATGATGTTAATGGTTGATGTTAGTGGATCTGAGTTTTTTGGAACCACTTCTCAATTTAAGCGAGATACAGTTACTGAAATTGCGGCGACATTGGCATTTTCGGCCATTCAAAACAATGATAAAGTAGGACTGCTATTGTTTTCTGACGATGTGGAATTGTTTATTCCGCCTAAAAAAGGAAAAGGACATGTACTTAGAATTATTCGTGAGTTAATTGAATTTAAACCTAAAAGTAATAAAACAAATATTGAAGAGGCTTTAAAGTATTTATCTAATGTGATGAAGAAAAAAGCCATTGTATTTGTATTGTCAGATTTTATGGATGAAGGCTATGATCACACTATGAAAATAGTTGGAAATAAGCACGATGTAACGGGTATAAGAGTATACGATAAGCATGACGAAGAGATTCCGAATTTAGGAATGCTACCTGTAAAAGATGCAGAAAGTGGCGAAGTTGTTCTGGTAAACACCATGTCCAAATCTGTGCGTACTAGTTATAAAGCCAATTATTTAAAATCGGTTGATTATTACGAGAAATCGTTTAGTCGCAGTGGAGCAGGAACAATCAGTACGCGTGTAGATGAAAGTTATGTAAAGAAATTATTAGGATATTTTAAGCAAAAAGGAGCGAGATAAGTTGAAGAAAAGAATTTTCTATATAGCATTTTTCATAGGAGCATTTGTAATGGCTCAGTCCCCAATAAAAATGGAGGTAGATACAACCAACATTAGAATTGGAGAACAGATTGAATATAAATTAACTGTAGATAATACAGAAACTGTTGTTTTTCCAAAGTTGGAAATGGACAGTCTTAAAAAAGTAGAGGTTGTTGAAGACTTGCCAGTTGACACAACGAAAACAAAATTTATAAAAAAGTATTTATTGACTAGTTTTGATAGTGGATCGTACGTAATCCCTCAGCAAGAAGTTTTAATAAATGCTAAAAATTTTAAAACGGATTCCTTACTTATTGCGGTATCTACTGTAAAGGTTGATACACTGAAGCAAAAACTTTTTCCGATAAAAGCAGTTAAAAACCAGCCCATAATTTTTGATGATTATGCCTTGTATGTTTGGATAGGCTTGGCAATTCTGTTGTTGATTATTGCAATTGTATTGTATGTTGTTTTAAGGAAGAAAAAGGAAGAAATTCCACTTGAAGAAAGAATACCACCGTATCAATTAGCAATGCAGCGTTTAGGAGAATTGGATGCAAAAGAATTATTGAAACAGGATAAGATAAAACTCTATTATATTGAATTAACTGATATTATAAGGTCTTATATAGAGCGAGAGTTAAAAATTCCGGCATTAGAATCTACAACGGATGAATTGATTGAGATGATTTTGGATTTTAAGAGTATGGATAAACTCGATTTGCCAAAAGAGACAATAAAGAATTTGCAGAAATTATTGCAAGAAGCCGATTTGGTAAAATTTGCCAAGTTTAAGCCAATAGCCATAGAGGTGGAAGGACACAGATCTCAAACAGAAAATATTATCAATAACCTTCGTCCAGAAGAAGTTGAAGTGACTGAGAATGTAACAAATGAAACTATAAATACTCCTCAGAACAAGCAAGCAACAAAGAAAAAGTGGAGTAAAAAGAAGATCATTATTGTCTCTGTTGTTGGTTTCCTTTTTGTTGTTCTAACAGTTGTAGGAGTTCTGATGTTCAAAGGATATAAATACGCTCAGGAGAATATAATTGGGTATCAAACTAAAGAGTTATTGAAGAATGATTGGAGTTTAAGCACCTATGGTTCACCAACGGTAACCTTAGAGTCTCCAGAAATTCTAAAATCTAATTTATTAGAGGTTCCGACTCAGGCAAAAGAAATGATCAATCAAATAGCACAATTTGAATACACAAGTATTATTGGGGGTCTTCAAATTAGTGTTACTACGATGGATTTTACGGAAAAGGTAACTGAGTATAATTTGGAATCGGGTGTGCAAGGTGCATTGTCTGCAATGCAGTCGCAAGGAGTAGAATTTATTTCCTCAGACCAGGAGTCGATGCAAATTGACGGAGAAGAAGGTGTAAAATTAATTTCTCAGTATAGCATGGTTAATCCTGTAACTAATAAGCCAGAATTTTATCAGTTGAGAGGTGCAGTGTTTGGAGATATTAACGGATCAAGGACAATTGTAGTTACTTACAAAGATGGAGATGCCAGTGGAGAAGAAATAGCAAATCGTGTAATTAAGTCTGTAAAGTTGTAAGATGAGGTTGTGGAATAACATAGAATTTACAAATCCTGAGTTTTTATGGTTGCTGTTGGTGGTTCCACTATTGGTTGTTTATTACGTTGTATTGCGTAAAAAAAGCACAGCATCACTTACTTTATCAAGTACAAAATCGTTTGGAGAACCATCTATTTTACCAAGATTAAAACCAATATTACACGTGTTAAGGTTGGCTGCGATTTCTTTATTAATTGTAGCATTGGCAAGACCAAGAATTACATCGGTTAGCACAAAAGTAAATACCAATAAAGGAATTGATATTGTAATGGCTATTGACGTTTCTGCGAGTATGTTGGCACGTGATTTAAAACCAAATCGTTTGGGAGCCTTAAAAAAGGTAGCGACTAATTTTGTTGATAAAAGACCAAGTGATAGAATCGGAATTGTCATTTATGCCGGAGAAAGTTTTACTCAAACGCCAATAACAAGTGACAAAAGAATCGTGAAAAGAACCATTAATGATATCAAATGGGGGCAATTAGAAGGAGGTACCGCCATTGGAATGGGTTTAGGTTCTGCCGTAAACCGTTTAAAGGAAAGTAAGGCAAAGAGCAAAGTTATTATTTTACTTACGGACGGTGTAAATAATTCTGGGTTTGTAGATCCTAAAACGGCTACAGAATTGGCTAAAGAATTAGGAATTAAAACCTATACAATTGGCCTTGGAACAAAGGGAAATGCGCCTTCACCGGCTTATAGAGATGGCAACGGAAAGTTGGTGTTTCAAAACATGCCTGTAGAGATTGATGAAGAATTATTAGAATATATAGCCTCTGAAACTGAAGGAAAATATTTTAGAGCAACTGACAATAAAAAGTTAGAAGCTATTTACGACGAAATAAACAAACTAGAGAAAACCGAAATAGAGGAGTTTAAATATTACAATTACGATGAAAGATACCGATTCTTGGTAATATTAGCGGGACTTATTTTAGGGTTAGAAATGTTATTAAGATTTACAATTTTTAGATCATTTATATAGTACAATGTATCAAATAGAAGAACCATATTACTTTACCTTTTTAATCGCTGTTCCGGTGATTTTTGCGGTTTTCCTTGCGATATTTTGGTGGAAAAAAAGGAAACAGAAACAATTTGCAAATCCGGAGTTGTTAGAAAAATTAATGCCTGAAAAATCTGATTTTAAGAGTTTTGTTAAGATCATTGCCTTCTTATTTGGGCTGTCATTTTTAATTATTTCTTTAACTAACCCAAAAATGGGGACAAAGTTAGAAACAGTAAAAAGACAAGGAGTAGATATTGTATTTGCACTGGATGTTTCTAAAAGTATGTTGGCTGAAGATATTGCACCAAACAGACTTGAAAAGGCAAAACAAATCATTACTAAAATAGTTGATAAATTAGGAAGTGATAGAATTGGAATCATCATTTATGCGGGTAATGCATATCCGTTATTACCAATAACCACAGATCAAGGAGCGGCCAAAATGTTTTTGCAAAATGCAAGTCCAAATTTAGTATCTAGCCAGGGAACAGCTATAAACGATGCTATTGAAATGGCTACGACCTATTATAATGATGATGAACAAACAAATCGTTTTTTGTTTATTATCTCGGATGGTGAAGATCATCAAGAAGATGCATCGAGCTCCATCGCCAAAGCGACAAAAGAAGGAATTAAAACCTATACGGTTGGAGTGGGAACGGCAAAAGGAGGACCAATTCCGATTAAATTTAATGGCAAATTAGAAGGCTATAAAAAAGATAGTAAAGGAGAAACTGTAGTTACAAGATTGGTTGAATCAACTCTAAAAGAAATTGCAGACAAAGGCAATGGAAAATATATTTTAGGAAATAAAACGCAGGCTACTGTAGACTATGTTGAAGATTTATTATTGAAGGCAGAAAAGAGTGAGTTTGAGACCAAGCAGTTTTCAGATTATAAAGATCAATTCCAATGGTTTGTTGCTATTGCTTTGTTCTTTTTAATTATGGATGCTCTTATGCTAGAGAAAAAGACAAAATGGATTCAAAAATTAAATTTGTTTAATAAAAAATGAGACAAGTTTTAATAATCATATGTGCATTAATTCCGCTGAGTATTTTGGCTCAGGAAATTGACCCTGCTTTACAACGTGAGGCTAGAAAGTACGTTAGGGAAGGAAATGAGTTGTACAACCAACAAAAATTTTCTGATGCTGAGGTCGCTTATAAAAAGGCATTGGCAAATGACCCCGCGTACGAAATAGCAAATTATAATTTAGGAAATGCTTTATCGCAACAAAACAGAGATGAAGAAGCAATTGCACAGTACGAGATAACTGCAAAGTTGACGGAGGATAAAATGACAAAGAGTGAGGCATATCATAATATTGGTAATACACATTTTGATGCTAAAAAATACCAGCCAGCAATTGATGCCTATAAAAATTCTTTGAGAAACAACCCTAAAGACGACGAGACTCGTTACAATTTAGCCTTGGCTCAAAAAATGTTAGAAGATCAGCAGCAAAATCAAGATAACAAAGACAATAAAGACAACAAGGATAATAAAGACGATAAGAATCAGGATAAAAAAGATCAGAACGACGACAAGAAGGATGATCAGCAAGATAAAAAGGATGATCAGCAGAAGGGAGATGATGAGAAAGATGATAAAAACGATCAGCAAAAAGACCCGAAGGATCAAAAAGACGACAAGGGTAATGATCAAAATAAAAAGCCTCAACCGGGTAAATTATCGCCTCAACAAATTCAGCAATTGCTAGAAGCAATGAATAATGAGGAGAAAAAGACCCAAGAAAAAATGAATGCTAGAAAGGAAAAAGGAAAAAAGATTAAACAAGAAAAAGATTGGTAAATTAAATGCGAATTAAACATTTTTACATAGTAATTTTTCTATTTGTTTCTGCTACAGTATTTGGGCAGAATGAGGTGGAATTTATCACTACAGTAAGTAAAAGTGAGTTAGGCGTACACCAACGTTTTAGATTAGAATTTACGGTAAACAAACAAGGAGCCGACGATTTTGAACTGCCAGACATGGAAGATTTTGAAGTCTTGGCTGGCCCAAGTTCCTCTATAAATCAATCTTGGATAAATGGCAAAGCTTCTTATGAGCAATCGTATATTTTTATTTTAAAACCTAAAAAGGTTGGAACATTTATTATTCAACCAGGTACCATTGACTATAAGGGGAAGCGTATTAAATCAAACAGTGTTCAAATAAAGGTTTTACCGGAATCCGAAGTGCCTAAGGATCCGAATGACCCATATTATATAGCAAGTCAGAATTTACACTTAACTGCTGAAATTTCTAATGAAAGACCTTATGTGGGCGAAGGTATTTATGTTGTCTATAAATTGTATTTCAGCCATAATATTGGCTTTAGCAATTGGCAAATTAAAGATGTACCCCAATACAATGGATTTTGGAATCAAGATATTGAAGTAAAGAAACCAGAGGTTCAGAATACTACGTACAAAGGAGAGAAATACCGTTATATTATTTTAAAACGGGCCCTGTTAATTCCTCAAAAATCGGGTAAACTAGACATTGATCCAATTAACATGGACATTGCCGTAGCAGTACCAACCGGAAGAGGTGATTTCTTTGGAAATGCAATCACGCAGCGTGTTAATTACTCAACAAGTTCTGGTAAACGAAAAGTAAACGTTCAAGACTTGCCTTATGAAAACAGGCCTGCTGATTTCTCTGGAGCTGTAGGAGAATTCGATTTCTTAGTTTCGGCTTCAAAAGATATTTTAAGAGCTAATGAAACCACACAATTAGAAGTTAAAGTTTCTGGTAAAGGGAACTTAAAATTATTTGAATTACCAAAAATAGAAACGCCGGAAGAATTAGAGGTTTACACACCAGAACATAAGGAAAGTGTTAAAACCACCTTAACCGGATTATCGGGTAAAATAACGGATACATACACCATTGTGCCTGAGTTTAAGGGTAAATATAAAATACCTGAGGTATCATTTACCTACTTTAGTTTAAAAGAAAAAGCTTATAGAACAATTACCAATGAAGCCATAATAATTGATGTTACTGAGGGTAAAACACAACCGAATGCATCAGTAAATGATGTGACGGTAACTCCAGGAAAACAAGTGGTAATGGCAACGGATAAAAACTTTAGATTTATTCAATACAGAACAAGTTTTGAGCCGGTTTTAAAAGAGGTATTCTTTAAATCTAATTTGTTTTATTTATTATTATTACTTCCATTTATTGCCATTCCGATTGGAATATTTATCGGAAAGAAAAAGGCGCAAAGAGACGGTGATGTAGTAGGAAAACGTTTAAGAAAAGCAGATAAACTTGCGAAGAAATATTTATCTCAGGCTAAGAAGCAATTAGGTAAAAAAGAAGCATTTTATATTTCATTGGAAAAAGCGTTGCATAATTATTTAAAGGCGACATTGAATATTGAAACCTCGGATATCAGTAAAGAGAAAATATCAGAAATTCTACAAGGAAGAAAAGTTGATATTGAAACGATTAAAGAGTTTATAGAAGTACTGAATGATTGTGACTTTGCTCGTTATACCCCAACCACAGATACTATGATGAAAGAGGAGTATAACAAAGCAAAAATGGTAATTGCTAAAATTGATAAACAGATATAAATGAATCGAATAGTTATCATAGCGTTTTTATTGATTTCAAGTTTTGGATTTTCACAGTCTGCATATGAATTATTTGATAAGGGTAATGAATTATACAAGATAGGAAAATATCAAGAGGCTATTGAGGTTTATGAGCAAATTTCAAAATTAGAAGTACAGTCGGATGAGTTGTATTTCAATTTGGGGAATAGTTATTATAAATTAAATATGGTGGCTCCGTCAATTTACAATTTTGAAAAAGCGCTAAAAATTAACCCGACCAATGAAGATGCCCAGATAAATTTAGAGTTTGCCAATAAGCTAGCCCTAGATGCTATTGAAATATTACCAAAAACAGTTTTTCAAAAGTTTTCTGATGCTGTTATTTATAAGTTGCCATATGAAACCTGGGCTGTTCTCGCTATTGTATTTTCATTTTTAGGTGCTCTGTTGTTTTTATTGTATCATTTCTCTTATTCATCTGGAAAGAAAATATTGTTTTTCAACACCAGCTTGTTGAGTGCGATTCTTTTAGTAATTGCTACAACTTTTGCCTTTAAAGCCTACAGTTTTGAGGAAAACACGACTATGGCAATTGTTTTTGAAAAAGAAACGGAAATTAAAAACGCACCTACTTTTAATAGCGATACAATCTTTGAGTTACATGAAGGGACAAAGGTGCAAGTGCTAGACGCTATAGACGATTGGAAAAAAATAAAACTAGCCGATGGTAAAATTGGTTGGATCGTTGGAGAGAATATTAAAGAGATTTAAATCTCAACATCTTCTATTGTTTCTTCAACCACGTTTAAATAATCTCCGAACAGCATCGGTGCTAAATCGCGCACTGGTTCATAAAGTATAGAGTCTTCGGTTACATCATCAGAAGTAAATGGAATGTTTTTATTGAGTTTGTCAAAAATCAATAACAAAACACTTAATATCACTCCAATTTTTAGTGCTCCAAAAATGGCACCAAGCAATTTATTAATAAAGCCTAAGGATGCAAAATCAGCCATTTTGGTAAGCATTTTACCGAGCATAGCGATAACGATTACAATTACAATAAATGTTACGGCAAACGCTGTTATTGAAATGTACTTTTCATCCCAATCTACACTTTCATGCAAGTAGTCTCCTACAAAATAAGAAAAATGCATGGCTCCGTAAATTCCAGCAATTAGGGCAATAAGCGAGGCTAGTTCAACAAACAAACCTTTCATAAGTCCGCGAATAAATCCGAATAGCAATAAAACGAGTAAGACAATATCAAATGTGTTCATAGGAGTTGATTTGGTGTAAACAAATTTAACAGAATAAATTGTAAATCAAACTGTTTGAACTATAAACGAAAAATGATAGAATAAAGTATCTTTACACCATGATAGGAGAACAGCAATTGAAAGAAAACTGGGAAGCAGTTGTCGGATTTATGTCCGAAAAGTTTGGTGATGGAGAACAATTAGATTTAGATGCGATTGTGTATTTAATTGGAGTTCAAGAACTAGGTATTGGAGCAAAGAATTTTAAAAAAGACGAAAAAGTAAATTTAATGCATATTGCTATTTGTAGGTTGCTAGAGCCCTATGGTTATTATGAATTTGACTTTTTTGATGATGATGGCTGGCCACATTATAATACTAAAGAACAATTGCCAACACTAAAACCTGGTGAACAATCGGTATTAATGAAAGAAGCTATTGTACAGTACTTTATTGAAAAGGATTTGATTTAAGTCACATTCACCTTTCGAACTACTTTTGCAAGTAGCGCAGGGGATATTCGTTTTAAATAAATGCTTGCGGTTTCTTTGAGTCCACCAATTACAACTTCACGTTTTTTTCGACTCATTGCCCGGATCATTTTTTTGGCAAACACTTCAGGTAAAATACCGTTGTCTGTGGCTACATCCATTTTATTTTGCAACTCACCATTTCCAACTAAAGCGTTAAATGACAATCGAGTTCTTACATAGCCCGGCATTATTAAAGTAACAACTATATTGTGTTTATGCACCTCAGCACGCAAACTATCAAAAAAGCCGTGCAATGCATGTTTGGATGCCGAATAAGAAGAACGAACTGGTGTGGCCACTTTACCAACGACACTGGTTACCACAACAAATTGTCCTGATTTTCGATCCGTAAAATGAGGAAGTAAAGCTTTTGAAAGCGCCACTGTTCCGAAGTAGTTGACATCCATCATTTTTTTATCAACTTTTAACAAAGTGTCTTTGGCTAAAGCGCGTTGACTTATACCTCCATTATTAATTAGAATATCGATATGTCCAAATAACTCAATTGCCTTATGGGTTATTACTTCTAAGGTTTCGTATTGCTCTAAATCTAACGTTAATATTTTAATATTTTTAGGATGCATTGCCGCTTTTTTTACACTTTCCAATTGCCGTTCATTTCTAGATGAGATGATCAACTTACAGTCCATTTTAGACAATTCGATAGTGGTTGCCTCTCCAATTCCTGAAGATGCCCCTGTAATCCAAATTACTTTGTTTTTTAAATCCATAACGAAGCGTTAATTTTTAGCAAAATAAGCAATTAAAGTGTATTTTTATTCACTCGAAAAATAACGCTGATTTTTAAAAAGTTACCATGTTAAAACGACTGTTGTTTCTACTAGTTTTAGTTCCGATTACTGCCCTAAGTCAAGATTCTCTATTTGTAAAACTGAACCCACAAGGAGCATTCGATCAAATATCAATGTTTAGAATTAATGGAGCGCATCAAGCATATGTTACAAATGCAAAAAGTGAGGATGGAAATTTTAAATTTGAATTTCCACCGGATGCTACTGCAGGGATGTATCGTTTGTTTTTTGATTTACAAAACGGGCTTTTTTTCGAGGTTTTATATAATAATGAAACCATAGCGGTAGAATTTGACCCTTCTATGCCAAATGATACTGCGGTCTTTTCTAGTTCTGAAGAGAATAAAGTTTATCAAACCTATATTCAGCAGATTGGAGCACAGCAATATAAATTAGACTCCTTGCAATATGCTTATTTTAATACTCCGATAAAGCAATATATAAAAGAGGAATACCCAAAAGAATTGCAAAAATTATATGAACTCCAGGATGGATTTGAAAAGCGAGCTGTTGGATTAATGACATTGGATTTCATCAAAGGCAATGAGAAGTACTATAGTCCTGAAATCATTGAGAGCTTAGAAGACTACATGCTTAACATGAATGAACACTTTTTTGATTATGTAGATTTCTCGAATGACAATTTAACTTCATCTTCTTTTTTTATTGATAAGGTGATTGAGTATGTGTTTTATATCAATTCGGCTGAGGATCAGGAAACAGATGATACCTTAAAAAAGCAAGTCATTGCTATTGCCATGGATAAGATTGGAGATAATAATAAAGTTAAGAATGAGGTGATTAGTTCTTTAATATATGCATTTGCACAGCAACAAAACATAGAATTGGTGTCATATATCGAAGAAAACTACTATAAAACACAGCCGCAGGAATTTCAAGACGAACGGTTTTTGAAACAGATACATAGTATGATAAAAATTGCAGTTGGAATGACTGCCCCTGAAATTACTTGGACTGAAAATGAAGTTGAAAAAAAATTATCTGAATTAAGTGAAGCTGAAAATTATGTTGTCGTTTTTTGGAGCACAACTTGTTCACATTGTTTAGATGAAATTCCTTTGTTTTACAACTATTCAGAAAGTTTGCCTAATGTAAAAGTTATTGCTGTTGCCTTAGAGGAAGACGCAATTGGCTTTAAAAACCAAATAAAAATGATGCCTAACTGGATTAATGTTTTAGGTCTAGATAAATGGGAAAATGAATTCGCGAGTAGTTACGATATCAATGCAACACCTTCTTATTTTGTATTGGATTCCGATAAAAAAATTCTGGCAAAGCCAGATACCTTTGAAGAGGTAATCGATTATTTTTCTGAATAAAATTTTGTTTTATGAGCATCGGAAAAAGCCTTTAATTGCTTTGCAATTTCCGGATACTCGTTGATCACATTTTTCGATTCATATGGATCGTTTTCCATATCAAATAATGATAGTTCAATCTCTTTGTTATCATAGTTTCCAGAAGCACCGTCTTTACCGGGTGTATTTAAAGAAGCGTATTTGTGGGGCAAATGTAATTTCCATTTTCCATCGCCACTCATTACACTTTCAAAATTTTTCCCTGTAGAGAAAGGATAGTAGTTATGCGGATTTTTTGCACCGGCTTCACCCGTAATTAGATCCCATACATTTTTGCCGTCCATTGGACCTTCTGGTAATTCTAATGAGGTTATACTTGCCAGCGTAGGCAATAAATCTAAAGATGAAAACATTTTATCAGAACTTGAATTTGCTTCTAAATGATTTGGGTATTTTATGATGCAAGCACTTCTAGTACCACCTTCAAAACTTGTAGCTTTGGCCTCCTTAAATGGCGTTGTTCCTGCATGGTTTCCATATGCCGCCCAAGGGCCATTGTCTGATGTGAAAATTACAATGGTATTTTCGTCTACCTCATTCTTATGCAATGCATTCATAATTTGTCCTACTGACCAATCTAATTCTAACATGACATCAGCATACAAGCCTTTACCGGATTTTCCTTCAAATTCTTCGCTAGCAAAAATAGGCACATGCGGCATTGAGTGTGGCACGTATAATAAGAAAGGTTCGTTGCTATTTCTATTGATAAAATCTACTGCACCTTCTGTATACCATTTCGTCAATTGTTTTTGTTCGGGTACACCGACATCCTCAATAGTAACTTTTCCGTTTTTCCAATATTGAATTGGAAATCTACCCCAATATTTAGGATTTACAGGATGATGTTTCCACATATCATTAGAATACATCAACCCTTCAGATTCATCAAACCCCCTATTATGAGGTCTCGTTTCTGGCGTATCTCCTAAATGCCATTTTCCGAATATTCCAGTTGTATAACCTGCCGATTGAAAAACTTCACCCATAGTCGGATAAACGGTATCTAAGCACTTTTCTTTTGGGCCATGAGCACCGAAAACCTTTGTTCTTCCCGGGTATAAACCAGTCATTAAAGCAGATCTAGATGCCGAGCAAATTGCTTGTGGCACATGGAAATTGGTATAACGTACACCTTCATTTGCTAGTTTTTGAACGTTTGGAGTTTCGATAGTTACTTGTCCGAAAGGATTAAAATCTGAATACCCAGAATCATCTAAAAAGATGATAACAACATTTGGTTTTGGCGATTCGTTTTTTACAATTGATTCAGGTTTTTCTTTACAAGAAGTTGCTATAAATGCTAACGTAGCTATAATACTAATGCAGTATCTGTTCATAAATGGTTGAGTTGACGGTTAAAAATACAAAAACGCATCTTCTATATGTTCAATTTTAAAGGTCTGTTTGTTTTTGAGAATAGCAATGACGTCAAATCTTATTTCATTATCAAAGTTTTTAGACAGAACGTATTCATTCATAGCCAAAACGAGTAGGCTTATTTTCTTTTTTGAAATAAAATCTTGAGGGTCTCCAAAATAATCAGATGTTCTGGTTTTAATTTCTACCGCAATTATGAGTTCATTTTTTTGAGCAATAACATCTACTTCTGCTTTTTGAAACCTCCAATTTTTATCTAATATGGTATACCCTTTGTCTATCAAATAATCAATGGCAATTTGCTCTCCTTTTTTTCCAAGTTCATTATGTTGAGCCATTTTTAGTAAATGTTTGATTTTTGTCATTCTGAGTGTAACGAAGAATCTATACAATTAATTCTCTTAAAAGATTCTTCACTTCTTTTCATTTCGTTCAGAATGACATTTGATTTATTTAATATCATCATTTAGAAATTTCCATTTCGGATTAAACTCTGATATTAAGTGATCTTTTTTTAATCGCAACCATCCTTTTATCTGTTTTTCTCTTTTAATTGCCGCATTTACATCTTTAAATTGCTCGTAATAAATTAAATAAAAACACTTGTATTTAGAGGTAAATGCTTTTTTGTTCAAATTGGCATTTTCTCTATGAAACCGTACTCGATTTTTTAAATCATTTGTTACACCAGTGTATAGTACAGTTTTTAATTTATTGGTTAGAATATAGACATAGTAATTATGTGTTCCGAGTGTTTTCATTATTAGCAATTCGCTTCACGTTGTCATTCTGAGTGTAACGAAGAATCTTTATTCTCGAGATTCTTCACTTCATTTTATTCCGCTCAGAATGACAACTTAGATTCATTTTTGGTTACATTTAATTTCACGTCACTTCCAAAAACTAATGTTCTATTATCATCAATATGACCTGCAGGAAAATCGAAGATTACTGGAAAATCAGTTCCTTCTATGGCTTCAAAAACCACTTCTTGTAATGTTTTACCAAAAGGATTGCTATCATTTGTTTTTAATCTAAAATCACCAACAATTAGTCCAGCGGCCTTTTCAAAATATCCTGCTCTTTTTAAACTAATCAGCATACGATCGATATGATATAAATACTCACCAACGTCTTCAATGAAGATGATTTTTCCAGTAGTATCCAAATCTGTATCAGAACCAAGCATACTGTATAATATGGATAGGTTCCCTCCAACTAAAGTACCTCTACGCTTTCCAATTCTATTGTTTCCGTTCCCTTCTAAACTATATTTTAATTTTTTACCAAATAACACTTGATAAAGTGATTGTATAGATGGTTCTTGAATGGGATCTTTTAAATCCAACGTACTTGGCATTTGTGCATGAATGCTCTGATATCCTAACGCGTGTAATTTGTTATGTAAAACTGTAATATCAGAATAACCAACGACCCATTTGGGGTGTTTTTTAAAAGTTGTAAAATCTAAATCATCAATAATTCTGACAGCTCCATAACCACCGCGACCTGCCCAAATCATTTTAATATTTGGGTTGTCTAATCCTTTTTGAAAATCATCTAAGCGCTCTTGATCAGTGCCTGAAAAGGAACTACTTTCTCCTAACACATATTTACCTAACTTCACAACTAGACCCCATTGTTCGGCAAGGTCAATTCCTGCTTGTATTGCCTCTAAATTTTTAAGTTTTCCTGCCGGAGCAACTATCAAGATGGTATCACCTTTCTTAAGACTTGGCGGTTTAATTAAGTCACTTTTAAAATTATTACCATAGCTAAGAGTAATACTAAAAGAAAATACGAATAACAGAAGTTGTTTTAACATTGAAATGGGTTAATTATTAGATGCTATCAAAAGTAAAGAAAAAATCATTCTCATTTTAACCTATCAGTCGGATTGAGTACTTTTGCAATCAAAGATTAAAATTCATTTTTGTGAGTAGATATACCATTACATCGGCATTACCTTATACAAACGGCCCTGTTCATATTGGACATTTAGCAGGCGTTTACGTACCATCAGATATTTATGCGCGCTATTTGCGAATGCAAGGGCATGATGTTGCTTTTGTTTGTGGTTCTGATGAGCACGGAGTGCCAATTACTTTAAAAGCAAAAAAGGAGGGAATTACACCGCAACAAGTGGTAGATAAATATCATACAATCATTAAAAATTCCTTCAATGAATTTGGAATTACGTTTGATAATTATTCAAGAACTTCAGCACCGGTTCACCATGAAACAGCATCAGAATTTTTCAAGAATTTGTATGAGAATGACAAGTTTATTGAAAAGGTAGATGAGCAATTATACGATGAAGAGGCAAATCAGTTTTTAGCAGATAGATTTGTTATTGGAACCTGTCCAAAGTGTGGAAATGAAGAGAGTTATGGAGATCAATGTGAAAAATGTGGAACGAGTCATAATGCTACAGATTTAATCAACCCGAAATCGGCAATTACCGGTAATGTGCCCAGTTTAAAGCAAACTAAACACTGGTTTTTACCACTAGATAAATACGAATCTTGGTTAAGAGAATGGATTGTAGAAGGCCATAAAAACGATTGGAAAAGCAATGTACTGGGTCAAGTGAAATCATGGGTAGATGATGGTTTAAGACCAAGAGCGGTAACACGTGATTTGGATTGGGGAATTCCCGTTCCTGTAGAAGGAGGCGAAGGAAAAGTGCTGTATGTATGGTTTGATGCGCCGATTGGATATATTTCTTCTACTAAAGAATGGGCAAAAGAAAATGGAAAAGATTGGGAGCCCTATTGGAAAGATAAAGACACTAAATTAGTACACTTTATTGGGAAGGATAATATCGTATTTCATTGTATCATTTTCCCAGCAATGTTAAAAGCACATGGCGACTACATATTGCCAGAGAATGTGCCAGCCAACGAGTTTTTAAATTTAGAAGGAAACAAGATTTCTACTTCTAAGAATTGGGCTGTTTGGTTGCATGAATATTTAGAAGATTTCCCTGGAAAGCAAGATGTATTGCGTTATGCATTAACAGCGAATGCGCCAGAAACAAAGGATAATGATTTTACTTGGAAAGATTTCCAAACAAGAAATAACAGTGAGTTGGTTGCCATTTTCGGAAACTTTATAAACCGAGTTGTGGTGCTAACAAATAAATATTATGATGGAATTGTTCCAACAGCAGGAGAGTTTTCTGAAGTTGATGAAGAGACCCTTGCAAAAGTAAAGGAGTATCCTGGAATCATTGCAAATTCTGTAGAGCGTTATCGATTTAGAGAAGCGATGGGCGAATTGATGAACTTGGCTCGTTTAGGAAACAAATACTTGGCAGATGAAGAGCCATGGAAGCAGGTAAAAGAAAATCCTGAAAGAGTAGAAACTATTATGAATGTTGCTTTACAAATTGCGACAGCATTAGCAACTTTATCCGAACCATTTTTACCATTTACATCAGAGAAGTTAAAAGGGATACTGAATGCCGGTTCGAGTGGAATAGAGAACTCTTGGAGTGCTATAGCAGAAAAGGAAGTTTTATTGCCATCTGGTCATCAAATTGGAAAGGCTGAATTATTATTTGCTAAGATAGAGGACAAAGACATTCAAGCGCAATTAGATAAGTTAGAGGCTACAAAAGTTGCAAATGAAATTGCAAATAAAGAAGTAGAGCCTCAAAAGGACATTATTTCTTTTGATGATTTTACAAAATTAGATATTAGAATTGGAACGATTCTAGAAGCCGAAAAAGTTCCAAAAACAAAGAAGTTGTTAAAACTGAAAGTCGATGTTGGTATTGATACTAGAACTATTGTTAGCGGTATCGCAGAAAGTTTTTCAGCGGAAGACGTTATCGGGCAAAAAGTAAGTGTGTTGGTCAATTTGGCACCTCGAAAAATTAGAGGAGTTGAAAGTCAAGGGATGATTTTAATGACTGACACTATGGATGGTAAACTAGCCTTTATTGAGCCAGAAAGAGAAGTAAATAATGGAGAAAGCGTGAGTTAACTCACCTTTTTAAAAGACTATTTGAACCCTGAATTTATTCAGGGTTTTTTATGAAAATCAATTATGAGTAGCCAATTAATTCAATTTATAAAGAATTTTACCAACCTGTCAGAAGCATCAATTAGCAATACAGTTGAATTGTTAAATGAAGACTGCACCGTTCCTTTTATTTCTAGATATCGTAAAGAGCGTACGGGGAATTTAGATGAGGTTCAGATTGGATATATTGTAAAGTTTAAAGAGCAATTTGAAGAATTAAAAAAACGGAAATCATCCATTTTAAAAGCACTTAAAGAACAAGAGGTTTTAACGGACGAATTACAGCGGAAAATTGAAAGTTCTGATAATTTGATTGTCTTAGAAGATTTGTATTTGCCGTATAAAAAGAAGCGTAAAACAAAGGCAGAAACTGCTAGAGCAAATGGATTGGAGCCTTTAGCCAAAATAATCATGAGTCAACGCGCAAATGATTTGGATTATATCGCTTCTAAATATGTGAATGCGAAAGTAACAAATGAAGACGATGCATTGGACGGTGCGCGACATATTATTGCAGAGTGGATAAATGAACGAACTGATATCAGAAATAATATTCGTTGGCAATTAGAAAAGTTTGCACAGATTACTACCAAAGGAGTTAAGGCAAAAATTACGGATGAAAAAGCACAAAAATTTAGAGATTATTTTGATTGGTCAGAGTCTTTAAGTAGATGTCCTTCGCATAGATTATTAGCCATTTTACGCGCTGAAAAGGAGGGTTTTATTCGGCTAAAAATTGAAATAGATAATGAACGGGCTTTGGATAAAATTGAAAGTAGAATTATTCGATCAAACAATGAGTGTGCAGATCAAATAGCGTTGGCTATTAAAGATGCTTATAAACGTTTGTTACTGCCAGCGTTATCGAATGAAATTCAAGCAAAAGCTAAAGAGAAAGCGGACGAAACAGCCATTAATGTATTTGCTAAAAACTTAAAGCAGTTGTTGCTTGGATCACCTTTAGGTGAGAAACGAATTTTAGGTATTGATCCTGGATTTAGAACTGGTTGTAAGGTGGTTTGCTTAAATGCGCAAGGTGATTTAAAACATAACGAAACCATTTTTCCGCATGCGCCACAGAACAAAGCTATAGAGGCTATGAAGAAAATTAGTTCCTTAGTAAATGCGCATAAAATTGAGGCCATTGCAATTGGTAACGGAACAGCTTCTAGAGAAACGGAACAGTTGATTCGTAAAATTAGATTTGATTCAGAACTTCAAGTATTTGTTGTAAGTGAAGCAGGGGCCTCGATTTACTCTGCCTCAAAAATTGCACGAGAAGAATTTCCGAATTATGATGTAACGGTGCGTGGAGCTGTTTCTATTGCAAGACGTTTGGCAGACCCGT
Organism: Bacteroidetes bacterium MedPE-SWsnd-G1; assembly: GCA_001874265.1. Classification (GTDB taxonomy): domain Bacteria; phylum Bacteroidota; class Bacteroidia; order Flavobacteriales; family Flavobacteriaceae; genus Urechidicola. The sequence continues at coordinate 5,700 of MPDD01000005.1, read as the reverse complement.
TGGCTGAGTTGGTTAAAATAGATGCCAAGTCTATAGGAGTGGGACAGTACCAGCACGATGTAGATCAATCGAAACTCAAAAAATCATTGGATGCTGTTGTTGAAAGTTGTGTTAATACTATTGGCGTAAACATCAATACTGCAAGTAAACCTTTGTTAAGTTATGTTTCGGGTATTGGACCAAAATTGGCTGAAAATATTGTGGCGTATCGAAATGAAAATGGCGCGTTTGAATCGAGAAATGAGATTAAGAAAGTACCGAGATTGGGAGCCAAGGCATTTGAACAAGGAGCAGGATTTTTAAGAATTAAAGATGCTAAGAATCCATTAGATGATTCGGCTGTGCACCCAGAAAGTTATTTATTGGTAAACAAAATGGCAAAGGATGAAAGAAAATCGGTTGATGAGTTAATTGGAAATAAATCGGTTCTACAACAAATAAATTTACAGAAGTATTGCACAGATACTGTGGGTTTACCAACCTTAAAGGATATCATTTCCGAATTAGAAAAACCTGGGGTTGACCCGAGAGAAACGGCTAAAGTATTTACATTTAATAAAGATATAAGGACCATTAACGATTTACGAGAAGGACAATTATTACCGGGGATTGTAAATAACATTACAAATTTTGGATGTTTTGTGGATGTAGGGGTTAAAGAAAGCGGTCTGGTGCATGTTTCGAATTTGGCAGATAAATATGTGTCTGACGTTTCTTCAGTTGTTGCACTGCATCAACAAGTCATAGTAAAAGTGCTAGAAGTGGACGTGCAACGGAAGCGAATTCAATTATCTATGAAATATAAGTAATCATTTTTTGTTAACTTTAAAGTCAATCTAATTATTAGGCTATGAAAAAGAGTTGGGTTTATTTCGTTCTGCTATTATTATGTTCATTTTCTTTAGGTGCGCAAACTCCTGAAATAAATGATGTCATTTTAAAAACCAACGGGGAAGAAATGATTGGTAAAGTTCAATCTATCTCTGACAATGATGTCCATTTTGTGTATCAAAATGAAAGTATTGACTATACGGTGAAGGTTGCTGATATTGTTAAAATTACGTTTTCATCTGGTAGAATACAGTTTTTCAATAAATTCGATACGAAATCTAAACCGGATTCAGATTTGGCGAGTCATCACAATAAAGTAGCGGTTTTACCATTTGGATTTATAAGAGATCAAGAATTTAGTTCCGATCAAATGTCTTCCAAAATTCAAGAAGAATCTTACGATATTTTTGACAAATACAGTAGCGGTTTACAATTTCAAGAACCTAGAACTACAAATGCTTTATTGATAAAAGCAGGAGTTCAGAATAACAATATTGATGGCTATACAATGGGCGAAATTTGTAATATTCTTGGAGTTGAATTTGTTATTCAAGGTATAGTTACCGTCCAGAAAACAAACCAGTCCAACGTTGGTTCTTCCACTACAACTTCCAAAAGTAAAGGTAAGCCTTATGTAGATAGTCATGGTCATATAGTTGGAGATATATTTGGAAATGGAAAAAGTAAATCTACTTCATTTGGAGTTTCTACAAATATTCAGAATTATTCAACATCGATAAGAGTCCATATTTATAACGATAAAGGAAATAGTATTTTTAATAAAGACCATACTTCATTTTGGAATACTCAAGATGCTTATAAAATTACATTGAAATACTTGGCAAAACATTCACCATTCTATAAAAAATAAAGATGAGAATAATTTTAGTTGCGTGTATATTAGCTTGTTTTATTTCATGTGAAAAGAAAATACAGCAACATGTAAAAAAAGAGTTTCCGACTTCTACAGAAAAGGTTTTTATTGTTTCTGAGGAAATTTCAGAAAGTGCAAGTTTAGCCTCTTTAATAATTGAAACGAAAGGATTTAAAATCAACAACGAATTTTCCTTGACGGATATTGATCCAGTAATGGAAATTAAAGTTACAGATCTTGATAATAATGGTTATGACGAATTGTATATAGTTACACAATCGGCTGGTTCAGGAAGTTACGCTAATGTTTACGGATACGCTTCGAACCAAGATAAAAGTGTCACACCTATTTATATTCCGGAGTTTACTGAAAAAGATTTTGAAGAGGGCGCATTGTTCGAAGCCTATAAGGGGCATGATACTTTTGTTTTTGAAAGCGATCGATTGATACGTTATTTCCCAATCTATTTAAACGAAGATATTAATTCTGAGCCTGTGGAATATCAAGAAGAAGTAATTTATACATTAGAAAAAGGAGAGGCTAGTTGGCAATTAAAAATTAAATAACTTTTCTAATCAAATTGAAAAAGCTAGGAGGAAATTTCCGAGTTTTTTTAGTCCTCATCATTTTATTTTAGCGATTCTATTCAGAACTGAATTAATTTATCAAATATGATAAATATCAGAACTTGTATGGATTTTATCATTTTTCTTTGTTTAGAAGACAAAACACTTTTTAAACAAAACTTGATTAGAACATCGATTTCAAGTTTTCTTTTTATGATTTGGTTAGTAGGAAGGCTTTACGAAGAATTGTCATTCAATATTATTAAGCTTCTAAATTAGTTTTATGGTTTAGTTATTTGGAACGCTATAATTAGACTTTTTCTTCTGAAGCCTTCAACTAACAAATGATAGTTTATGCTATTCTATAGAACACTTTAATTCTAAAGGATAAAAAAAAGTAATTGTTGAATATTTAGAATTTGGATTGCTGACCTTGCTAATAAAATTATTAGAAGCTATCTAAATCTTTAAGTGTAATTACTTGTCTTGTACCTTCCATTGAAGCCACGTATTTTTCAATAGTTTTATCTCTAAAATCTGCTAAAATGGTTTCTTTAAATGGAACAACAATAAAATGTACAGGACATGGATTTTCGCCATTGCATTTTTTCAACCCCAAAAAACAGTTATCGAATTTATCAGTTCCGTCTATACTTTCAATAACATTCCAAATGGTATTTTGTTTGTCTATATCACTTAAAAAGAAACCACCATTAGGGCCTTTAGTAGAAGACACCAAGTTGTCTCTCGATAATTGTTGTAATAATTTTGCTAAAAAAGGTTGAGGAGTTTCTAGCTCTTCAGTAATAGCCTTCACCCCAATTTTTTTTAATTCATTTGAGTGAATTGCCAAATACAAAACGGATCGAATTGCATATTTACAAGCGTTTGAGAGCATAGATTTCCTTTAGAATTCAAATATAGTAAAAAAGATAATGATGTCTTTTTTCCAGAATCTGTGCTATATAAGTTGAAGTATGTTTTCTAAAATTGGGTTTCTATTAGAGGCATTCCATGCAACTGATAAAACAGTTCGTTGTTTTATTTTTTTCAATTCAATAAACTTAATATTCATTTGATACCCTAATTGAAGCGTGCTAGGAACAATGGCTATTCCAAAATTGTTCTCGACCAGTTTAAAAATGGTACTTGCATGAACTGTATTGTGAGAAATGCTGGGTGTAAACCCACTATCACTAAAAATTTGCATCACCTGAGCATAGTAGTTAGGACTGTATGATTGATCGAAAAGAATAAATTGTTCGTTTTTAAATTGTGAAAGGTTTTTAAAATTACTTTGATTAATTGGGTGATTTTTTGGCAGGACTAGAGAAAAAGTATCTTCAAAAATCGGTTTTATTTTTAAACCCGATGGAACTTGGTTCATACGTACAAATGCAAGATCAATTTCTTGAGTAAGCAGTGCATCAATTTGTTCAGGATTTTCCATTTCCTTTAAATTATAATGAAGATTTGGAAGATTTTCATTTATGCGATGTAATAGACTTGGAATCACGTTTTGCATGGCTGAGCCAACATAGCCAAGGTTTATATTTCCTTCAATTCCTTGATGTAATAATTGTGCATGTTGCACTGAATCATTGATGTTTTTAAGTGTGAGTACAAATTCATTTTTAAGATAATTTCCTGCTTTGGTCAATGAAACTTTTTTATTGCTACGTTCAAATAACGGGAAGCCTAATTCTTCTTCCAACTGCTTTATTTGTCGGCTTAATCCCGGCTGAGAAATAAATAAGCGTTCTGCCGCTTTTCGAAAATGTAAATCTTCAGCAACTGCCAAAAAGTAATGAATATGACGCAACTCCATTGATAACTATTAATTATCAATACTTGATAGTATTGATATTGTTAAGCATCAAATATAATGCTAATTTTGAAGAAATTAAAAAGGAGTTGGAGTATGTTTAAATACGGAGAAGATCATTTAACTGTAGGGAAAGTTTTAGCCATTTTAAGAGGTAATTTAGAAACAATAATTTCATCTTCGGTTGCAAGTAAAATAGAAAAAGCACATCAAATTGTGTTAAAGACCTCTCAAAAAGAAGAGGCCGTTTATGGAATAAATACAGGGTTTGGGCCATTGTGTGACACTAAGATTTCACCAGAAGACACCAGCGAGTTGCAGCGTAAAATTTTATTAAGTCATAGTGTTGGGGTTGGTAATCCTATTTCAGAAGACTTGGCAAAATTAATGTTGATTCTAAAAGTTCAGTCATTATCGCAAGGGCATTCTGGTATTTCTAGAACAATTATTGATCGTATTTTATGGCATATTGATAATGACGTTATTCCGGTAGTTCCAGAACAAGGTTCTGTCGGAGCTTCGGGAGATTTATGTCCATTATCGCACTTGTTCCTACCATTATTGGGCGAAGGAGAAGTTTATTATAAAGAGAAAAGAGTTCACAGTTCAGAAGTATTGAATGCATTTAATTTAGAGCCGGTTCCTTTACATCCTAAAGCTGGATTGGCATTAATTAATGGTACGCAATTTATCCTAGCGCATGCCGTGATGGTTGTGGATAAATTGCATAGCACACTTTCGCATGCCGATGTTATTGGTGCATTAATGATAGAAGGATTGATGGGGTCACAAGCGCCTTTTCATCCAAAATTACACGCTACTAGGCCGTATAAAGGCAATACACATGTTGCTGCAAGAATTGCAAAGTTTTTAAAGGATTCTGATATCGGAAAATCACATATAGATTGTGGCAAAGTGCAAGACCCGTATTCTCTTCGATGTATGCCACAAGTACATGGAAGTTCTAGAAATGCTTGGTTGCATTTAAAGGAAATAGTAGAGGTAGAAATGAATTCGGCTACTGACAATCCAATTATTATTTCTGAAGATTTAATTATTAGTGGAGGCTCCTTTCATGGGCAACCATTGGCCTTGCCGCTAGATTATGCTTGTTTGGCCGCAGCGGAATTGGGTAGTATTTCTGATAGAAGAACATATTTGTCTTTAGAAGGAAAATACGAAGGGACTCCAAGGTTGTTGATGCAAGATACAGGGTTGAATTCCGGATTTATGATTTTACAATATACAACTGCCGCATTGGTTAGTGAGAATAAAGGATTGTGCTTCCCAGCCAGCGCGGATAGTATTCCGACTTCTTTAGGTCAAGAGGACCATGTAAGTATGGGTTCTATTGGTGGTCGAAAAGCATTGCGCGTTATAGAAAACTTAGAAAAAATATTAGCGATTGAATTGTTAAGTGCTGCTCAGGCATTTGAGTTTAGAAAACCTTTAAAGTCGAGTAAAATATTAGATCAAGTATTTAATGAAATTCGCAAGCATGTAGATTTTGCAAAAGAAGATCGCATCTTTTCTTATGATATAGATAAGGCATTGAAATTGGTGCAATCTCGAGATTTATTGAATTTGTCAGAAATGAGCGGTGC